>JAHDIN010000065.1 GCA_020630775.1 Saprospiraceae bacterium | reverse complement strand
TTATACTTAATAAAATATCCTCATATTTATTTGGTTTAACGTAGAAATTCTCGGTATACTCGGTTTACTTAGTTTACTTGGTTTACTTGGTTTACTTTTCTTTTACAAATTTCGAATCTCCAATCTCAAATCTCGACCTACAAATCAATCCAATCTTTGGATAAGAAGTATTAAGGTTAAAATACTCATTGCTTGGCTTACGGAATCACCCAAAAGTTTGGTCCAGTCGACATCGGATTTCTTTTCTTTTTCTTTTTCGTCTTCTGACTTGTACCCTACTGTTATGGTTGAGCCTTGAAGTACTTTGGGGTACTTTTTGGCAAACAATTTTTTTTCTATTTTCTTTATTTCACCATTTGCATGACGAACTAGGATGTTATTCTTATCTGCAAATTCATCAAACCCTCCAGCAAATTCATTGATATAAAAAATCGCAGTTTTATTTTTATGGTATGGCACTCGAATGGCGTTGCCTTCATCAATAGCTTCAGAACTTACAACTTCCCTTACTCTAGTAGCACCTTTTATAGTTACAAACTCAGATATCTTCGGAATAAAAATCTCATCACCATTCTTAACCACAAAATTGAATTCCGAATTGGGATCACGGCTGATTTCGTCTAATTTAATAACAATAGAGCCAATCTCTTCTTCCTTACGGAAAAGCGTCGCTCCTGCAGGAAAGGCTTCTTCTGTTAATCCTCCTGCCCTATTAATAACATCTAAGATTCTTAGATTCTTTTTCCAAATGGCATAAGGACCAGGGACCTCCACTTCGCCTTTTAAGAAAACCCTCTGCTGTAGATCGAAATCCTTATTGTACCTAACAGCGATATTATCAAAAGGCTCCAGTATATATTTACCATCTCCAGTGCCTAATGAAAGTACATCAAAACTATTGCGATCGACTTCAAGATTAGCGACTACAGTTTTAGTGGGCTCGTTATTCTGAATGACTACTCTAGAAACTTCAATATTATTTGTAGAGGCAGCAATCTTGAAACCACCCGCTAAAGTGAATAAATCCTTTATCGTCATGGATTCACCATACTGATATCTACCTGGCTTATTGATGGCCCCCTCAATTCTTACAAAAGACTCTTCAGAAAAGTCATTGATTGACTGGATGACCAAGCTATCAAAAGGTTCCAAAACTATGTTCTCTTCAAGATTGGGATTCTCGAAAATATCATAGAGATTATCAATCGTTTTATATTTTTTGATCTTTGGATTTAAAGGATCGTTACTGTGCACTATGGCAAAATTAGAAGCATCTCTCCTCAGTCCCCCTGCCATAATTACAGCATCTCTCACTTTCATATTACGACCAACATCATATGGAAATTTACCTTCTTCTCTTACAGCACCATTGACTGATATCTCTGTTTCGTCTGAAAAACGTTCTTGCGACCAAATTTCAATTTTATCTCGATTTTGAAGGACCAAGTTTTGGCTTTTCGATTTGTCAGCTAAAATCTCATCCAAGAATATTTTCTCAAATGCCGTTGTCCCATCGCTATTTGTTCTTGTCAAATAAATCACTTCTGTACTTGACAAATCAGTTAATCCAGCCTTTGCAACTAGATCTGTTATACGCATATTAGGCGTACGCTCAAAAGTACCTGGCTTTTTAACTTCCCCTAAAACTTCAACATAATTACTGGCCTCTGATTCAATAGCTTCAACGTAGATATAATCGCCATTCAGCAATTCAAAGTTTCTATTGCCGGTTTCATATTGACGCCAATCGATATCAATGATTTTTTGATCATCATCCACAAATCTTCTTACTTGGATTTTCTTTTTGAATGCATTCTCAGCAAATCCTCCAGCGAAGTCTAATAACTCTTTCACCCCTTCTCCTTCTATCAATTCATATTTCATTGGACGTTTTACTGCACCTTCTAGAGTGACGATATTTTCTGAAGCTGGCACAACAATAATATCGTTATCCTCTATGTAATACTTTTGCTGAATGGAAGGATTATTTAAAAGCTCATATATATCCATCGTCAGTGTCTGTCCGCTATTTTTTTGAAGGATGATCTTTCTTAGTGAACCAATATCATTTGTACCCCCAACAGCGGCTAGGGCATTAAAAGCTGAATTAAAAGCAGATAATGCTAACGACCCTGCATTACTTTGGACCTCACCATAAATACTTATGCGCACCGTTCTAGAAAAGTTTAATAATAGATCAAATTCTCCCTCACCAAAACTATATGATTTGGCCATTGCCTTTTTGACTATTTCTCTGGCATCTCCTAAAGTTCTCCCCTTCAAATAAACACGTTGACGACCATTTAAAATTTTTATGTAGCCTTCATTATTTATAATATGCTCCGACTCATTAAAGGATTTACCCCAAGTAGAGACAATGAGTTTATCTCCTGGACCCAACACATAAGTATCTGGAGGATTAATCTCCTCAGACTTACCTAAAACCTTTAAAATATTATCTCTGAATAATTGCTGACCATAAATCAACACCTCCGGCATGACCTCCTCCTCTTCTTCAATTAATGGCTCTTCAAAGATGCTTATGCTATCCGATAAAGGTTCTGTATCTGCTTTTTCATCTTCTACTTCAGCTTCTTTTTCTGCCTCCTCTTCTAGTCTTTGTTTTTCTAATTCATCTTGCCGTTTCTTTGTCATCTCCTTGATCACTCTTTGAATCGTCTCCTTTTGATCTATGGACACGCCCGTCTCTTCAAGGGTATTAATATCGATGCCATTGAGTAGTAATTCGGCTTCAACTTCTTCCAATTCGAGGTCTCGTTTCTCCAATTCCGCTACAATGTCTTCTCGAGTTATGTTTTCGTAAATCTGCGCAGATAAGTTTGAAAGGAAAAAACATAGCAGTAGTGCTAAACCTAAGGACCTTAGATTTGAATACATTGCCAGGTTTAACAAGTGTTTATACATTATGAATATGTACAATGTGAATGAACGAAAGTACGCACAAAAGATATATATAAGAAATTTTAATGTAAATGGATTTATTCTCATTGATTTTCAAATGTTTACAACGAGGGTTTCGTTAAATTTGAACAATGAACAGGCTCAAAATCATCCTAATTCTCGCAAGTCTCATCTTTAATGCTTATGCATATAGTCAAGATCTTGAGACACGAGACAATAACTTTTTAGCTTTTGGTTTTAAATATGGTTTAAACTTTACCGCTGGAGACATGGCCGATAGATTCGGAAGCAATAATGCTGCATCCATCTCTTTAGACCTTTTTTCTAATAAGTTTAATGGCGTATTTAGCTTGGAATATGCCTTCATTTTTGGCGATAATGTTAGAGAGGATGCCTTAGCCTCAATAAGACTGGATAATGGACGTATCCTTGGCAATAATGGTGCTTACGCTGATATCTTTCTAAGACAAAGGGGTGCTTATATAGGAATAGCTGCTAGCAAAGTTGTCTTACCAATGAAGAAGAATCCAAAATCTGGCTTAAGTATTGGATTAGGCGCTGGTTGGTTGCAACATCGTATTCGATTTCAAGATGATCTTCAGAATGTACCTCAAGTATCAGGAGAATATTCAAAAGGCTATGATCGACATACGACAGGCCCCTATCTTAAACAGACATTTGAATTCACAAATATTGGTAGAAATAGGAGTTTAAATTATTCTATTGGATTTTTCATTTTGGAAGGATTTACAAAAAACAGGCGAATCAATTTTGATACGGGAATGCAAAATACCAATTCAAGAATAGATATCATTTGGGGCATCAATGCGAAATGGTACATCCCTTTCAAAGACTATACGCCTCCAGGCGAAATATTTTATTGATTTGCGCTTCTTCCTTTACACTGTTTTAATAAGACTTTATGGCTTAGCCATTGCATTAGCAAGCCTGTTTAATGATAAGGCTAAGAGCTGGACCCAAGGTCGACGTCATCAGTTTGAGAAAATTCAAAATGATTTAAAAACTTTAGATTTCAAAAAAAGCATCTTGTTACATGCTGCCTCATATGGTGAATTTGAAATGGCCCGACCCATCATTAATGCTATACATCAAAAAGCGCCTGAAACTAAATTTGTAATTAGTTTTTATTCACCATCAGGATATGAACAGGTACATTTTGAAGACAAAAGATTTTATAAGATCTATTTGCCATTAGATACCCCTAAAAACCAAGAGAGATTAATTGAAGTCATCAATCCAATAGCCGCTATTTTTATAAAGTATGATTTTTGGTTCAATCTCTTAAGGGTCCTGAAAACCAAGCAAATACCCTATTTTTTCACCAGTATTCATTTCAATCAGGATCACTATCTTTTGAAAAGCTGGGCCAAACCTTTTGGGAATTTATTGAAATCAGCTCAACAGCTTTTCTGCCACAATTCCAACTCTATTGAAATTTTCAAAAAAAATGGTTTTCAAAATTTGACTTTGTTCGGAGATAGTCGTGTGGATCAGGTATTAAGAAACAAAGATAACCCCATTAGGATCAATTGCTTTTCCCAACCTTCAAAACCCATCATTGCTTTTGGGAGTATCACTGATAAAGAATCAATGTGGGTTATTGATTTTATGAATGGCCATCAAGCGTACAATTATATCTTGGCGCCGCATGAAGTTGATCAGAACACCATTCAATCATTCAAAAATAAAATCAAGCTAGAAACGAGTATGTATTCTTCTCCTTGTGCTTGTCAAGTTTGTTTAGTAGATTCTATGGGTGATTTAAAATATCTTTACGCTAACGCTCAGGTTGCATATGTAGGTGCGGGATTCGAAAAAGGTCCTCATAATGTTTTGGAACCATTAGTTTTTAAAGCCCACACAATTTGCGGACCTAACATTAAGAAATTCCCAATGGCGCGTTATTTGAAAGATCAAAAGCTTTTAAATGTTATAGCGCATCCAAATCAATTTGAGGGTTTAGTACATCAGGTTTTTTCAGAAGATAAGCATGTGTTTGAAGATAAAATTGATGCTTTTTTTGAGAATAATCGATTGAATTTGAGTGCGCTCGGAAATCATATTTCGCCCCTACGGGGCTAATTATTCCGCACCTAATGGGGCTAGGCATATTACACAGATAATGGGGTTAGACATGTTCCGTCCTTATCAATGTTAGACATTTTTTGCCCTTAACGGAATGAGGCATATTATTCTCCATCTAGGAGCTAGACATATTCTGCACCCCACGGGATAGGCATATTACGCTTCTATTGGGGATAGACATATTTCTCCCCTTTTGGGGCTATGCATGTTTCCATTCATTATGCCACAGAGTGGTATAAGATTACTAACAAACCAATTAATACTAAGATTAATAGCGCCGTAGGTGCGACACAAAACACCTAAGTTCTTTTAATCAACAAAATTTCATTTATTTGCTCTGATTAATGATCGAAACAAAAAACATACTCGTCATTGGGGACCTGATGCTGGATCAATACGACTTCATTAAGTCCACACGAAAAAGTCCAGAAGCTGATTGCCCCGTTGTTACCATCGAAAGAACAGAAAAAAGATTGGGTGGGGCTGCCAATGTTGCTATGAACCTCCGAGCATTAGAACAAAATGTGACATTAATCGGTGTAATTGGTAAAGACGATATTGGAAGGGACCTAACGCAACTCTGCAAAGAAGCTGGTATAAACGCTGATCTTGTAACAGATGGGACAAGATGTACAACTTTAAAAAATAGAATAGTAGAGCTTGATTTTAAACAAAACATTCGGATAGATAAAGAAAGTCTTGACGACATAGCTATTGACTTTCAAAATCAAATGAAGAGCAAGATTGATAATCACCTAGACAAAGGGATAGATATTGTCATTTTACAAGATTACAACAAAGGTTGTTTGACTGAGGTGCTTATCAAATACATCTTTGAAGCATGTAAAAAAAGACATCTAAAAGTTTATGTAGATCCCAAAAACAAGCACTTTGAATTGTTATCCAATGCCCACCTTTTTAAACCCAATTTTAAGGAGTTTATAAACTATACTGGCGTTGATATCCCCAAAACAGCTTCAGAATTTGATAGAATCATCAACGCGCAAAAAGAACTAAAAAGCCAAAACTATCTAATTACCTTATCAGAGCATGGTATTTACTATAATGATGGTCAATCTTCAGGTATTGAACCTACATCGGTATTGGATGATGCCGATGTCTCAGGCGCTGGGGACACAGTGATTGCTGTCGTTGCAGTTTTAGAACAGACACATCTTTCATTGCAGCAAATAGCCCAAATAGCCAATTTATGTGGAGCAACTGTTTGTCAAATTAGAGGAACATCTACTATAAAATTATCTGATTTACAGGAATTTATACATTTCGTCAGCTCAAAGAATTGATAAGGGGCGAATAATACTTACTAACGACACAATCCTTTCTTTTCTTTTATTATTTTTAGCACACTTAAATACAGAATTTCTCGAAATCTTATCTTAAAAATTAACAATCAAAGTATGAAATTGAATTTTACACGCTTAATTGGTTTATCCCTTTTCTGCCTTGCTTTCATTCAAGTAAACGGGCAAAATGTGAATAGACTATATGTCAATATTGACGGAACAGAAACAGAAATCAACTTTGGGATTGCCGCTTTTGGTGATCAAACGCTAGAAGTAGATGCTAATGCAGTCTTAGTAAATGATGATGTTGACACTACAACTGATGGTTGTGAATCTATAACAAATGATGTAACTGGAGCAGTTGCTTTAATCGATAGAGGGAGTTGTTTCTTCGGTATCAAAGCTGAGAATGGCGAAGCAGCGGGAGCAGTAGCCGTTGTTATTTGCAATTCTGAAACAGACCCAACAACTGGTGATAATATAGCAGATCAAACAATCGCACCGGCTTTAGGAAATGGTGGTGAAGGTGCTAATACAACTATATTAACTGCAGGTATTAGTTTCAATGATTGTCAAACTATTAAAATGGCATTGGATGCTGGTAGTACAGTAAGCATTAGAAGTGAATTCTTTTGCCCAGCTATAGAGTATGGTCCAGAAGTCATTTGGGGTTCTGATGGAGAAGGCGCTTTTGATGGAGGATTAAACGGATGGTCTGTGGATAAAGGAGATGGTACTTCTCTTGATGACAATGGCTGGTTCTATGACAGTGAAGGTAGATTAGACAGAGGTCTTTTTGGGCCTGGTTTAGCTAATACACCGACGACATGTAATGGTGTGATGCTTTTTGACTCAGACTTTTACGATAGTCAAGGCATTGGAGATCCTGCAGATAACACGACATGGATGTTAGGATCTGGACCTTGCCCTAGTGAAGCTGCTGGTGTTTTCTGTGAAGGTTTATTAATCTCTCCTGTCATTGATATGGCCGCAGCTGGTGCTGAAGGTGCTGAATTAGTTTGGTCTCAATCGGTAAGACATTTCCAAAGTGAGTACTACGTTTTAGTGAGTAACGATGGGGGGATGTCGTGGGCAGATACCATTCAAATTAATGATGATCTTGTAACAAATGACCCCACTACTAATGACGAAAGATCTATTAAATTATGTGGATTTGATGATGCTTCAGAATTCAGATTTGCATTCTGGTATAGAGGATCTTACTACTTCTGGGCGATTGATGATGTTTACATCAGAAGCACTTCTGCAGAGGTAAACTTAAGAGCTAATAACTTCTTTTCTTCTTACCCAAATAAAGTGACACCTGCTTCTCAAGTAGATGAATGTGCTTTTATTTTAGATGTTGAAAATTTAGGTGCTGCTACAGCAACAGGTGTTAATGTAGATGTTGAATTAAGAAGCTTAACTACTCTAGATGTCATCTATGAAGACAATCAAACCTACCCAGACATAGGATGCGGTGTTTTAGATGAAAATAGAGTATTTCCAAATAGATTTTCTGGAGATTTAGATGAAGGTGATTACAGGATTACATACACAGTAAATGCTGACTCTGATGCAGATTTGGCAAACAATCAACAAACTTTTGACTTTTCTATCGGTGGTAACACATTTAGAAAATTACCAACGCCAGAAAACGGCAGACCAGCTCTAGTATCTATAGGTCCTGGAGCGGGTAATGAGAACTACTCAATTGGACAGTATTACTACATTCCAAATGGGGGTGGTTTTAAGGCTACATCTTGTAGGTTAGGTATTGAACCAGGAGGTGCCACTTTTAATGGGTTTATAGAAATTAATCTTTACAGATGGGTAGATTTATCAACACCTAAAGATCATGCCTCACAGCCAGGAGAAAGAGTTTTAATTGGCCAAGCTAGAAGAGCGATCACTAGTTCAATTCCTGAGGATTACTCTGACATGTTCTTTGCGCTAGAGGTTCCAGGTGATCCGTCAGCAGAAATACAACTGTCTGATGATTCGCACTATATACTAATGGCGCACATGCAACCTTTTAGTGCAACAGATCCAATTTTCAATGCATTAGCAGCTTCGGCTGCACCAAGTGCAACAGATATAGCTGATCCTAGCATATATTATGGTGGATCTAACTTAGCATGGACGCAAGAATTTGATGAGTTTAGAGGTGGTGGCTATATGTTTTCGAATGGTATTCAAGGAGATGAGCAAGACAGAACTTTTACTGTAGCGAACAACTTTACAGTTTATATGCCATTAACAATTGCAGAATTAGGAAGTACTAGTACTGAAGATTTAGCAGTAGATCAAACTATTTCAGTTTTCCCCAACCCTGCTAGCGACAGAATGTTTATCGATATCAATACAGCAAATAAAGTAACTGATGTAAGCATCGAGTTATTAAACATTCAAGGACAAGCTGTATTAAATCAAAACTATGACTTCTACAATGGAAGAATAGAGTTAGACATCAACAGTGTTCCTGCAGGTGTATATGCACTTAACGTTAGAACAGAAAACGGCTTAATAAGCAAGAAGGTCGTTATTCAATAGTAAGTATTTTTTGATTTAGAATAATCCAATTTTTTATTGGATCGAAATCCCCGGTGAAGTTCATTGGGGATTTTTTTTTGGTATAAGGTTTCTAGGTTTCTAGGTTTTCGCTTTGAGAAGTCTTCTGACTTCGATTAAGATATCATCGATTTTAAGTAGTTGTAATTTATAATATTATCTGTTCATTTTTTTCATTGATAAAAAAACGAACCAAAAAAATTCTAGTCAAAAATAACTCCTTCCAGTCAAACAGATTTTTGACACCCACCCTCTAATTGTATTTGGCAATAATCATATTAAAGTTGAGCCCCCTTTCAAGGGGGACTGGGGGTCAATGGGATTTAGCTAATAGGAAGTAAAGTAAACTTCGCTTTGAGAAGTCTCAAGACTTCGATTAAAATATCATCGATTTTGAATGAAGTTTGTTATATGTGCTTGATGTCTGGAGACTTTAAGTAGCAGTAATTTATAATATTTTCTGTTCATTATTTTCATCGATAAAAAAACGAACCAAAAAAATCTAGTCAAAAATAACTCCTTCCAGTCAAACAGATTTTTGACACCCACACTCTAATTTATCTGGCAATCATCATATTAAAGTTGAGCCCCCTTTCAAGGGGACTGGGGGTCGATGGGATTTAGT
>JAHDIN010000064.1 GCA_020630775.1 Saprospiraceae bacterium | reverse complement strand
TTCCACCCTAAAAGCAGCTTTTCGGCTGCTTTTTTTATGCATATCTATGTTATAGCTGTCTCTAAATCATACATCCACAAAAAGCTATTCAACATCCTCAACTTTAACTAATAATTGTATCATTTTTTTATAGCGTTTAGAAACTATTTTAACTTAATAAATGTCTTTCTTTGATTAATGAAACTAATTAAGTGAAAGACCAAATAACAGTTGTCCAACCAGAATCATTTAATAATGAAAACCACTGGTATCCCAAAGCATTAAATGCGACAATTCATCCAATGGTAAACTTTTTCTTAAATCTTGATATAAAAAAAATTGTATCAAGATATTGCCATCTCAACCCCATGGTAGACAGGGATAAACTCAAAGAAGTTTTATCTTACAAATGCAAGCATTTCCTTTGGAGTGGCGCTGATCTTTTTAATGCCACCTCTGAAGAAGGCAACCGCCAAATGGTGGTTATTGAAAATAATTCATGCCCTTCAGGACAAAAATCAATGCCATTGGTTGATGACAATAAAGAAGATGGCTCATACAGACTTTTAATAGAGAGAACATTTAAACCCTATCTGAAGCCCAAACAAGGTGTTGCTAAGATTAATGGGCAACTAGGTGTGATCTATGACAAGAATCATATGGAAACATCTGGTTATGCCGCTGTAATTGCAGATGTTTTTGACGAAGATGTGCTTTTAATCCCCTTTTATCATGGACATGATAACGCACACATAAAAATTGAGGACAAAATCATTCATGTTCATCACGAAGGCCACTGGATGCCACTACGTGCCGTTTTCAGATATGTGACTCAGAAACCTTGGAATAGACTCCCTTTACATAGTAGAACAAAAATTTTGAATCCTATTGTTGCATGTTTAGCAGGAGGCAGAAATAAAATGGTGGCTGCTAAAGCCTACGACCTTTACAACTCAGAATTGAGTCAATTTGGCTTAAAGATTAATATGCCCGAAACAATATGGGACATCAGCAAGGCTGAGATTCCTTTATGGGTGCAGAAATTAGGTGGACATGCCGTGGTAAAAATTCCTTATTCAAATGCTGGACAAGGTGTATATACCATCACTAATGAAGCAGAGCTTGAATCCTTCATGCAAACGGAAATCAATTATGAACGATACATCGTTCAAAGTTTAATAGGCAATTATAATTGGAGCTCACGAAGCGATGAAGGGAAATACTATCATGTTGGCACCATCCCCACAAACAGTGGTCACACTTATGTTGCAGATATCAGAATGATGGTCAGCAGCACTGAGAATGGGATTAGACCACTTTGTATTTATTCTAGAAGAGCAAGACAACCACTCGCCTCAGAATTATCTAACAATAGTGATTCTTGGGCTATGCTTGGAACGAATCTATCTATCAAGAAAGGGGAAAATGAATGGGGGTCAGACACCAACAGATTGATGCTTATGGACAGAAGAGACTTTAATAAACTAGGACTTGGCCTCGACGATCTCATTGAAGCTTTCATACAAACTGTTCTCTCAACTATTGCCATCGACAAGATGTGTATCAATCTTTATAGTTCCAAAGGTAAGTTCAAACAGAAATTATTCAAGTCCTTAAACAACGACAAGACACTGCTTGATGAAATACTCTTCTAAAGCAATAGGCTGATGAACAAATACAAAAACAAATTTCGTGTGCTTTGTCTGACAGATCACGATAAACACAGCAAAGAGAACTCCATCTATGCCCTATTGTCAAAAATGTTAGTTTCAGACAGATGTAAAGAAGTCGTCGTGGCGAGTAGATCTGCTGAATTAAATAAGGATTTCTTTTATAACCATACATTTGACACTATTCATGGTCATGGAGTAAGAGCAGAATTCAACTATCAAAATGCACAACAGGATCTTCATACTAAAATCGAAGCCTATAATCCTCGTGATTTTGACATTATATTCCTAAGACTACCAAGACCTGTAACTGATGCTTTTTTAAAAGCATTAGAAACCACCTTTACCGATCAATGCATCATCAATAAACCATCAGGTATCATCACCTGCAGCAGCAAGGCCGTATTGGTTAACTTTCCTGAAGTATGTCCTCCAATAAAGCTATGTCGTAGCCCTAAAGAAGTCTTATCCTTCGCTAGCCAATTTGACACAGTGATAAAACCATTAAAAGAATATGGCGGTAAAGGCATTGTTAAGATCATAAACAATGTTGTCAATGATGGCACTCAAAACCTCTTTATTGAAACATATCTAAATACTATGCATGAAGAAATACACAATGAAGGTGTGCTTGCAATGAAATACCTTAAAAATGTAAACCAAGGTGACAAGAGGTTAATTGTGGTAGGCGGCCAAGTACTTGCAGCATCCTTGAGAATGCCACCAGAAAATTCTTGGTTATGCAATGTATCAATGGGTGGCACCTCTATTAGTTCTGAACCGGATGTAGATGAACTAAAAATTATAGAAAGTATCAATCCATTTTTATTAGAAAAAGGCATCTTGATTTATGGTGCCGACACACTTGTTAATGATGATGGAAAAAGGATACTATCAGAAATAAACGCATTGAGCATAGGCGGCTTTCCTCAAGCAGAAAAACAGACTGGGCTACCTATCATTCAACTCACAATAGATAAAATATTTGACTATGCCTGCAGATTATAAGCAAGAAGATATTGAAACCATATTAAACTTGGATTTATCTCTAATACAAAAAGGCAGCTATAAAAAATTTTGGCTTAAAATAGCTTCTGATGGCTTTGGAAACCCTTTAAGCATACCAGTAATCATTGCGAAAGGCGTTCAAGATGGTCCAATACTAGGTCTAACCGCAGCTGTTCACGGGAATGAATTAAATGGCATCCCTGTAATCCATAGACTATTTAATGAAATTGATATCAATGAACTGAGTGGCACTATTGTAGGAATACCTGTGGTTAATGTCCCCTCTTTCATGAGGAAGAAACGACGATTTAATGACGGTGTAGATATCAACCATATTTTCCCTGGTGTTGAAGATGGTAATGTATCTCAAGTTTACACTTATCGATTTATAGAAAGGGTCGTAAAACATTTTGACTATTTAATAGACTTACATACTGCTTCGTTTGGCAGGATAAATTCCTATTACATAAGGGCAGATATGGAGCAAAAAGCCACGAGACAATTAGCACTATTACAAAATGCAGATATAATAGTGCACAACCCACCTAATGACGGTACACTTAGAGGTGCCGCCGATGATCTTGGCATCCCAGCGATCACATTGGAAGTAGGCAATCCAAGTGTATTCCAAAAAAGACTTATTAGGAGTGGTGTTGAAGGCATACATAATGTTCTATGCCATCTTAATATGATAAATGATGAGATAGAACCCCCTGAAAAAGAAACGATTATCTGTAAAAAGTCCTATTGGCTGTATACCGATAGAGGTGGTTTATTAACTGTCAACGCAGAGCTTCGCGAGTTGATCAAAAAGGACCAAAAGATAGCTAGCATGCGAAATATCTTCGGAGAGCAATCTGTAGACTATTTTGCTCCTGAAGATGGAATTTTGATAGGGAAAAGTGTTAGCCCAGTAAATCAATCGGGAGGAAGAATTTTACATTTAGGAATTATAGAATAAGAATATACGAGCTATTTTAATAACCTAAGGATTTGATTATCATAGAGATATAAAATGCTCAATTAGGCCAAATATCTTGCAAGCTAAATGCTTATGTTACCTAATTCTCTGAACCTAAAAAACAGTGGAATAGATACCTGAAAATTCAAATAAAAAGAAGTCTAAAAAAAATAAATAAGAGAAAGAATTCTAAATAAGGAATTACCTATATTACACCCATATTTTTCAATTTCAATTACTTTATGTTTTTTATTTCGTACCACTTTTACTGAGCATTACTGAATAATGAAAAACTCATATTTCGATCTGATAGATCAGAGCTACTATTTCCCACAAGATGGTTTTGATTTGAAAGATGGTTACCTTTCCTTTCATGGAATTTCTTTAAAATATCTCATCGAAAAATATGGCACGCCCTTCAAACTACTTTATCTACCAAGAATAAGCGAACAAATAAAAAGAGCTCGAAATTTATTTAATCGAGCTATTAAAAACAACGGATACAAAGGCACTTACAATTATTGTTATTGTACTAAATGTTGTCACTTTTCGCATGTTGTGAAAGCTGCATTAAGAGAAGATGTCCATATAGAAACCTCATCTTCTTTTGACATTGACCTCATTCTGAAATTACATGAAGAAGGTGATATAAAAAAACACACCATTTTAGTCCACAATGGCTACAAAACGGAATCTTATTTACAAAAGATTATCGACTTAAATAAAATTGGATTTAAGAATTCAATTTTGATATTAGATTCAAAATCGGAGATCAAAAGAGTTAAAAAATACGCAGAAAAACTACAATCTCCATTAAAGATAGGCATAAGAATGGCCATAGACGAAGAGCCTCAATCGTCATACTACACCTCCCGTCTTGGAATTCGTCCAACAGAAATTTTGGAATTATATAATGAACAAATCAAAGGCGATAAAACACTTTCACTAAAGATGTTTCACTTCTTCATTGATTCTGGGATAAAGGATAATTTATATTATTGGGGCGAATTTCAAAAGGCTCTAAAACTCTTTGCAGAATTAAAAATAGAAGCGCCAGAACTCAAAGCCCTTAACCTTGGGGGCGGTTTCCCAATAAGAAATAATCTCGGATTTGAATATGATTATGAATACATAATCAACGAGATCATTAAAAATATTAAAACCGTCTGCCTGGAATCAGAGATCGAAGAACCAGACATCTTTACGGAATTCGGAAAATACACAGTTGGTGAAAGTGGTGCCATAATTTTTTCTGTGCTAGAACAGAAGAAACAGAACGACCGTGAAGTATGGTATATGATTGACAATAGTCTTATGAACACCATTCCAGACGCTTGGTCAATACTTGAAAAATTTATTCTATTACCTGTCAATAAATGGGAAAATGAATATACAAAAGTCAACATCGGTGGTATAAGCTGCGATCATTCAGATTATTATAATTCGGAAGACTTTAACCAGCAGCTGGTTCTACCAAAATATGAAGACGAAGACAAAGAACCTCTTTACGTTGGGTTCTTTCATACTGGTGCTTACCAAGATTCGATTAGCGGATATGGTGGAATAAAACACTGCCTCATCCCCTCCCCAAAACTTCTCATAATCGACAGAGATGACAAAGGAAATTTTGTGGACAGTGTCTACAGAAACGAACAAACTGTAGATGAGATGCTTTCAATATTGGGATATCAAAAAAGTGGCCATGATCCAAAAATATAAAGACACATTTGCTGGAATAAAAGACAAATTTGCTTCATTCGAATCATCTAAGATACTCTTGCAATCAATTCCTTACGATGGCACAAGCACTTGGGGAAAAGGAGCAGACAAAGGTTTTGCAGCATTTATGGATGCTGCAGAAAACATGGAATTATATGATATAGAAACAGACAGTCAGGTATATGAAAAAGGTATAGTAACTGTTGAAGAATTAAATAGCTTTTCTTCTCCTGAAGATATGTATACTCAAACCTACATCCGAACAAAAGAATTATTGAAGACGAATAAATTTCTTACATTTTTTGGAGGAGAACATTCGATAAGTATCGGTATCATTAAAGCCTTTAATGAGCACTATGACAATCTTTCTATTTTACAAATAGACGCTCATGCTGACCTAAGACCTTCTTACGAAGGCACCCCCTACAATCATGCTTGCGCACTACATGAAGCGCGCCATAGCTGTAACTTAATTCAAGTGGGCATTAGGAGTATGGATAGTTCGGAAAAAGAATTCATGGACTATTCGAAAGTATATTTTGCTGATGCAATTCTCGATAATGAAAAGTGGATACAAGAATCCATAGACCAAATGACTGAGAATATTTATATCACTTTTGACCTTGACGCATTAGATCCCTCAATCATGCCTGCAACGGGCACACCAGAACCAGGTGGTTTAGAATGGCCAACGACCTTAAAATACTTGCGGCAAGTCTTCAAACAGAAAAATGTTATTGGCTTTGACATCGTTGAATTAGCACCGATAGAAAATCTCAATTCACCGCAATTCCTAGCCGCTAAACTTTATTACAAAATGCTCTCTTATAAATTTTCAAATCATGAATAAAGGTCCTGTCTCTCAATTCATTGTCAATCACTATAAGCATTTTAATGCCGCAGCGCTCGTTGATGCTGCAAGATCGTATGAGCATCAAATAAATTCAGGCAACAAAATGATGGTCACCTTAGCTGGCGCTATGAGCACAGCTGAATTAGGAAAATCTCTAGCCGAAATGATACGTCAAGACAAAGTACATATCATCACTTGTACCGGCGCCAATTTGGAAGAGGATGTTTTTAATTTAGTCGCACATCATCACTACAAGCGCATCCCAAACTACAGAGACCTTTCACCTGCAGAAGAAAAAGAATTATTAGATCAACATTTCAATAGAGTAACGGACACATGTATACCTGAAGCAGAAGCTATGCGGGCCATTGAAGAACACCTGTTTAATGTTTGGAAAGATGCAGATGACCAGGGAGAAAGCTTTTTTCCTCATGAATACTTTTATAAAATTTTATTAAGTGGAGAATTAAAAGAGAAATACCAAATAGATCCTAAAGATAGCTGGCTCTTAGCTGCTGCTGAAAAAAATATTCCAATCATCGTTCCAGGCTGGGAGGATTCAACTTGTGGCAATTTTTTTGCTTCTTATTGCATCCAAAAAGACCTTATCCCAGCAACCATGAAATCCGGCATACAATACATGATGTATTTGTCTGATTGGTACCAAGAGAATACTACGAATAATGGTGTTGGTTTCTTTCAAATTGGAGGAGGTATAGCTGGAGACTTCCCTATTTGCGTAGTCCCCATGTTGCATCAAGATTTAGAACTAGAAGACATCCCCATGTGGTCATATTTTTGCCAAATTTCTGACTCCACGACCAGTTATGGCTCTTATTCTGGCGCTGTACCCAATGAGAAAATAACCTGGGGTAAACTTTTACCAGAGACCCCAAAATTTATAATAGAGTCCGATGCCACCATAGTTGCTCCGCTTGTTTTTGCATATATTTTAAATTGGTAGCCAACTCATAATTACCTAAAGTTAGAATGCATATTATGGACTTATTAAAATCACCTAATTGAAACTTAAATAGAAATGAGTAAACCAAGAGTAGTTAAAGATTTCGAAAAAATCAATGAAGATGTACTTGCACAAATAAAGTTAGAATACCCGTATGGCTTCGATAAAAAGCTAATCACCTTTAAAAATCAAAAGGGCAAACTAATAAGTGCATTACCGTTCGAAACAGAAGATTATTATTATCTAATAAGAATGACTAGAAATGAAGCGCAACAAATAATTGAAGAGGATGAAGACTATGGAGAAGATGGTCTTTTAACCGAAGAAGCAAAGGAAAGATTAGAAGATGAAATTGATGAATAATTCTTGCAAGTCAGAATATTGAATTGACAAGTCTAAGGATTTTTACTTTTCATCCTCATAGCATATGCCTGCAACAATTCCTTATAAGTAAAGGCAGAAGGATCTTCGTCATTCCCCTCAAGATACTTCACCTGTGCTAAAATATTTTTAATCACTTTAGGGTTAAGTTCTTTCAAATCTCTTTCTAAGTTCTCCTTTATAAAGTCTCTCTCTATTGGACTCGCCATGCGAAACGATTCCAGATTATCGATCATATCATTTTCTTCATTTCTAGCGATATCACATTCAATGACTTCAACCTCTACCCTTCTATTTTTAATTTGCTCTAAAGGTGTTTTGGGATCAGGATAGATCATTTGTGAATTGCCATATCCTCTTGAAAGCAATCGATCTTCCGAAATTCCGCGATCCAATAAAAAATGTCTGATCTCTGTTGCACGAGCTATGGATAATTCAAAATGTCTATTATTACGATCCTCTAGTTTCTGTTTTGGTAAATTAATATGCCCCATCAATTCAACACAAACATTGGGCGCTCTTTCTAAATCAAAATACAAGGCTTCCATTTCATCTATTGAAGAACCCAACACTCTACTCTTATCCCCAACAAAATTAATCATCGCATCTACTTTAGCTCCCAAAACCATGGGCTCCGTTTTAATTTCAACATGCGTAACATTTGAATTTTCATTGAGGCGCAACTTCATAACATTCGTAAAATAGCCATCTGACTTGATATGCATTTTAATCAATCTTCCTATAGGCACAGGTACTGAAAATGATCGATCATCTTGAATATCATAAGTCCTCTTTAGACCATTATCTAAAACGACTACCTTCGCATTAAGCAGCTCTGTCGAATCATTGCCATTAACCTTACCACTAAAATTGATAAATCGATCTCTTTGAAATATTTTGACATCCGTTCTCCTATTGTATGCTTTTTGAGTTTCATTTATTTCGGTGTCAACTAGAGTTCTTTCGCCAAGTGCTTCACGTTTAATCTTCAAGCTATCAACGCCTAGTGTTATAAGATATTCAGCAATACCTTTACATCGTCTCATTGACAATGCGTCATTATACGCGCTTGATCCATCAGAATCAGTATAAGAAGTTATATGAAATTCTAGTCCCTGCTCATTTTGACTATCCAAAAAGTGGTCGATAAAATTTTCCATCTCTGGAGTGATCACATATTGATTACTAGCATATTTTATGCTGAAGCTATCAATCAATAAAAGAGAATCAGCTACATCTTGAGCATAAAGAGCATTGGTTAATAAAATCAAACAGAAGATTCGTAGCATTAATAATCCTTTTAAAATAATCGTCTCCATATATAATAAATTTAAAGGACGTTTATTTTCTCAAACATTAAAAACTTCACAAATTTTATCTTGAAATCGAATCTTTAATTATTCATGAGTAACTTGCATAAGATTATGAAATGGATAATTTTCATTGGATTTTGTTTCTTTAGTCTCTTATTTCCAAGTCAGCAGGAATCGGCCATACCGAAGCCAGAGCCTGTAGAAGTGACCAATAAGTCAGACTTAGGTAAGTTATTGTTTTTTGATCCCATTCTTTCCAAAGATCAAAGTATTGCTTGTGCCGATTGTCACAAACCCGAATTTGCCTTTGCAGATAATCAAAAATTTTCAAGTGGCGTTGATGGATTAAAAGCTGACCGCAATACGCCTTCCATCATGAATATGCTCAGTCGACCTTATTTCTTTTATGATGGAAGAGCAGCCACTTTAGAAGAACAAGTTATCGTCCCCATTGAAAATCCAAACGAAATGAATCTGTCTTATGATGTTGCTATTCAGCGCATCCAAGGCAACCCGCTTTATGACTCTTTGTTTAGAAAGATTTATAGTGCACCTCCAGACTCGATTAACGTCGCTCATTCAATAGCTGAATTTCAAAGATTTTTAGAAAGTAGCGGAAGTGCCCCTCATGACCAATGGATGAATGGCTTTGACACCGAAGCCATGACTGCCTCCCAAATACGTGGAAGAGAAATCTTTCTTGCAGATGAATTTTTGTGCTTTGAATGTCATTTTGGACCTGATTTTACTGGCGATGAATTTAGGAATATTGGACTTTATGACGGTAATACACTTAATGACAAAGGTCGATTCGAGATTACCAAGGACTCAAGTGATCTTGGAAAATTCAAAGTCCCTGGATTAAGAAACATAGCCCTAACAGCACCTTATATGCATAATGGGATGTTTGAAACTCTGGAGGAGGTTATCGACTTCTATAGCAATCCATATGACTTCATCAAAGATCCCATCAATATGGATAGCCTCATGATTGAACCATTAAATCTAACGCTACAACAGAAAACAGATTTGGTTAATTTTTTACATTCGTTGACTGATACGGATATTCCGTTTCGGGGATAGGTTGCTCGGTTGCTCGGTTGCTCGGTTGCTCGGTTGCTCGGTTGCTCGGTTGCT
>JAHDIN010000063.1 GCA_020630775.1 Saprospiraceae bacterium | reverse complement strand
CCAATGTAATTATGTGGCGTAATGGCTTTTAATTCCTCTTTTACGCTTTCATCTACGTTTAATCCTTGAATAAAGTTTTGGATACTCGATTTGGTAATGCCTTCTTGACCTCTTGTTAATGCTTTTAAAGCCTCATAAGGTTGAGGATAGGATTCCCTTCTAAGAATATTTTGAATGGCTTCCGCAACAACAGCCCAATTATCTTCTAGATCTGACTTGAGTTTGTCCTCATTCAATTCGATTTTAGAAATACCTTTTTGAAGGGATTTGAAAGCGATGACAATATGTCCAAAAGGAACACCAATATTTCTCAATACAGTACTGTCTGTTAAATCTCTTTGTAATCTTGAAATTGGCAATTTGCGACTTAGAAATTCAAAAATGCCATTGGCCATTCCTAAATTGCCTTCTGCATTTTCAAAGTCGATTGGATTGACTTTATGTGGCATAGCAGAAGAGCCCACTTCATTGGCTACAACTTTTTGTTTGAAATAATCCATGCTGATATAAGTCCAAATGTCTCTTGCAAAATCAATGAGAATCGTGTTGATACGACTAATGTTCTGAAAAATAGCGGCCATATGATCATAATGTGCAATTTGGGTTGTGTACAAAGACCTTTGCAAACCTAAATCGGTGATCATTTTATTGGCAAAATCAGGCCAATTGATATCAGGGAAAGCGACTTTATGCGCATTGAAATTACCAGTTGCTCCCCCAAATTTTGCTTTAATAGGTAACTGCCTCAACAGTTGAAGCTGATTGTGCAGTCTTTCGACGAATACAATGATTTCTTTGCCGACTGTAGAGGGACTCGCTGCTTGACCATGTGTTCTTGATAACATTGGAATGCCTTTATATTTGACAGCTAATGCTTTAATCGCATCATAAAGGGATTCAATTTCAGGGTAATAAACATCCATTAAAAAATCTCTTAATAGCAATGGCGTTGCACTATTATTGATGTCTTGAGAGGTTAGTGCAAAATGTACCCATTCTTTATATTCACCAATACCTAGTTCGTCAAATTTATCCTTAATGAAATACTCAACGGCTTTGACATCATGGTTGGTCACTTTTTCATACGCTTTAATCTTTTCAGCATCAGCTAGGGAAAAGTCTCCATATATTTTTTGAAGTTCAATGACCTTGTCTTTTAATGGTTGCAAAGCTTTGAGTCCTGAATCTATTAATGCTTTTAGATATACAATTTCAATACGTACGCGGTATTTAATAAGTGCGTATTCTGAAAAGTATTCTTGTAAACTTTCAGTTTTTGAATGATATCTGCCATCAATTGGAGAGATTGCCTTGAGCATGAATGAATTTTTTGCAAATGTAATGAAACTAGATCGGCCTTAATATTTAATCAATTCTTTAAAACGTTTATGTGACCACAACCAGCTTTCGGGTGATTGATCAATGAGTTGTTCTAAATGTGTAGCATACATCTGAGTAATATCTTGTGGGGTATGATCACTAGGGGTGAGACAAATGGGCTTTAAGGCCACGATGTATTGGGATCTGTTTTTTTTATGAACGTCAAAAGAAAAAATGGGCCATCCATATTTGTGTGCAAATTCGGCAGCGCCATTATGAAATGGTATTTGACGTCCTTTAAAGTTAACTAGGTGTCTTCTTGTTTTGCTCTTTGGGTATTGATCTGCTATAAAAACTAGTGCTTCAGCTTGGTCGTTTTTATTATCAAAATATTTTAAGACGCCATGAGTGGGTATGACCGAAACGTTGTTTCCTGATCTTCCTTTGATAAAGTATTTGTTGATGTATGGATTGCTTAGGTATTTGACAACACCAACTATATGGTGCTTTATCTGTAAGCCTAATGTGATAGGTCCCCATTCCCAATTGTTATAATGCTGACTGTATATAATAACTGATTGTCCTTCATTGAAATAATTTTCCAATTCTTCTGGGTTGGTCAATTTAAATCTTGGGATTAATTTCTGCGGATCAATTGTCTGTCCTTTAATCGATTCGAAAATGATATCTATGAATGACTTATAAGTCGATTCTAATAGGTCGTTCTTGTTGATTGATGGATCATTATCGAAATAGAAGTTGATATTTTTCTGCATTACAGACACTCTGTATCGCAATACATTTTTAAATATAAAATTGAAAATATCAGAAACGAAATGAATAAGCTTAAAAGGCATCCACTTAAAGAACCCTAGAAATAACCTAAATAAAATGTATGCAAGGAACTTCAATATCAAATGATTACATCAAATTCATCGTCAAACGTATCCGTTTTTTCGAACGCTGATCTGGAATTCTCCTTCATGTGTTCAAATATTTTAGTGGCATTATCGTAAAATGCATCTGTCATTTTTTCATCTAGTTGACCAAGATTTTGAATGACATCATCTCTTAGTTTGTAAGTCTGCTCTAACAGACCATCTTCCAATTTAATGATCGTCTTGGCATTCATTTCCATAATGGTAACACGTAGATGCTTATAAGTCCACTCTTTAAGAATCCTCATACTTAGCTTTTATACTTGAAGATAAGGCTTTGTATACCTTTTTCAATTCTGGATGCATCTTCAATAAGGCCAAATGTTTTTTCTCTAGTTTTTCGTCGTTTCTTACTGCTGGTCCCGTTTGTATCTGACAAGGATCATTGTTAAGGATGTTATTAAAAGTCTTCTTTCGTATTGGATCTAGCATAGAAGGATCCAACGCGTTTTGTATCAAATAGTCATTAGCAACACATGCTAGATGATTGACGAAATTGTTAATGAATACGGCGGATATATGATATTTTAAGCGATCTATATCACTGCATTCAGTAACTTTTTTGGATATCTTTCTTGCTGTAATTCTGAAAAGTCTTTGAGTTTTTTCATTATTGCCATAGACAAAAAAGGGGGTTTGCTTTAAGTTGGCAGGATGTCCTTTTTTGAATGTTTGTAGCGCATAGAAAGATCCAAAATTTTCAGCTTTCTTGCCAAGCAATGTAGTAGGGGTAGCTCCTGAGGTGTGGGCTAAAAATTGCTTTTGATTTAACTCCGGTAGTTGATTGAGTACGGATTTTATAGCATCATCTTTGACCATTATTAAGTACCACTCTGCATCATGATCGATAGCTTCTAAGTCATCGATCGCTTTTGCTTTGACTTTTCTAGCGAGAGTTTGGGCATTGCTCAAAGTTCTACTATAAACTTGAATTATATTGAAACCTATTGCATGCAGTGCAGGAATGAAATGTGAAGCAACATTGCCTGCTCCAATAGCAATAATAGAATTAGATTTAGGCATTGACTTTATTCCGATTGGAGAGAAATGCTATGAAAAACCCTAGTAACATCATTAAAGAACCACTCCAAAATAAATTTATACCAGGAAATATTTTTGCTTGTAATACAATGATATCATCCCTAGGAGCGCCTTCAGCAACCATAAGGTTTACTGTAGGATCTATTCGGTCATCTTTGGCTATTAGAAATGTAAATTCGTCATTCTCTGGATTAATATAGCTTAGCCGCACATGGATGCCTTCTTTGACATCATAGTCTTTAATGTTGAAAGGACGCTTGCCTCTGATTACAAAAATAGGCTCTAGTGGTCCTTCGGTAGTATCATAACTTAATTGTGCTTTGATGGCTATATCTTCTGGTTCTGCTTTGTAATTTTTATTGTCAAAGTTATCTGAAAACCCAGTTAGTCTAAAGGTCTTCCCTCCAAAATCAAATGCCTGTCCTGTCTTTATTTTTACCTCTGTATATTTTAATTCATTTTCTTGAGTAAAGAAATTGTCAAAGGTAGATTCGTCAAGTTTGATTTTTGTATTCAAATCATTGACTAGGTAAGGATATTGGAACAACAGGTTGTCCTTCAAACCTAATATTGTCTCAGCGCGCTCTGTATATTCCTTATCTCTAAAACTTTTGAATTCTACGATGGCAGATAAGCCTAGGTCATTTCCTCCTGCTAAAAAGTCCTTACTTTCTGGGTTAAATGATACTGATTTCAAAACGCCATATCCAGACCTAGTTTTGATCGTATCTCCAACATTCAAAACTTTAATTACATAGTCTAAAGAATCTTCTAAAGCTTTAGCATTCTCTACATCTAATTGTGCACCTGGTAGTCCTCTTACACTCGTAAAAATATCTTTATCAATGTAGTGTTTAGTATCAGGATTGAAAGCGGCTACCTTTGTTAATTCTAGATTGTATAAAATATTTGGTTCTAGATAAAATGGTTTATATGACTTATCGTTGACGGTGTCTTTCTTTTGAAATTTGACTTTAAAGTTTCTTGTATAGCCATTAGTAGAATCCCCCTCATAAGTAAGCCAATAATCATTTACGTAAAATGGTGATTCTTTAATCAGTCTGACAGATTCTCCAAGTTCTGATTGCGGAATAAGACCACGCATAACAAATGGACTAGACGTAATTGTCTCTTCATTTAAACCACTAGCAACCGTTCCAATTATCATAAGGCCAAAACCAGCGTGTCCTAAAACAGCTGCCAAAGTTTTACCATTAGCTTTTAGATTACTAAATAGTAAAGCAAAATTGGCTACTATAGTATAATAACAACATAGTGTCAGCAATGTATATCGCCATTCATAATAGTCAATCCATAAACTGGTTAAATAAGTCAACGCAGCTGCAATACCAAAATAGATGAGCTGTTTAATCGCAAAATTTCTCGTTTGCTTAGACGTCATCTTTTCTTTTTTGTAAAAAAGATGAATAGTCTTCGCGGTCATTATACTGATGAGTATAGCTACCCAAATTTGAAACTTATTGTAATGCGGAATTGGATCTTCTATCACACTTCCTTCAAAAGTAGGATCAAATTGAGCCATGATACTATTAAATACAGGAAGGGAAGTAGAACCGGTAATGATCACTCCACTGAAAAGCAGAATTAGAGCGCCTACAAACATCCAAAACTCTCTCGAATAAATGGACTCTTCTTTTTTTATGCTAGGGACATGCTTATAATTCTTAATAAGAATGACCAATGGAATCAAAAGGAACAAAGCTACCATAGCAATTAACTGTGGCTCAAGTCCCATTTCGGTAAATGAATGCACCGAAGTATCTCCTAAAATACCACTTCTTGTAAGGTATGTAGAGTAGAGAACCAATACAAAAGCAAGCGCATAGTAAATGAAAGTACTATTTATAGCTCGGCGCATATTGCGTGCTACTAAATTAGTATGGACACCGGCAACAAGGATGATCCAAGGTACTAAAGACATATTTTCGACTGGATCCCATGCCCAATAGCCTCCAAATGTAAGTGCTTCATAAGCCCAAGCGCCTCCCATCAAAATACCTAAACCCAAGATGCCGGCAGAGAATAAAGACCATTTTAATGCTGGTTTCAGCCAATCAACATATTCTTTAGAATAATAAGCACCAGCTGCAAATGCGAATGGAACAGTTACACTTGCAAATCCAAGAAATAGGGTAGGCGGATGGATAGTCATCCAATAGTTTTGTAACAATGGATTTAGTCCTGTGCCCTCAAGTAATTTCAAATAATCTGCAGTCTGAAATATTGGGGCAGCAAAAGTATCTCGAAGCAATAATGTAGGGTTACTCCCTATTTTATATATAAAGTCTCCAACTTCAATGTGCAGACCCAAAAGCATGCTGGCTAAGACGGTTTGAATGAGTGCCATAAAAATCATAGTGGCACTTTCAAATTTGCCGGCCGTTTTTATTAAAATGAATCCGAGTATGATGTGCCAAAACATCCACAATAAAAAACTGCCCTCTTGTCCTTCCCAAAACGCTGATAATATATACTGTTTCGGTAATTCGTCATTAACATGATTATACACATAGGCGTATTCGTACATGAGGCTCCCCATCATATAAAATAGCAGGCCTATTAAAGTGATAGTGGCTATACCATGTATGATATATCCTGCTCTGCCTAAACGGCGCCATGAATAATCTTCTATTTTGGTTTTGACTTGTTTGCGGTAAGCAAAAGCTGAAAATAAAGCGGCTACGAAAGATAAAATAACGCAAAGGTGAGCCAATTTACCAGGCCAAAGCGTTTCTCCTATATATTGGATGTCTGGGGTCAAATTCTAGATTTCTGCTCTTATTCTAATTTCGTCTTCTTTATACTTCGATGGACATTTTAACAGCATTTCACTGGCTAAGAAAACATCTCCTTCCATTTTTCCTGTCACAACAATAGACTCAGTTCTTTCGAAGTCTTGAGGTTTGGGTTGTTTAACAATGACTTTTTTAGTCGTGCCATTTTTGTCATTCATATAGAAGTCGAATACGTTAGGACTATTTTCAGGGTCGTAATTAATGTCCTTATTTAAATCTAAGAACCCCGAAACAGTTACGCTCTGACCTTCTACGCAATCACTAAAATTCTTATAGGTGGAAACATCTTTCGAACCAATAACAATGATGGCAATTCCAGCTATTAAGGCGATGATGGCTAAAATGGTCTTTTTGTTCATAACTCTAGATTCTAAATGATTTTGAATAAAAAAGGTTTACCAAAAATCAAAGGATATATAATGGATTATCCTTATGTAAATATACCACCTAAATTGCTGCTCCGTTGAGCTCTTTTGTTAATCTTTTTCAAATAAGGTGTCTACGAATGCTGCTTTATTGAAAACTTGTAGTTGTTCTATGCCCTCACCAACACCTATATATTTTATTGGGATCTTAAATTGGTCTGATATACTTAAAACGACACCACCTTTTGCGGAGCCATCTAATTTTGTCATGGCTAGAGAAGTCACTTCTGTCGCAGCCGTAAAGGCCTTAGCTTGTTCTACAGCATTTTGACCAGTTGTTGCATCCAATACTAAAAGAACTTCATGAGGAGCACCCGGTAATTTCTTATTAATAGAGTTTTTGATTTTGGTCAATTCTTCCATTAAGTGTTTTTTGGTATGCAAACGTCCAGCGGTATCGATTATGCAAACATGACAATCATTATTAATGGCATATTGAACCGTTTCATAGGCTACTGCTGCGGGATCTGTATTCATGCCTTTGTTATAGAAGTCAACGCCGTTTCTGTCAGCCCAAATTTTTAGTTGATCCACTGCGGCAGCTCTAAAGGTATCGCCAGCACCTAAAACGATTTTTTTACCTCGTTTTTTATACTGATGGGTTAGTTTTCCGATTGTAGTAGTTTTACCGACACCATTAACACCTACAACTAATATGATGTAGGGCCAATGAATTTCATCATAAGTGAAATCCTCTATATCGACGGTATTGTTCTCCGAAAGAATATCTACAATGACGCTATGAAGGATGCTGTTGAGTTCTGAAGTATTGATATACTTGGTTGTTGCGACCTGTTTTTCTAATCGCTCAATAATCTTTACTGTTGTTTCGAGTCCAACATCTGATTCGATTAAAATACCTTCTAATTCATCAAGAAAGGCCTCGTCAACTGTAGATTTTCCGGCAACAGCTGTAGCTATTTTTCCAAAGAAGCTTTTTTTAGTTTTTTCTAAACCTTTATCAAGATCAGTTTTACGTTCTTTGGTAAAATACTTTTTGAAAATGCTCATAGGGTAGCGGCTATAAAAAAAGGCAAAGTATGAACTTTGCCTTTTAATCTTTTAAATAATTGCTTACTTGTTTTCAGCAAAGAACTCTTTGACTTTGTCTTTATGGATCATAAGTTCTTTGTAAGTATATTTTCCAGTTTCTGGATCTTTCATGCTTTTAATCACTTTTACAAAATCCCTACCAGAACCTGCGTTTGCTGCTCTCTGAGCAACTCTTGCGTTTTTACTGACTTTAGCCATAATTACTTAATTTCTTTGTGAATAGTATATTTCTTTAAGATAGGATTGTACTTTTTTAATTCCAATCTATCTGGCGTGTTTTTACGGTTTTTTTGAGTTACATATCTAGATGTGCCAGGCATTCCCGATGTTTTATGCTCTGTGCATTCTAAGATGATCTGTAATCTGTTACCTTTTGACTTCTTTGCCATGATTTACTTTTTTAACTCGATTCCAATATCAAATCCCGCTTTCTCTTGCCTTTTAAGGTATTCATAGACTCCTAGCTTATTAATATTTCTAAGCGCAGAAGAAGAAAGCTTTAATGTGACGCTTTTATCTATTTCAGGAATATAAAACTTCTTTGTATGCAAATTCGGCAAAAAACGTCTTTTTGTTCTTCGCTTTGAGTGAGATACGTTATTTCCTGTAATGGGTCTTTTTCCTGTCAGTTGACAAACTCTAGACATAATCTATCAATTAAGGGCGCAAAGATATGGTTTTTGGTGGATTATTGAAAGTATCCCTCAATATATTATTGGGTCAATTAATAGCTGAAATCAGGACAATTACATTAAAACAATAAAAATTCTGAAAGATAACTGACACTTTTAGCCAAAGTACCTAAAAATTTTAGTGTAAGCTAAGGTTTCTATGTCTAGCAAATGAGAGTATTAAAGTTAACCTGAATTAAAGATAAAAGATAGAATGAAACGATTTATGCTGATCGTGGGGTGTTGTTTCTTCGCATTAGCGCTTCAAGCGCAGTGGAAGATAGGCCCAAAAGTATCGTATGGTACAATTACACAAACTTCTTCAAAGATAGAAGTGGTTCCACAAGGAAATTTTCAATCATATGAAATCGAATATGTTGGAAGTTCAGACGTCAAGTCAATAGGATTTATGGCCATCAATGATTTAGGGCCAGTTTTCTTACAAGCAGAATTTTTAGCGACTACATTTAGTAATAACTTTTATGTAGTTGGATTTAAAAGTGATATGGATCCTCCTAGAGTCTATAGAGAAAATTACTTTATCGCTGAGTTGCCTTTTGCAGCTGGTATTAAGAAAGGTAATTTCAAATTGGGTGGTGGTCCTGTTATGGATGTTATCGTGGATACTGATTCTGAATTATCAACTATGTCAAATTATAGAAACACATCCAAGGCTATGGATTTTGGTTTTCAAGGACTAATAGGATATAACCTCGGGCTTGTTCATTTCGACCTAAGGTACGTGAACAAGTTTACAAGTATTGTGGATGGTTTTGCTTTTGGTTATGATCGAATGAAGTATAAGAAGAGCGCTAACAGACTGACTATGTCAGTGGGATTGACTTTTTAACGCCTAGTGTAAAGCAAACAATGGACCCTTTCTTGCAAGAAACAATTGCAAGCAATGAAAGGAAGATCTATTTTTTAGGTCTTCCTTTTCCTTTTTTAGCTATTCCTAAATCTAAATTTGGACATAGTAAACGTCAGAATTATTGCGCGGTATGTTCATTACCTTAAACGCGCCGTTTTGATTATCACAATGCTCGATCAAATCAAAAACGATGCAGGATTTTGGTAATCCTGAAAAGATCAAAGTGAAATAATTTTCTCCCATATCTACTGCTTTCCAATGCGGAAAGTAACTTATATTTTCAGCATGCACCAATTCTGATTTATGTTCTGAATGGTGATCGTATAAGTAAGTGGTGGGCCAAATTCTGATAAGTGTTGGAAAATCCGCAGTCTGAATACAATGCACCACAACTTGTCCTTGTTCATGAATTTGAGCTTCTAACTCATGAAGGATATCCTTGTCGATATCAACCTTTGGTTTTTCTATGATTGTTGGCGCGTCCATTTAATTTGATGCCTATAAGAACTTTACGTAAATGTAAAATAATGCAAATCCTGATAAAAATAGGATGCCTGCATAGCTCAAAATCCGCATCCATAAAGGAGGAACAGCTTCTTTCGAAACAAACTTATTTGTCACTAAAATATAATTTGCGACTGCAATAAAAGGGGCGATTAAAAAGGATAATGTGGTGGCGATATCTATCAAAAGCTTAAAGTGCTTTAGAAATAGCGCAATAAGTAGAAATGATCCAATAGCTAAAACCGCAAGACTGATATTATATGCTTTTGAATTATTAAGCGCTTCTTGGGCATCTCTTTCATCTAAGAATAACAATTCGCTTGCGCGTTCTAATGACCTGGCATACCCATCGAATACTGCTATCGAAGTCCCAAACATAATTGAAAATGCCGAAGCAGAAATAATAATATTGCTCCATTCTCCAATAGTGCTTGTGTAAAGGGTAACTACTTGACTTGCAAAGTCTGCACTTCCAGCCGGCATTGTAGTGCCAGTTCCATAAATGAGATAGGCGCCCATGGTTACAAAAAATAAAGATAATATGGCTGCAGCCCAATAGCCTAAATTAAATTCGAAAATGGTCTCTTTCATGGAGGGGTGATAGTCAGCACTTTTGATTTTTTCAATTGTCCATAAACTGTTCCATGCACTTAGGTCCAAAGCTGTAGGCATCCAACCCATTAGGGCAATCATGAATAATATACACCCATCATCATATAGTACTGGAGGTATAAAATTGCTGGCTTTTTCAACAGGCCCATGCAGGACAGCTAAAACGAATGCTATTACCGTTGATACTAAAAGTACGATGCCGATTATCTTGATTAGTTTATCTAGGACATTGAATTTTCCAAGAAAGAGAATGCTGCAACAAATACCAAATAATAGAACAGTAGGGAATAATTTAAAGCTTGGCCAAATATTAGAGAGACCTAAAAGATTGTCCATAAATCCAACCGTAGTAAAACCCACAGCGCCCATCACAAAAAACATTGAACCAATAGTGATCAAAAAATATAGGATCAGAACTGGTTTACCTAATCTTTTGTATCCGTCAATAATACTTTCCCCTGTAGCCGTTGCATATCGTGAAGCAAATTCAAAAAATGGGAATTTAAAAATATTAGCTGCGATCACAACCCATACCAAAGCAAATCCATAATTAGCCCCAGCACGTGTACTCTGTACCAAATGGGAGACACCGATGGCAGTACTGGCAAAGAGAATGCCCGGTCCAAGGACTTTACTGAGGTTTTTAAGATTCATGATTGTAATTTAATAATTTATCAGATTATTGAGGTGTCGAGGTGTCGAGGTGTCGAGGTGTCGAGGTGTCGAGGTGTCGAGGTGTCAAGGTGCCTCGGCTGGCTCGGTATCTTGAAAAATTTGTTTTAAATGGAACATTCAAAATCCTGAGACCCGGGAGTATTTATAAAAGTGTGTCAACACTTTATAAATAATCTCCCATACTCGAC
>JAHDIN010000002.1 GCA_020630775.1 Saprospiraceae bacterium | reverse complement strand
TAAATGTACCTTCCTGTCTTTCAGGATTCCACTCTAACCAAGACCATCTCTTAACTTCTTTTGCACCTAAAGAGTTGTTTACAACTTCTAAGTGCCTAGATTTATTTCTTACAGAAATAACATCACCTGGCTTACAATGGTATGAAGGGATATTTGTTAAAACACCATTTACAAGAATATGCTTGTGCGAAACCAATTGTCTTGCACCTCTTCTTGTTGGAGCGATACCTAATCTGTAAACCGTATTATCTAATCTTGCTTCTAAGAATTGCAGTAATATTTCACCAGTTACACCACTTTTTCTGGTAGCTGATTCGAAGAGATTTCTAAATTGTCTTTCAAGTACACCATAAGTGTACTTAGCTTTTTGCTTTTCCATTAACTGGATCGCGTAGTTAGACTTTTGCTTTCTTCTTTTATTTGGTCCGTGCTGACCTGGAGGATATTTTCTCTTATCGAAACTTCTATCCGGTCCGTAAATTGCCTCACCGAATTTTCTAGCTTTCTTAGTCTTAGGTCCTGTATATCTAGCCATTTGATTGCGTCGATTTTAATTAAACTCTTCTTCTTTTAGGTGGTCTACACCCATTGTGAGGTAATGGTGTTACATCTTTAATTTTGGTTACTTTGATGCCACATTCGTCTACAGCTCTAATGGCAGATTCTCTACCTGAGCCTGGTCCTTTCACATATACCTCGGCATAACGTAAACCAGCATCGTATGCTACTTCAGCTGCAGATTTTGCTGCGATTTGAGCTGCGAATGGTGTGTTCTTTTTTGAACCTCTAAAACCAGCTTTTCCTGCAGATCCCCAACTAATAACTTGTCCTTGCTTGTTTGTTATCGAAATGATAATATTGTTGAAACTAGCTTTGATATATACCAAACCTTCTGGTTCAACACTAATCTTTCTTTTCTTTGATTTTGCCATAGATATATTCTATTTAGTAGCTTTCTTTTTATTAGCAACAGTTTTCTTTCTTCCCTTTCTTGTTCTAGCGTTAGTTTGAGTTCTTTGACCCCTCACTGGTAATCCTTTTCTATGCCTCAAACCCCTGTAACAAGCGATATCCATCAAACGCTTAATATTCAATTGAACCTCAGATCTTAATTCACCTTCTACTTTATATTCATCCTGAAGTAATTTCGAAATCTGCTTAATGTTATCATCATTCCATTGATTAACTTTAGTGTGCTCATCAAGACCAACTTTATCTAAGATTTCCTTAGCCTTTGAAGGTCCGATGCCATAGATATAAGTTAAACCTATGACTCCTCTTTTATTTTTGGGTAAGTCTATACCTGCGATCCTTGCCATAATTAGCCTTGTCTTTGCTTGAACCTAGGGTTCTTTTTGTTAATAATATAAAGCTTACCTTTTCTTCTGACGATCTTACAATCGGCAGATCTTTTCTTTATAGATGCTCTTACTTTCATAATCTATTTATATCTGTAAGTTATTCTCCCCCTAGTTAGATCATAAGGAGACATTTCAACAGCTACTTTATCACCCGGAAGTATTCTTATATAATTCATCCTCATTTTACCAGAAATAGTAGCAACAATGAGATGATCATTTTCTAATCGCACCCTAAACATGGCGTTCGACAAAGCTTCTTCTATCGTACCATCTTGCTGTATAAGGTCTTTTTTTGCCATAAAAAATTTTGGAGTGCAAATATCTATTTTTTTAAGGAAATATTCTTGATTTCCGTATTATTTTTTATACTAGCTAAGATCGGTGAATGATCAGATAAAATCTCTGTTTTGTTCTCCGTGATAGCTATTGTATGTTCATAATGTGCTGACGGTAGATTATCCTTTGTTCTTATTGTCCAACCATCATTTTCTTGCTTTACTCCTTTTTTTCCCATATTTATCATGGGTTCGATAGCAATCACTAAACCGTCCTTAATTTTCGGTCCTCTTCCTCTTTTACCATAATTAGGTACTTCAGGAGCTTCGTGCAAATTCTTTCCGATCCCATGACCCACCAATTCTCGCACAACACTATAGTTCTTCGATTCATTATGAGATTGTATTGCAAAACCAATATCACCTATTCGATTTCCGACTTTTGCTTCTTCAATTCCTTTGTATAAAGATTCATAGGTTGTAGAAAGCAAATCAATAACTGAATCAGAAACCCCTCCTAATGCAAAAGTAAATGCAGAATCTCCAAAGTATCCATTCATATAAGAACCACAATCTATGGAAATGATATCTGTCTCTTTGAATTCAACATCAGTAGGTATTCCATGAACTACCTGTTCATTTGGGGAAATACATAAAGTCCCTGGAAATCCCCTGTACCCTTTAAAGCCAGGCTTCGCATTATGATCTAAGATAAACTCTTCAGCTGCCTTATCAATTTGTTTACCAGTAACTCCTGGTTTCAGAATTGAGGCTACGTGAGCCAACGTTTTGGTCACCAAAAGGCAACTCTCCTTGATGAATGAGATGTCTTCTTTGGTCTTGTAATAGATCATTACATTCCTGCTCCTATGGTCTGCATACCACTTCTACCTTTGATACGGCCTGATTTAACTAAACCATCATATTTCCTCATTAAAAGGTATGATTCAATTTGTTGCATAGTGTCAAGGACAACAGCAACTAAAATCAATAAAGAAGTACCACCAAAGAAGATTGCAAAACCTGGGTTTACTCCAAAAAATGCAACAATAGCAGGAAGAATAGATATTAAGCCTAGAAAAATTGATCCAGGCAAAGTGATTCTACTCGTTAAATTATCTATATAATCTTGAGTATTCTTTCCTGGCTTTATACCTGGAATGAATGCGTTTTGTCTTTTTAGATATTCAGCATAATTCTGAGGGTTGACTAAAAGTGCTGTATAAACATATGTAAAAACTACAACCAGAATAAAGAATATTACATTATAAGGGATAGACTGCCAGTCACCTAGTTGAGCTAAAATACCTGTTTGTGCTTGTCCTTCTGCAGTCATCCAATTTGCTAACTGCGGTGGCAAGAACATAATGGCTTGAGCAAAGATTATTGGCATAACACCTGATGCGTTAACTTTAAGAGGAATATAATCTCTAGCACCTGCTTGAGGCATATTAGGACCAGCTGTTCTTCCTACCATTCTTTTAGCGAATTGAATAGGTATTCTTCTAACTCCCTGAACAATAAGCACAGTAGCCATTATTACGAAGAAAAGTGCTGCTAATATTAATACAAGTAAAAATCCACCTCCCCCAGAGATTTGTTTTACCACCTCTCCGGCAAATTCTAATGGCAATGTTGCAATGATACCGATAGTGATTAACAATGAAACACCATTTCCGATACCCTTATCAGTAATCTTTTCACCTAACCACATGGCAAACACAGTACCTGAAGCGAGAATAATTATGTTGGAAAACCAGAAGATTGACATTGGTGTTTCAGAAGAAACAGCACCTGGAATACTTCTAATATAAGTTAAATAACCCGCACCTTGAACTAAGGTGATAGCCACTGTTAATAGCCTTGTAATTTGAGTTAGTTTCTTTCTACCAGATTCTCCTTCCTTATTTTGAAGTCTTTGAAAGTATGGAACCGCGAAACCAAGAAGTTGAATAATGATCGATGCTGTTATGTAAGGCATGATTCCTAAAGCAAAGATTGCTGCTTGACCAAATGCTCCACCTGTAAACATATTAATCAACCCAACTATTGAGCCGTCTCCTGCTGCTGCTTGATCTAAAGCTTCAGTGTTTACACCTGGAAGAGGTATATAAGAACCAATTCTGAACACTAATAATAGAAGAAGCGTAAATAAAATACGCTCTTTTAGTTCTTTGATACTCCAAATGTTCTTTAAGGTTTCGAAGAATTTTTTCATTATCTACAAGATTATAGTAAAGTAACTGAACCTCCTTTAGATTCTATTGCTGTTTTGGCTGAAGCTGATACTGCATGAACGGACACATTTACTGCTGTACTCAACTCACCGTTTCCTAAGATTTTAACCTTATCATTTTTCTTGATAATTCTATTTTCATAGAGAGCAGCTGCAGAAATATCAGATAAGCCAAACTTATCTTTAATTTCTTGTAGCCTATCAAGATTAATAACAACGTAATCGACTCTATTAGGATTTTTGAAACCTCTTTTTGGTAGCCTCATTTGAAGCGGCATCTGACCACCTTCGAATGCTCTTTTTCGGCTGTAACCAGATCTAGATTTCTGACCTTTATGTCCTCTGGTTGAAGTACCACCTCGTCCAGAGCCTTGACCTCTAGCGATTCTTTTCTTCTTTTTAACGGATCCTTTTTCTGGTGTTAGATTATGCAATTCCATGGCCAGATGATTTATCTATTTATTAAATTTCTTCTACTTTGACTAAATGTTTCACTTTATTGACCATACCCAATATTTGAGGAGAGGTCTCTTTTTCGACGGACTGATTAATTTTTCTTAATCCTAACGCCTTGATAGTATCCTTTTGCCTTTTAGGTCTATCAATAATGCTCTTAACTTGAGTTATTTTTATTTTTCCCATGATTATCCCTCGAATAACTTTTGCAATGTAATTCCTCTTTCTTTAGCAATTTGCTTAGCACTTCTTAGGTTCTCTAACGCATTGATTGTAGCTTTTACAACATTGTGTGGATTTGAAGAGCCTTGAGATTTTGCTAATACATTTTGCACACCAGCCATTTCTAAAACTGCTCTCATCGCTCCACCTGCAATTACACCTGTACCATCAGAAGCTGGTTTTATTAAAACTTTTCCTGCTCCGTACTTACCTTTTTGTTCGTGAGGTATTGTACCATTGATAATTGGAACAGTAACCAATTTTTTCCTTGCATCATCTACTGCTTTGGCAATACATTCTTGAACATCTCTAGCTTTCCCTAGGCCGTGTCCAACTTTGCCCTTTCCATCACCTAATACGACTAAAGCTGAGAAGCTGAATGTACGACCACCTTTAGTAACCTTAGCTACTCTGTTTAGACTTACTAACTTCTCTTGAAGCTCTGAAGTTTCTACAGCTTTTACTTTTTTATTTTTTTGCACTTTCTAAATGTTGTCTTAGATGAATTAAAATTGAAGTCCTCCTTCTCTAGCAGCATCAGCAAGAGCTTTAACTCTGCCATGATAAATCGTACCGCCTCTATCGAATACTACCTTTTCAATATTTTTACTTTTTGCTTTTTCAGCTATCAATTTACCAACTTCTGAAGCCATACCTGTTTTATTCTCAGCTTTAACTGCGCGCGAGTTAGCACTTGCTAAAGTAATACCAGATACATCATCTACTAATTGGCAATAGATATACTTGTTAGATTTAAATACAGCAAGTCTAGGTACATCAGCAGTACCTTTCATTTTCTTTCTGATTCTGTATTTAATTCTCTTTTTTCCTTTTAATATAGTTCCCATAGCAATAAAAATTTAAGGTTATCCAGCAGTTTTACCAGCTTTTCTTCTGATAACTTCACCTTGGAATCTAATACCCTTTCCTTTATATGGTTCGATTTTTCTAAATGTTCTAATCTTAGCTGCAACTTGACCTATAAGTTGCTTATCATTACTTTCCAAAACAATTGTTGGTGGCTTTCCTTTTTCCATAGAAGTGGTCACTTTTACTTCATCCGGAGCGTAGAAAAATATAGGGTGAGAATAACCTAATGTAAACTCAATAAGATTACCTGTATTATTAACTCTGTAACCAACACCGACTAACTCAAGAGTTTTAGTATAGCCTTCAGATACACCAACAACCATATTGTTTATTAGAGATCTATAAAGACCATGCATTGATTTATGCCTCTTTTGCTCTGTTGGTCTTTCCAACGTTAATTCACCTTCCTCAACTTTAAGAGATAAATCTCTATCAATTTGCTGTTGCAATTCTCCTTTAGGTCCCTTAACCGTAACTAAATTGTTATCATTAATATCAATAGTAACGCCTGAAGGTATAGATATTGGTGCTTTTCCTATTCGTGACATAATTCAAAATTTAATAGACGTAACAAATTAATTCACCTCCAACATTTTCTCTTGTCGCCTGCTTGCCAGTCATTACTCCTTTAGAAGTGGATATAATATTTATTCCAAGACCATTAATTGCTCTAGGAATAGAGTCTGCACTTGCATATTTTCTAAGACCTGGCTTACTAAGTCTGCCAAGTTTTTTAATTACAGGTTCTTTTGTTTTCTGGTTATACTTTAAAGCTATTGTAATTACACCTTGCTTTCCAGCATCAGGCTCAACTTTGTACTTTAAAATAAATCCTTGATCATAAAGAATCTCGGTAATTGACTTTTTCATTCTTGACAAAGGAATCTCAACAACTCTATGTCTAGCTTGCTGAGCATTTCTGATTCTTGTCAAATAATCTGCTATTGGATCTGTTACAGCCATTTCTACCAACTTGATTTTGTAAGCCCTGGAATTTTACCTTCCACAGCCATTTTTCTAAATGTAACTCTGTTAATTCCAAATTTTCTCATGTAACCCTTAGGTCTACCCGTAAGCTTACATCTATTATGTAATCTAACAGCACTCGAGTTCTTTGGTAACTTATCCAACTCTTCCCATTTGCCTTCTGCTTTCAACCTTTTTCTTAACTCTGCGTATTTGGCAACGAGTTTTCTTCTTTTCTCCTCTCTGGCGATTAATGCTTTTCTTGCCATGATGATATTAGTTTCTTTGATTTTTGAACGGCATACCTAACATTTTTAACAGTGCTAATGCTTCAGCATCAGTCTGAGCCGTTGTAATGAAATTGATATCCATACCGGTAATTTTATTAACCTTATCAATATCTATTTCAGGAAAAATAATTTGTTCTTTTATGCCTAAAGAATAATTTCCTCGACCATCAAACCCTTTATCGTTAATTCCTCTAAAGTCTCTTACCCTTGGCAATGCAACAGCTATTAATCTGTCAAGGAAATTCCACATATTGTTTCTTCGCAAAGTAACCCTTGAACCAATAGGCATTCCTTCTCTTAGCTTAAAGTTTGAAACAGATTTCTTAGCCATTGTAGGCAAAGCTTTTTGACCTGCAATCAGAGTCATTTCTCCCAGCGCGTTATCAACCAACTTCTTATCTTGGGTAGCTAATCCCACACCTTGGTTCAAGCAAATCTTAACCAACTTAGGGACTTGCATAGAAGACTTATAATTGAATTGCTCTTGCAGCTTAGGAACAATTTCTTCTTTGTATTTTATTTGTAGTCTAGGTTCGTTTGCCATTACTTAATAATTTCTCCTGATTTCTTTGAATATCTTACAGATGCATCACCATCTTTCTTTCTTCCAATTCTAGTAGGTGCTCCAGATTTTGGATCTACTAATGCTAAATTTGAAAGGTGTACAGGCAATTCAACATCATTGATTCCGCCTGGCTGATCAGGTGATGTCGCTTTAGTATGCTTTTTAACTATGTTCACACCTTCGACGATAGCTCTATATTTTCTTGGGAAGACTTCTTTTACTTCTCCTTTAGTACCCTTGTAAGCACCAGATAATATAATTACCTGATCACCTTTTTTGATATGGAGTTTGTTTGTCTTATGTGATGTAATACTTTTCATATCAATATTTTAAAGCACTTCAGGTGCTAATGATACAATTCTCATGTAATTTTTTTCTCTTAATTCTCTAGCCACTGGTCCAAAAATACGTGTACCTCTTGGTTCATCTGAAGCAGTAAGAAGTACTACAGCATTATCATCAAATCTAATATAAGAACCATCTTTCCTTCTGATTTCTTTCTTGGTTCTAACGATAACAGCTTTTGACACAGTACCTTTTTTGACACCTCCAGGAGAAGCTTCCTTTACTGATACAACAATTGTATCACCTACTGAAGCATATCTTCTTTTGGATCCTCCTAAAACTCTGATACAAAGAACTTGCTTTGCTCCGGAGTTGTCAGCGACATTTAATCTACTTTCCTGTTGTATCATTTTATTAGATTATTTAGCTCTTTCTATAATTTCTACCAACTTCCATCTCTTCTTAGCACTCAAAGGTCTAGACTCAATAATTTTTACTAAATCCCCTTCATTACACTCATTCTTCTCATCATGTGCCATGAATTTCTTAGTCTTCTTTACAAACTTTCCATAGATAGGGTGTCTTAATCTTCTTTCTACAGAAACAGTAATAGACTTATCCATTTTATCACTTGTAACAAGACCAATTCTTGTTTTTTTATTTTTTGCTATTGTAGTCTGTTCAGTCATGGTTTATTACTTTTTTCTTCTAGCTCTTATTTTAGTTCTATCAGCCAATTGCTCTGGCGTCATGCTAGAAATCTGACGTTTTCTGATTTCTGTATTTAACCTTGCAATATCTCTTCTCACCTCTCTGAGAGCTAAAGGATTTTCAAGACCTTTTAAAGTATGATCGAATTTGAGTTTCTGATACTGCGTTTGCACAGCATCTAATTCACTGACTAATTGCTCGTCAGAAAAATCTTGTAACTCTATGAATTTTTTAGAAGCCATATATATATATGTTAAAACTATTCTACGTAATCTGGTCTAATAACCGTTTTTGTTGGAATAGGTAATTTTTGAGCAGCTAACCTTAAAGCCTCAGTAGCCACCTCTTTAGGGACGCCATCTAACTCAAACATGATTCTACCCGCTTTTACTCTAGCTACGTAGTGATCTAAATTACCTTTACCCTTACCCATCCTTACCTCAAGAGGCTTAGACGTAATAGGCTTATCAGGAAAAATTCTAATCCACACCTTTCCTTGTCTCTGCATGTACCTTGTCATCGCAATCCTTGCTGATTCGATTTGTCTATTGGTGATGAAGCCATTTTCCATAGCTTTCAAACCAAAAGAACCAAAATCAACACGACTGCCTTTGAAGGCGATGCCTTTGTTCTTTCCTTTCTGCTGTTTTCTATATTTTGTTCGTTTAGGTTGTAACATTTTACTTGATGTTTACCTGCTTTTTAAAAAAGTTGTGCAAAGGTATAATAAATTGCCCAACTGTATTTATTTCCTATTATTGCCTCGGTTTCCACCTCTATTACCTCCTCGGCCACCGCCTCTGTTATTTCTATTGCCACCTCTATTACCTCCTCGTTTGCCACCTCTACTGTCATTCTTATTGTCTCCTACATGTGGAGAAAGGTCTCTCTTACCTAGAACTTCACCTCTACAAATCCATACTTTTACACCAATTTTGCCGTAAACTGTTAAAGCCTCAAAAAGTGCATAGTCGATATCTGCTCTTAAAGTATGTAGTGGTGTTCTTCCATCTTTAAATTCCTCTGATCTTGCCATTTCCGCACCATTCAATCTACCACCAACTCTAACTTTAATGCCTTCAGCTCCAGCTCTCATAGAAGATTGGATTGCCATTTTAATGGCTCTTCTAAAATTAACTCTTGCCTCTAATTGCTTACCAATAGATTCTGCTACTATCGCTGCATCCAACTCAGGCTTTCTAATTTCAACTATATTAATTTGAATCTCCTGACCAGTTAATTTCTTCAACTCCTCTCTAATTCTATCAACCTCTGATCCACCCTTACCAATTATAATACCTGGTCTCGATGTATGGACAGTAACTGTGATTCTTTTGAGTGTTCTTTCGATAATGATTCTCGCAATACCACCTTTAGCTACCCTAGCTTTTAGGTAATTTCTGATTTTCTCATCTTCAACTACTTTCTTAGCGAAGTCTTTACCACCGAACCAGTTAGATTCCCAACCTCTGATGATTCCAAGTCTATTGCCAATAGGATTCGTTTTTTGTCCCATAGTTTTTATTTATTCTTCAGTAGATTCCTCTACAGAAGATGCGTTTTCATTTTCTAATTCTTTACTGTTTGAAACCACAAGCGTAACATGGTTTTGTCTCTTTCTGATTCTATGTGCTCTACCATGAGGGGCAGGTCTAAATCTTTTCAAAGAGCTCGCACTATCTACAAATGCTTCAGATACAACTAATCCATACTCATCAGCTGAATAAGCGTTTTCTGTTTTATTCTCCCAGTTTGCGATTGCTGATAACAAAAGCTTTTCGCACCATTCAGATGCTTCTCTTTTTGAGAATTTTAAAATGTTTAGGGCATTCTCTACAGACTTACCTCTGATACTGTCTACAACGAATCTCATTTTTCGTGCTGACAGTGGTACATTTTTCATTCTTGCTCTGGCTTCCATAGCTAGATAATTTTCTTTTTTATTTTCTATTTCCTGAGTGACCTTTGTAAGTTCTTGTAGGAGAAAATTCACCTAACTTATGACCTACCATGTTTTCTGTCACATAAACGGGAACGAATGTTTTTCCATTATGAACTGCAATAGTTAACCCTACCATATCAGGAATTACCATTGATGATCTTGACCATGTCTTAATCACAGACTTTTTTGTATTAGACTGTGCTTTTTCGATTTTAGTCAAAAGCTTATGATACACGTAAGGACCTTTTTTTATCGATCGCGCCATGTTATTTATTTATTCTTTCTCTTTCTTTTTGAAATAATCAACTTATCAGAAGGCTTCTTCTTTCTAGTCTTTTGTCCTTTGGCAAATACACCCGTTCTAGATCTAGGGTGACCACCAGAAGCTCTACCTTCACCACCACCCATTGGGTGATCTACTGGGTTCATAGCTACACCTCTCACTCTTGGTCTTCTACCTTTCCATCTATTTCTTCCTGCTTTACCCATTACCTGCAAACCATGATCAGGATTTGAAGTAGAACCAATAGTAGCTTTACAAGTAATTAAAATTCTTCTTACTTCTCCACTAGGCAGTTTCACAATAGCGAATTTACCTTCTCTACCCATCAAAACACCATTTGTACCCGCGCTTCTTGCTAATTGTGCTCCTTTACCAGGTGTTAATTCAATTGCATGAATAGTAGCACCGAGAGGAATATCTGATAAGTACATACAGTTTCCTACATCAGGAGTTGCTTTCTTCCCTGAAACAACTTGATCATCGACTTTTAATCCGTTTGGAGCGATTATGTATCTGTGCTCATCTCCAAATTTTACAAGAGCGATATAAGCAGATCTATTTGGATCATACTCAATAGTCTGAACAACGCCAGTTACGCCTTCATTATCTCTTTTGAAGTCAATGATTCTATATTTTCTTTTATGACCACCACCAACATTTCGGACAGTCATTTTACCATCGTGGTTTCTACCACCATTTTTATTTAGACCCTCTGTTAGCCCTTTGAAAGGTTTACTAGACTTACTCGTTAATTGAGCATAATCTATACTAACATAGTGCCTTCTTCCTGGTGATACTGGTTTATGTTTTTTTACCGCCATTTCTTTTTATGTTAGATATCGCCGAAGAAATCAATTTCCTCTCCTGCTGATAGTTTAACAATTGCTTTTTTATAAGAACTTTTAGCACCTTTTTGAACCCCAGATTTTGTATTTCTCATCTTGGACTTCTTAGGCATTATCATAGTGTTTACTGAGTCAACATTCACACTATACATTTTCTCAACCGCCTTTCTAATTTCAATCTTATTGGCATCCTTGTTTACGATAAAGCTGTACTGGCTTTTATCACCTGATAACAATTCAGATTTTTCAGAAATAATAGGCTTTATTAATATTGTTTTTGCCATTGTTCCTTATTTTAAAAGCGCTTTTTTAATTACGTCAATACTTCCTTCCGATATTAAAAGCGTATTTGCTTTCAATATATCCAGGGTGCTTAATCCTGAAGCAGTGGTAACGCCACTGTTTGGAATATTTCTACCCGATAGATATAAATTCTGATCTTTTTCTGCTAATACAACTAAAGAGGATTTACTTCCACATTCCAAGCTTGTAAGCATTGATGCAAAAGATTTAGTTTGAGGAGCATCGTAAGTGAAGTCTTCGATCACCTTTAAACTTCCATTCTGTGCTTTTGCTGAAAGAGCAGAAATTCTTGCCAACCTCTTTACTTTCTTATTGACCTTAAGGTTATAACTTCTAGGCCTTGGTCCAAACATTCTACCACCACCTTTAAAGAGTGGGTTTTTAATAGAACCAAACCTTGCAGTACCCGTTCCCTTTTGCTTCTTTATCTTTTTGGTAGAACCTTTTATTTCGCCTCTTTCCTTTGCTTTAGCAGTTCCTTGTCTTCCGTGCGCTTGAATTGCCTTTACATCAAGGTACATTACATGACTGTTAGGCTCTTGGCCAAAAATATCATCTGGCAATTCTATTGAACGTCCAGTTGATTTACCATCTATGCCGTATACATCTACTTTCATAATTTCCTTATTTTTCAATGATCACGAAAGCACCTTTATGTCCAGGTACAGATCCTTTAATTAACAATAGATTTTTTTCAGGAAGGACTTTAACAATCTTCAGATTCATTGTTTTGATTCTCTTACCTCCAGTTCTTCCGGCCATTCTAGTTCCTTTGTAAACTCTTGATGGCGTTGCACAAGCACCAATTGCTCCTGGCGCTCTCATCCTGTTATGCTGTCCGTGTGTTGCTTGACCTACACCACCAAAACCATGTCTCTTTACAACACCCTGAAAACCTTTACCTTTAGAAGTACCAATTGCATGTACAGTATCGCCCTCGGCAAAAACATCATCCACAGACACTTTATCTCCTAAAGATTTTTCAAGACTACAATCTCTGAATTCAAAGATTTTGTTTGCACTATCTAAACCAGCTCTTTTAAGGTGACCTCCAAGAGCTTGATTTGTTTTCTTATTTTTTACGGATAATGCCAATTGAATAGCATTATAACCGTCTGTATCTTCAGTTTTTACCTGAGCTACAACATTAGGTACTGCCTCAATAACGGTACATGGAATATTCCTTCCATCATCGTTATAAATACTGGTCATACCTATTTTTCTTCCTATTAACCCATTCATCCGTTAAGAATTTGAGAAATTATGGTTTAACCTTGACTAGCAAGGCTATATTATTCAATAATATTATGTGAAAACGTACTTAGGTAAGTTTTACCTGGATGTCCACACCTGAAGGTAACTCTAGCTTTGACAGTGCATCCACAGTCTTCTGAGTTGGTGTGTAAATTTCTATGAGTCTCTTATGAGTCCTAAGAGAAAACTGCTCGCGAGATTTTTTGTTGACATGCGGTGAACGTAACACCGTATGCATTTCTTTATCTGTCGGCAGAGGAATCGGACCCGAGATCACAGCACCACTATTACGTACCGTTTTCACGATTTTTTCCGTTGACTTGTCTACAAGATTGTAGTCATATGAACGGAGCTTGATTCTAATTTTTTGATTCATAACCTTTATTAACTATAAAAAGGGCTGCAAAAGTAACTTTAAAAGCCCAACTATACAAGTATAATTGGGCTTAATTTTATTAAACTTTTACTTCGCCTTTGGCTTTTTCAATAACTTCTTTAGCTACTCCTTGTGGCGCAGGTGCATAATGAGAGAATGTCATTGTGCTACTTGCTCTACCAGAAGTGATCGTTCTTAATGATGTAACGTATCCAAACATTTCAGAAAGAGGAACATCCGCGCTAATCATGATTGCTCCTCCAGATTTAGTTTCCTGTCCTTTAGGCAATCCTCTTCTTCTATTCAAATCACCAATTACAGAACCTGTATATTCTTCAGGAGTAACCACCTCTAAACTCATTATCGGCTCAAGTAGCACAGGGCTTGCTTGTTTCGCAGCCGCTTTGAATCCTTCTTTCGCACATAATTCAAATGCAATCGGCTTTGAATCCACAGCGTGAGTGGAACCATCATAAAGTCTAACTTTCATGCTATCAATACTGTAACCTGCCAATACACCATTATCCATCATCGCTTTGAATCCCTTAACAACTGAAGGGAAGAATTCCTTTGGAATCGATCCTCCGAAAATATTATTAACGAATTGAAGTTTCTCTTTACCGCTTTTAAAGTCTTCAGACTCCAAAAACTCTTCGTCCGCCGGACCTAATTCAAATTGCATCTGAGCAAATAAACCTGATCCACCTGACTGCTTTTTCAATCTTTCAGTGTGATCTACTGTTTTTGTCAATGCTTCTTTGTAATTAACCTGAGGTTGACCTTGGTTACATTCTACCTTGAATTCTCTTCTTAATCTATCTATAATAATCTCAAGGTGCAATTCTCCCATTCCTGAGATTACCGTTTGATTAGTATCCTCATCATATCTCACTCTAAAAGTTGGATCTTCTTCAGCCAATTTAGCTAAGGCCATTCCTAATTTATCAATGTCCTTTTGTGTTTTTGGCTCTATGGCAATACCTATCACTGGATCAGGGAAAACCATACTTTCTAAAACTATTGGATGTCCTTCTTGACAAAGAGTATCACCAGTTCTAATATCTTTAAATCCTACACCAGCAGCAATATCACCAGCTTCCACCTTCTCAATAGCATTCTGCTTGTTAGAGTGCATTTGATATAATCTTGAAATTCTTTCCTTGTTACCAGACCTAGAATTATAGATATATGAGCCCGCATCCAAATTTCCTGAATAAACTCTGAAAAACGCCAATCTACCAACATATGGATCTGTAGCGATTTTAAAAGCTAAAGCTGTAAAAGGATCATCATTACTTGGATTTCTTACCTCTTCAGCATCAGTTTTAGGATTTGTTCCAGTAACTGCATCAACGTCTAAAGGTGATGGTAAGAAAGCACAAACAGCATCCAAAACAGCTTGAACCCCTTTATTTTTAAAGGCAGAACCTGCCATCATTGGCACAAATTTATTATCAATAACCGCACCTCTAACAGCAGCAATCATTTCTTCTTCAGTAATACTATCTGGATCTTCGAAGAACTTCTCCATAAGTGTTTCATCATACTCAGCTACAGCCTCTAATAACTTCTCTCTCCACTCCATTACTGAATCCTTTAAATCTTCAGGAATTGGAATTTCTTCGAATGTCATCCCCATATCCTGCTCATTCCACACAATAGCTTTACCGGTAATAAGATCTACCACGCCTTTGAAATTCTCTTCGGCTCCAATAGGAACTTGTAAAGGAATAGCATCAGAACCTAATTTCTCTTTTACATCTCTTACTACAGAGAAGAAATCAGCTCCAGATCTGTCCATTTTATTTACAAATCCAATTCTTGGTACTTTATAATTATCTGCTAATCTCCAGTTTGTTTCAGATTGTGGTTCAACACCAGAAACTGCACAGAATAAGAAAACAAGACCATCTAATACTCTTAATGACCTGTTTACTTCAACCGTAAAATCAACGTGACCAGGAGTATCAATTATATTCATTGGGAATTCCTGACCTTTCCAATTCCATTTAGTTTTAGTAGCAGCAGAAGTAATAGTGATACCTCTTTCTTGCTCTTGTTCCATCCAGTCCATCGTTGCCGCGCCATCGTGAACTTCACCAATTTTGTGGCTTAGACCAGTATAGTACAATACCCTTTCGGTAGTTGTTGTTTTTCCTGCATCAATGTGTGCAGCAATACCTATATTTCTTAAATACTTAAGGTCTTTAGACATGATTTATTCTCTTATCTATTAAAAAATTAAATACTGAATTGTGTGTAAGCCCTACTATCTAAAATGAGCAAAAGCTCTATTCGCCTCGGCCATTTTGTGCGTGTCTTCACGTTTTTTAACTGCTGCGCCCTCGCCTTTTGATGCTGCCATGATTTCTGCAGCCAACTTCTCAGCAATGCCTTTACCATTTCTAGCTCTTGAGTATCTGATCAACCATTTCATGCCCACTGAGAGCTTTCTTGCAGGTCTTATTTCTGTAGGAATTTGGAATGTTGCACCTCCGATTCTCTTACTTCTCACTTCAACGCCTGGCGTAACATTTTGCAATGCCTTTTTCCAAGTATCATGAGGATCCTCACCAGTCTTTTCTTGAACGATATCCATTGCTTGATAGAATACAGAGTAAGCAACAGATTTCTTTCCGTCCAGCATAAGGTTATTTACAAACTGAGTAACCATTGGATCAGAAAATCTCGGATCTGGTTGTATTATTCTCTTTTTCGGCTTTCTTTTCCTCATTTTGAATTATTTAGGTCTTTTTGTACCGTATTTAGAACGTGATTGCAATCTCTTTTCGACACCAGCGGTATCTAAAGCACCTCTAACTATGGTGTAACGAACACCAGGAAGATCTTTTACCCTTCCTCCTCTCAATAATACTATTGAGTGCTCTTGAAGATTATGACCTTCTCCAGGAATATAGGCAATCACCTCGATTCCATTGGTTAATCTAACTTTCGCTACTTTTCTTAATGCAGAGTTAGGCTTTTTGGGCGTTGTTGTATATACTCTTGTACATACACCTCTCTTTTGAGGAGAACCTTCTAAAGCTCTAGATTTGCTCGCCGTAACGATTTTCTTTCTTCCTTTTCTTACCAACTGGTTGATAGTAGGCATAAATTGTGTTTGAGATACTTTTTAAAAATGAGGTGCAAAGGTAAGACTATTTTTCGGGATTGCAAATAGCCATTTTACATAAAAAACTTAATAAATATGGGGGATTCAGTACAAATTAGGCTCGGCCAACTTAGTGACATTCATCAAGTATTCAACTTAGTCAAAGAATTGGCCATTTTTGAAAACGAACCAGATGCTGTTACGGCCAAAATTAATGATTACAAAACTGCATTCAAAAAAGAGTTAATTGGTGTTCTTGTTGCAGAAACCAATGATATTATTGTCGGAATGACTCTATTTTATGATACTTTTTCAACTTGGAAGGGCAAAATGCTTTATTTGGAAGATTTTGTTGTGAAGGCAGAATATAGAAGCAAAGGCATTGGCGATCTATTATTTACTGCAACTATTGCAGAGGCTAAAAGAAGATCTTGCAAAATGATTAAATGGCAGGTATTGGATTGGAATAAACGCGCTATAGATTTTTATGAAAGAAAAGGGGCTACTATTGAAAAACAATGGTGGAATGGTAAGATTATATTTTAAGACTTATTATACCATTTATTTCGAAAGTACGATTTTGAAGCAATATTTTTTCCCAGTTATAGAATAAGACGAGAGCCAATAAACCCCATTTTCTAGATGAATCAGATCAATTATATTATCACTTTTTAATTTTGTAGTCATGACCAATTCACCAATAGTATTATACACATTTATGCGTGACTGATCATCAACGTTTGAGCCGTATAAATGCACTATTCCATTAGTTGGATTCGGACTTAATTTGACATCACTATTATTTATCAAATTATTTGTTGATGAAATTATCGGAATATGAGCGTTTTGTACAGGACTTTTAGATCTAAGAATTGGCGTTGATCTGGTGCTTATGTAAATATGATTATCAAAACCGACACTTATGTCTGTTATAGCTTTAAAGTCATTATTTATTGGTGAAATATCATTCCATGTTTGACCACCATCAGAACTCATCCAAACGGTTCTTCCTGATTTAGAGGTTTGATCAACGCTTGACACGAAATAAACATTATCAAGATGATCCACATAGATATAATTTACAGAAGCAAACAAAGAGCTATTGACGCCTTCTAATGTAGCACCTCCATCATGAGAATAATTATAAAAATAGTTGGATGTCCCATTAGGACCAAATGAATGACTACTTGACACATAGTAAAAGCTATCACCATTTGGAGACGTAGATAAAGCACCAATCCCTCCATTAACGCCATATGAAAATTGGTCAAATTGATTAATTACATTCTGGTTAAATTCCACCTCATTCACGCCGCTGTAGGACCAGCCTTCCTCTGAAAGTAGGATACTTTCGTTTTGGGTGATATCAAAATTGCGATTTAAAGGAATATGAAAATTCGAAAATTCGTAATTAACCCATGTTTTAGCTTTATCATAGGAAGCAAATAAGCGATGTGGTTCTCCAACGTAAATATTTCCATGTCTTATTCGCATACCTACAGGATTATCAACTCCTAAATTCCCTGGCCCCCATGAAAGTCCTCCATCATAAGTAATACATCCATTTTGAGTAACCCCTGTGCCATCAGAAAATAATTCTAGATCAACAATTGAAGAATCGCATTGATCTATTGCATTCCAGTCTTCTAAGCTTTCATGCTTAAAAAAATCGAAATTATTACAGGTAGCTAAATAAACATTGTCTTGATTAAATGCCCTTACTTTATGGGCGTATGGTCTACCAATTTCTAATTCCTCTTTTATGTGTTTCCAATTATTTATTCCATTTTCAGAAATATATAAGCCCGATGTATTGCAAGTATGATTATATGGTCTATATCGTGCATTAAAGTTATCGAGGTGACCGCCCCAATCATTTTTGTAAACCAAACCCCTTGTTCCAACAGTAAAAGAATCTTCTATTCTAAAAGGCACATTATTTACATAGGCTTCAAAAAATAGTCCATTATCATGAGAAACAAATATCGAATCTGCGGTGGTTATGGTAATTTTTCCATCAGAATTAACTAAAAAATCCCCTTCAATTTTTCTATCATATTCTCTCCAATTAATTCCATCTTCGGAAAATGAATGTTGTGAATATAACCTTGAATTTTCATAAAAAATATCGCCCAATGGCAAGATTGATGTAAAATTAAAACTGTCCTTTAAATTAAATTCTGAATCAAATTGGATCAAACCCATTTCTTCTAGATTGTCAGGGTTTTTCATAACAAAAAAATGTTTATCAGCATCGCCAATCAATATATCAACCAATACTTGTCTTGGGTTTTCTATACTCTTTATAACATTCCCTAAAGTATCCAATAATAAATATTCAATCCTACTTAGAACTACAGTATTGCCATTATTCAGAGGTGCAAAGTCAAAAATAAGATCATTCGCAGCTTCTAAGTAAAATAAAGTGTCCATCGATCCCCCTATATTATCAAGAAAATATATAACATCTGATTCTTGGAAAAAATACTGATTAAAAGCATTTTGCTTTATACTGGCCACTAGGTCACCAGAATCTCGAAAGAGCAAAGGTCCTGAGTCAAATTTTGTCCATGACTTTCCTATATCATATGAAATATACATTTCTCTTGAGTTACTTAATACCCCAATAAATTCGGTTTGATTTCCGATATAGATCAAATCGATAGGTTCAGCATTATGAGGCTGTAGTTCATCATATAAAAGTTGAGCATGTGATGAAATAAAAAAGAACAGAAGAACAATGAGTAGGAAGTTTTTCATATTGATAAAATTAACGAATTATGGCTATAATAAGACGCTACAATAGAAATGGAATGGTGGAATGGTGGAATGGTGGAATGGGAAGATTATATTTTAAGACTGCCTATCCAAAATCTTATTTGCGAAGGCTTTGAGTATCTGTTTTCTATCATAAGAGACAGATAGCGCTTCTAAATGCGACATGGCCAATTGCTGATAAACCAGTTTTAATTCCTCACAATGCACATTGACGTGCGCCGCTCTAAATAAATTTTTGACCTCCTTTATTTGTTCGGCATCTGCATTTTCTTGCTGACCCAAATACAAATCTTTTAATCTTTTGGCTTGAGTTGGAGATAAGAGTTCCAATGATTTCAAATACAAGTACGTTTTCTTTTTCTGAAGAATATCCCCTCCCACTTTTTTTCCAATTAGAGATTCTGTTCCAAAAGTATCTAATAAGTCATCTTGGATTTGAAAAGCAATACCCACGTTTTTGCCAAATTGATACAAGTGGTCTTTATCAGATTCACTAGCATTAGCTAAAATGCCACCCATTTGCATAGCACAACCCAAAAGAACTGAAGTCTTTAATGTGATCATTTCTATATATTGATTGATGGTTACCTCACTTGAAGTCTCAAAATCAATATCCATTCTTTGACCTTCACACACCTCAATTGAGGTTCTTGTTGCTAACTTCGATAGTTCATTTGCCGCTTCATAATCTTCTAAAAACTTATACATCCAAATCAACATAACATCCCCTGATAATATAGCAGAATTCGAGTCATATTTAACATGAACTGTATCCTTACCTCGTCTGGTATAGGCATTATCCATTATATCATCATGCAACAGAGAAAAATTGTGAAAATATTCAACAGCAAAAGCAGCATTGAGTGCATAATCAACTTTATCTTTAAAAAGATTGTAAGCAGCTAAAACCAATTTCGGTCTTATACGCTTTCCACCTAAAGATAAAATGTATTCAACTGGTTCGTACAATCTTCTTGGTCGGTTAGGAAGACTATAATTCTCTAGTGCATTTTCAAAAATTGCAGTTAACTCAGGAAAAGAATACATCATCAGATATTAGATCATAAAACTAAAGAAATGAACAAATTATCCCTAGAAAATCAATTAAGCATCCACATAATTTTTAGTTTTAAATTCATATAGGTGGATTATGCAAAAATTAATTCTATTCGTAACACTTTCGATATTAGTATCAGCTTGTAATGAGGAAGTTAACTTGGACCTTCTAATTATCAATGGAGATTACTATACCGCTACATCAACCTCTGATAATGTAAAGGCGATAGGCATTATTGATGATAAAATCCATTGTGTTGGCACTCTGGAATCCATAGAACAATTAAAGGGGCCAGACACTAAAGTCATAGATGCCAATAACCAATTCGTCATGCCAGGCTTTATCGAAGGGCATGGTCATTTTTCTGGAATGGGGTCTTCTCTTCAAAACCTCAATTTTTTAAAAGATACATCCTGGCAGGCTATAGTTGATAAAGTCCAACAAAAGGTAGCTTCATCAAAAAAAGGAGAATGGATTTATGGTCGAGGTTGGCATCAGGAAAAATGGAAAACTGGACCTGAAGAAAGCTATGGAGCTTATCCAATGCATCAAGGTCTAAGCGAAATCTCTCAAGATAATCCCGTTGTTTTAATTCATGCTTCAGGTCATTCTTTATTTGCGAATGAAAAAGCCATGCAACTTTCTGGCATTAGTATAGAAAGTCCAGATCCTAAAGGTGGTCACATTGTAAAAAATAATAGCGGTCAACTTGTTGGGGTTTTTGAAGAACGTGCAATGAAACCTATTTTGGCAGAATTTGATACTTATAAAAAAGGACTAGATTCTGAGCAACAAAAACAACTTTGGTATGATGCCATCTCATTAGCTCAAGAAGAATGCTTAGCCAATGGAGTGACCAGTTTTCAAGATGCAGGCTCTAAATTCTTCGAGTTAGAAAGATACACTGAAATGGCTGAAAAAAACCAATTCGACATAAGACTATGGGCCATGGTAAGACACTCTTCAGATGAATTAAAAGGCAAATTGTCTGATTATAAAAAAATTGGAATTGGCAATAACCACTTTACTTGTCGAGCGATTAAAACAGAACTTGATGGCGCATTAGGTGCTCATGGTGCATGGCTTTTAGAACCTTATGAAGATAAGAAAGAGTTCTATGGTCAGAATACTACTGAAGTATCAGAAGTAGCAGCTATTGCTAAATTAGCATATGATTCAGGCATGCAATTGTGCGTGCATGCAATAGGTGACAGAGCCAACAGTGAAACTTTGGATATAATCGAAAATTACCAAAACAAAAGCGATGATCCATTAAGGTGGCGTGTTGAGCATGCTCAACACTTAAACCCTAATGATATTATGCGTTTTAAATCAACTGGCGCTATTGCTTCTATGCAAGGTGTGCATTGCACCTCGGATGCACCTTTCGTTGTAAAACGATTAGGTCAACTGAGAGCAAAAGTAGGCGCTTACGCTTGGAAAGCCCTTTTAAATCAAGACGTAAAAATTGTTAACGGTACTGATGTACCTGTTGAAGACATAGATCCTTTTGAAAACTATTATGCATCAGTAACCAGAAAACGAATGGACAATGGAATGGAATTCTTTGTTGAAAATAGAATGTCAAGAGAACAAGCACTTAAATCATATACCCTGGATGCTGCATATGGCGCTTTCGAAGAAGACATCAAAGGCTCTCTAGAAGTTGGAAAGCTCGCTGACATTGTCATACTAGATACTAACTTACTTACATGCGACGACTTAGAAATACCAGATACAAAAGTTTTATATACTATAGTTGGAGGAAAGATAAAATACAAGTCAGAAAGTAATTAAAATTACTCTTAGGTTTAGACTTAAGCTTATTCTTATCACACAACTTCTTTCAAAATCTTGAGCATTGTTTTAGAGTCACCCATAGTATAATAATGTAAGACAGGAGCACCTTTGGCTTTTAATTCTTTAGATTGTTCAATACACCATTCTATTCCTATTTGTTTTACAGCTTCTTTGGAAGTTGCATTTTGCATCTCTTTTACAAATTCTTCAGGATAATTAACAAAGAATTTTCTAGGGATACCACTTAATTGAGATTTTCTTGTAACAGGTTTCAAACCAGGAATAATAGGAACATTGATTCCAACTGCTCTACATTTGTCTACAAAGTCAAAATAAGCTTGATTATTGAAAAACATTTGTGTTACAATATAGTGTGCACCTGCGTCTACTTTTTGTTTTAGATACATCAAGTCAGTATCAAAATTAGGTGCTTCAAAATGTTTTTCAGGATATCCCGCAACACCGATACAAAACTCTGTTGGTGCGGCATTATCCAAATTTGGATCTAAATAGACTCCATTGTTCATTTTATTCATCTGCTTCACTAAATCAGAAGCATATTTATGACCTCCCTGTTCTGGCACAAATCTATCTTCAACTTTTCTAGCATCACCTCTAAGAGCCAAAACATTATTAATACCTAAGAAAGCTAAATCAATTAAGGCATCTTCAGTTTCTTCAATTGTAAATCCACCACATATCAAATGCGGCACAGCATCAACACCATATTTGTGCATTATTGAAGCGCAAATACCTACAGTACCAGGTCTTTTACGAATTGCTACTTTTTCATAATATCCACTTTCTCTCTTATTGAAAACAACTTCTTGTCTATGGTATGTCACATCAATAAAAGGAGGCTTGTATTCCATTAACGGGTCTAACATTTCAAAAATGTCTTTCATTCTTCCACCTTTCAAAGGTGGAAGAACTTCATAAGAGATTAGTGTCTCCCCTTTTGCGTTGTTAATATGATCACAAACTTTCATCGAGGCAGATTTATATTGTGGTGCAAATATGGGGTAAAAAGTGACTTATACAGGAGCAAATTCAATAAAATAACCCAGTTTTTATCATCACTGGAAAGAAGACCTAGACTAACTTATAAAAAAAGAGTCTACAATAACTAAACAAAAGCTAGCTAAACTTGAAAAGTTGATATTAAGTCAGAAATAATGTTTGGATGAGGCATGTAAGTGGAAATTATTCCGCTTACATGTCATTTTATTATAAGTACCGAAGGTGGGACTCGAACCCACACGAGGAAACCCTCACTGGAGTTTGAGTCCAGCGCGTCTACCAATTCCGCCACTTCGGCTATTTCAATGGATCATTAGAGCATCTTTTGCTCCTATAGGACGTAAAAATAAATTATTTCCTTTATCCAAAAAATGATATGCTTCATAGAATTTATAAGTTTATATCGTAATCTATTATTAGACTTATGATATAATGATCATTTTATGAAATTTACGCTCTCATTGCTAGGTATATTTAGCTTCATTGGCTCTATCTTTAGTCAAGAAATTTGGACACTTGAAGAGTGCGTTAATCACGCTATTGAACACAATCTTACCATAGAACAGTCTAGATTAAGCGTAGAACAAGCTAATATAACTGTCAACCAAAACAAGCAATCTCGATACCCCAATTTAAATGGGAGTCTGAATGCCTTTTGGAATTTCGGTCGTACCATTGATCCCACAACCAACGATTTTATCACGGCGACCTTTTTCTCTAATAATTTTGGGTTAAACTCGAATGTTTTATTATGGGATGGAAATAGAATTAATAATTCTATAAAGCAAAGTAAGGTCGATCTTGATGCCGCCAATCAAGATTTGGAACAAATAAAAAGAAATACTGCTCTTGTGGTGGCTACTAATTTTCTGAATGTTCTTTTTGCAAAAGAAAACATCGCAATTTCAGAAAGACAATTATTATTAAGTCAACAACAATTAGATCAACTTAAAAAATTAATTTCTGCCGGAGCAAGACCAGAATCAGAAAAATTAAATCTTGAAGCTCAAATAGCGCAGTCTGAACAAACTTTGATTGGTTCAAAAAATAATTTAGAAATTGCATTCCTCAACCTTAAGCAATCTCTACAATTAGAACCTTCATATGAAATGGACATTGAAGTACCAGAAGGAATTACAATAGATACCGATCCTGATTTAATTTCATTCGAGGAGGCGTACGAACTAGCGAAAAAAAACAGACCAGATCTAACCGCTACTGAAATGCGGATGAAAAGTGCTGAGATAGGTATTGACATAGCTAAGTCTGCCTACTACCCTACTTTAAGTTTAGGAGGAAATGTTGGGACGACTTTTTCAAACCAAGGTAGAACAATCACAGGATTCAATACAGAATTTATTGAATCACAAGTAAACATAACCTCCAATGATCCTAGTTTTCCTTTCCAAAATGTACCAATAACAATAAGTACAGAAAGCATAAGCCCGATTGTAGAAAAACAAGCTTATACTGACCAATTGGATCAAAACCTTTCATATGGTTTTGGTTTTGGATTAAGTGTTCCGATATACAATCGTGGAGCTGCAGATAACAATGTAGCATTAGCAAAATTGAATGCAACGAATACAAGAATAAATAGAGATTTGTTATTAAACAATCTAAAAACAACTGTACAACAAGCCATAGCAGATTCGAGAGCTGCTAAAAAACGACTTGAAGCTTCTAATAAAACAGTCGAAGCTCAAAAACTAGCATTTGAGAACACGACTAAAAGATTGGAAATTGGCGCCGCAAATTCTTTTGAATGGGAGTCACAAAAAACTAATTTAGAAAATGCAGAACTCAACGCACTTATAGATAAATACAACTATTTATTTACCATCAAAACATTAGAATTCTACTTAGGAAAACCTCTTAAAATTTAAACATGGCTAAAAAGAAAAAGAAAAGACGTCTGCTATGGATCATATTGATTCTTCTTTTATTGGTGATACTCTTAGGCTGGGTCGCCATGAATAAGGGAAAGAATAAGAACAAAGGCATTGAAGTAGAAGTCGAACAAGTAGATAAAAAAACTATAAAGGAAACCGTCTCCGCCTCAGGAAGAATTTTCCCTGAAAAAGAAGTAAAAATTAGTTCGGATGTATCTGGAGAAATAATAGAACTCTATGTTATGGAAGGTGATTCTGTAAAAGCCGGACAATTGTTAGCAAAAATAGATCCGGAGACATATGTTTCTGCAGTACAACGTGGTGAAGCCATGGTAAGTGGTGCCAAATCACAAATGGCTATGTCCAAAAGTCAGAAAGAAGCTAACCTAGCTCAAAAAGAACAGATCCAAAGTCAGCTTAAAAATGCTCAGAGAATTTTAGATAGAAATAAAAAGCTAAAAGAAGAAGGTATTATATCTGACGCAGATTATGAAAATGCCTTAGCAACCGTTGAAAACCTAGAGGCTAATCTTAGAGCGAGTGATGCAAATATCAGATCCGCTGAACAAAGTATTAAGTCTTCAGAATTTAATGTAGAAAGCTCAGAGGCTTCATTAAAAGAAATGAAAACTAGTCTTAGTAGGACTGTTATTAAGGCTCCTGTAAGCGGCATCGTCTCTAGTTTGAGTGTAGAGCAAGGCGAACGCGTTGTAGGTACCATTCAGATGACAGGTACTGAAATGATGCGTATTGCAAATTTAAATACGATGGAAGTACAAGTTGATGTTTCTGAAAATGACATCATTCGTGTAGAGCTTGGTGATGAAGTAGATATAGAAGTGGATGCCTATTTAGACAAAATATTTAAAGGCTCAGTAACCGAGATTGCTAATTCGGCATCAAATCTTGGTGGCGCTACTGCAGCGCTTAATACAGATCAAGTCACAAATTTTATAGTTAAAATCAGAATGGATCAAAACTCCTATAGTGATTTAGTTTCAGGTGAAGCTAAATATCCATTCAGACCAGGTATGTCTGCTTCAGTAGACATTTATACAGCAGAAATGAAGGATGCACTTTCCATTCCAATACAATCGGTGACAGCTAGAGAAAATGATAATGATGATGAATCCGAAAGTAACAAAAGTGATGACGAACAAGAATTTAGAGAAGTTGTCTTTGTCTATGAAGCTGATACGGTGCGTATGGTTGATGTAAAAACGGGCATACAAGATGACGAATTTATTCAAGTCACTGATGGCTTAACTGCTGATTCAGAAATAGTGATTGCACCTTACTCAGCTATTGCTAATAAGTTAAAAGATGGCAGCAAGGTTTATCTTAAAGAAGACAAGAAGAAAGATTCCAAAAAAGAGGTAGCAGAAAATAATTAAAACAATCGGCGGGCTGATAATATTTGTTAAGAATCCAGAATTAGGTCGATGCAAAACACGATTAGCTAAAGCTATTGGCGATCATCAAGCCTTAGATATTTACAAAAGGCTTTTAAAAATCACAAGAGAAGCTGCCTTAGGTGTAAATGTTCACAGATTTCTATTTTATGATAAATCTGTTATCCAAGATGACAACTGGTCTTCCAAACAATTTATAAAGTCTGTTCAATCTATTGGAGATCTTGGCAGGCGTATAGCAACTGCTTTCAAAGTTGTACTTCAAATGCAAGCCAAGGCGATTATAATTGGCAGCGATTGTCCAGAAATAAATAGCCCATTAATTCAAAATGCGTTTAAAGATCTCCATGAATTCGATGCAGTAATAGGGCCAACACCAGATGGTGGCTATTACCTCTTAGGATTAAAAACGCTTCATCATGAATTGTTTGAAAACATTCCCTGGAGTACAGATCAGGTTTTCAATAAAACTATTGAAAAGATGCAAAGCCTCGAACTGAGGTTTAAAATTTTAGATGAATTATCCGACTTAGATACAAAAGAAGACTTGGACAAATTTCCTTTCCTTCTAGCCTAAATTTGTTTCCCTTTATTAATCATCTTCAGCAACTAAATCCTTTACTTTCTGAGTAAGCACATCCTTATGGACCATGATCGCCACAGTCTTCATTTTCGCATAAGTCTCAGACATATACATATAGCCTTTGTAAGGGCTAATTTCTCCCCAGCTATTTTTAATAATGTAATAAGGTGTACCATTTTGATCTTTAGCTTTTCCAACTAAATGCATCAAGTGATCATCGGTTGTTGTATAATTTTCAAATTGAGCTTGACGGACAGATGCATTAGCTTCGATTTCATCTCCAGGTTGCTTAAATAAATCCTCTCTTTTTTCATCCATAGGCAAAACAGCAATACCCTCCCTTGCACTAAAACCTTTCTCACTAACATCGCCATCCCAAGCAACGGTATAGCCTTGGTCAACTGCTTGATCCATAATTGTCATCAACTCTTCTAGAGGAATATTATAGAAATAGCCATTTGAATAATTATCAGGTATTTCAAGTATAAATTTTTCATAATATGGATGATGAGAAAAAGAAGTTAACGACACATATTCTTTTGAATCTAATCCAAGGTCAGAAGCTAATTCTTTAGGACTTGTCATTTTTCCATTGTATTCAAAAGATTCTGGACAGGGGCCCATATAGGTATCTAAAACTGCATCAAACGCAGATTTCCATTTTTGGCTAGGCTTTTTAGACTTTAATACTGCATCCATCATGCCCTTGAGCACCGCTTCCATTTCACTGTGATTATGTGCCGTATCACCTTCAGCTAATCCAGAGTAAATCGATTCAGGAACAACACCTTTAGAGGCAATCATTCTTATTAGATCATGCGATAGACTACCTTGAGAAAAATTGGCTTTGCCTTGTCTCAACATATAATTCTGCGCCTTATCCTTATAAATGTTTCTTACGACATACATTTCTGAGAGATCATGATTGCCTTTACCCATTCGCATTAATTCAGACTCTATAAAAGATGATGTAGCAAAACTCCAGCATGTACCTGTCCTAGATTGGTTCTTGATATTGGTACATTGAACATCCTTAGTGTGTTCAAATTCATACTGAGCAAAACAAGTTACTGATAAGAATAAGCTAGAAATAAATATTAATAGTTTCATGTTGTAAATTTGATCTCATTAAATTAAGTATAAATTTTTCTATGAAAACATTTTTCAAGGTCCTTATCGCAATTTTAATAGTTCTTTCACTCATATACTTTTTAGGCCCTAGAGAAAAGTTTGAAACAGTGGACCCCAGTCCCTTCAAGAGCAACTTTAATATTCAAATGGTTGAAGCCTATGTAAATGACAAGGAATCAAAAATTTCAGATATTAAACCTGATAACCAATCTCAATTTTATTGGAGAGATAGAAACAATAAGACTGATTATGCTATATTATACTTACATGGTTATTCAGCATCACATGGCGAATGCCAGCCCATTCTTAAAAACTTAGCTGACAGATACAACGCTAATAGTTACTGGCATAGAAGTCCAAAGGCTGGAAGATCTGATCCAGATATATTAAAAGACCTTACACCAAAAGAACTCATTGATTCAGCCAAAGAAGCTATAGCCATTGCCAAGAGCATTGGGAATAAATTAATTATAGTCTCAACTTCTACAGGATCAACATTAGCAACTTATTTAGCAGCGCATGACGCTTCTATACATGCCATGATAATGACAGGACCTAACTTTGATTTATACGATAGCAACTCACATCTCATGACAAAGCCATGGGGTAAATTTTTATTGGAAAAAATTGTTGGAGGAAAACATAGAACATGGAGCACCTCATCAGCTGCTCAAAAATATTGGACTACCAAAAACCGAATAGAAGGTCTCATATGCTTAAGAAATTTGCTGGATCAAACTATGACTGAGGAGGTCTTCAAGAAGATAAATCTGCCACTTTTCATAGGCTATTATTTCAAAAATGAAAAAGAAAAAGATGAAATCATCTCAATTGATGCTATAAAGAACTTCTACGAAACTATAAATACTGAAGATTCCAAGAAAAGATTAAAACCATTTACTACTGCGAGAGGGCATGTCATAGGATCTCATTTCATGAATCAAAATTGGAGAGACGTCCAAGCTGAAATATTTAAATTCTGCGACGAAGTACTTAATATGCGACCACTACCAGTACCTCAAGAAGCACCTGCATTTTAATTTTAGGGTTTACCCCTAATCAAAAATTTGCTGTATGATTTAGTTTTACGCAGCGATTATACTCCTTCATCAAATTCTAATAAAAAGAAATTGGGATGTATAATTTTATTGCACCAACGATCTTATCTTTTATTTGCTTTCTGTCTATTCAACAAATTGGTCATAGCTCTCACATTGTTGGAGGTGAAATAAGTTATAAGTTCATAGAATTTGACCAATCAAAGCAATCAAATACTTTTGAAATCCAACTGCAGTTATTCAGAGATCCGACCGGAATAGCGTATGATCCATTCGCGGACTTTGGCATTTATAGACAAGCAGCGGATGGCACATGGTTTTCTTACGATGTAGTTAGATCGGTTGCTCTAGGCCCAATAGAAAATATTACACCATCTGAGGATCCTTGCATTTCCGTTATCAGGAGTCAAATAGAATTAGAACTAGCCAGTTATACATTTCAAATTGAACTAGAATCCTCAGAGTACAGCTATATGATTAGTTATCAAAAATGTTGTAGAAATTTTTCAATCAACAATATTCAAAACGCAGGAGATATTGGTGCAGTTTACGATATCATTATTACTTCTGAAGCCCAAAGATTAAAGAACAGTAGTGCTAATTTTGATTTTATACCTCCGCATTTTATTTGCTCCAATTTCGATTTATTAATAGAACAAAATGCTACCGATATAGATGGAGATAGTCTATCATATAGGTTCTGTTCTCCACTAGCCATCGACTCAGAAGATGATGGTACACCTAACTGTTGTGGTTGCTTAAATCCAGATCCCGTTAATTGTACGCCGCCCTACAACACAGTTACATATCTCAATGGTTTCGACGCGCTTAATCCCATAGGAGGCCATCCTTCTGTAACAATTCATCCTGAATCAGGTAATATTTCTGGAATGCCAAATACTTTAGGCGCTTATGTAGTCGCTATTTGCGTTGATGAATTTCGGAATGGAATTTTAATTAATACAGTAAGAAGAGATTTTGAATTTAATGTAATAAGCTGTAGCCCTAATTTGATAGCTAGTATTATTGCTGATTCAACTATCTATGATTCTGAAAGAGAAATAGAAATCCCCTTTTATTCTACCTGCGGAGATAGAAACATTTCAATTATGAATTCAAGTATTGACCTTAATGTTATCGATGGTTTTGCCTGGTATATAGCAGACCAAGATGGTAATGAAGTCCTAAATACTGGAATCGGCCAAGTTAAAGACTTAGATTTTAACTTGCCATACGATGGCACTTTTTATGGCCACATGTCTATAAATATTGAAGACAGTTGCTTCGATACGGCTTTCTTTAAAATATTAATCCCTGAACCAATTAATTTAGAATTTGAATTTTTATTCGACAGCTGTGTCGCCGGACCTATCGAGCTTATTAACACTTCTACACCTCAGGATTTAATATATGAATGGGCATTTGGTAATGGTCAACAATCAATAGAAGAAAACCCTATTTACAATTACGAAACTAATGGCAGTTACATTGTAAAATTAACCGCCACAAATGAATTAGGATGCAAATCATATCTAGAGAAAATAGTTGATTGGTTTCCCGTCTATAATTCACCGCCCGACACCCAAGTTATATTTGAAACACTGTGCTATCATGATTCCATTTTCATATTTGATAGTTGGAAGTTTACATCCGGCACTTACTTTGACTACCTACCCTCTTCAACTGAATCATGCGATTCTTTGGTTATTAAATATGAGGTCATTTTTACCGATTCAATTCCAATAACTACGCAAAATGCTAGTATATGTGAATTAGAGTCGTATAATTTTTATGGCAATATACTCACAACAAATGGTAGCTATTTTGAAAATCTATCTAGTATCGATGGCTGTGATAGTATTATCAGCTTAAATTTAATTATTGACCAAACAATCGAAAGCTATTTCGATACGACCATTTGTCAAAATAGTTTTATCGAGTTCAATGATTTAAGAATTATAAGTGAAGGTCAATATATAGATTCTCTTAAATCACAAAACGGTTGTGACAGTATTGTGATCCTCAATGTAGAAGAATATCCCATTTTCAATATCAACATTGATACGACTATATGTGACACAGAAACATTTAATTACAATGGTACAATACTGAAAGAATCAGGAGAATATCTCTTCGAAGAGATATCTGAAACTGGTTGCGATAGTTTGATAAAAATAAACTTAAGCTTTATCGAATCAGAAGCAACAGAAATACTAGATACCATATGTTTTGGAGAAACCTATGCTTTCGGAGAAGTCGAGTTAGAATGGCCTGGTATTTACTTCGACACCTTGTATAACCAAAACGGGTGTGATAGTGTCATCATTCTTGATTTGGAAGTCGCTGATAATCTTACTAGAATAGTTGACGAAGGTCCATTAATAGAAGCGTATGGAACAACAATTTTTTTGGACACTGAGCTTAACGGTGAAGAAGCCATTTCAAGTCTTTGGTATGTTTCTGACTCCACCCTTAGCTATGACTTACAACTAGAGTATTTACTTACTGAGGAAAACTATATATTTTTCGAAAGTGTCAATGGCTTATTTTGTATAGCCAAAGACTCCATTTATGTGGAGCCATTTTTAGATATCAACTTATATATTCCTAATATTTTTTCTCCGAATGGAGATGGCTTTAATGACCTATTTTATTTGGGAGTTGATAGTAGTTTAGCGAGAAGTCAATTATTTATTTATGATCGTTGGGGAAATTCGATTTATTCCTCAGGCAACATCGAAACCATTAATAATTTTACTGGATGGGATGGCAAGATTGAAAATAAAAATGTTGAAATAGGCACCTATACTTTTCATTTTGAATTAGAATTTATTGATGGCTCATTAGGCTCTAAAACTGGTACTATAACATTAGTGCGATAATTAATGGATATTAAGTAGTATGACTTTTTATAATCTGTTACTTTGGCATAGCCCCAAAGTAACCAAAACTCTAATTCATCAAAAGGTCTTTTAGCTCTTCACATTTCCTTCAGCTCCTAAATTTACTGCTTATGGTCTACTGAGTAGCCCAAGCCGCGGACGTAAATTTACTCGCCACAGACTGAATGATGAACGGTCGAAATATCCAAGTAAAAAATAATTGGAGCTTTAAAAAAAACTTTGAAAATTTTTATTAAAAAAACATTGCAAGAATTAATAATATGCAATAAAATCAAATTCTGACTTAGTTTTGATGAAAAAACCTTTCTCGAACACTTAAAAGTGTTGACTATTTTGTATGCAGTAATTATGCTTAAAATCGGAAAATTAAATTTTCCTTAATTAATAATTTTATACAAGTTAAGTTTCTTATCTACCAATTCTCGATTGAGTTGAGAAAGTGACAAGCCCAGCATACAATCTATCATATCTTGAGTAACAATTGGGGAAGACCTGTAGTAAGAGTGCCCAGTCATCAGATCACCCATATTGACATCGTCTTTTATGTGGCCAACATCTATGTAATATACATTCGGTGGTAATTCTGCCATTTCTTGAGGACCACCCAAACCCATACGTGTTTTTTTATTCAAATTCTTAGACACACCTAGAGTCAGGTCGCGTTTACTAAAATAAATTTGAACTCGATTAGCCATTTTTGACACACTAGAAAACTCAGGTTCTGTTTCAAAAACATCAGCCTCAAGATCAGAAGCCGCTAATATAATTTCTTCAAAATAAGGATATTCTAAATCTTCTTCATCTAACACTAGCATCATTTCTTTAAACAATTCATTACCTAAAGAATGAATTATTAAATCAATATTTGAATCTATTTGCCGACTTAGAAAATTAACCGTTTGAAACCTTCTAATGAATTCAAAAAATACATCTGAGATTTCAGCACTAGTATTATACAATGTTTCCTTATTCTTTTTATAGTCCATTTTATTACCTGGCCATTTTAAAGAAACTATTCTTCCAATATCAGATTGCTCGGCATCTAAATATGCATCTGTCATTAAATTATAAGCCCGATTAAAGTTGCGTCTAGAACCGCCCCACATGCCATGTATATAAAAAAGAACTTGACTCTTATCTTTAGGCAATTGGGCAATATCGTTTGATAGAATAAATAGAAAAGAGTCTAGCGAAGTAGTCGAAAAAAATTCTGGTTGCTTTCTATCTTTTGGAAAATAGACCTCATACTCTACCGAAATGGTTTCATTATCCTCGGTATCTACAATGATATTATACTGGACATTTTGATTAAAAAGATCTTGTGCGGTTAAGGTATAATTAACCGATAAACAAAAAATAAGCAAACCGAATTTCAATATAATTTTTATGTCCATTACAGTTCAATTTAACTGTTAAACTATATTGTTGGTTCAAAAAGTCTACTATCTTAATGTTTAAATATATAAACTTGACGAAAAGATGAACTCAAACACATCTAAATGTCTACGACCAAAGCATTAAAAATAAAATACTTAATTAAATAACGACTTAGCTTATAGATCAATTTGCATGGAAGAACTTCTAGATGATAATATTGAAAAGGAACAAAAGGTATACCCTCTTGCCTCGCAGGGTGATCGCTTGACAAATTACTTCATAGATTATATTGCTATGATGTTGTTTGGGGTAGTCATTGTATTAATCTATTTCTTTTTCATTGACCCCGATTCAGACTATCTCTATGAAGAAGACACAGGACTCAAAGCCAAACTGATTGAATATGCCTTAGGTGCCGTCATTACGATTATGTACTACCTTTTATGCGAAACCTTATTCAAAGGAAAAACATTAGGAAAACTAATTACCAAAACAAGAGCCATCAATCTTGATAATAGTAAGATGGGATTTGAAGACACCTTGTTGCGCACACTATGCAGAATTATACCATTTGAAGCATTCTCTTTTTTAGGAAATGGTCCTGGATGGCATGATAAATTCTCTGACACAAAAGTGATTAAAGATAGAGATTGGGTAGATCCGACGAATTTCTAATGATTGCTTTTATTCAAAAACAAAAGAAAATCTATTCATTACATGTTGCCATTCACCTTTTTTATCGATAATTATATCATCAAAATAAATTGAAGTCTCTTCATTTATTTTTTGAAGAAAGGAATTGAGTTCATAAGATTTTACTGATGATGATTGGAATGCAGTCACGTTATCATTTTTATCAATGATGTACATCGTAAATCGAAGTATCTCAAACCGATCACTACCCACTTCGATATAAGGAATAAGTTTCCTAGAGCTGTGAAACTGCTTCAAAGAATAATTACCAATGTCTTCAATAGATATCATTTTTCCCCAAGTCAATTCTACTTTACCATCCTCTGGATTAAATTCCGGGAGTCGATGAATATTGATCTCATCTAGGCCTGGGACACTCTTTATCACATGCTTGTCTACATCTAATTCATCTGCGTTATATTCGATAACTCTATATTGCGTCGTGTAACCTGGAATATGAATAATCTCAAACTTTGCAGGATCTGAAAATGCATTTAGAATTTTTTCATTCTCAGGATCCATTCTGTCTACTTTAATCAGCGTCTTATCTCCTAATTGATAAATTATTTGATATTTACTCATCTCCTTAGCTGAGCTAAACTTGTTATCTAATTTAACTTCTGGCTCGTACAATTCAGGATACTCAGAGACTTTATATTCTAACCTAAAGTTATCCAAAGACTCACTTGTTAATGTATCACGAACCACGAAGGGCACTCTTTGATTGCTCGCCTCTTCAGCGTCATAATCCTTATGTACAAAAATGAAAAATATTCTATCTCCATTATCTAGAGTATTGAACCACTCTTCCAAAATGGATCTTTGCTGTAAATTCTTTAAATCAAAATCAAAGCTTTCTTTAATTGTCTTTTGATTAAGATGACCAATAGAAATATATTCTCTCAAGATATTTTCATTCAGCTTCAGTTTTTCATTATTGTCAAACTCTTTGTCAACAATAATATCTCTATGCACCTCAATGCTGACTTCGTAATCATCTAAATCAACACCTTTTAAAGCTTCTAGAACAAACTCATCAATCGCTTCATCATTTTTCAACTTAGCCCAATAATTATCTTTTACTTTTCGGACCAAACCTTCTTTATTTATTTGCTCTAAATCCTTAATCAAAATACCTCCCATAAAAATCGGAAACATCCGACTAGACAATCGACTCCCTCTATTTGAATAAATCCATCTGATTGAAGATGAACTGTTAAACGAGGTGGAGGAAGCAGCATTATTACTGACAATATCAAATGAGATGATTTCATTGATTTCGTTATCCGAATTTTTTAGCTTAATATTTTCAACTTGAATATTATTCATACCTGGCAAATCAAATTGACTCATTATCATTTCGTGGTCATAGGATTCGTCGACTTTGATCGTATGCTTAATTTCTTCCATACTGCTCTTAACAATGACATCAAATTCGAAATCATACCAATAAGTATTAAAGGCAAACAGCATAGGCTTATTCTCTAAGCTACTTTGCAGCTCATAAGATCGAATTTCATTTTTATATAACTCTTCATCACTGTTTTGAGATGGATTAAAATAGTACATCATTTTACCCCACCTAAAAATGATTGTTTCTTCTGTATACACGGGTTTCTCATCACTAAAATTTTGAGCCACTACATCTTGCCACTTTGAAGGAACATCTAAAATGGCTGTCGCCTCAAGATGATCATAACCTTTGTTTAATTTTGTCATACCTTCTTTGACCATAGTAATACTGTCTACAAAATTGAAACTAAACAATCCTATCAATGTAAAGGCGATAGGAATGACAGCTAAGAATTTTGTTAACTTCCAAAGCTTGGAACGACTTTGACTCATCATATGCAATCGCTCTTTGATGTCAGAATAAAAGGTGTGTTTAATACCATTTACTTTACCTTTTTCAAACTGATTCAATAAGACGGTAGCATACTCATATTTTGAAGATTGAGAAGAAACATATCTGTCAGCGATATATTCATGTGTCAATTTTAAACTGCGTCTAAAGAGATAAATCAAAGGATTAAACCACTTTAATATCACCATTAACTCCATAAATATGACATCCAAACTGTGCCATTGTCTGACATGAACCAATTCATGATCCATGATAATCTTTTTTGCCTGATTTGATTTTCCATTAATATTCCAGAATATAAAACTGAAAAAAGAAGACGAAGGAACATTCTCTACATTAGTCACTAAAGTTCCATCCTTATGTTTGACCTTTCGCCCTTTAGAAATCATATTAAACACTTTAAAAAGTGCATCAAATAATTTCAAACTCATTATAAACAAACCAAGAAAGTATAGTGATCGAATGATATCACCAACAGAAATAACAAATCGTGATGGCTCTTCTACTGAAGCAATAAAAGTTTCGTGTGACGTCTGAACAGAACTTAGAGCGGGTATAATTACATTGTCGAACATTATGCTATTTCCAGTCGTTATCCACTCGAAATTTAAAAAAGGAATACCTAAAGAAATCAGTGCCGTAAGCAATAAATAGAATCTATTAAACTGAAAAAAAGTTTCTTTCTTAAGAAGCAGATAATAAAGTGCATAAAAGCTACATAGACAAATACTAGACTCTATTAAATATTGTGGAAGTGATAAATGATTCATGAGTCAGTTTTTTTTAAGTCATCAAGAATTTGAGCTATGTCCGATTTAGACAACTTTTCCTCCTTTACGAAATAAGACAATAATTCTTTATGAGAATTCTTAAAGTAATCATTCATTAAACTTTTGAATGCAAACTTCTTGTATTGCTTTTCTTTTAGAATAGGAAAATATCTATGCGTCTTACCAAAAGCTTCATGCCCAATATGCCCTTCACTTTCTAATTTTCTAACTATTGAAGAGATAGTATTATATGGCGGTTTAGGATTAGGTAACTCTTCAATTATCTCTTTCACGAAAGCTTTTTCAAGCTGCCAAAGAATTTTCATGACTTGTTCCTCTTTCCTGGAAAGTGTGTAAGACATAGATAAGTTTTACTAAATATAACTATTTTTTAGTTATTAAACTAAATTATAGTTATTAGATAGCCAACCCTTTGTTAATTGACTGTTAATGCAACTTTAGCTATATTGAAATTAAGAAACCTACACCTCTGTTTTATGAAAACAATCAAACCCCAAGAAACAGATGCGTTGGTAAACATGAGGGTACTTATTGGTAAGCTTATCATTGCTATTTCGGTAGGAATTTCAATGATTTATATCTATTACTGTTTTAAACTAGAACAGTATCCAACACTTGTTTGCTTAACCATCACGGTTGTTTCGCTCATCACCAGCTACATACTTTTATGTAAGCGGCTTTACAATCATGCATTTAAATTAATTTTTCCAAGCTTGCTTCTAACCCTATGCTTTACCATGATCACCTTTGGCAAAGACGGACATAGCTCGATATATGCACCAGTATTGATTTTCTTTATTTTCATTCTTTTTGATAGCATTTATGAATGTCTTTTTTTTACAGGACTTGTACTATTTAGCATTGTTGGATCTTATATATTCTTAGAAATCTATGGGCCGACTTACAGTTTTCGATTAAGTCCTTATGATTACATCATTAATGGGACTTTCTCAATATTAAGTTGCGGCGTATTGGCGTATATAATTATGAAAAAATATAGGTCTTATATCATTCAAGAGAAACAATCGAAAGAAGCATTAAGATTATCCAATTTAGAATTAGCCAAAAAGACTTTAACAATTCAAAACCAAAACAAAGAGTTGGACTTATTTAATACTTTAGCGGCTCATGATCTAAAGACACCAATTCATACGATTTCAAATTATTCAAAACTGATCCAGCGTAAACTAGACCAACCTAAACCAGTAGTCAAAGACTACCTTACTCATCTTAATAATGCCGCCATACAATTACATAACTTAATAGAGGGTATCACATCATATAAAAAAGCAGATTGGAAACAATGCAGCCTCGAGGTTTTGTCTACACAAAAAATAATAGATGACACCATCAAGCTACTGGATTTAGAAAATAAAAATAATATTAAGATTTCTACTTCTAACTTACTAGACATAAATGTGGACAAAGTCCATTTAAGTTACATCTTTCAAAACCTCATCGAAAATGCATTGAAATTTAATAACGCAGAAGTAAAAAAAATAAAAATTAATTCTTACCTCAATTCTCAATACTGCATTTTTGAAGTATCCGATAATGGAATAGGTATAGACTCCGCATACAGTGATTATATTTTTGAACCTTTCAAAAAATTAAATACTAAAAAGGGATACAAAAGCTCTGGCTTAGGATTATACACGGTTAAGAAAGTATTAGAAATGTATAAAGGGAAAATTAGCGTTCTATCTAACCAAGACGAAGGGAGTACGTTTTTATTTTACTTTCCAAAATCTTACTTGATAGAGCAAAAAGAAAGGTGTCAGCTTAATAAAACTGACACCTTAAACCAGAATTACGCAATAGAGAATCTACTGCAAACCCAAATTACTTCAAAATCAAATACTTACCATTCCATTTATTCTTCGCCATAGTGATGACTATGACTCATCACATAAGTACTTGATTTTATTATACTTTGGGCTTTCGCTTCGAATCCTATTGCATAATCCGGGTTAAATGAAGTAAAGCTTATTCCCTCTTATTGAATAATAAATTTCTTGCTTACGGAGCCTGTTCCTTGAAATACAGTCATAGAGTACACACCTGGTGTAAGATTTGTCAAGGAGATTTGTGATTCTAAAACGGCACCTGATGTATTATACTTTTCTTGAGCCACAGGTCTACCATTCATATCTGTGATATGTACTGTGCATGGCCCATCAAATTCAGAATTAAATTGAAACTTAAGTTGCTGATCCGTAACTGGATTTCCAAATATCTTTAGTTGAAAAGGCATTTGATCTTCTAATTTTGTGCCTTCTTCAGTAAACCTAAAGCTTAAGTAATCATACTTCTCGGCACCTTTTATTTTAGTCTTTAAGTCCTGCTTTTGCAAACCATATGTACTCACCACATCATTACGTATCAAGCCAGATTCAAATGCAGATTCCTGTAACTCTCCATCTACAACTTCGCCTATAGACTCTTTTCCAATTTTTATTTTAGAACCCCTCTTGTCCTTTAAATACTTTCTCGTTTTCTGCTTATTTTTCAAAGTAACAAAAACAGCTCCGCAACTAGAGTCATCAATACCCATCGATCTTAATTGTACTTTATTTTTTACAACTTCAATTTTTTTGATATCTGACGGATCTATTTCTTCTAGAACAGGAGCGACTATTTGTTGACCATTGATAAAAAAGAGCGGCTCACACTCACTGCCATTATTATTTTTGAATTTGACAGATTGCTGTTTCTTTTCTGCGTTAATTCTTTCCACTTCCTTTTTATCCACTTCCAATAAAATCACACCACAATCTTTTGGAGAAATATAATATTCATTTAGATCCTCTTTGTTTTGAGAAACACGTAATGATTTCCAGGCATGTCTGTATGATCCTTCAAACGCTTCTCTAGTTATCTGTGTGCCATTCATTAAAATGACAGGATTTGCACATCTATCAAATAAACTGGTAAGCATCTCCTCAGGAGATGGTGGAGGAGGCGGTGGAGGCGGCAAAGATGGTCCAGAATTAGAAGGTGATTGCATCTTATCACTGCTACCATTTGGCTCCATGAAGACCATTTTTCGTGTAGGCTCTACAGTTAAATCGTTTGTCGATCTAATTGAGTAATAGTATACGCCAAATTTATTTCCAAACTTATCTTTATCAATAACGATTTCATTTTTTCCAGCTTTACCATCAATCTCATATTGATCTATCACATTACCTTGTACATTATAAATCATAAACTTTACAGCCTCCGCTTTTTCAAGGTTGAAATTCACAGTAGTCTGCTCACGCCAAGGATTTGGATAATTTTGAGACAACTCAATATTAACAGCTTCACCTGAAGGCAATCGATACTTCACAGGCAATGTAAATAAGACATCAACTAGTTGGCCTCTTTGTTTCCCTGGAATCCACTTCGGCATCTTATTAATCATCCGTAAGGCTTCATCACCACAGCCTGATCCTATATCTCTTACCACTTTACCATCGGTTACTGAACCATCTTTACGGACAATAAACTGAACATAAACCCTTCCTTCAACTTTATTGTTTTTGGCTGCTTCAGGATAGTTTATATTACTCTGAACAAAAGCCAATAACATTTCTGTAGAACAATCACTCTTTTCATTTTCATTCAAATGTTCACATCCAGGAAATCTAGGCATTTCTTCAACAACCTTAAATACTTCTTCATATTGACTAGGCACTGGATAATCAGCTTTAGGTTCTTCCGTATTTGCCTGAAAATCACCATTCACCTCAATGGCACCATCAATTGCTCGTTTGCCATATTTAGCTAAAGCGGCCTTTCCAGACAACACATTTACTGTATGAACTTTGCTTTCGGTGAAATAATGCTCCAATTCTGATTCAGATATTTTACCATTTATAACTACCAAAGGATCTGTCATTCCTTCTTGATAAAAAGAGCGCTCAGACACATGGACATCTTCTTTACCTTCAGTTGTAAAGGTCCTCATACCCGCAATACGATATGACTTTTCAATTCTATTCTCTTGATCTTCACATATTAATGTTAGATCAAGACCTCCTTTGATTTCAACTTTAGGGGTTACCATAAAGTCTACCTCACCTACCCTATCTTCAACAAACTCTATTTTTGCATGTGTTTCTTTTAAATATACCTTTGGTCTCCAATCTTCTGGATTTTCACCCATATACTTAAGAGTAAACAGATAAGATTTTCCAACTTCTAGATCTTGACTTTGATCCCACTTCGTAATGAGTCTGATAGGGTCAGTACTTAAAGTTCCAATAAGATCTACAACTCTTACTTTTCCAGTGACATTATAATTCTTCTTCAAATCCACTGAATCAGTTGTGTATAACATATAACCATCTAATTCAAATGTTTCTTTGCCTTCTATCTCGAATGGTTCACCATTATGGTAATACTTTATTTTATATTCAGCGTCTTGCACATCTTCTGAATTAGCCACAGCAAGTGTTTCTTTTTGGTAAGCATTATCAAATTCTACATCAAATTCTAACTCAACAGATTTGCTTATTGTCCATACTTTTACTTTTACCTTTTCATCATTTTTTGGCATAGACTCGATAGTGACATCAAATTTGAAAATACCCTCTTTTTCAAAATCTATTTTATCATCGACAATCTTAAGATGGGCAATTGAAGGTGTTACAGCAAATTCAACATTCTCCTTCAAAGTTGGATCCTTAATAATTTTAAATGCATAGGATCTACCTAATTTCATTTTCCCATCTACTGCTGTTGTCATTAACCTTAAATCATCATCAGGTGAAGTAGAGGCTTCTATAAAACTTGGAAGCGGTTCGCTTATTATTTCATTATCTCCAGCGATTGTATTACTAGAAAAAAGAAATGTTAGAAAAACGAAAAACGGAATAACGAGCAAGTACTTACTCAACTTGTAACGGGCCGACTTTTTTTGATATAACATAGTCATACGTTTTTTTAAATGTGAATTAAAAAATTGATTAGTAAGGGCAAGCTCGATTCCGGACGAGCTTTGCCCTAAAAGAATTCGGCCATAATTCTTTTTATGAGTATGCTGAGAAGCATATGCGTCAGCCACATACTCATGCGTTTCTTTTATTGATTTTTTATATAAATAAATCATTGGGTTCCACCAGAAAACAATACTCATAATTTCCATGAACAAGACATCCAAAGTATGTCTGCTTTCTACGTGAATGGTCTCATGATCTAAAATTTCTTTAATGGAAGGATGCTTTAAAAAGCTTTCTGATAAAAATATATACTTCAAAAATGAAAATGGTAAATGAAATTTTTCTGAAAGAACAAGTGTGTAGTTTGAAAATTTTTCTTTTTTACCATTGACAAAAATTTGCCTGATTTTATTTAAACCAACAAACATTTTAATGGAAGTAAGTACCACACCGGTAACATAAACAAGTAATAAAATCCATTCCCAATTGAAAGCATTAGTTTGAGTTGGTTGAGAAATATAATTTGAAAATGAATGCGTGGTATGATTGATAATTGTAACGGGTTCTATAATGATGGCTTGTGTTGTTTCTATCGTCCAAGGTATCTTTCTTAGAAAAGGGATGATGGCTCCAATCCAAAGCGTATTGATCAAGTACCATCTGTTTGAAGCAAAGAAGGTTTCCCTTTTTAGGAAGAAAAAATAAATGCTGTAAAATATTATCCAAGCTATTGAGACTTCTAAAAAATACTGGATCATGATGATTTATTTTAAGTGCGGTTTTTCTAAATGGTTGTTGGCTATCCTTTCTTTTCTTTATCCTCAATCTGATTGATAACTTCGGACAACTCCTTTAAACTCATATCATTTTCTTTTACTAAGAAGGAAACAAGATTATTCATTGACCCTTCAAAATATCCAGCAACAAGATTCTTTAAAGAAAATTTCGAATAGTCTTCTTTGAGAATAATTGGAAAATACTCATAGGTCCTTCCATAAGCTTTGTGATCAACAAAACCTTTTTTCTCAAGGATGCGGACTATTGACGAAATGGTGCTATGTGGCGGATGTGGCTCTTCCATTTTAGAAATCAACTGACTAACAGTTGTTGGACCATACTCCCATATCATATGCATTAATTCCTCTTCTGCTTTAGTTAATCTATTCATGCTATTTCTTTGTGTGATAAATATATAACGTATTTTTCAGTTATACAACTGAATTTTAAGTTTTAATATTGTTTAGAGTTTAGAATAGAACTATAGTTCATTATGAAATCGAGGTATCAAGGATCTAGGTATCAAGGTATCAAGGTATAAAGGTATAGAGGTATAGAGGGTTAGAGGTATAGAGGGTTAGAGGTATAGAGGGTTAGTTACGACTTTGTCTGATATTTTAATCTAGACTTTTTCCCTGAATAGCTTTTAGGGATTTAGCAAAATTTCGATTTTAAATAAGTTGAGATCAAAAGTAGGAGGTACTTTTAAAATGCTTTGAGTCGGTCTTCAATAATAGCATATAACTCTTCTTCCCAATCAATAAAGTCGATGACTGGCCATTCATCATTATTTCTAAAATCTCTTGGGCTAATGATCACTTCTACACCTTGCGGTAGAGCAGCTTGAACAAGAACGAAAAGTTCTTCTATGGCTTTATCTCCGATGGGGATACAACCGACTGTAGCAGATTTACCATGAATAAATATATCGCCACCCATCTCGCTGTAATCCTCATAAATAGTTTTGGACTTATCAAATGCATTTGGATAATCAACCTTCATTGAGAGGTAATAATGACTATTCGGATTTAGATACTCAATAGCATAAACCCCTTCAGGTATTTGCTTATCACCTTCTTTTAATTTAGGACCTAATTGACCACTTGTAGCAGTGAAAGGAAATTCTTTAAGCAATAACTTGGATTCTTGAACATGTGCATACACCTGCAATACTTGTTCTTCTTTAAATGCTAATATGGTGATCTTCTGAGGAAAAGATTGAAGTCCTATTGATTGAAGGTCCTTTTCTAAATTACTAGATACTTTATCACCAATCTTATAAACTACTGATTCAACGGTTTCAGATGGCTTTACTTTATTAACAAAAGGCATATAAATCGATCTTCCGAATTTATAGAAAAAGAAAAGTGAAACAAAAGAGATAACAATGAGTAATTTTTTCAATGCATCGACTTGAAAGATATTTATAATATATGTCTATAACCAAATCCAATATTGGCAATAGGCTCTTCCCGATCAGTATTAATACCTATATCCAAAACTACTGGACCTATTGGTGAATTAATACTTAACGAAATACCCATACCCACTTCATTTAGATTCTTATCAGTATTATTATATGCATAAGACAAAAAGTTTTCGCCATACAGATAATTAATCTGAGGTGTTATAAAAAATTTATCATTTAATGAGAATCTCAATCCAAAGCGACCTGATATATGATCACCCATAATTAATTCAAAATCATCCAAACCTGTAAATCCATATTGATAAGATTTGGATTGGATGGGACCACCAATATTGAAATTATCTAAGAAAGTTTGACCACTTGATATTCTACCTTTTGATTCAAACTCTGCAACCACGCCAGATATAGAATAAAAATTCTGGTAACTGAACTCGGCTTTGACGTAGTTTTTGTCATCAGGAAAATCTAAAAAAGTAGTACCTATCCCCTGATTAATTCTATCTATGTTATTACTAAAAACATAAGTTGCTTTAAAATCAAATTTTTGACCTGACTTCGCAAAAAACTGTCTGTTCAATGAGTTGAACTGTAAACCTATATTTAAAGCTTCTCGGTTTGATCTTAATTTCTGAAAATCATCTTCAATAAATACCCGAGACCTTAATCGATTAAACAATATCTCATAACTTAATGAAAACAAATATTTATTCTTCCATTCCTTTGATACACCTACTTCAAGATGTCCATCCTTAGCTTTGTATAACCTATCAATTTCTCCATCATTAAAAAATGGTAATTCATAATCTTCATACTTTGCTCTAAGATTCAATAAGTAACTTGGCTCAAATGGAAATCTATAATAATACGAACCTTGAATGCCAGGGTTTTCTGAAATTCGTCCATCAAGCCTTAAACTAGAAGGTTTGCCGAACACATTACGAACTTCAGACATTAATATGAGCGAAGCATTATAATTTTTAAATCGATTCAAACTAACACCAAGTGTATAAGGTTTAACATCTTCGGTTTCAACAATTAATTCTATACCCTCTTCATTAATATCGAAATCATAACTTGTCTTTGAAAAATTCTTGGTTCCAAAGACCAGAGCCAAACTTTCCTCTAGTTGCCTAAAACTTACATTTTGCCTTGTACCAAATTTTAAATTATTTGATATCATCTTTTGCAAAACAGGATCTTTAACAGAAGTAGAAATTTTAGAAAATCGCAGATAATCTAAATTATTAAGCTTGGGTCTTCTCTTCCTTTTAGGATGTTTAGCCTGCTCCTTGGCCATTGCTTTTAATGCTTCAGCTTGCTCTTTAGTTTTTTCATAACCCAATCGAATGAATTCTTCATATTTATCAAAATCGAATGAACCTATTTCTTTGACATCTGGCTTGATTAGGATATCCGCTAATTTTGATTGCTCTTTCGAATCCAAAATGGATCCCAACCATATAGATTGTTTAAAGATGTCAAATGATGATTTAAGGTCCTCTCTTTTTGAAACTTCACTTCCAACGTAAACACCAATTACCTTTTGAGAACCCATGTCAAAATTCTCCTGTACAGGAAAATTCCTCAATAACCCTCCATCTACATATAACTTACCATCAATATCTTTCGGTGGAAAAACTGATGGAATTGCCATACTCGCACGAATCGATTCTCCTAAAAATCCTGATGACAATACATCCTTAGTGCCATTTTCTATATCTACAGCCATACATCTATAAGGAATGTGCAGCAAATCATAGTCATTTATAAAATATGCTGGCGCATATATTTTAGTAATTATCAGATCTAATTTTTGACCCTTGATAAGACCTGAAGGAAAAGTAAATGAGTCTTCATTCCAGAAGATAGATAGTGGAATTTTTTCATGAAACTGCTTTTCGATAGGCGCTACTTCATACAAAGGTGTATGATTACTCATGATCAACTTCCAATCTTGATTAGCAGCAATGTGTGCAATCTCATCTGCAGAATATCCCATTGCATAAAGTCCACCAATAACACTGCCCATGCTAGTGCCTGTAATGTTATCTACTTCTAAACCAATTTCATCTAAATACTTGATAACACCAATATGTGCAAAACCATGCGCCGCGCCACCACTTAGAGCCAACCCTATTGATGGTCTATCAACTTCTACGTTTTGAGCTAATATAGTATTAGCAGCAGTAAGAAAAACAATTGTAATTAAGAGTAAGAATTTCTTCATGGACGTCACGTGTAATGCTTGTAGGCCACAAAGATAATACATATTAAAATTATTTGTAATGTGTTCTTGCCCCTAGATTACATGCTTTTGAAAAATACAGGCCGGTCTTTATTGTGAAAGGAATGACCTGGCCTGTATTAGAAAACAAAAGCAATAGATTAATGAAAAACCGAAAAAAAGATTAGGCAACAGAATTGTAAGCTCTATAAGGTATTTGCTCCGTCTCTAGATACCTTTTGAAGATGCTTACAGATCTGTTGTCACAGAATTCTTCCTTAATAATGTTTTCCATGGCCTCCAATGTTTTGATTGTCGCATTTGGAAATAACCTATCCAATAATTGTCTTACTGGTCTCAAATCATGTGCGTAAACACATAAACCAGATTCAAAAGTGCTCGCTCCAAATAAATTTTGGATTTGATTTTTGTTTTCTCTTCCTGCAATCACAAGATTGCCTTCATTGTTAATTTGTACTGACCAATTATTTTTCATGACCTATTTTTTTATTTACAATACAAGTATCTATATTACCGTGCATTATATTTGCATGATAAATAATGGATAAATAAAAACAGAAAGTATTTGGTTGTATTTCGGCTGAAACTCTTTAAAATCGGGAGTTTGAGATCAATTAAATCAAAATCTAACAAAAAGAATATATAATGGCTACTAACAAACATGCTATCATCAGGTATCGAGTTATTGACAAGTGTTTACGTCAATTAGATAAAACATGGAACTGGAAAAGTTTAGCAGAAGCTTGTGCTAAAGAATTATATAAAGTTACCGGACAAAAAACAAGCTTATCTGAGAGAACAATCAAGGGAGACTTACAAAGCATGCGCAACGATCAAGCGTTAGGCTACTTCGCCCCAATTGAATATGATAGAAAAGAAAAAACATATTATTATTCAAGGAGAGATTATTCTATAACAGAAGCACCCCTTAATCGATCTGACAGTGCCGAACTAAAAAGTGCGATTGGGCTTTTGAGACAATTTACTGGCTTCAGACACCTCGAAGGCATTGAAAACATCATTCAAAAGTTAGAACTTCTAGCTTATGAATCTGCTAGAGATGAAGAGCGAATCGTACATTTAGCACAACCAGCTTTGATACCTGGACAAAAATGGCTAGATATCTTATACGATGCAATTAGAAAAAAGAAAGCGCTTATGATGGAATATCAACCGTTTGGCAAGAAAGCTTCGAGCTTTATCATCAGTCCTTTTGTCTTAAAGGAATTTGACAATAGATGGTATGTCTACGCTTTTAATCATGAAAAACAACAATTGCGTACTTATGGCCTAGAGAGAATTAATGAACTCAAAAAATCTATATCTGAATATCAGAACAATGAGTCCTTTGATCCTGACAGTTATTTTAAAGACATTATAGGTATCACGCTCATTCCAGGGAAGAAAACTAAAAAAATTGAATTCAAAGTTTTTGGGAATACCGCACAATACATAAGAACCAAACCTATACACCACAGTCAGATAGAATTAAGTTCTGATAAAAATGAATGTACCTTTCAAATTGAAGTGATTCCAAATTTTGAATTGGAATCTTTGCTATTATCCTTTGGGGAGCAAATACAGATTAAAAAACCAACAGCACTCGTTAACACGATTAGGAAGAGAAGTCAATTGCTGAATAGCTTGTATAGTTAAATTATACACCTATCAAATCCAAAAAAGCATCATTGAACCGATTGTTATCGATGTATTTATCGATAGCTTGATTGATAGATATAGCATGAATGTCATGGATTTCCTCATAATTTTCTTCGTATAAAATCTCAACGTAGTAATTATGATAAGAATACAACTGTCTGAACTGTCCGTTCTCCTCAACGCTTTCCATCAAAAAGCCATATCTAAAAACTTCCAAAGCTTTGAAAAAAGTGCTTGACTCATTAAAGCTTGTTAGGGGCAAGTAATTTTCAAATGAGAACATATTAAAACAATAATTAATATGTAAGATATATGTTTTCCAATAGAATTACATATTACGCGAATAATTTATTTGTTATAAATTATCCTTTTAATGTTCTATTTAGGCAAATAATATATTAATTATTAATCCAATATCAAGACATACAACATGTTACATATATGTCTTTTATTTAATATCATTGCAAAACATCATGAAGTCATCCAATAATAAATAGTTGGTTTCGACCCCATAATGCTCAGGTATCAGCTCTAAATGTTGATTAACCAATTCTTCGTCCTTTTTAATAATGGTATAAATTGACTTAGAGAGTATATGGTATTTATTGATTTGAAAAGGTTCTGGCAACTGCCTCACTTCAAATAACATCAAAGCTTTCTTAAATTGATCAAAATCATAGAGCGGATAGGATTGAGGATTATTCATACATAAATAAAGAAATGCCATCTTTGGTGTTTCATGATAATGCTTGTCTTGTCTGATACCTTTTATCTGCAACTCTTCCAATAATTGGTCGCAATGAAATATAAATCTATCTACCCTATTGCTTACCTCTTTAGCTTCATTAAATAAGTCCCTAAAAATCGATCGAACAAATTCCTTGTTGGTCTCAATAAATTGCAACATCATTTCTTTAGCAGAATCTTTTCGGCCACCCCATAAACGTGCGCTCAGTTGGCTCCGTAGACTGTTATCAAACATTGTAGAAAGGTCTAATGCTGCTAAATCCCAGTTCTTCCTAAAGTTGGAAAGCACTTCATATTTGTAAACATGAGGATAGTCTGCAGCAGATTGTAAATATGTTTTAAACTGATCCTTGTATTGATTTATCTTTTGAACTTTCATAATGAATACACCAAAGTGCCAGCAATATTACATCTCAGTATTGTAATAATACAGACCATTAACAAAATATTATTTAATTTATTGAGTTAATAATACTGTAGGCATAGAGTGTCAATCCTCTTTTATAATCAAAATCAAGACATCATGAAGAAAAATGCCTTTTCTATAGGAATACTTTTCCTCTTTTTCTTTCAGATTCATGCCCAAAATACCCAGACAAATATTATCAACTTCGATTCGGATGTCCATGTATTGGATGCTAGCGATTTAGCTACGTTAGATAAATTATCTAAGCTTTGGCTCAATCAATCAGACGTAGAAATACAAATCATCGGACATACAGATCAAGATGGTAGTAATGCATACAATCAAGCATTAGCTCAAAAAAGAGCAGAAGCAGTAAGTCATTATTTGCAAGATGTTGGTATACGTAAAGACCAAATAAAAATAGACTGGAAAGGAGAATCTGATTTGATTGCTTCAGACAATTCAGTCATTTCAAAACAAAAAAACAGGAGAGTTGAAATAGCAGCTACTACCTACAACTTCAATACTACAGATGATATAATTGCTGCAACACATAATGTTGAACTACAATCATTCAAAATAGATTATGACGGAGCGCGCTCCGTAACGGGAGCCCAGGGTACTGTACTCAATATTCCATTCGGTGTTTTTCAATATGCAGATGGCACACCTGTTCCTTCTGGAGAAGAGATCATTATTGAGTTAAAAGAGGCTATTACTTACGAAGACTTTTTAGCTGCAGGCTTGTTTACGCACAGTAAAGGTGAAATCCTAGAGACCGGCGGTATGATGTACATCAATGCATCAGCGGGAGGTAAAGCCTTACAGCTGAAACCAGGTGAAGATATTGAAGTGGTATATCCACTTCAAGAATCTAAAGATGGCATGGAACTATTTTACGCTAACGACAAAGCAGATGGAACTATGGACTGGACGCCTACAGGCCAACCATTTGGCACTATAAAACCCAACTTGGGATTAGAAATTACAGAAACAGATTTAAATAAAATTCTAGAATATGAAATTGAGGTCGGCGAAAAACCGGAGATCACTTTTACAGATCTAAGAAAAAGACCACGCGTTGATGAAATGCCTTATCCGCCTGCAGAACCTAAAAGAGGCTTTCCCAGCGATTACAAAAAGTATGAAGAGAAATATGCTAATTATGAAATAGCATTAGAGAAGTATCATAAGCTTAAGCCTCTACAGGATGCCGACTTAGCGAAATGGAATAAAGAAGTGGACAATAGGTTCCAAAAGATTTATAAACACAAGGAAGATCTTAGGATTTTCATGGCCGATGCACAAGCTAAAGGTGAACTCTTAAAACTTAGAAAGTACTATGACAAAGTTGGTGAGAAAGGATTTTTAAAAGCTTTAGAATCTGCTTTAAGAAAACCTTTTAAGTACAGCATTGATGATAGAAAATTAAATCTGGCAGCATTTGGAAATCAATCATATGATATTCTAAGAACGAAAGGTAAATTCAGAAGCTGTGAAAACGAAATCACATTAAAAGTTTTTGATGTATCCAATGAGGAACTCAAACATTTAATGCAAGACGCCATTGCAAATGCAGCATTTACAGAATATGAGTCTTCAGGTAAAATTGATAATAGAAATTTAGATCGTTATATCACGAGAGTTAATCAACTAGGCTGGATCAACTGTGACAGATTTCCAGATTTTGGTTTTTCTTCAGATTTAATACTCACAGAAAGTGATCAGTCAACTAAATACTTCATGATCTTCAATAATATTAAGAGCATGATTGCCCCTACAAGAATGGATGGCGCATTTGTATTTAAGAAAGTACCTGTAGGACAAGAAGTTAAAATACTAGGTGTTAAGCTCGTTGACAACAAACCGCACATATCCATAGTGGATCATAAGATTGGTCATAACAATACATTGAAACCTGAATTTAAACCTGGAACACTAGCCCAGATCAGAACAGAACTTCAACGATTAGAAACCAGCTAGAATCGATCAGCTAGAATCAAATACGGTTAAAAAAGGATGGCAAATAATTGCCATCCTTTTTTATTTATGTCGACTCAGCAAAACAGTTTCAATATCCTCAAGCTGTAAATCTTTCATTCTAAAAAGCACTAATAAGTGATATAGTAAATCAGCTGCCTCTCCTTTAAACAGATCTAAATTATTATCCTTTGCTTCAATGATTAGTTCAACTGCTTCTTCTCCTACTTTCTGAGCTACTTTATTTATCCCTTTTTTAAAGAGTTGATTCGTGTAAGAACTCTGATCTTCTTTTTCTAATCTAATCCTAATGATTTGTTCTAATCGATATAGAAATCCTTTTGAAGTAGAGTCATTAAAACAACTTTGAGTACCAGCATGACAAACTGGACCTTCAGGATCAACCTTGATAAGTAAACTATCATTATCACAATCCAATTTCATTGAGATAACGCTTAAATAATTTCCTGATGTCTCTCCCTTAGTCCATAATCTACCTTTAGATCGACTAAAGAAAGTTACTACACGCTCTTGCTTAGTTTTTTCAAATGCCTCATTGTTCATGTAAGCCATCATGAGCACTTCCTGAGTACAATAGTCTTGGATAATAACGGGTAGTAATCCATTGCCCTTTTCAAAATTAGGTCTCATCTTATAGGAATTTTAAATTCACTCAAATATTTCTTCAGTCCTGGAATAGGGATTTCATTAAAATGAAAAATACTCGCAGCCAATGCCCCGGTAACATTAGTTGTTTCAAAAAGACTTTTAAAATGTGTTTTCTTACCAGCTCCTCCAGAGGCAATAATTGGAATATTAATTAATTCTGACACCTGACGATACATGCTAATGTCAAACCCATCTTTTACACCATCATGATCCATAGAGGTAAGTAATATTTCACCAGCTCCTAAAGCGTCGAGTCTTTGGACCCATCCTAAAGTATTAAGATCAGTTGCTTTGCGTCCGCCATGACTATAAACTTTTGCCGCATCTAAATTTCCTTTTGTATCTACGGCTGCTACAATGCTCTGACTCCCAAAATTATTTGCCAAGGCTGTTATAAAGTCAGGATTCTTTATGGCTGCTGAGTTAACGCAAACTTTATCAGCACCAGCATTTAAAAGATCATACGCCGTCCCCAAAGAGCTGACACCTCCTCCCACAGCAAATGGAATATCTAAAGCGGCTCCTACTTTTTCTACAATGGAAATTAAAGTACTTCGATTCTCATTTGTTGCAGAAATATCTAGCAGCACTATTTCATCTGCACCCTGCTCTGCATATTTACTTGCAAGTAAAACAGGATCACCTGCATCAATAAGGTTTTTAAAATTGACACCTTTTACAGTACGTCCATTTTTAATATCTAAACAAGGTATGATGCGCTTCTTTAGCATAAGCCACTTAATTCTTTTAATTGAATATTACCTTCGTATATAGCTTTACCAATGATAGCACCTTCACACCCAATAGATTCGAGTCTTAATAGATCTTTAATTGAAGTCACACCCCCACTTGCAATTAGATTAATTTCAATATTACCTAAAACATCTTTATATAAATCGAATGCCGGCCCTGACAACATGCCATCTTTAGAGATATCAGTTACGGTTGCATACTTCAATGACTTTCCAACAAACTGACGGATAAAATCAATAACATTTAATGAAGTGTTCGTACCCCAAGCATCAATTGCGATACTACGATTGTCGCAGTCTGCAGATAGAATTAATTTGTCAGAGCCAAAGCAATTGATCCAGTCCACAAAAATCTCTGGATTCTGATATGCAAAACTGCCCACATTAACTTGACAAACACCACAGTCTAAGGCTCTTTGAACATCCTCCTTGGTTCTGACACCTCCACCTATATCCACTTTTAATTTGGTGATAGTACAAATTGATTCTACGATTGAAAAATTAATCAATCCGTTGGATTTTGCTCCATCTAAATCAACTACATGCAAATACTCTATCCCATAATTCTCAAACTTTTTTGCTAGCTCCACTGGATCTTCAGCATAGGTTTTCTTGGACTCAAAAACACCTTGTCTGAGTCGTACAGCTTGGCCATTTATTAAATCTATGGCAGGAATAATTCTCATAGTTCTATAAAATTATTTAAAATACGCTGGCCCACTTTCGAAGACTTTTCAGGATGAAATTGAGTCGCATAAAAATTATTTAAATTAAGCGCTGCGCTAAATGGTTTTATATAATTGGTAGATCCTATTGTATGCTGACATAGCTCAACATAAAACTCATGCACGTAATATACGTCCGCACCTTCATTTACATCATTAAATATTATTGTTGATAATTCCTCAATATTATTCCAACCAATATGAGGCACAATATCATTAGGTGTAAAGCGCCTTACCTTTGCATCAAAAATATTTAAGCACGGCGTCTCTCCTTCTTCAGAATAACGGCATAGCAACTGCATGCCTAGGCATATTCCCAAAACAGGTTGCTTCAAAGATTTTATTACCTCATCTAATCCTAGTTCCTTCAAGTAAGCCATTGCCGAGCCGGCTTCACCTACACCAGGAAAAATTACTTTCTCTGCATTCATGATCTGAACAGGATCACTTGTAACGATACTATTGACACCAATTCTGGATAAAGCATTTTGTACAGAGCGAATATTACCTGCATTATATTTTACAATAGCGATCATAAGACTCCTTTAGAACTTGGGACTAAATATTTTTGATTCTTTGATACAGCTGATGAAGCTGCTCTTGCAAACGCTTTAAAAATGGATTCAATCTTATGGTGTTCATTGACACCTTCAGCTTTTATATTGAGGTTACATTTAGCATGATCAGAAAATGACTTAAAAAAATGAGCAAACATTTCTGTAGGCATTTTGCCAACATATTCTCTTTTAAAATTAGCATCCCAAACCAACCAAGGTCGACCTCCAAAATCTATACTTACTTGAGCCAAACAATCATCCATCGGAATTGTAAAACCATACCTTTCAATTGCCTTCTTTGACCCAAGGCATTTATCAAAAACTTGACCCAAGGATATTGCCACATCTTCAATTGTGTGATGTTCGTCCACCTCTAAATCACCTTTTACATTAATCTTTAAATCAAACTGTCCATGTACAGAAATCTGATCAAGCATATGATCAAAAAAACCGATACCTGTAGATATATCAGATTGCCCTGAACCATCTAATGATAACTCAATGTCGATATCAGTTTCTTTAGTAGTTCGACTAACCTTCGCAGTCCTTGGCACCTCACTCAAAAACTTATAAACATCTGCCCAATCCCTAGTTACCAAGTGTGCTTTATTAGAAGCCTCACCTAAAAGAATACTTTTACATTTTAGGTTTTCTGCTAATTCTACATCCGTTTCTCTGTCGCCAATGACAAACGAATCTTCTAAATCATAATTTCCATAAATATATTTGGACAATAGCCCAACTCTAGGTTTTCTTGTAGGCGCATTATCCTCAGGGAATGTTCGATCAATCAAGACTTCTTGAAAGTAAACACCCTCACTTTCAAACGCCTTAATCATTTTTTTATGAGCTGGCCAAAAATCACTTTCTGGAAATGATTCGGTTCCTAAACCATCTTGATTTGTGACCATAACAAATTCAAAATCAAGTTCTTTGTAAATTCTTGATAACCATTGAAAGACTCTTGGATAAAACTCTAGTTTTTCAAGGCTATCTATTTGATAAGTAATAGGTGGTTCTAAAATAAGTGTACCATCTCGATCAATAAATAAAACTTTCTTCATACCATTGACTTTAGAGCGTTAACTAGTTTATCATTTTCTTCTTTACTACCTATAGATATTCTTAGACAGTTCGAGAATTGAGTATGTCTATTTCTTACAACTATTCCTTTTGAAAGTAAATAATTATAAGTATCGTTAGCATTACCAAATTCAACTAAAAAGAAATTAGCATCTGAAGGATAAATTTTATTAACGCATTTTAATATACGCAAGTCAGCTACTAAACGATCTTTTTCGTTTTGAATCAATTGGGTATTAAAATCATAAGCTTCATTATTAGACAATACTTTTATAGCAGCATCTTGATTAAGCTGACTTACATTATAAGGTGGCTTTATATTATTTAGATACTTGATGATCCAGGAAGCACCATAAGCGATACCAATTCTAGCTGACGCCAAGCCCCTAGATTTGCTTAATGTTTGGAGAACAACCAAATTATTAAAAGCCTCGATCTGCCTAACCCAAGATTCTCCCCGACTAAAATCAATGTAAGCTTCATCAATAACAACAACACCTCCAAATGCTCTTAAAATTGATAGTATAGCATCTGTATTTAATAGATTACCTGTAGGATTATTCGGACTGCATATGAAAAGTATTTTATAATTACCATTGGTTAATCTAGACAACACCTTTACTTCATCAATATCGAAAGCAGCATTAAGAGAGATTTCATCAAATTGAACTGCATTAATATCTGCACACACTTTATACATTCCATAGGAAGGAGAAAATGACAATATCCTATCTTCTCCTGGCCTACAAAAAAGCCTTATCAATAAATCAATAATCTCATCACTTCCATTTCCAATAAAAATATTTTCTTTAGCAATAAGCTTTTGCTGAGAAAGTATTTCCTTAAGAGCATTTTGATATGGATCAGGATATCTATTCAAGCTACCATATGGATTTTCATTGGCATCTAAGAAAACTCCTTGCGTAAGCTGACATTCCTCACGTGCTGACCTGTACGGTTGTAAGGTCAAAATATTTGGCCTAACTAGTTTTTCAAATTGTTTCATTTATTGATATCTTTTAGTCTTATGGATACAGCATTCTTATGAGCAAAAAGATGCTCAGCATCCGCCATTGTTTCAATAGTTGGACCTAAACGCTGAAGTCCTTCTTTTGAGATATTCTGAAAAGTTATTTTCTTAAAAAAACTATCTAACGACACGCCACTAAAAGCTTTGGCTGTTCCGTTAGTCGGTAGTGTATGATTGGTGCCGCTTGCATAATCACCCGCAGATTCACAACTGTATTTCCCTAAAAATACTGAGCCGGCATTAATAATCTGATCCACAAAATTCTGAGCGTCATCTATAGCTAGGATTAAATGTTCTGGAGCATAGAAATTACTGAATTCAATACAACTTTCAATACTATCTAAACAAACAGCAAAACTATTATCAAGTGCTATTCTAGCTATATCCTTTCTAGGTAAATCCTGTATTTGTTTTTGAATCTCAACTTGGACTTTATCAACAAGATCAACTGAAGTCGCTAATAAGACTACCTGACTATCTGGACCATGTTCTGCTTGTGATAATAAGTCAGCTGCGACATACTTTGGAACACTGTAATCATCAGCAATGACTAATAGCTCACTAGGACCAGCCAGCATATCTATAGCCACACCCTCTAATTGAATCAATTCCTTTGCTTTGGTAACATATTGATTACCGGGTCCAAATATTTTATAAACTTGAGGGATGGTTTCAGTACCAAATGCCATAGCTGCGATGGCTTGAGCGCCTCCTATTTTACAGATCTTAGACAGACCTAATAGGTTTGCTGTAAAAAGTATAGCTGGACTTATCAACCCATTCGCCATAGGTGGAGTACAAACAACAATCTCAGAGCATCCCGCTATCATGGCAGGTACACCCAGCATCAATAAAGAAGAAAACAAAGGAGCCGTACCTCCTGGAATATATAATCCTACTTTCTCAATAGGAATAGATTTTCTCCAACATTTCACACCTTTCGAAGTCTCAATTATTTTTTGTTTCTCATACTGACTACTGTGAAAGCACTTTATATTATTAAAAGCTGAGCATATCGAATCTTTCAATGCCGTGTCAACATTTTTAGCTCCAGCTTCTATTTCCGTTCGAGTTATTTCAATAGTATCTAGCTTAACCTTATCAAATTGACTTGTATATTCTAAGCATGCTCGGTCACCATTCAACTTGACAGAATCAAGTATATTTTTTACGGCAATATTTAGATCTTCAGATTGTATGCTTGGCCGTTGGCATAGTTGATCCCATGCGTCTTTACCTGGCAAATTATAAATTTTCATTAGGCTACCATTTTATCAATTGGGATAATTAAGATATCCTCTGCACCAGCGTCTTTCAATTCGCCAATGACTTCCCAGAATTTGTTTTCATTGATAACAGAATGCAAGGAACTCCAACCGTCTTTTGCTAAAGGCATGATTGTAGGACTCTTCAGTACTGGTAGAATTTCAGAGACATCTTGAATCTTTACATTGGGTACATTCATCAAAACATACTTTTTGTTTTTTGCATTAAGAATGGCTTGTATTCTAAATAAAAAAGCCTCCAAAATATCTGCCTTATAAGATTCGAGAGTAGGTGCTTTTACCAATACAGCCTCAGATTGAAGGATCACTTCATACTCACGCAGTCCATTTTGATATAAGGTATTTCCAGTGCTAACGATATCGCAAATGCCATCTGCTAATCCAATATTTGGAGCTATTTCTACAGATCCTGAAATGTGGTGTATATCGGCGGTAATGTTATTTTCTGAAAGGAATCGGCGAAGGGTATTCGGATAAGAGGTTGCAATTTTTTTAGAATTGAAATACGATAATGAGTCTACCGAAGCCTCCTTAGGAATCGCGAGGGAAACCCTACACTTTGAGAATCCTAATCGCTTGATAATCTCAAGATTATCAGATTTTTCATAAACTAAATTCTCACCTATAATACCAATATCAGCTACACCGTCTTCAATATATTGAGGAATGTCTGAATTTCTCAGATATAAAATTTCTATTGGGAAATTTGAAACCTCGACCTTTAATTTGTCTCGTCCATTTTGGACATCAATCCCACAATCACGTAATAGGGAAAGAGACTTTTCATGTAGTCTTCCACTCTTTTGAATAGCTAATCTAATCATACTCAAATTGTTTAACATCTGAGTATAGTGGAAAGAAAAAGCACCGTCCGATATACTCAGACGGTGCTTTAGATATTTTAATTATTACATATCACATTCACATCGCCTGTGGGCAAAAATGAAAATGATGATGTAAATTTTTGTAGTTCATAATTATAGATCAAATATATATCTAAGATTTTCTATAATGCAAATTAAAGAATGAAAATTTTCTATTTCTTAATTCAAGAGACTAAACATCTTTGTTATCACTTGGTTCAATCCATTCTCAAATTTAATTTCAAAATAGGCTGTATAGACACCTGGATCAGCTAACAATCCAGTCGATTTAAGGTAACCATTCCATTCAGGATCTGAGGTTTTATCTTGATAAATTTCGTTACCCCATCTATCATATATGCGCATTTCAAGAACTAATATTCCTGAAGATTTAAATAACTTAAAAATCGAATTTTCATCAAAAGCGCTCGGTGTAAATACATTGGGTATATAAAACTGAGCATTATCAATGGATTGGGAACAAATAGAATCAGGAGCCAAGATATTCTCAACTAGAAATATAACTTCGCAACCATCAATTTGACCGACTGAATCAACTATACCAATTTGGTTAATATCACAAATTAAATTTTCAGTTAAAACAGTATCTCTAGGAAGCTCTTCTATACTAAACTCAGTTGATTGCGTGCAATTATTGTTATCTACGGTAGTTATCGCATATGCTCCTGAAGCATTTGAAAAAAAACTAAAATCATCGGTACCATCGGACCACATATAGCTTATAAAAAGACTTGTGTCTATACTTAATTGAGATTCAGAACCTGCACAAAAAATACTGTCTCCAATAATTTGAACAGGTACTGGTATTATATTTTCGACTTCAATAGTTACAAATTCCGTACATCCATTAACATCAGTCAAAAGACAATTATAAAGTCCTCCAGAGTCAATTTCAATTGGGTTTATTGTAGAACCATCCTGCCATTCATAGTCTGTAAAATCGCCTTCAATAAAAATTTGAGAAGTCTCACCAGGACATAATTCTGACGGAGCAAATACTTCATAATTAGATTGCGGATAAAAATCTAATCTTACATTGATAACCGAATCACAGCCATATAAAGACTGACCTAATAATGTATCTCTACCCTCTCTCCTATTTATATTATAAAATTCTCCATTAATTTCAATCGAATCTTGCCTACAAATTGTCACCAACTCATTATTCAACACAACACCACTTACTGTAGAAATCAAATCATAATTAAAGCTCATACAAGAACCAACGTCTATAGTACCGTTACTCTCCATGAAATTAAACGTATGGACGCCTCTACCTAAATCGTCATCGAATAAGCCAAAATAAGGACTGCAAGGAAATATATTATCTCGATCAAAGATGTCGACATTATATTCCTGACTTTCTTGATCAGCAGGAAATTGACCTAGCTGAAAAGATAACATCTGATTGCCGCAAGAATTTGGATTAATATTTAAATCAATTTTAAAACTGTCGATAGGTCCGGTAACTTGATTGAGGTTTTCGAACTCACTTAGATAAACGTCGCCTCCAAAAACATCTCTGATCTCTAATACTGCATCCAAGCCATTACCTTCATTGAAATCGCATCCATTTCGAAAATTTATACTTGTTATTACAACTTCTACATCTCTTGTGCACTGAGCGAAAGTTTCAAAGCTCAGTGAAAAGAAAAATGTAATAAATAATAAGATGAGCTGGTACCCCATCAATCCTTGTTATTTCTAGTTTAAAATTTAAAACCGGACAAGTCCGTAATTGGATCGATTTTCAATAGATTTTTTGTAGGCTTGACACGCATCTTGATACATTTCTGACCAATTGCGATATGATATGTCAAAAGTCTTAATAGATTTGGAATTATCGAAATTAAATTGTTGCGAATAATTTGTTATTGATTGTTTGGTAATGGCTCTTGGAGCGCCATTTATAAAAGACTTAACAGCATCCATAGCTGGAGCGAGGGATTTTATTAAACCATCAATTGGAGTCTTTGGCGCTGGCTTATTAAAATACTGGCTAATATCAGTCATCATCTTTTTGAAGCTTATATTTTCGCTACTTAAAATAAAACGCTCTTGAGTTATAGACGAATCTAGACTGTCTACAATAACCTTAGCAACATCTCTCACATCTACCACCCCTGTTCCTCCAGTAGGGTAAAATTTTCTTCCTTTTGCAAATTCTTTAATTACCGCACAAGATCCAGCCCTATTCCAAAATCCACCTCCAATGACTAAAGAAGGATTAAAAACAATCCCACTCATACCTTCAGCCATGCCACGCCACACTTCCATTTCGCCATGCATTTTCGATTCGCCATATTTTGTACTAAAGTCATTAGCTTCCCAATGGGCGATTTCGTTTATCGGAAATGCCTTGTCATTTTTACCTAAAGCGGCAATAGAACTGATGTGAACAAATTTTTTAATGTTACAGTCTAAAGCAATATTTACCAAATTAGCAGTGGCCTTGGCGTTGACATCAAACATATTTTTTTCATCGGATGATGCCATTGAAATTTTTCCAGCACTATGTATGATATAGTCGGTTTCCTTATTGATATTAAGAAGCGTCTGAAAATCAAAAATAGAAGCATTGATCCATTCAATTCTGTCAGCGGCTTCTTCCAATAAGGCTAAAGATGATTTTTTTCTTTTCAATGCGAGCACATGAAAACCTCTTTGGACTAGTATTTTAGCTATATATGAACCTATAAACCCTGTAGCACCTGTTAAAAATACTCTAGGCATTAGTGTGAGGTTTTAAGTACAATGCCCCACTAATAGATGCTTGTGAGCTACCTGAAGCATGATTAATAAAATTTACTTGGTTGCTTATGCGTAGATATGCCATATATGCCATAAGGACGGCTTCTTTGTATTCAATAATAGCCTCACTAGGTACGACAACTTCCAATCCTAATTGTTCAAGTTGCTGTATAAAAAACTGATTATATGCACCACCTCCAGTAATAAATATATTGCCGAAGTCTTGCGCCACTTGCTGGTGAATTAATTGTGCAGCGAAAGCTATAAATGTTCTTAAACAATCTGAAGGACCCAAATTAAAACTTTCTATTAAGTCAATCCATTTCTTCTTAACTTCTTGATTATCCAAAGATTTAGGAATCGACTTTGAATTATAATCCATTCGCCATAATCGTTTTAGAAGTTCCTGATTGAGTTGACCTTTAGATGCAATTTGACCATTCTCGTCATATTCGAGACCTAATTTGTTGGCAAAGTAATTAAGCACTTGATTAAATGGACAGACATCATATGCATACCATTGATTACCTCTCATATAGCTTATGTTAGCTATACCACCTAGATTAATATAATACTTATAGCCTGTAAAGAGATCTCTATCAGCAATGACGGCCATGGGAGCACCCTGACCGCCTAAGGCAATATCTTGATTTCTAAAATCAGCAACTACATTAATTTGATTCTTTGAAGATATGTATCCTGCATTTACCATCTGCCAAGAATAGTTTTCCGATAAAGAATGGACAATAGTATGACCATGAATGCCACAAACTTCAGGGATACTTGATGCATTAATGAAAGTATCTATTGATTGAGAAACAAACTGTGTAAATACATTCTGAGTTTTGAGCAACTCACCAATGTTTGCATTAACTACTGATCTCAAATCAGATTTTAATTCGTTTGACAATGGAAAGGTATGAGAATTCAATAGTTTCCAATCTAGCTGTTCGCTTGAGAGGAATTCCACCATGGCCATATCTAGGCCATCTAAAGAACTTCCAGACATTATTCCTAGACAGATCATGAGACAATTATAGTTCTTTTGAGAATCTTTTCGGCTATTACGAAGGATAAAAACAACAGCTCAATGACTTAATTCTACAGTTCAAAAGATCTTAGCTAGATAAACTTGACTTTCATCGAAAAAAATGAAAAACTTTGGAAACTATTAAACATTTTTGAGTTTCCTAGGTTTTTAGTTTGAATTATCAAATATGGCAATCAAGCAAACACTAATAGAATCCGCTACGAATATGTTCATGAAGTATGGCTTCAAGAGTGTAAGTATGGATGATATTGCAAGGCTTCTAGGTATATCCAAGAAAACCATTTACGATCATGTCGAAAACAAGAAAGATCTTGTGGGCAAGGTCGTAGATTGTATGATTAAGGATGAAAGGAACGCGGTCAACACCATCGTAAAAAATTCAGACAATGCGCTTCAAGAAATGACTACCATAGCAGCCTATGTATCAGAGTCATTAAAAAAGATGAAACCCAAATTGACTTTCGATTTAAAGAAGTATCATCCTGCGATTTGGAAAAAAATCGAATTACAACATTTCAAATTTGTAGAGGAAACAATAAAAAAGAATCTAGCTAGAGGTATTAAAGAAGGATACTATAGGGAAGAAATCAATCCGACTATAGTCTCACAATTATATCTCAATACAGCCAAATTGATAATTGACCAAGACATGGTTGAATCAAACAGAATTCCACTTAGTGAAATTTATCAGGAGTTTATAGTTTATCATTTAAATGGTATCGTTAACTCGAAAGGAAAAAAGGATTTAAAAAAATACTTAAAATAATATTTGAATGAGATCAATTTTAACCCTTGTGCTTTTTTGTATGTCCTTACTAACATTTGGGCAACAAAACTTCAGCTTACAAGAAGCTATTGCTTATGCTTTACAAAACAGCAATGATATTAGATTAGCTGAACTTGAAGTCGAAGATGCTGAAGCTCAAGTCACTGAGTACAAATCCATTGGGATGCCGAAAGTTGATGGTGGCGTCAACTACCAATACTACATTGCTAGACCTGTTAACCTTGTGCAAGATTTTGTAACACCTGCCATTTATCAAGTACTCAATGACGAAGGTGTTGAAGGGGTAGGACAATTTCAAGGTCCGCCTTCAGTCAACGAATTTTCATTTTTCCTAAAAAACAATCTTAGCGCTAACATAAATGCTTCAGTCACTCTATTCGATGGTGCGTACTTAAAAGGATTGAAGGCTGCTCGGATGTTTACTGATCTAAGCAGAAAATCAAAAGATGTTAAAGAGCAGGAAATAAAGGCCAATGTAACAAAAGCATATATGAATATTCTCATAGCACAAAGAAACAAAGGCATGCTTGAGAAAAACATAAAGAATCTTGACCGTTCACTCATTGAAGCTACGGCCAGTTACGAGTCAGGATTTATGGAGCAATTAGATGTTGCCAGACTTCAAGCATCATTAGACAATGTTACAACCCAATTCGAAAACATAGATCAGTTAATAACCTTGAGTTATGACCTTTTAAAATTCCAAATGTCCTACCCTTTAAATGAAGAAATTAGTTTAAGTGAAAACTTAGAAACGATCATCGATCTTACAAATGTTGCCTCAGTTGATCTTAATGATGATATTAATTATGACTCAAGAGCCGAGTATTCACAGATTGATTTAGGCTATGAGTTAAACAAATTGAACGTTGAAAGATTACAGAAGGCTTATTTACCTACCGTGAGGGCGAGTGCTAATCTAAATGAGTCATTACAGAGAGACAACCTTTTCGATAATAACGAAGCTGGATGGATTCCTCAAGCTTCAGTTAGCCTAGGAATAAGCGTACCCATCTATGATGGCAATATGAAAAAAGGTCAAATCAAACAGGCAGAGATAGAATTAGACAGAATCGAAATTCAGAAAAATGAGTTTGAAAGAGCCGTTGACTTACAAGTAAGAACAGCCAAATTAAATCTCATCAATGCCAAAAGAACATTAGCATCAAGAGAAAACATTCTTAAAATAACAGAAGACATATACGACAAAACTAGAATCAAATTCAAAGAAGGTGTCGGCTCTAGTATCGAAGTTATCCAAGCAGAAACCGAGTTGACTCAAGCGCAATCTGATTATATCAATGCACTTTACGATTTGATAATATCAAGAACAGATTTAGACATTGCTTTAGGAACGCTATAGAGCAATTTTACTTAAATAACGACAACTAACATTTATATTACATTCAATCCTCTACAATAAAATTAAATGCTGATGAACCGCATATTTATATTAACTGGAATAATCATTACTACTCTAATTATGGCCTGCCAATCAGGAAGTAATGGAGGAGCCATTCCTGAAGATTTGGAAGGCAAGAAGAAGTATTTAGCTTCAAAAAAATCTGAGCTAAAAGAATTACAAAAAACTATAGATAACCTAACAAAGGAAATACATAAGCTTGATCCCCCAAAAGAAAAGCCTGCTACTCAAGTCTTATCTATGATTGTACAGCCCAAAGAATTTAAGAGGTTTAAAGAAGTTGAAGCGCAAGTAGTTGCTGAAGATATAGTAAGTGCTTCAAGTGATATTGGTGGAAGAATTCTACAACTCAATGTCAAAGAAGGCCAATATGTTCAAAAAGGCAGCTTGATTGCTGTAACAGACATGGAAACTTTAGAAAAGCAAAAAGATGAAATATTGACATCACTTAATCTTGCTACAACGGTATTTGAAAGGCAGAAAAGATTATGGGATCAAAATATAGGTTCAGAATTACAATACTTGCAAGCCAAAAGTCAGAAAGAGCAACTTGAAAAATCACTTGAGACTTTAAATAGTCAGATGAAAAAGAAAAATGTTTATGCACCCATATCAGGTGTTGTAGACAGAGAATTTCTTAAACAAGGTGAGATAGCAAGTCCAGGCATGCCTATTGTTCAAATCCTGAATACATCAAAAGTAAAGATAGTCGCAGACCTACAAGAAGATCTTTTAGGATCTGTCAAAAAAGGAGATTTTGTGGATGTAAAATTACCTGCATTGGATCTTGAAATGCGTAAAAGAATTTCAATGATTGGAAGAAGCATAGATCCTTCAAACAGAACATTTAAAATTGAAATAGACACTGATAGTCAAAGAGGGAAATTAAAGCCCAACCTTCTAGCGCTTGTTCAAATTAACGACTTCAATCAAAGCAATGCCTTATATGTCCCCCTTGATGTCATTCAAGAAGAAGTAACAGGAGAAAAGTTCATCTATAAAGCAACAACTGAGAATGGTAAAAAATTAAGCAAGAAGACATATGTCGTTTTAGGAGAATCATCTGATGGCGAAGTCATCATATCAAGTGGCATTGAAGCAGGAGATGAAATCGTTGTCAAAGGTGGAAAACAATTGAGTGAAAATAGTCTTATAGAAACAAGCCAAATCGAAGAAACAGATGAGTAAAATATTAGAAGAATTAAGAGAGTTTAAACTTACCTCTTTAGCTGTTGATAATGCTACGAGCATTTTTTTGCTCACATTCATGATTCTATTATTTGGTTTAAGGAGTTATAATCTCATGCCAAAGGAACAGTATCCTGAGGCGTCATTAACAACGATCTATATCAACACCCCCTATTTCGGTAACTCTGCAGAAGAAATAGAAAATCTCATATCTCGACCTATCGAAAATGAGATTAACTCGATCACTGGCCTAAAGACAGTAACGTCAACTGCAGTACAAGATTACTCCGTACAGATTGCAGAATTTGATGGAGATATGGATGTGGATATCGCTTTACAGAAGGTTAAAGATGCCGTCGATAAAGCTAAAAAAGATCTTCCCACAGACCTTGATGCAGATCCTATAATACAAGAAGTCAACTTTGCTGAAATTCCAATTGTCACTATAAATATATCTGGTGATTATTCTATGGACGACTTGAGGAACTACGCCGAATATATTCAAGACAAAGTAGAAGATATCCCAGAAGTATCTGAGGCTCAAATGAAGGGTGCATTAGAGCGAGAAGTAAAAGTCAATATTGACTTATTAAAAATGCAGTCACTTAAAGTAGGTTTTGGAGATATAGAATCTGCTATTGCTTATGAGAATATGACGATGTCTGGTGGAGAGATAATCAATAACGATAACCGACGTGCCATTAGAATCATAGGCCAATTTGAGAAAGTTGAAGAAATTGAAAACCTCATAGTAAAAGCTGAAAATCAAAGATCCATTTACCTTCGAGATATAGCTAATGTAGAATATGGTTTCGAAGAAAGAACATCTTATTCAAGATCTGGTGTCCTTCCAGTTATTTCTTTAGATGTCATCAAGAGAAGTGGAGAAAATCTTTTATCAACAGCTGACAAACTAAAGGAAGTACTTGAGACCGTCGAGCCTAATTTACCAGACAAGCTCAACGTCAGTTTATTTAATGACCTTTCAGTATATACAAGAAACGAAGTAAGCAACCTGGAAAACAGTATAATTTCTGGAGTTATTCTAGTTGTGTTGGTTCTACTCTTTTTCTTAGGCATAAGAAATGCGATGTTCGTGGGTATTGCCATACCGTTATCTATGTTGACCGGAATAATGATACTCTATCTGTTTGATGTAACTATGAATATAGTCGTATTATTTTCATTAATTCTTGCTCTTGGTTTATTAGTGGATAATGGAATTGTGGTGGTAGAGAACATTTACAGATACATGCAAAATAAACATGACGGAAAATTTGCAGCTAAATATGGCGCAGGGGAAGTCGCGTGGCCAATCATAGCCTCGACTGCCACTACCCTAGCGGCATTTATGCCCTTGATTTTCTGGCCTGGTGTCATGGGTATATTTATGCAATACATGCCCATTACACTAATCATCGTTTTAAGTTCTTCACTATTTGTAGCACTAGTCATCAACCCAGTACTAACGAGTAAGTTTATGAAGGTTGATGAAAGAGCTGATGATAAAATAGTGAGAAGAAGAAAAACGCGTAATGTAATTATCGGCGTCGTAGTTATGTTATTATTCGCTGGATTAAGTCATCTAAGCGATATCGATTGGCTAAGAAATTTATTATTCATAGGAGCTATACTTTCTTTGGTTAATCATTTCATACTTCGACCGGCATCATTTGGATTTCAGAATACTGTACTACCATGGTTAGAAAGAACATATAATAGATTTGTTACTTTCTGTTTAACAGGTTGGCGCTCGACTGCTACACTAATTGCAACATTTGGAATGTTGGTTGGCGCTATAATTCTATTTGGGATTTTTATGCCTAAGATGACTTTCTTTCCAAAAACTGATCCTTTATATGTAAATCTATTCGTCGAATTACCCATAGGAAGTGATATTGAAGCGACGAATAAAGTTATGAAGGATCTCGAACAAGATGTGGCAGAAGTCATCAAACCTTACGAAAGTATTGTTGAAGCCATTCTTACTCAAATCGGAGAAAATACAGCAGATCCCAATACACCTCCAGAACCTGGAGTAACACCTAACAAGGCTAGGATGACTGTGCAGTTTTTAGAGTATAAAGACAGAGGTAATATCAGCACAGTTGATATTATGAATGAAATACGAGAAAAGATAAAAGGAAAACCTGGCGTCAGTATATCTGTTGATCAAAATGCTGGTGGGCCGCCTGCAGGGAAACCCGTAAACATAGAAATTAAAGGAGATAAAATAGATACACTTTTAGTACAAAGCGATAAACTCATCAAGTTTATCAATGCTCAAAATATTGGTGGCATTGAAGAATTAAAATTAGATGTAGAATTAGGCAAACCAGAGTTATTAATAAATATTGATAGAGACGCAGCCCGTAAGTTTGGCATTAGTACCGCGCAAATAGGATCCGCCTTAAGGACATCAGTATTTGGAAAAGAAGTCTCCAAATATAAAGTAGGCGAAGATGAATACCCTATTATGATTAGGTTAAATGAAACGTATAGAAACGACATCGATAAATTGATTAATCAGAAAATTACTTTTAGAGATCAAGCTACAGGAAGATTGGCGCAGGTACCCATATCATCGGTTGCGGATATTAAATACAGCTCAACCTATAATGCCATCAGAAGAATTAACTCTGAAAGGGTTGTAACTATTAGTTCTAATATTTTAGAAGGATTTAATGCAAACGAAATAAACGCAGACCTACAAGAATTAATGGCTGATTATGAATTACCAGATGGCTACACATATGCTTTTACTGGTGAGCAACAACAACAAGCCGAAGATACACAATTCTTATCTGGTGCTTTCATGGTTGCTTTATTCAGCATCTTTATAATTCTTGTGACGCAGTTTAATTCAGTAATATCACCTTTCATTATTATTCTATCTGTACTTTTTAGTACTATCGGAGTATTCTTAGGATATGTTATTACAGGACAAGAATTTAATATTCTATTCTCTGGAGTAGGAATTATATCCTTGGCGGGTATTGTAGTAAATAATGCCATTGTTTTGGTTGATTATATTAATCTTTTGATTAAGAGAAAACGTGTCAGTCTCAACTTAGAATCAATGAGTCAAATGGATAAAGAAGATGTTAGAGCGTGTATCATAGAAGGAGGGGCTACGAGATTAAGGCCTGTTTTATTAACAGCGATTACAACAGTATTAGGTTTAATACCATTAGCTATTGGATTTAACTTTAATTTCTTTTCATTCGTAAGTTCTTGGGATCCACAATTTTTCTTAGGAGGAGACAATACAGTGATGTGGGGACCAATGGCATGGACCATAATCTATGGAATTATCTTCGCAACATTCTTAACTTTGGTTGTGGTACCAGTTATGTATTGGTTAGCTTATAGAATGAAAAGTGGTACAACCAGATTATTTAAAAGATTAGCATAAATGAACAATTTAGGAGAGGTAAGAGAGACGTACAAATTATCAGAACTTAACAAAGAAGATCTTTCAGCAGATCCCATTTCACAATTTGACCAGTGGTATCAGGACGCCGAAAAATCAGAGTTAAAAGAACCTAATGCCATGACTTTGGCTACAGTTGGCACCAACGGTCAACCTTCCGCAAGAATCGTTTTGCTTAAAGGTTTTAGTTCGAAAGGATTTATTTTTTACACCAATTATACGAGTAGAAAAGGACAAGAAATTATTAGACATCCTCAAGTTAGTCTTGTCTTTTGGTGGAAAGAATTAGAACGTCAAGTGCGTATAGAAGGGATAGCTACCAAAGTGGACCAACAGACATCTTCAAGTTATTTTAATTCTAGACCGAGAGGCAGCCAAATAAGTGCATGGTCTTCACCTCAAAGCCAAGAAATAGATGAAGCTTATTTAGATGAAAAAAGAAAACAAGTAGAATTACAGTTTAAAGATCAGGATCAATTGCCATTGCCTCACTTTTGGGGAGGGTTCATAGTTAATCCTTCAATGGTAGAATTTTGGCAAGGTCGTGATAATCGATATCATGATAGATTTAAATATAGATTGTCAGATGATGGCCATTGGACAGTAACAAGATTAGCGCCTTAATACGTAATGTGCTTTACTGTATAAGAAATATGGTAAAGGATATATGATCTAAAACTATGTAGATTTATATTTTGGATATACAAGAAAAAAGCAAACAACAAATTATAAAGGAAAAAGCGGCTTTCCTCTTTAGGAAGAAAGGTTATAATGCTACAAGTATGCAAGATATTGCAGAGGCTATGGACATGAAGGCAGCCAGCCTTTATAATCATATCAATTCTAAAAAGGACATTCTTTCAAGCCTCCTAATGAATATTGCCCAGGAGTTTAGTAGTGGCATGCAAGAAATCCTTCAAGCTTCATTAACGAATATTGAAAAGTTGAATCAGTTGGTAAGCCTTCACGTATCCATGACATTAAAATACTCAGATAGCATCTCCTTGATTACAGGCGAATGGGTACATTTAGAAGAACCTTTTTTATCTGATTACAAAAATTTACGTGATGCATACGAGAAAGACTTTCTGTCTATCTTAAAAGATTGCCAACAACAGGGCCTTATTAATGATGCGGTAAATTTAAACCTATCATTGTATTCTATCCTATCCACATTGCATTGGTTATACTCATGGTATAACAAAAATGACAAGATGAACAGGATAGAATTAGAGTTACAATTAAAGCAAATATTACTCAAAGGCATTCTAACCAAATAATCAGAATCCTATTCTGATTGAGGCACCATTTTGCATGCCGAAGTTCTTTTGATATCTCGTATTAACTTCCAAACTTAAGTTCATTTTTGGCGTCAGCTTTATTTGAGTTCCAATATCAAATTCAATATTAGGAGCATCAATAGTTTTACTAACACTTAGAGGTTTATAAACCCCTAGAGCAGTATACAATCGACGATCGTCAAAAAAGTAGTATTTCAACCTTAAGCCAGCATGTAAGTAATTCTTTTGTGTAAAAAAAGATGGTTCTGCCAATGCGCTTCTTTCCTCAAATTGAGAAAATCCAAGTCTGCCTTCCAGGGCCAGTCTAGTGCTTAAATTTAATTGAGTTGATACGAAATAATCATTTACACTAATTCCCGCACCATTATAGATGAATGAAGTCCCTATTCCATATTGCCATTTTCTTACTGGCAAAGAGTCACGAGGATTAATAGCTGAAAGATGAAGTGTAAGCAATAAAAAGAAAGAAATTAATAGATGTTGCATTATAATGATTTTTACCTAAGATACCTTATTGATAAAATTGTGATCAGCTGTCATCATATTTATCAAATTCTTAACTATATGTGATAAGTCTTCTATAATCATAGTATTTATGCAATAAACTTAGAACTCTATTTCCTTTTTCGAGGACTTCGTTTAAATTTGCGACAAATTAAAAGTTATGGGAAAAGGTGACAGAAAGTCCAAAAAAGGCAAGATCAATAAAGGATCTTACGGAAATGCAAGACCGAAATCGAACAAGAAAGCTAAATCAAGCGAGAAAGCCAAATCAAACTAAGATTTGGCTTTTTTATTGAATACTACTCTAAAGTTTGTCCATCCAGTCTCCTGATTTGTTTTTAATTCAAATTGAGCTTTGTGCATTAAGAGAATCTCTCTGATCAACATGAGTCCCACACCCTGCCCTGTCTGTTTTGTACTAAAGAATGGTTTAAATATATTTTGTTGATTTTCTTTTGTGATACCTTCCCCATTATCTGATATGATAAACGCTGAAGCTTCTGCTTGACAAATCACCTTTACTTGCCCCTTAGATCCTATAGACTCGATAGCATTCTTTATAATATTTGACACTGCTTGTTCTAATAAGATTGGATCAGCATTGATCACCACCATATAGTTAGGTACTTCAAAAATAATTTCAATCTCTTTTTCAGCGGCTTGAGGCACAAATAATTGACCAGTCCTTTTCAACAAACTAGCTAAGTCAGTTTTTTGAAAATGAGGTTTTGGCAATCTCAAAATTGATGCGTAATTATCAACAAATTTAGCAAGACCTAGATTTCGATCGCGCGCTGTTCGCAAAGATTCTGTGTAAATTTCATCCTCATTATTCTCAAATCCAAACTCAATAACTGTATCTAAAATAGAATTAATGGCTCCCATACTATTATTCACTTCGTGGGCCATCATTCTAATAATACGTCCATACGCTTCTTTTTCCGATTTCAAAAAATCAAGAGATAGATCATCAATTAAAATGAATTTCCTTTTAAAGCCTTGATGAACAATGTTATTGGTTTGACACTTATACCTTGTTGATCCTGATACACTAATAATCCTACGTTCACCATCATTCATTTTCAAGGCTTCAATGACAAGCGGGTTATTTAGTTCAGATAATAATTGACCTTTTACATTGGCACGAACATTAAGTATTTGTTGCGCTGCTGGATTAATCTCAGCTATTTTACCATCATAATCCATGATCAAAATACCAATGGGAGTAACATCAATTAATTTCTGCATGAAATAACTCTGTTCGGTCAACAATGTACGCTCTCGTCTTAATCTATCAATCATTTCATTATAGACCTCAACTAACTTATCAATTTCTGGTAATCCAGTTTTCAAATACTTAATTGTAAAATCTGCCGCTTTTATAGCATCTGTACCAGATTGAAGCATTTCAAAAGGCTTCGTAAAGGATCTGTAAATATGAACACTAAATAAAAGACTAATAAGGACTAGAATCTCGCAAGCGATGAAGTAGTGTTTATCTTTTGCAAAAACAAAATAAATAAGCACCAACAATGCACTATGCAATAGAGCTATAAATAAAATATATTTAAGCTTCAGGCTCATTCATAATATTATATTTCTCCAATCTTCGATATAAAGAACTCCGAGTAATACCTAGTGCTTTTGACGATTGACTAATCGAGTTATTATATTTTGCTAATGCACGTTTAATGGTATCAATTTCAAGCGACTTTAAATCAAGTGTATCAGTATTGGACCTTGGTCTATTAGCTCTTTCAAACGCTTTCATAAATTCCTTACTTGAAAGTGTTTGCTTATCCAAGTTAAGCAACACTGAACTTTCAACTATATTTTTTAATTGCCTGATGTTACCCGGATAACTTTGTCTCGACAACCAAGTTAAAGTTTCGTCGTCAATGTAATGTTGGTCAATCCCATAAATATTAGTAACATTTTTAACGAAATAACGAACCAAATCTACAATATCAGAGCGTCTCTCTCTTAATGGAGGCAAGTGTATATTTATCAAGTTAATTCTATAAAATAAATCCTCTCTAAACTTCTCAGAGTAGGCCATCTCTTGTAAATCTCGATTTGTTGCTGAGATAACTCTAACATTTATTCTTTGAGTTTGACTAGAACCTAGTTTTTCAAATGTCTTTTCTTGTAAAACTCTCAGCATCTTCACTTGATTATTGAGTGTTAATTCGCCAATCTCATCCAAAAATATAGTGCCTTCATGTGATTTTTCAAATCGACCTACTCTATCGAATTCGGCACCTGTAAATGCGCCCTTTATATGACCAAACATCTCACTTTCAAATAAAGACTCAGGTATACTTCCAAGATTTACTTTAATGAATGGATTTTCTTGTCGCTTACTTTTTTCATGAATTGCCTCAGCAATTAATTCTTTTCCTGTTCCACTTTCACCAGTTATCAAAACACTAGCTTCAGTCGGTGCTACCTTAGAAACCATATCCATTACCTCCTTCATTAAATCACTTGAACCAATAATACGCGAATCATGGGCGGTTACGTTAGCATCACTTTGAGTATGATTATCCAATTCGAGTATGCTCTTAATAGAAGCTAATAGATCTTTGTTGTCCCAAGGCTTTGCAATAAAATCACGTGCTCCTAATTTCATACCCTTAACAGCCAATTGCACAGTTGCCCATCCTGTCATTAATATAATTGAAGGCGCAGCTCCAGAAGATTGTATACGTTTTAAAAGCTCAATTCCTTGTTTACCTGAAGTATCAATTGTAAAATTCATATCCAGAAGAATGAGGTTGGGTTGGAATGCATTTACTTTTTCTAAAGCCAATTGAGGGCTGTGAATAGCTTCAACTTGATAGCCTTTTTTGGCAAGCAACAATAGCAAACTTGAACAAACTGTTCTATCATCATCAATGATCAGTATCTTCATTTAAGTAAATTAAATTAATTCATACTAAATTCCAAAACCAACTAATCTTCCTGCAGAGAATTTGCAGGCGTAATCTTAGCTGCTTGCATACTTGGAAACAAAGCACAAATAAATACCAATCCAAGAATTGCTAGGCATGCTATCCATGTAGCCTTATAAAAGAATCGACTTTCAAACTCAGTTATCTTTAAAATAGGTATCTGTATAGCAAAGAAAACACCTATTCCTAAAGCTATTAAAGTTAAGATAAGCACCTCCGAAATAAATTGTTTTGATATATCAGAAGTATGCGCACCTAATGCTTGTCGCAAGCCTATTTCTGATTTACGTTTATGGATGTTAAACCATAAAACACCAAATAAGCCAAGTGCAACATTCAAGCATAAAAACCCACATATAAATATCATAGAACCTAAAAGCAGCCACTTGTCTCTTCCTGTTTCAAACCGCCTCTTGCTCAACTGTAAAATAGTAGACCCCTCTTTATTTATGTTTGAACTTACAATGCTTGATAATTCCTCTTCAAAATTTAAACCGGTATCTTCTTTCATATCCAAGATGACATAATCCTTACATTCGTACTTGGGTTTTAGTCTAAATAGTGTTGGGTGATTCTCTTCAAATTGTCCTTGATATTTATAAGCTTCAACAACACCAATAATTTTATAATCTCGATGAAATTGAATAAGGCTATCGACCATTGGCTTACCCGAAAAATACTCGTCAATAAACTTAGAATTAACAACGACAGGCTCTATCCCTGCATCTAAATCCGACTTTTCGAACCAGCGACCATTTTTTATTTCCATTTCTAGAGCATCACTTAATCCGACATCACATGATACAAATAATGACCACATATTAAATCCCATTTCTTCGGATTGACTACTTGAGGAAGAGCCAGAGAAGGGTGCCATATATTGTGTAAAACTTACATTTTCTATTTCCTCCTTTTCCAACAAAGAGCGTTCAAGATTATCAATAACTTTAATAATTTGAGAGGAATCTAAGTCATGTAAATTGTCAAGATCAATCATCCACTTATCGTCAGTTTCAAAACCCATAGGCTCATTTAATTTTTCGATATTAAAGAGCATATAAGTAAGTCCTGCAAATAGCACGAAGAATGAAAGTGCAATTTCAAGAATCATCAAAGCATTCTTGCTTTTCTTATTCCAGATTAATTTAAAAATATGCTTTATCATATGGTTCTTTCTTTTAAGGCTTTTACAATATGTAATGATGACATCTTTAATGCGGGTATCAATCCTGATAATATGCCGAAGAATAAAGTAGCTAGGAAACTATACCAAAAGAACTTTGGATAAAGCGTTAAACCTGCATTCCCTAACCAGCCGCTATCATTTAATATTTTGATAATTAGAAGAGCCAATCCCAATCCCATAATCCCGCCTATGAGTGTCTGGACAATATTCTCTGTTATAAACTGAAAGATTATATTTCCTCTATTTGCTCCAAATGCTTTACGTACACCAATCTCTGATGACCTTTCCATGATACGACTCACATTTAGGTTGATTAAATTGAGTGTAGGTAGCAAAATAAAAAAGAGTAGAATACCAAATATGATCCACTTGACAATTCTATATCCTTTCGCTGGATCTTTATGATAGTAAATACCCGTAGCGAATATTTCATTAAATGTCATCAAACGCATCTCGATAGTTTCGAAGTTATTTCTATTGTCAGGGTGATCTAATGGTATGCGATCAGAAGCGGTCACAATTGCATTCTTAACTTCTTGAGTAGTTGCAGATGATTCCTTATCAAATATGATAAAATGCTTTCCAAAGTAATATGAATACTGCTCATTTAGATTTTGCAAAGTGTAAGGAATAATCACATCTGGAGAAAAATAAGGTATAAATCTAGCCTTATGTTCGAATACACCTATAATCTTATACGTCTGTTTTTCCAATTCAATTTCTCTGCCAAGAAGACCTGATTGTGTTCCAAAATAGTTCATTGCTGTTTTAGTAGAAATCACCATAACAGGATTTGCTTCTTGAATATCAACCTCAGACAGCCGCCTACCTTCCAAGATCTTATAATCAAATATTTGGAGATAATTATGATCGGTAAATGTTGCATCAATGGATAGCTTTACGCCATTTACATAGACATTAAATGTTTCTTGTGGATTAAATAATGAATAACGCTCAACGGGTGGTAAATCAGAAAAATATTCAAGTATTAAGCTAGAATTAAAGGGACTGTTTGTCATTGACCGTCCTTCACTTTTAATATCATAAGTCGTATCATAAACTTCAACGCCTTCTAAAAAAACGGTATCTATAATTGTAATTGTATCATGATAAGGTTTTGACAAACCAATATGACTTACAAAAACCAAATCATCTTTATTACTCAATGGTTTATTATCCCCCAACTCACTTTGTAAAAACGAAAGGATGACCATAAATATGCCTAAGGTAAAACTGATACCAAACAGACTTATAAAGGAAAAGAACCTTCTTCTTTTTAAGACGCGCCAAGCTAATATTATATAATTTCCTATCATGATATAAAATTTAAGCTACTTGAGAACCGTCATATAATCTGATCAATCTATCTGTTTTACTTGCCATACGTTCATCATGTGTAACCATGACTATTGTTGTATCCTCCTTCTCATTCAAATACTTTAGAATATCTAAAACCTCATCACCCATAACACTATCTAAATTTCCAGTGGGCTCATCAGCTAAAATGATTTTTGGCTCTCCTACTATCGCCCTTGCAATAGCTACTCTTTGCTTTTGACCGCCAGAGAGTTGAGAAGGAAAATGTTTTTTTCTATTTGAAAGGCCTACTGCATCCAAAGCACGACTAGCCATTTCTTTTCTTTCTTTACCTGAAATTTTCCTATATAAAAGAGGCACTTCAACGTTATCAATAACTGATAAGTCAGCAATTAAATGAAAACTTTGAAATATGAATCCCAGCTTTTCATTTCTGAATTTTGCCATAGGCTTCCCTAAATAATTAGATATGTTTTGACCATCTATTTTGACCTGCCCATTACTTGGAGCATCCAATAAGCCCATGATATTTAAAAGTGTGCTCTTACCGCAACCAGAAGGCCCCATGATGCTGAGAAATTCGCCCTTTGCTACGTTGAGAGAAATATCATTTAAAGCTGTCGTTTCAATCGTTTTAGTGGTATAAACCTTGGATACTTTGTCGAGTTCTATCATTGTTTAATTATTTCGTTGTTGATAATATATATTCTGATTTGTGGATATATCAAAACCTGTTAATACTCTAATTCTATAATAGCCCAACCATAAATTTCTAAGAGCTATCAGATAATTTCTTTTCGCCTGATCTTTTTCTCTTTGTGCTAAAGTTAAATTCGTGATATCAAGATCACCCAACACATATCTATCACTGGCAATTTCAAATCTCTCTATAGCACTTTTCGTTAGTGATTCAATTAAATCTAAGTTGTCATAAATTTGGCGGATCTCAATCAGAGTAGATTGGATATCATTTTTTAGTATGAGATTATTTTGATCAAAATTAAGTTGTCCATTCTCTTGCTCAGCTTTTATTCTTTTCAAGATGGCTTTACGTTGACCCCATGCAACAATTGGTACTCTTAGGCGCATATTAATCATCTGCTCATCAAAGGGTTGTTGATAAACATCCTTGAACCTATTGCCGGATTTATTAAGCCCTGCAAAAGCTTGAACTTCAGCCTGCACACCAAAATCAAATCTAGCTTTAGAAAAATCTCTTTCCAAAACAGCTTGGGCTCTTTTAAATGATATTAGACCCAATCTATTGATCTGACTTTTCTGAAATAAGAATTCGCTGTCGCTTTTCTCTATTGTTAATTCATAAGGCACTTGAAAGCTTGTGTTTTCTATACCTAATGTTGAACCAAGAAAAACATCTAAATTATTAATGCTCTGTTGATAATTTGACTGAGCTTGAGAAACTGCTAAAAGCGTAGATCCATATTCAATTTCCAATTGTATTTTTTCATCTCTACTTACCTTACCTAAAGCTAATCGCTCTTCAGTAATGTTGAGTAAATTTTTATTGATCGTTTTATTTGTCTTAGCTATCTCTAAATCTTGGAACGTAATTAGAATATCAAAGTATAGTTGTACTGCCTCAAATAAAGATTTTTCGATAGTAAAATTCAATTGCCTCGAAGCTTCTTCCAACTCTAATGTTTGAATTTTGCGTTGATACTTTAGACTATTGAAGCCAAATATTGGTTGGATAATCCCAACCCTTAATGGCGCACCATTGTAAGAAACTAAATTACTTTGAAAGTCATTAAATCTTTGCAAATCGCTAGAAGCAAATATGGTTGTATTCGTATTGACAATCTGATAATTGGCATTTAACGAAATAAAACTATTTGACTGTTGAACATTTTGAAAAGCCAGTGAACCATCAGGTTGCGTTACTGGTGTTGAACTAGAAATATAATTTGGTAAACTTGCACCCAATTCTAGAGTTGGCTTTAAGCTCGAATTAAAAAAATCATTTTCAAGTCTCGTGATATCATAATTTGATTGAGCTATTTGAACGCTAGCACTCTGTTTTAATGTAAGTTGTAATACTTGATTTAAATCAACTGTCACTTGACCAAAAATCAGTGTACTTAATAACAAATGGACAATCACCTGAATTACTGTTTTCATAATTAGCTTTTTATGGTAAATGAATCCATGTGATTAAAATCTTCAGTTTCAGAAACAATAATCTTATCTCCTTCTTCTAAACCCTCAATAATTTCAAAATAGTCTGAACTGATAAGCCCTTTCTTTACTCTTACTCTTTTGGCATTTTGTTGTTCTACTTTATAAAAAAATTGCGTAGTGGTTCCTTTGAGTCCCATGCCTCTGCGTGCGACTAAAACATCATCTTTTTGCGAACGAATAACGTTAACTTCTACCCTATGATTTGGACGCAATGATTCATGATCATTCTCATCTAATGCGATGTAAAATTTAACCGAGTTATTTTCTAATTCAGGAAGGATTCTCGTGATTTGACCATACAATCTTTCTTTCCCAATCTTCACTTCTGTTTTCATACCTACTTCTAGTATGCTCATATTCCTTTCAGAAGTAATAGCTTCTACTTTAAATTTATTTAGGTTGGCCAGCTTGACAAGTGGTTCTCCAACATTCACGGTTTTACCAATATCTTCATTTATCCAAGTTATGACACCTTCGCTAGTAGCCCTGACTTCTGTTTCTTTTAATTTATTTCCCAACTCTTGGAGTCGCTTAGATTGGATATTGTATTCGAGTGTAAGATTGTCTTTATCATTTTGATTGACTGATCGTTTGAACTTCAATTCGTTTTCAAGCATCTTCTTCTCGATGCGCTCGATTTTTAATTTTAATTCTGCGGACTCTAATTCCTCTTGTGTGGCTCCACCAATTTTTAGCAAACGCTTTTGATCAGATACTTGAGCCTGTAACTCATCCAATCTTAAAGCTTTAATTTCATCTTGATATTCAAGGTCATTTAGATCCTTATCAAACTGCAGACCTAATCTTTTAATATTGTTCTTTCTTAAGGATAATTCATCTTGTAATCTTTCATACTCTAATTGCGTATTCTCTTGATCTAGAGCTAAAATTAAATCTCCAATTTTCACCTGAGCTCCAGTTTGAAGATATACCTGTTCTATTTCTGTAGTAATGGGTGCGTTAATAACACGTTCGGATGAAGAAACTATAGTTCCACTTGCTGCTAGAGTTGATTGAATGGATCCTTTTTTTACCTGTACAATCTTAAAATCTTTTTGACTACCCTTCATTGACAAATATGATCTCCCATAAATAACCGATACAACTACCAGGGCGGCAAAGAAAAAATATTTAATAATCGACTGGAGTCTGCCCCTTAGTACTGCTGCTTTAGAAATTTCTCGATCCATTAATTTTAAATTATCTATTAAATGCATCGCCAATACATATGCCAGAAACTACATGCCAGATTTTTAACTATTTACATATTATAAAAAAATATATGTTGTGCGATAACGAACACCTTATGTTCGATAATGAATGCAAACATTCTTAATTTCAGTATCTTTCATCAAAGACTTATTCTGAAAGCAAATCAAATTAAAATAGAAGAAAGTTGGAAAAATGTATTATCAAGTGAATTTGATAAACCCTATTTCCTTGAACTTGTACACTTTCTAAAGTCAGAAAAAAAGAAGGGTACAAAAATCTATCCTCCTGGTGGCTTAATATTTAATGCTTTTAAATTGACACCATTTGACAAAGTTAAAGTGGTCATTATTGGTCAAGATCCTTATCACAATCCAGACGAAGCCATGGGTCTATGTTTTTCAGTTCCTGAAGGCATAAGGGTACCGCCTTCACTAAAAAACATATATAAGGAGATGCATGAGGATATTGGATTTGAAATTCCAAATCATGGCAACTTAACCTCTTGGGCCAATGAAGGGGTTTTTTTGTTAAATGCCATGCTTACGGTCGAGCATAAAAAAGCAGGTTCTCATAAAAGTATGGGTTGGCAAAAATTTACTGATGCTGTCATAAAAAACATCTCAGACTTAAAAAGCAATGTTGTATTTCTACTTTGGGGAAAATTCGCACAAGGCAAACAGGTATTAATTGATGAAGGTAAACACTATGTGCTATCTGCAGCGCATCCTTCGCCTCTAGCTCGTGGCGCTTTCTTTGGAAATAAACATTTTTCTAGATGTAATGAATTATTAAGGAAAAGTGGCCAAGAAGAAATAAATTGGCGTCTAATTTAGTCTATGCACAAGCGATTTAAAATATTGATTTTAATAGCATCCATATTAGGCATGCTGGCTGTTATTATGGGGGCTTTTGGTAGTCATCTCTTAAAAAGCCAATTAGGACCTAAATCCTATAGTGCCTTCGAAACAGCAGTCGAATATCACTTTTATCATACTTTTGCTATTCTCTTCACTGCCTTATTATACAGAAGCTACCGAATTAAGGGCTTTTTCTGGATTGGTTTATTCTTCTTAGGAGGGATCTGTTTATTCTCTGGAAGCCTCTATTTACTCTCCTTAAGAGATATTATTGGCCTAGAAAGCCTTAAAATGATAGGCTTTATCACACCAATTGGTGGGTTAGCACTCATTGGTTGTTGGGCCGCTATATTTTTCACAGTTGTTAGAATAAAATCAGCCTAATTCTGTATTGTATTGTTAATTAATATATATATTGTGCGGACAATGATCGATTTGTAACAGCCTGTCTCTGCAGCCTTCTACAATATATGTTCGTTTCATTGTTAATAAACCAAAATGACTTTTTAAGGGTAGTTCAAAGTCTTTTATCCTAGTACTTTTTGGTTATACCAAAAACAGTAAAGAATCCCGGCCATTCCAACCGGGATTTTTTTTATATCCTAAAATGAGTACTTAATGCTTATCTGCTAATTGATAATAATTTTGTTTACCGATTGAGAACCATCTTTGAATTCAACCTTGATAAAACAAAGACCTTCCTCAACACCTGAAATATCAACTTCATAACTTTGATTGGTATGTGCATTAATGGCAGGAGTAGCTATTAATGCTCCAGAAGCTGAAAAGATTAAACATCGATCAATAATACGACTAGACTTGATGATCAACTTTTCGCCTTTGGTAACAGGATTAGGAAATATATCTAAATGCGATTCCTGACCTATTTTATCATTTGTTCCCGTCAAAAGTGCATCACACTTATATTCTTCATCTACACGCCATCTAGGAAAATTGGGCATTGTAGCTAAGGCTGTAAAATGATCTAATTGAATAGCTTTCTGTTCAAAATTACATGCTCGTCCTTTTTTATTTGGGTCGTGAATGACATGATAGTATTTTGTACTGCTTGAGCTGGCCATATAAATCTTACAATCAGGTGCCAATGCCATCAGATGAAAATTCGTCGCAAATGGCTCAAAACTCCCATCCCAAATTCCTACAACTTTTAACCTTTCTTTTGGAATGGATCCGTTAATTTCATATTGCCATAAAGTATCATGTGCACATACATAAAGGAATTCACTGTTTGGCGAAAATTCTACTGAAGTCCAAAACCATCTTTCTGGATCTATGACATCAACTATTTTAAGGTTACTTAACTCACCATTTTCTCTATTGAAGTCAAAGAGCAATAGATCATCTAAAGAATTATAATAGGCATACATTTTACCATCTGGTGAAAATCGAGCTGTTCCACTTAATGTTGCATTTATTGGATCAAATACGACATCAAATGTTTGCCCACCTATTATATGAATACCTTCTTCGTCTATCAAAAAAGTTAAGAACTCATCATCATGAGTAGGTTGGACCACCCACCAGTCCTTACCATTGGCATGTCTCATTGCAGTTAGGTAAGAACCAAAAACATTAAAATCTGTCAGAGGAATATTTTTTGCTTCTGTTACATCCCCATTTCCATTATCCAACAACATATCAACATAACTATATCTCAAATCCCTAATCAGAGTGGATGTATGCGTCGAATGATGTAAAATGTAATATCCATATTCGTAAGCAGGATCTTCTAATATTATGATATCCTGCCAACCAGACATCCAAATACATGTATCACCTCTATCAATCGTAAATTGCGTACGTGTCAACTCGTGACCATTGGGCATTACCTCATGATTCTTGTTGACCACCTGACAACCATTGGTGTAAAACAATAGGTTACCATCACTATCACACACACTAGCATTACTCCCACTAAATTGAATAGGAATAACATTTTGAACAGGCTGCAGAATATTCTCTGCAGCCTGATTAAAGTCCATTATTACAGATTCGAATCCTATTGACGTATCAGGATCACTACTGAATAGCCATACGTAATCTTGCTTATTACTTTGTGTATAAACTTCACTTTGAATAAAGCACGATAGTGATATTGCTATTACAACTAATTTATTCAATGACAATTTTCGTAGTTTTTAATTGACCGTCTTCTAAAATTAACCGCAGAACATAAACACCTGAATTAAGACTAGCTGTATTAATCTTTAGATGCTCATTAGAAATATTAGTTCTTGATTTTACAACTTGCCCATTTATTGACATCAAATCAAATGATTTTATTTCTTGCCTAGAATTCACCTCAAGTTCATTCTCACTTTTGACTGGATTAGGAAATACACTATAATCATCATTTTCACTGCGTTTACTAAGCTGGTCCACTATTAACTCATTAACTCCACATTCAAGGATATCATAATCCTCAAATATTTCATCCGAAAAAGTAGCTGCCAAGGCTCTGAAAAGATTTACACCTAAGCCATATTTATAAGAACACAACTTAGCATTTGATATAATTGCATTTTGTTGGTTACTAGAGAAAGATGTCCGATCCGAGTATAGTTTGTATGCTTGTATTTGTAACAGACTGATAGAATCTAACTCAGACTCTTGTGGCACATATACACTTTCGACATATTCTTCGTTTTGAAAAATGATATCACTATTTTGATCCATAAGTTCGACAAAATCCGCTTCTAATTGAAATAATTCACTTTTTAAATGCGCTTTCTGACTATTGGAGTTTCCTTCAGCGTTTGGATCGTAATTTTCATATTGTGTCAATTTGTTACTAATAATAGTGTTCAATAAATTCATTTGATCAATCAGGTTTTCTGAACCAAATAATGAAGCTGTGATACTTTTTTCAATTTCAATTAATGGTTGTATGCCTATTAAATCTGTGCTAGTCAAAAAATCATTAATGCAAGAAGGTATTTCTGATTCATCGTATCTGAAAGTTACAGCATTAATTAAATCAATAATCTCAGAAATTTGATTTAGAGGGTCTTCAGACTCATATCTCAAATTATTTAACACCTCAAGTCTATCACAGATAGCGCTAGGAATAGATAATAATCCGGCACTTTCACCACCGCCGCCTACATTAGGATTGTTACCACAAGGATCCACTCCACCTTGTGATTGAAAAAGTTCAATAGGTGCAAAATTACTAGGTAAAAAGCATGGCTCATCATTTGGATCTACAAAAAAGTTAGACATATTAACTTGGCTTCCTGTCAACTGTGTCCCATCGACAAAATCGCCATCGAAACAATTACCAAGATGTTCGTTAAGCATTCTATTAATAGTCGATTTGAGTTCCATATCAACTGAAGAATTCAAATCATTACACTCAGGTCTAAATAGACTTGAATTAAAACCTAAGTCAACACCTAAGTCTGGAATACCAATTAAATCATTCTCTACAAATGATATATCCGAAGAATTATTTATAACCGCTCCTTTTTGAGAAGCTGCAAAAATATTCTCACTAATTCCAAATGTTGATTGAGAACCGTTTAATAAAACTCCATTGACACCGCCTTCTATTGAGGTATTTCTTATAAAAAGATTATTAGCACCAGTCACGCGTATACATGATCCACCGCCATTTGACTGAACAGGTAAATTAAATCCTAATGGACCGCTACCATTTTGTTGCAAATCGCCACCATTAACATCTATTACTCCGCGCCTTCCAGGATTATCACTTGCTATTACGTTTCCCACAGATGATACTATAGTAAAATTGGACTCAATACCACGTCTCTGGACATTAATTTGATTATCGAAGATTCTCGTTAATAGGTGGTTTGGACGACATCTAATACCATCTTCAGAATCAATAATGCAAAATTCAATTCGCTGTACAGCATCATCAATAGCCCACCCAGAGTTTGAAATAAAAACACCATTTGAAACGATACCGCCATTAACAATCCCCGCATTAGTGTAATCAACAAATGTATCTCTTGTGCTAAATACATCACTGCCGTTTAAACAAGTTTCACAATCCGAATAATTTGAATTTGTAGATAAAATGGAAGAAAATGATGCATATATTCCTCTATGAGAATTACTACATGCACTAATGGTAGAGTTTTCTATCTCAAAATCAGCAAGGGCACTAATTTGGATATTGTCATCGATTAAAATAGTCGAATTACTAATTAAGGTAGGATTAAAAGATAATAAGACTTGAGGAACATTAGAGCCAACGATAGCTACTGTCTGATCTTCGATGATATTATTAGGAAACCAATCTTCAAATACAATACTTACATCCAAGTCGATGACCACGTCAACTTGTTGTCCACAAGCTACTTGAGCTTTTAAGGCTTGATTATTTAGAAAAAAGAAAAAAGAAAAAAGAAAAAAGAAAAAAGAAATTAATGTTGTACTTCATGATTAACAATTTTAGGTTAAATAAAATTGGAATCAAGAACCAAGTTTCTGTTGTTCTTCAAGGTATATACATCAAGTTAGTAATAAAATACTAATAAGTCAATACCAATTTATTAATTCGTTATTACTTGCTTAACATCCCTTAACACTTCCTGCTCGTTATTCTTCCAATTACTTAACTGAAAAACAGAAATTATGAAAAAGACAAAAGTACTTCTTGCTATGATCTTTGCCACTTTCATTTCTGTGGCAGCAATTGGTCAAACTCAAATCAACTTTGTAACAGGCGTTCACTACGCCAATGTTGAAACTTCTGGAGTCTCTACGGACTTCCTAAATATCAGGCCGCTTAAAAGAATATCTGCAGGTGTTTTGGTTAATCAAAAACTAGATCGTCATCTTGATCTTAGAACAGGATTGGTTTACAAACAAAAAGGATTCAATATTACAGAAGGGACGGATATTGAAATTGCAGGAATGGGATTTCCAATAGGTGTAAAAGTCGCTACTGAATTAAACACTATCAATGTGCCTTTAATGATTCAATATAACTTGAGAGACATCAATGGTATTACACCGTACATCTCTGCTGGAACAGGTTTGTCATATGCAACTTCTGGTTTTATTAAAACAAAAGCCACTGCGATTTTAGACTTTACATTAACTAATACAGCGCTCAATTTAGATAGTGATGATTATAAAAGATTTGGTGTCGATGGGAATGTTGCTTTAGGTGCCAATATCCCATATGGCAAAGGTCATTTTATCACCGAAATAAACTACAGTCATGCTCTAACAGATTTTACAAGCGACAATTTTATAGTTGACGCAGGTATCCGAACAAAGGGTATTGGATGGAGTGTGGGGTATGGGATGAGGTTTTAAGTTGAAGTTGAAGTCTAAGTTGAAGTTGATCGACAGTTCTTAATGTAAGCTTATAGTTAAAATAAAAAAATGAGGTAGAGGAGCAGAAGTAGAAGCATCACAATATCAACGGCTGGCATGAAAAACCTTTAGACTTTTACTTCAGCTTCAACTTAAACCTAATAAAAGGAAGTTTTGTGACTTCATGATTGCTTGTTAGTAAGGTCTTCTTAAATGTAAGAAGGCCTTATTTAAACTTAGACTTAGACTTAGACTTAAGCTTAGTCTTAAGCTTAGTCTTAAGCTTATTCCGTTTTAATTATCCGAAAAAGGCTCTGAATAGATCTCTTCGGTATATTGTCTCTTATTTTTCCACCAGATAAAACCTAATGTACCAACAAGCAAATAAGGCATAGCCAACATGTAAAGGATACCTTTATTTAATCCCTTACCTTCTGTACCGCCGTCTTTAAGATTTGATTCTGCGGACATTCTACACATTGGGCATTGTGCGCTTAATTCTTCCATGCCGAAAGTAAGCAGTAAGAATATGGCAATCGCTATTGCTATAAATTTTAGAAATTTCATCATAACAAAGATATTAAAATTGGTAGCAAGGTTTCAACATTAAATAGACGACAGGGCCTGTCACCAAAACATATAACCAAATGGGAAATATCCATCTGGCCATGCGTTTGTGTTTAGGCTTATCAAAAGAAATGCCCCTATTGAAGGTTAATAAGATAAATGGTAATGACAAGCCAGCTAATACAATATGCGTAATCAGTATGAAAAAATACACAGACCTAATGGGCCCTTCCATACAATACTTCGTCTCTGGTGTTGTAAAGTGATAAACCACATAAGTTAAAAGAAATAACAAAGAAAAAAGCATCGTCAAGAAAATCATATTCCTGTGGGCGATAATCTTCCCCTTCTTAATAAAGTATACTGCTAAAACTAAACATATCGCTGCTATTGAATTGACCAATGCATTAAACCCAGGCATCCAACTTGTATCAAAGTCTACACTATATCGTTGCTCTGGCCTCATGTAAATCACCAAAGCAATGACTGCAACTGAAATTACATAAGCAACTCGGTCTAAATTTTTACGCAGTTTATGATTGACTTCCATATTAGTTATTTTCTTTCACAACAATATCTGGAGTAACTTTTCTTGGAAGTATAACAGCAATATCTTCGACAATGTTTTTCATTTTATCCTCCATATCCCATGGATAAAAATTCCTGATATAGCCTGAAGTATCAACTATAACATATTGTGCACTATTGTATTCAAAATTCTTAGAAGATATACTTGAGGGTTTGATATACCGTAAGGCGACCTTCGAACCAAACTGATCAGCGATTCTAACATTTTTTGAAATTACAAAGAACATAAACGTTGGTACATCATCAAACTGATCAATTATGCGCATATCATCTTTGGTAATATCGCTATTCAATTTTATGATCGCTGTTCTGTGGCTGAGCTCCTCAAATATTTGAGTTTTATCTTGATCTGAAAAATCATATACTTCTAAAAATCTTTCTTTAGGCTTTAGCGTTTCCATTTTGCCTTTTCGCCAATTCAAACCATCTTTTAGAAAATACCAAGAGCCTGCCGGAAGGCCAAATAATAAAAGAAGGATAGCAATGGTTCTTAAATACTTCATATCTCTTTGGTTAGGAAATAAAAAAAAGCCACTTACGTGGCTCCTATATTAGTGTTGGTTTTCTTCTTTAATTATAAACAAGGCTCCTTCTTGTTTGTTTGTCTTGTCTACCTGCTCTCGATCATTATTCTTATCATCAATTAAGCCTCTTCTCATTTTCCAATAATCACCTTCTTTAAAGAATGCAAATATGGCCCAAGTAAGCAGTAGTGTTGGTACCAAAACGGACTTAACAAATGATGGCATTTCGTATTTCATATGCATGAATTCATAAACAATCAAATATGCTTTTACCAAACTCATGATAATCATAACACCAGCCATTAAAGCTACTGGTACATGCCACCCTTCAACTATATGTCCTTTACCTGCTAAGGCAAATAATACCTCAGCAATTGTAATAGCAGCTAAGATTAGTATAATCTGTGTCGCTTTTTTCTTTGACTTTTCGTAATCGTGTCCCATTTATTATAAAATTAGATGCTCTTTAAATTAAGTAAAATACCAAGAATACAAATACCCAGACCAAGTCGACAAAGTGCCAATAGAGTCCTATTTTTTCAACCATCTCGTATCCATTACGTCGCTCAACATAGAGACCTGTGGCCGCATTGACGGCAATAATAATCAGAAATATGACTCCTGATAAAACGTGAAAGCCATGGAAACCAGTTATAAAGAAAAACAATGCACCAAATGCTTTAGGTCCAAATGATTGTTGTTTTATCATTCCTGCATTCTCGCCTTCTGTGACTTTATACTTCAGATTATGCCACTCTCCATCATGCTTATGAATTAAATATGAATCTCCAGGTTGAAATACATCACCTTCATTGATTCCTTTACCATCGCCTTCAAGATAAACGCCATGCTCTGTGTGCGCACTAAATGGATTTGTAGTAACAGACACATGTTCTGCACCTATTAAAGTAGTCCACTCCCAAGCCTGTGAAGCCAAGAAGCCGATGCCACCTAATATTGTCAATACCATCCAGAAAACAACTCCATTCTTATTCTCTCTATGTCCTTCTTGAACGGCTCTTACCATTGTAAATGAAGAGAATAAAAGTATGAAGGTCATCAGTGTGACGAAGTAAAGTGGCTTTTCGTGAAATCCTCCAGGGAATGTACTAAATACAAAATCCGGAACTGGCCATGTTGGCATACTCACTCTTAGCGTTCCATAAGCAATCAAAAATCCTGCGAATGTAAATGCATCAGATAGAAGAAAATACCACATCATTATTTTACCATAGCTGATCTTAAAAGGGGATTTCCCTCCTTCCCACAACTGTTCGTCCTCAGCAGTATGATGATGCGTCATTGTTTCCGCCATTATTAAATTATTTGTAAAACATTAAAAAAGCAAATAGATAAATCCAAAGAAAGTCAACAAAATGCCAGTAGTAACATACTAGTTTATACCTGACCTTTCGTTTTTCCGTTACAATGAACGGTAATGAAAATGCATGGATCATTGCTACAACTAGTGCAGCTAATCCACCCAATATATGTAAAGCATGTAGTCCTGTTATGAGATACATAAAAGAACCACTTACATTAGCTTTCAAGTCTACACCGGCAGCATATAATGCATTCCAGCCATAATATTGTAAGACAATAAATGAAATACCACTTACAAAGGCTAATACCAAACAAGTCTTGTATAAAACTTCATTCTTCTTAACAAAAGACTTGAAAGAAATATGTAGAAGAATACTTGTAAGAATAACAACCGCCGAACTAAAATAGAAATGTGTTGGCATTGAATACTCTAACCAATTTCCTGCAGCCTTCTTTACAATATAAGCACTGGTTAAGGCACCAAACATCATAATGATACTCGCAAAAGAAACCAATTCAGCAAAGATCCAAGGATGAATCCTATTTCTAAATGTCAAAGGCTTATTTATATCTGCTACTTCCATGATTAACCTATCAGATAAAGAATTAAAACCAGAGGTAGATAAAAGAATGAGCTAAACATTAGAATTAATGCGCTCTTTCTTGTCTTTCTGATCTGTAAATAAAATCCAAGAGCTGTATAAATAGTTGTTAGTATTATTATTAGTGACATCGCCACCATGTGAATCTCTATACCCATATAATGACCAATAGCCAATACAGGGAAAATGAGCAAACTATACATGGCGCTGTAAAATCCTAAGTTCTTATCAATATTGCCTGATGCATCAGTAGGTAATAATTTATAACCCGCTTTGGAATAATCATCAAATGACAAAAATGAAATGGCCCAAAAATGTGGAAATTGCCATAAGAACTGAATTAAGAATAAAACAAGTCCAAATATGGTTAAACTACCTTCATGCGCAACTGTTCCAATCAATACTGGTAATGCACCCGGTATCGCTCCAATAGCTACAGATAGCGTCGAGTACCTTTTCATTGGTGTATAAATAAACGCATATAGTATAAAAGAGCACATTCCTAAGAAAGCAACCATAGGATGTATCAAGGAAAGGCTTAAAACACCAACCACCAAAAAGAAACCGCTAATAAGTACCGCCTCAGAAGATTTCATTCTATTGGCCGCAAGAGGTCTATATTGTGTACGTGTCATTAAAGCATCAAATTCCTTTTCTAAAACTTGATTAATACCATTAGAGGCGAATGTTATTGCAAAACCACCAATGGTTAATAAAGCCATAGTCGTCAAAGAAGCTTGAGCACCTGCAACAACAAAATAAGCTAGGATTGAAGACACAACCACCATGGCTGTCAACCTAAACTTAACAAGCATCATAAGGTCATCCCACTTGGTGAGACGCGCTCCAGATTCTATTTTCTTTGCTATCGCTTTACTCATTTTTATTCTTAGTGATGATCACCAGCTACTTCACCTTCTTCCATAGGTTGAACCTGTGGGATGAACTCCTTACCATCTTTACCGTAATCATATGCCCATCTATGTACTACAGGAATCTTTCCAGGCCAGTTACCGTGGCCAGCGTCAATTGGTGTAGTCCATTCTAATGTATTGGCACCCCATGGGTTTTTCGTCTTCATTCTTCTTCCTTTGAATATGCTATAGAAAAAGTTGATCACGAAAAGTAATTGTAAACCAAATACTATGATTGCAGCAATTGTAATAAATTGATTCATTGGACCGAAATGCTTGAAGGCATCGAATGCTTCAAAACTGTAGTACCTACGAGGTACACCAGCCATACCTAAATAATGCATTGGCCAGAATATCGCATAAGCACCTATTAGTGTCCCCCAGAAATGAATTCTTCCTAATGTTTCATTCATAAAACGACCAAACATTTTAGGGAACCAATGATATACTCCTGAGAACATACCGAAGAAGGCGGCAATTCCCATTACAATATGGAAGTGCGCCACTACAAAATATGTATCATGCATTTGGATATCAATTGCAGAGTTTCCTAAGAAAATACCTGTTAGACCTCCTGAAATAAACATGGATACAAAACCAATAGAGAATAACATGGCTGAATTGAATCGTATATTACCCCCGTACAAGGTGGTTATCCAGTTGAATACCTTGACCGCGGACGGGACTGCTATTATAAGTGTAAATACAACAAAAAAGTTTGACAACCATGGATTTACACCAGACATAAACATGTGGTGTGCCCATACTATAAATGAAAGGAATCCAATCGCTAGTATTGATAATACCATCGCAGTATATCCAAAAATTGGTTTTCTTGCATGCACCGATAAAACTTCAGATACAATACCCATGGCAGGTAATATAATTATGTATACCTCTGGGTGACCTAAGAACCAGAATAAGTGCTGATATAATACTGGACTACCTCCTACTCTATCTAAAGCTTGTCCTTCAATAAAAATTTCATTTAAGAAGAAACTTGTTCCTAAACTTCTATCGAAAATCAACATGAAGAAACCAGAAGCTAATACTGGGAATGATAATAATCCAAGTACAGCTGTTACAAAGAATGCCCATATTGGTAAAGGCATTCTCCACATACTCATACCTTTAGTTCTTAAGTTTAGGACTGTCGTAATATAATTGATACCTCCTAATAGTACCGAAACAACAAATAATGTCAAACTTAATAACCATAATGTCATACCTGTCCCTGAACCAGAAGAGGCTTGAGGTAAGGCACTAAGTGGAGGATACCCTGTCCATCCACCAGAAAATGGTCCTGTACTCAAGAACAATGAATAAAACATCACTGCACCAGCTAAGAAGAAAAACCAATATGACAACATATTTAAAAATGGCGATGCCATATCCCTTGCTCCTAGCTGCAATGGAATTAATAAATTCGAGAATGTTCCACTCAACCCAGCCGTTAATACAAAGAAAACCAGAATGGTTCCGTGCATGGTGACGAGGGCATAATAAAACTCTTGAGATAAAGTACCAATGCCATCATTAACAACAATCCATTTACCTAAGAAAGGTCTTAACCAAGTTAAGTCAGCCTCAGGAAAACCTAATTGCAATCTGAAAACGATTGACATTGCTGCGCCAATAATAGCCCAGAAAATACCAGTAATTAAAAATTGTCTGGCAATAATTTTATGATCCATTGAGAAGATATAATGTCCAATAAAACTGGACTGATATTTATCTCCATGGTGATGATCGTGGAAATGGTCATCGTAACCAGTCTCCTCAATCATTACTGCTACCGAGTCATTTGGATCTACTTCGTGATGTCCCATATTTAATTTATTTTGAAATTATCTTTAATTCTGTTCTTCTATTAGCTGCTCTACCTTCTTCAGTGGCATTGTCTTCAACTGGATTCAATTCTCCATATCCTTTACTTGACATTGAAGAGGTATTCACACCCTTAGCGGATAAATAATTAACTACTGCCGTAGCTCTTCTTTCAGACAAATCCATATTGTAATTTTCATCTCCATTGCTGTCTGTATGTCCACCAAATTCAACTTTTACATTGGTGTTAGCTCTTAATAATCTAGCAATCTCGTCTAACTCATATTTTGAATCATCTTTAAGAGTCGCTGCATTATTATCAAAAAACACATTTTTTAACCTAATTGTTGACAAAGATTCTGCATCCATTGCTGATTGCCACTCAGACTTTAATTCTCTTGATCTATTTGCAGCCTCTATAGATAATAATTGACCTTTAAAAGGATCTTCATCTGTATTTCTTATGCTATTCATATAATAAGACTGTTGCTGAGCAAACCAATCATTATATTCTTCTTCACTTACAATTGTCACTCTTTTTCTCATAGACCAGTGACCGATACCACAAAGCTCAGCACATGCTAATTCGAAATCAAAGGTTTCCCATCTTTTTGGACCTTCCGGATCTTCTGGATCAGCAGGCATTTCCCATTCAGGATATCCCTTAAGTTGCTGTCTATATTCTTCAGTAGTTTTTACTGGAGTGAATTGAAAGTGTGTAGGTAATCCTGGAATGGCATCCATTTTTACTCTAAAGTGAGGTAGGTAGAAATTGTGCAACACATCTTTTGCTGTAATTCTTACACGCACTTTCTTGCCAACAGGTAAAACGATATTATCACCAATCATGAAATCATCATGATTCTTTTCATCATTCCAATCTTGACCAAGTGAGTTGATACCTGGCTTGATGAGTTTGTAATTTTTAGTACCTAACTTACCATCAGCTCCCGGATATCTTATATCCCAGCCAAATTGGTATCCTGTTGCCTCAATTTCAATATAGTCCTCTTCAGGATCTACATCTGCCATTACATTATTCCAAGTAATTAATCCTCGAATTACCAAGAATGCCATTACTATAGCTGGAATAACGGTCCAATAGATTTCCAATTTCAAACTATGCGGAAAGAAATAAGCTACTCTATTTTTATCCTCTTTGTACTTATAACTAAACCAGAACAAAGCTATATGCGTGATGACAAATACAATACCCGTAAAGAATAATGTAATGTTGAATATACTATCTAACTCACCACCGTGTGCAGAGGCAGCCGAATGCGGCCCATATCCTAACATACGGTCTTTATACATCCATGCTGATGCAATGCAATAAACGAGAAAGACAACCAAAAACACCAACATAAAAATGGCTGTTCGGTTATTCTGTCGCGCTGCTACATTTTCTTCTCCTCGAATGACAGCAGAGACTTCAGAAAGTCTTCCTAACTGGACCAAAATAATGGCCAGAAGAACTATAATCGCTACTATGACTAATCCTGTCATTGTTACTTTTTTAAAATTTTATTAAGTATGGTGATGTAAACTTTCTTCGATATACGGATCATTAGTACCCGTCAATGGTGCTCTAGACAACATGGTGAATATGAAGAATAAAAACAAACACAAAAATCCAATGAATGTGCATACTTCTGGAAAACCTGGAATCGTAAATCCAAGTTCGACAGCTGTTTCTGCACCATGCCCAGCACCATGATGTGCTATCTCTGCAGCTTCATGTACAGCATGATCTGCATGATCACCGTGGTGCCCATGACCGCCAGTAACCTCGTGTGCTGTATGCAAAACACCTGGCTTGATCATCAAGAAGAAATCTATCCAGTGACCAAATAATACCAATCCAGCTGTAAACCCTAATGAACCCATCTTTCTTTTTGTATCATTTCTCATCAAGATGAAGAATGGTGCAATAAAGTTGATCAATAGATTTCCATAGAACAAAACTGGATAGTTAGTTACCCTTTCTTTAAAGTAAATTGTTTCTTCACCTACGTTAGCATACCAAATAAGCATATACTGAGAAAACCATAGATAAGTCCAGAAAATACTAAAAGCAAAAAGGAATTTTCCTAAATCATGAAAATGCTCATCAGTTACATTTTGATAGTAACCTTTACCTTTCAAATATTGAAGAACCAATATAGTTACAGCAATCATCGAGACAAACCAACTCGCTCCTGTATACCATGCAAACATGGTACTATACCAGTGAGAATCGATTGACATCACCCATTGCCATATCATTGCTGCAGAACCAAATCCTGCAATCGGCAAGAATATAGCTGCCCATTTTCTTATACCATAATGACTTGAGTAATCTGTTGCATCTCTTCCAGCATCCTCAGCTATTGATTTTTTTCTGATCATAGATAAAACCAAAATCCAAAGTACACCTAATACTAAAGTACCACCGATATACCATTTAGTATTTAAGAAGCCAGACTTTCCAGCTATGATTTTATCAAAATGTTCACTATTAGGGTCGATCAATTCTGGATCTGCCCAGTGATATAAATGATGCCAATGCATGATGATACCCAAACCAATGATTAACATTAATGGAATACCTATAACTAAGTACATTGATATAGATTCCCAAACTCTTTTAAATACAACATACCATCCAGCCCAAGCTGTGATACTTGCTGTCATAAAGAAACCAGCCATTAATGCAATCCCTGTGAAGAATACAGAATTGTGTAAAAAGTTAGACCAAAATCTCGTATGCAATTCATCATCATTAAACCAAGTCCAACCTAGGGCAACGGCACCAACGGCCATCCCTATCATTAACCACGTTTTTAATTTTCCTGAAAATTCGAATGTCATTATTTAAGCTTTATGATTAATGATGTTTATGATCTGAATCATCATGATGATGGTGACCATCCGCATCATGACCATCGTGATTATGTTCTTTATCGTGGTGGTGATCATCACCATCATGTCCTTCGTGACTGTGATCGTCATCGCCTTCCATTACAGCTGCGGTAACCAAATCACCAGCAGGTCGATCAACAGAATTAAGCGTATTTGAATATTGATTGTATTCTAAACCCATATCCTTTGCTTGAAGTGATCTGATGTAATGTATGACGTTCCATCTTTCTTCGTAATTCAATTTATCCTTGTAGGCACCCATCAAGTTAATACCGTGCATAATCGCATGATAATATCTTCCATTAGAAGCTAATACCATCTCCATATCTACAGCTTCATTACCAGTTGTACCTTTTATTAATCTTTTTGGTGCAACAGGATAGGCTTCAGTTACATCATAAATATATCCTAGTCCATCTCCTTTTTCACCGTGGCAAATACCACAAAAGATGTTATACAATTCTTTACCTTCTGCGATACCCGCATCCGTTATCGGGAAAGGATTATCGATTAATTCCGCTTTCGCTCTTTCTCTTCCTTCTTCTGTATTTGGATAATAATAAGGCTTAGAATCATTGGCACCTGGTATTCTGATTCTATCAGAAGACCCTCTTGGCACCGTACCTTCTACAGGTAATCCTGGTTTTGCAAATTTGTAATATTCATCTTCACTACCCCAAGTATTATTGTAGTAATAGTTGTAGTAATTAGCTTCATAAGCTATGGAGTGTGCCATATCTGGCATAAACTCGCTACCTGGTGAATTACCTCCTGGCTGTTGGCAAGAATAAATCACCAACAAACAAGAAATGATAATTATATATGCTGAAAATTTCTTCATTATCAAATAGTCTTTGAATGTACTTCAGAAGCTCCTGAACTTCTTAAAAATGATTCCACTTTAGAAGTATCTACTTCTTTTTTATCGAAAGCTATACAAAACTTATCGTCTGTAATTCTCAAGTCGATGGTAGGGTTGACAACTCCTGGGCCCAATCCATTGATTATGTAAAATGTGACAACCATTCCTATAGATGCAAATAAAACTGTCAACTCGAAAGTGATAGGAATAAATGCAGGAACAGACCAATGCGGTTTTCCACCAAAGATAATTGGCCAATCTTTTGTAAAAATCCAAGTCATCCCTAAGAATGCAGTTAATGTACCAAGCATACCATAAACGAAACCAGCGATATGTAATCTCGATTCTGATAAACCTAAAACTGGATCTAAACCATGCACAGGAAATGGAGTATAAACATCCATTATTTCAAGGTGTGCTGACTTTGCTTCTTTGACCGCTCTGATCAAATCTTCTTCGTCATTATAGAGTCCGTAAATTATATCTGTTGTGTTTGCCATTTTCTAAATTCAATTTTTGATTAAACTATTCTACCTCCGTCTAATCTATCTTGCAAATCTTGCAAATCATCCCATTTTCCATCTCTCGCTAATGCCGCTTGTTGTGGCCAAGATGTCGGATCATTTATATCTGGATTTTGACCTGCGTCGATCAACATTTGTTTCAAATTATCTATTTGTGCGTCAGCTAACTCAGCAAAAGTATAAACGCCTCCACCATTCAATGCTTCTTCCATCTTCGGCCCAATACCTTCTAATTTTCTCAAATCATCTTTTTGACCAACCATTGTTTCAGTTGCTTGATTGGCGGCAGTACCTGACACAACTTGCAGATGTCCATCATCGTCAGCCATACCTTCTGAAGCTATAGATAAAACTTCTTCATGATGACCGTGATCAGCATGATCATGGTGATGATGAATAGCATTTGGTCCAGTATATTGATCACCTGCTGTCTTTAGGATACTCTTTACCTCTGCAATGGCAACCACTGGAGCTACTCTAGCAAACAATAAGTAAAGTGTAAAGAAGATGCCTATAGTACCAAGGAAGATACCCATCTCAACCCAAGTTGGTGAATAGTAACTCCAACTTGATGGCAAGTAATCTCTTGCTAGAGTTGTTGCAATAATCACAAATCGCTCAAACCACATTCCAATATTGATAAAGATGGAAATCAAGAACGTTACAAAAACGCTTCTTCTCATCTTTCTAGACCAGAATAATTGTGGAGAGATCACATTACAAAACATCATTCCAAAATAAGACCACCAGTAAGGACCAGTTGCTCTATTAAAGAATGCAAATTGCTCGTATACATATCCTGAATACCATGCAATAAATAGCTCAGTCAAATAAGCTACCCCTACAATAGTACCTGTTACCAATATGATTTTGTTCATCGACTCTATATGACCGATCGTAATATAGTTTTGTAGATTAAATAACTTTCTTGTAACGATCATTAAGGTTAATACCATCGCAAAACCTGAGAAGATCGCTCCTGCCACAAAGTACGGCGGGAATATAGTTGTATGCCATCCTGGAATTACAGAAGTGGCGAAGTCAAAACTTACAATAGTGTGAACTGAAAGTACAAGTGGTGTAGCGATACCTGCTAATACCAAACATAAAGCTTCCCATCTTTGCCAGTGTTTTGCAGAACCTGTCCAACCGAAAGACAATACATTGTAAATCTTTCTTCTCATGCCTTTAGCTCTATCTCTTACTGTTGCAAAATCAGGTACTAAACCAGTATACCAGAATAATAATGAAACAGTGAAATATGTAGAGATGGCAAATAAATCCCATAAAAGTGGCGAATTGAAGTTAGGCCATAGAGGACCTCTTGTATTCGGATAAGGGAAGAAATAAAATACAACCCAAGCTCTTCCTACGTGTATACCTGGAAATAATGCCGCACATATTACCGCGAATATAGTCATGGCCTCAGCAGCTCTGTTTACACCCGTTCTCCACTTTTGTCTGAATAACAATAAGATTGCAGAGATCAATGTACCTGCGTGACCGATACCAATCCACCAAACGAAATTGGTGATATCCCAACCCCATCCAATCGTACGGTTAAGATTCCAAGTACCGATCCCATGCCATACTGTCCAGGCAATGCAAAATAGACCGAATCCAAGTAGTGTTATGGATAAAATAAATCCGATAACCCATCCAGTACCTGGTTTACGTTCTGTAGGTGCACACAAATCTTCAGTAATATCATGATACGTTTTATGACCCTGAACAAGTGGTTCCCTAATTGGACTTACGTGACCGCTCATTTATTTCGTTTAATGTGTTTTTAAATTAAGCTTCAATAGATTCGTCTCTGTTCGTCACTTTCATCGTATAGGTTACTGATGATTGAACATTAACTTCTTCTAATGCTATGTAATTCAATTTATTCTTCTTAGGATTTAATTTCTTACCTAAGTCACCATTCTTATTATTTCTATCACCAAATGTGATCGCTCCAGTAGGACATGCCGTTTGACAAGCTGTCCTAACATCTATATCTTCTAATCTTCTTCCTTCAATCTTCGCTGTCAATTTACCTTCTTGGATTCTCTGAACACAGAAGCTACATTTTTCAATAACTCCTCTTGCTCTAACTGTAACATCTGGATTCAATACCATTCTTGTCAAGTTATCGGCACCAAATGGTATTTCTTCTCCGTTCAATGTTGGTTGGTTAGCTGGGAAGATATCCGCTGTAGTATAATCTAACCAATTGAATCTTCTTACTTTATAAGGACAGTTGTTAGCACAATATCTCGTACCTACACATCTGTTGTATGCCATTTGATTCAATCCTTCTGAACTGTGGTTTGTCGCATTAACAGGACAAACATTTTCACAAGGGGCATTATCACAATGTTGACACATCATCGGTTGATATACCGTATTCGGATTTTCGAAATCTCCGTAATAGTATCTATCAATTCTTAACCAAGTCATTTCATGGTGACGACTCACTTCTTTTTTACCAACGACAGGCACATTGTTTTCTGCCATACAAGCTACCGTACAAGCATTACATCCGATACATGCGTTTAGGTCAACATGCATACCCCAGTAATGTCCTTGCGAGTACTTGTCTGCAGTATATTCATCGAATGGATAAAGTGTCTGCTCATTTAAGTGCTGAGCGCTAGCTCTTACTTTATCTTTCTTTTCAACGTTTTCAGCTAAGTCACTTAAGTTGGAAGGGAAGATGACCGTTCTTTCAGTTAATGAACCTTGATAACCTTTAATACCAACGCCGTAAGCCGTTTGACCAAGCGTTGCCTCATCAGCATTAATCAATTCACCTTTATTGTCTTCAGACTTAACACCAATAGTGTTGAAATATTGAACGCATGAGAAATGTTTCTCTTTTCCTTTTGGTCCAGAAACAGCAACATCATTATTAAAGTAATGCGTAAAGCCATCTTTATGCGTTACACAATCATTCACATTTACACCTACATCTGTTCCGCATTTACCTGCTACTTCTCTACCGTAACCTAAGGCTAATGCAACTGTATTCTGCTCCATTCCGAATTGTAAAATAACTGGAACAGTCATGGTCTTACCATTAATTGTAATTTCGGCTAAATCACCATCATTTAATCCAAACTTACCAATGTATTTTTTACTTCCATCATAAGTTAAAGGAACAGCTAAATAGTTACCCCAACTCGTTCTAGCCACTGGATCTGGCATTTCCATTAACCATGGATTTGTAGAGTATAATCCATTACCTATACTCACAGGCTCATAGAAAACAACTTCCAAGTCTGAACCTGAAGGTTTTGTAATTCTACTTTTTGCTAACCCTACATCTACATTGAATGATCTAGCTTCACCAGCTGATCCTACATTCACAACACCATCTCTTAGAGCATTCTCCCAGAAAGCAGTGAATGAAACAAAATTTGATTGATTAGCAAATACTGTATTCTTCCAAGTATTCTTTATGAACTCTAAATATGGCTGAGAAGCTGAGCCATTCACGGCCGCGGATCCCGCCCAATTGAGCAATGTTAATCCAGACTGTCGCGTCTCAAAAATTGTGTTAATTGCAGGTTGTATTAAGCTTAAAGTCCCTCTCTTTGGTTGAGCATCACCCCAGCTTTCCATAAAGTGACTTGTCGGAGCAATTATATCACAAAGGGCGCTTGTCTCATTTTCTTGGTATGAAACAGCTATTTTATTTTTTACTTTACCTAACGCTTCAACAAATGTTTTAGCCTGAGCATAATCATAAGCTGGATTAGAACCATAAACGATTATTGTGTCTACTAAACCGCCTTGCATCTCTTGAACTAAAACATCCAACTCTTTTTCGTTACCTCTTCTTTGTAATGAAGCATCACCAAAAGTGATTGTACCTCCATAGTTACCAAGAATATTATTGATATCATTTACAAGAATCTGCTCGTAAACATTATTCGAACCAGAAACTACTAATGACTTTCCTCTTGCACTCGTCAGTTGAGAAGCTACTTTATTTAGAGCTGCTTTCGCCTTATCGTTTAAACCATTACCTCCTGATCCACCTGCAATCTTTGAATGCAAATAAGCTATAGCAGATCCTAATTCACTTGGTCTAACTAATACTCTATGATCGGCATTTGATCCTGTCATAGACATATGGCTTTCTACCTGTACGTGTCTTGACATTTTCTCTCCCGGTGCATTGATTTTTCTATTCTTAGAATAGTGATAAGCAAATTCTACAGGAGATACCCAAGTACCTAAAAAGTCTGCATTAAAGCTGACAATCATGTCCGCCTTGTCAAAATGGTAAGAAGGAATAACTCTATCACCAAATGACATCTCATTAGCTTCTAATAAAGCTGATGCAGATACTGGATCGTAAGTAACAACCTTTGTCTGAGGATACTTAGCCTTAAACTCGTTTAATGCTTCATTTTCAGAAGGACTTAAAATGGTATTCGTAATGATTCTAATATTCTTAGAACCAGCTAATACTGATTTTACTTTATTATCTATACTATCCCAAGAAGCTTCTGTTATGGTAATAACTTCACCACCATTATCATCTTGACCATATTCTTTGTAGAAAGGTGCTTTGTACCTATTCGTATCATAGAGACTTAAAACTGAAGCTTGCGCTCTTGCTGATGTACCACCATTGGTCATAGAAGAGCGATCATTTCCTTCAACTTTGATAGGTCTTCCTTCTCTACATTTTACAAGAATGGGACAATAGTCTCCACCTGCAACATATGAAGAAGCATAATAAGTAGCGACACCTGGCACAATAGAGTCAGGTTTTTCTACATAAGGAATAGCTCTTTTGATAGGAACATCACAACCAGCTGCAACTGTCGCTGCGCCCACTGAGAAACCTAAGAATTTTAAGAAGTCTCTTCTTTTAGATTCAGTTTGCATTAAAGCGTCACCATTCTCTAAAATGGGTGTTGCAAACTCTTGATCAAGAGATTCTAAAAATGCTTCATCTCTGTTGAGATCTTTTTCTCCTATCCAGATCGATTTATCGTTCATTGTGTTAAACTTCAAATTTTCTTAATAATGACATTTCTGACACTCCAAACCTCCTATATCTTCTACTGTTACACCATCAATAGCGCCAGAAGATAGGTCCTCATGATATTTTGCATAACTCTGATAGTATTCATTATCAGAGAATTGAACATTTGTTTGTCTGTGGCAATTAATACACCATCCCATTGATAATGGTGAATGTTGTGCTACTACCTCCATTTCTTCAACTGGACCATGACATTGCTGACATTCTATCTGACCAGCAGTAACGTGCTGCGCATGATTGAAATAAACGTGATCCGGAAGGTTATGAATTCTTTCCCATTCTATCGGACCGTATAATGTCTTCTTTTGGTCATTAGTTAATGAAGACACGATCTCATCCCACTGATTCTGAACAAAATCAACGCCTGCTTCAGTTAAATCAGCTGCCTCATCAATCTCATTAGCTTCTTTATAATTCTTGCCAATCCAAGCTGTATACATATCTTTTACTTGATCCATAGACATATCTTCGTAGCCATCAACATACTTTTGTTTCATCGGATCCCAACCTACAGAAGCGTAGATCTTTGTGATTTCACCAGTGCCATACTTAGAACCTACATTAATTGCAGAGTGGCAATTCATACAAGTATTGGTAGCCGGAATGACAGAGTGCTTAGATCTTCTAGCTCCATCATGGCAATATTGACAATCAATTCCTTGTACGCCAGCATGTGTTTCGTGCGAGAATTTGATTGGTTGCTCAGGAGCATATCCTTCTTGTCTTCCTAAGCTTATTGCTTTTGTTACAGTGGTATATCCACCGAAAAGGATTGCTGCGAATAAAATGAAGGTCAAAACGCCCTTACCTGTTAATGTCTCAACTAAAGATTTTCTTTCAAAGACGCGGCCATCTTTCTCTGCAGCTATAACATTAAGGTTTGAGATAATCCTACCTAATAGAAGGGATAGAGCTGCTAATACACCGAATAGTACGAAATACAACCATTTTGGTGTTTTGCTTTGAGCTGCAACAGCACCCCCAGGTCCTTCATCAGGTCTTCCATCAGGTCCTCCAGTAACCGCATTAACTTGTGCATCTACATAAAGCAGAATCGACTCTATATCCTCATCTGTTAAATGCTCCGCAGGGTTCATTACAGTGGGCTTGTACTCATTCCAAAGCTCAAGAGCTCTAGGATGACCTGCTTGAATCAATTTCTGAGAATTTCTAATCCAGCTATAAAGATCCTCTCTTGGGTAATCTGCCCATCTTTCTTCCAAACCTGCCAAAGCTGGTCCCGTCATATCTTTTTTCATCCCCTTATTGTGACAATTCGCACAATTGTTTTGGAATAAAGTCTTACCAGCTGAAGGTGTGGGCTCTGATGAAAGAAAGTTAGGTAGTAAGGCGATGAGCGCCATTATTAAAAACCCTTTCAATGAATATCTGACCATTCGTTTTCTGTTATATATTTTCTCTAAATCACCTACTCTTAATCGCTGCAAATTTATCATTCAGTTTAGTGTATTAACAATATCTTACATAACTAGTTATTTATTTAGACTTCATCTAAATAACTATACTGCTACGGGTGCTTTGATGTGGGGATGGTATTCGTAGTTTTCTAACTTAAAATCCTCATAATCAAAGTCTAATATATCCTTTACGTTTTTATTTATATGCATTGTAGGCAGTGGCTTTGGGGTCCTTGTCAACTGCAATTGCGCTTGTTCTATGTGATTTGAGTACAAATGAACGTCTCCAAAGCTGTGAATGAACTCTCCAGGAGCTAAATCACACACTTGAGCCATCATCAATGTTAGCAGTGCATAAGAGGCGATATTGAACGGTACACCGAGGAAAACATCAGCAGATCTTTGATACAATTGGCAAGATAGCTTACCATTTGCAACATAAAACTGAAATAGACAATGACAAGGCGTGAGTGCCATTTTATCCAATTCTCCGGCATTCCAAGCATTGATAATGATTCTTCTAGAGTCTGGATTCGTCTTTATCGTCTCAACAGCATTTTTGATTTGGTCAACAGAGCCACCATCAGGTTTAGTCCAGCTGCGCCACTGCTTTCCATACACTGGACCTAAATCGCCGTTTTCATCAGCCCATTCATTCCAGATGCGGACACCATTATCCTGCAAATACTTCACATTAGTATCTCCTTTCAAGAACCAAAGCAATTCATAAATAATAGACTTGAGGTGTAACTTTTTGGTGGTCACCATAGGGAAACCATCATTGAGATCGAAACGCATTTGATAACCAAAACAGCTTACCGTGCCTGTTCCTGTTCGATCACTTTTTTCAGTGCCGTTGTCAATGATGTGCTGAAGGAGATTGAGATATTGTTTCAACTGTTATCCAATGTTGGGCAAAAATATGGAAAGGGGCTAAATATTACGATAAGATGACATACAAAACTCAAATTATTTCAGTTTTGCTATCTTGAGTGCACTAATTTAAAATTACAACCTAGAATTATGATCATTTCTAAGAGAATCGGATTGCTTTTGCTCCTTTGCTTATCGCCATTTCTGGCTTCTGCAGAAGGATTGGATGAAAAGATCGATAAAGCTTTTGAGCCATTTTCAAATTTTTGCCAGGATATTGTTTTTGCAGAGATCGCCGGCGTACCTGTCGTATTGATCCTTTTAGTCTTAGGCGCATTATTCTTCACTTTAGTATTCACATTTGTCAACCTTAGGCACTTTCCAACAGCGATCAATGTCGTAAGAGGAAAATATGATGATGTTGAAGGACATGGCTTATCAGAAAAAACAGCCGTCAATGTTCAAGGTGGTGATATTATTGATACAATTAGAGATGAAAGTAAAGACGGTGAAGTCAGCCATTTTCAAGCTTTGGCGACTGCCGTTTCTGGAACTGTTGGTAATGGAAACATCGCCGGTGTCGCCTTAGCAATTGCGATCGGCGGTCCGGGAGCTACTTTTTGGATGATCATCTGCGGCCTTTTAGGAATGTCTACAAAATTTGTAGAATGTACCTTGGGTGTAGCCTATAGAGATGTTGGTCCAGACGGTACTGTATATGGAGGTCCTATGTACTATTTATCAAAAGGCTTGAAAGAAAAAGGCTTTGGTGGTTTAGGTAAAGTATTAGCAGTCATCTTTGCTGTTTTATGTATTGGTGGATCATTTGCAGGAGGTAATGCAGCTCAATCTAATCAAGCAGCACAAGAAATTGTTGCTTTATTTGGAATGGATTCTTCATTTGCGAAAACTGCTGTTGGTCTAGTGATGGCCGCTGTAATAGGCGTAATCATCATTGGAGGTATTAAGAGAATTGCATCAGTTACTGAAAAAATAGTGCCTTTCATGGCAGGTTTGTATGTGATTGCATGCTTATATATTATTTTTTCAAATATTGGATATGTAGATGATGCTTTCGGTTTGATATTCAAAACTGCATTTTCTCCTCAAGCGGGACTAGGTGGTATGTTTGGTGTATTACTTCTTGGTTTTAGAAGAGGTGCCTTTTCTAATGAAGCTGGTGCTGGATCTGCATCTATTGCTCATTCAGCGGTAAAAACTAAATATCCAGCATCGGAAGGATTAGTAGCCTTATTAGAGCCATTTATTGATACTGTTGTGATTTGCACAATGACAGCTCTGGTAATTATCATTTACAACTCTACAGGCGTTTTTGAATATGGAGATGCAGGTAATGGTGGCGTTTTAATAGATGGCGTTGAAGTTAAAGGTGCTGGAATTACCTCTGCTGCATTTGCTAATTACATTCCTTACTCAGGTGTATTTTTAACCTTCTGTGTGGTTTTATTTGCTATATCCACGATGATTTCTTGGTCTTACTATGGTCAACAATCATGGATGTATCTTTTTGGTAAAAGCAAGAAGTCTGACCTAGTATACAAAGTTATGTTCCTACTATTTGTTGTTATAGGAGCAGCAGCTAATATGAAATCTGTATGGGGTTTTTCAGATGCCATGATTCTAGGATTAGTATTCCCTAACATGATTGGATTATTCTTTTTATTCCCAGTAGTGAAGAAAGAATTAGCTAAATATTTAAGCGCCATTAAGAAATAGTCAATTTGATTGAATGTATTTTAAGTCTCGGCAGTAATGTTGGAGACAGAGCTTTTAATATGGAAATGGCTGAGATGATGATCAACAGCCAAATAGGCATTGTTACAGCTACATCATCAATTTACGAAACGGAAGCATGGGGTCGTGAAAACCAACCAGCCTTTCTAAATAATGCCCTTAAATGCAATTCATCACAAAGTCCTGATAAAATGCTTCAAACCATCCATTTGATTGAAGCTAAAATGGGTCGAAAGCGCATAGGAAAATGGTTACCGAGGGTTATAGACATCGATATTCTTTTCTATGGTGATCAAATTATTAAAAAACATAATTTAAACATTCCTCATCCTGAAATAAGTAATCGTAATTTTGTGCTCGCTCCTTTAATGGAACTTTGTCCTGAGATGGTCCATCCTGAATTGAATCGTACAATCAGTGAGCTGTTTCGAGACAGTAAAGACACCTATAAAGTGGTGAAAATCAAGGCGGACTGAGTACATGAATCAATACAAAATACCTTACGAATACATATGCATTGAAGGAAACTTGGGAAGTGGTAAGACTTCTCTTGTATCTATGTTGTGCCGTGAATTCAATGGTAAAGAGATTATGGAGTCGTTTGAAAACAATCCCTTCCTGCCTTTATTTTATGAAAATCCTGACAGATATGCCTTTACAGTAGAGCTTTTCTTTATGACGGAGCGCTATAAACAACTGCAGGCACATTTATCAAATCCTGATCTTTTTAGCAATCACACCATCGCCGATTTCTTTTTTACCAAATCATTGCTCTTTGCAAGAAAAAACTTAGGTGCAGATGAGTATCGATTATTTCAAATGCTTTTTTCTGTACTAGACAAATCATTTCCCAATCCAGATATCTTGGTTTACCTGCATCGAGACACCAGTCATTTACTAAAAAATATAAAAGAAAGAAATCGCCCTTACGAACAAACTTTAAAAGCAGATTACCTACTAAAGATTCAGGATTCCTATTTCGAATATTTAAGAAATATCACTTCCTATCCTGTTTTGATTTTGGATATTCAAGACATGGACTTCGTTAAAAACCCCACTTCATACGAGACTATAAAATTCTTGATATCTAAGCCTTATCAACCAGGCGTACATAGAATATCAGTTAGTTCTTGAGATCGCTTTTATTATTCCCCTTCCGGTTTCATCTGTGGAAACAACAATACATCCTGAATTGACGGTTGGTTTGTCATAATCATAGCTAATCTATCTATACCTATACCAATACCTGCCGTCGGTGGCATGCCGTATTCTAATGCTCTGAGATAGTCTTCATCTAATTGCATAGCCTCTTCGTCTCCCCTTTTCCCTAACTCTAATTGATGTTCAAATCGTTGTCTTTGATCCAATGGATCATTTAACTCTGAAAATGCATTACAAATCTCTTTTGCATTACAAATAGCTTCGAATCTTTCTACTAAACCAGGCTTATCTCTATGCTTCTTGGCTAATGGTGACATTTCGACTGGATAGTCAGTAATGAATGTTGGTTGGATCAATTGATGCTCGCATTTTTCACCAAATATTTCATCTATAATTTTTCCTCTAGCCATTGTTTTATCAATATGGACACCCATATCCTCAGCTGCTTTACGCATAGTATCTTCATCCATTTCAGATACATCTACGCCCGTGAAATGCTCTATGGCACCATACATCGAAAATCGCTTCCAAGGTCTTTTGAAACTTATGACATTATCTCCCACTTGTATATCTGTTGTCCCATGCACTTTCATGGCCACAAACTCTAACATCTCCTCGGTAAAGTCCATCATCCATTCATAATCTTTGTAAGCTACGTACAGCTCCATCATTGTAAACTCTGGATTGTGAAAACGACTCATTCCTTCGTTTCTAAAATCCTTGGCAAATTCAAATACACCGTCATACCCACCTACAATTAATCTTTTAAGGTATAGCTCATTGGCAATTCTTAAATAAAATTGCGTATCCAAAGTATTATGGTGTGTTTTGAAAGGTCTTGCCGCAGCTCCTCCGTATAAAGGTTGTAAAACTGGCGTTTCTACTTCCAGATAGCCTTTTTGAGTCATAAATTCTCTCATGGCATTGATCATAGCTGATCGTTGGACAAAAGTTTGTCGTACTTCTGGATTAACTGTTAGATCGACATATCGTTGTCGATACTTAAATTCTGGATCTGAAACGGCATCATAAGTATTCCCCTCAGCGTCCGTTTTAACAACAGGCAAAGGTTTTACGGATTTGCTTAATACTTTTAATTCGGTCACATGAATAGAAAGTGTGCCTGTTTGAGTTAAAAAAGCATGTCCTTTTATTCCAATATAGTCGCCAAGGTCAAGCAATTTTTTAAAGACTTGGTTGTAGAGGGTTTTATCCTCACCAGGACAGATTTCGTCACGATTAACATAAATCTGAATTCTACCATGAGTATCTTGGATTTCCGCGAATGAAGCTTTACCCATTATCCGTCTACTCATCAATCTTCCCGCAAGGCAAACTGCACTATACTTTTCATTATCTTCGGCGAATCCTTCATGAATTTCGTTCGAATAGTGAGAAATTGGATAAGTTTCATTCGGATAAGGATTTATACCCAAATCAATCATTTTTTGAAGATTTTCTCTTCTGATCAGTTCTTGCTCGCTTAGTGGCCTTGTCATATTGTTAAATTGGTGAGCAAAATTAATATTTAATTTACTTCTGTCTTTATGTAATACAGGAGTCTATTTCAGTATATTGTTAAGACATGTTACCTATAAGTCATCTAACTTTAAGACAGGTTTTATTAAATCCTATAATAATGAGAAGTTACCTGTCGACCTTGCTGATACTAGCAGGGGCACTATTCCTTATTGGCCAAACGACAATAGTGCTAGAAGCTGGGCCTATATCACATAATAACATCGATGGATTTATTGATGAACAATATTCTGCAGATATATCATTATGTAGCTCAATTGCATTTAGCATAAGTTATGAATTTTCCTTGCCTTGGGAAGGAGATGGCAATATGGAATACTGCGATGAAGAAAGCCCTTCTACAGGTATGCCCGTTTGTATTGGAGGTTGTGCTTGCGATGTAACAGATCCGACTGCTGGTGCATGTGATGGTTGTTGGGATTTTATGTGGGTAGAATTTGAAATTGACGGAAGTCCGGAGGATGAACTAATTCTTGGGGGAAGTGGTGCAACGGATGCAGATCAAGTGGGCACATATCAAACGGAAGAATATTGCGTTGATGGAGCAACGATGGCTCAATTCAATATCCGAAATCAAAATTGGGCATCCAATGAAACGAACACATATGCAAATGTTTCTATTATATGCTGGCAAGCAGTTCCTAATTTTTCTACAAACGCTCCTGTTTGTTCTAACAGTAATCTAGACTTAACAGGTACAGCTGTAAATCCAAATGATGTAGTCAGTTGGGAATGGGATAATGATGGCAATGGCACTATTGATGATCCAAATATCCAATCTACTTTCGCCACAGGTGCAGAGGACAATGAAACTTACTCACTAACTACTACCGATGTCAATAATTGCACAGCAGTAACAGAACAGATGGTAAGTATCTCCACTTTCGATGCGGAATTAAGTGGCGGAGGAGATGTTTGCATTGACAATTGTACTAATGAGGACTCTGATGTAACCGTAGAAATTGCTGGCGGTACCGGGCCTTACACTGCTTCCTTTACGGTAAATGGTATTTCAATTCCACAAGCACCAGTAATTGATATCGATGAGACATTCAGAATTTGTATCGACGAAGATGCCATTGTACCATTTATAGATGATAGTTTTGATCCTCCGCGTATCGTAATGGCCTCATTTTATTTGCCAATTACTTTAGAGCTCGATAACATAACTGACAATACTGGCTGCGCTGGTAATATTATTGGTGGAGGTGCTTCCATACAATTAGCAGACCCCCCTCCTATTTTTGACCCAGGTGATCAAGAAATTTGTTCGCCACCTGGAGCACCTATTGATTTAACAACTTTGGACGATATTATAAATGGTGGTTCGGGAGATGAAGTCATCTACTATCTAGAAGATGATCCTGATGAAGAAATAACTGATCCTGATAGCTGGGTGGTTACAGATACAGAAATATGTGCGAGAACATATGATGGTACATGTTATTCAGAATTCCTATGTTTTGGCATCGACTTAGATTTACAACCTTTAGTTGAAATTATTCAAAGCCCAATTACCTCTTGTACGGATGATATGTTTGCCATGCCGCCTTTAGGACAGGTAGCTAATGTAGATCCTATTTCTCTTTTTACTGGTTATTATTTAGATGCCGCAGGCACTGATGGACCTTACTTTTCAGTTCCGTATACAACAACTGAAGTATGGATAGTTATTGAAGCCTTAGGAGGATCTTGTAATAATGTTGCCGAACCTATTGAATTAAACTTAACCCACAACCCAGTCATTTTCACACCTGGCAATCAGCTAGGTGGTTGCGGTGGAGTAGAATTACCACAGCCAACAGGTGAATTCTTCAATAGCTTTGAATACAACACAGAAGAAAATGGGACAGGCACCTCTTTCACCTTTGGAGACATAATTGATCCTGCGAGTTCTGGCATTAATGAGATTTGGTTGATTTTAAATGGTGATAATGGATGTAATACAACTCAGCTAATTTCACTTGAAGCGAGTACAGCTATAAATTATAACGCAGATATTCCTACAGTAATTTGCGACTCTTTAGTCTTACCTCCAATTAATCCGACTACACCAACAGTAAGCTATTTTGCTGATCAAGGTGGCACAACTCCGATTGCACCCGGCACGGTGCTTAATGCCCCATATAATCAAACTCTATTTATGTTTGATCCTAATGTAGATCAATCTTGTGCACCTATTGTGCCTGTAGACATTAATATTAGTAGTTCCCCATTCACTACGCTACCTATGGATACTACTGTGTGTGAATTTTTAGTTTTAGGACCAATAAGAGGGAATACATCAATGTCAGCCTATTACGCCATTGATACTACTGGAAACCCAGCATCGAGAAGAGTGATTGGAGATTCGATCAAATTTGATCAAAAGTTATTTATCATTGATACGATAGGTGGTTGCAGCATGTTGGATTCTATGAACATTCAAATTCAGTTACCACCTGATGTAGGTCAAAATGCTTCTATAGAAGTTTGTGAAGGATTTATTAGTGAGACGATTAATTTTTATGATCAAATTGGTACGAGTAACCAAAGTGGCACATGGTCTGCACCAAGTTTCCCAGATTTTAATCCTGTAGACTACAACAGAATAGACGTCAGCACATTACCAATAGGTATGCATGTATTTACATACTTAATAGAAGATCCGATCTGCGGTTCTAATTCTTCAGATCTGATTGTTAATATAATACCACTACCATTTTCTGGATTAGATTTTAGTCTTGAAGAATGCATGCCAAGCACCTATAATTTCATGGAATTAATTTCATTCCCTGTTGAAGGTGGCTTTTGGCAACAAGTACCAATGGACACTTTCAACATAATTGATAGTACAAATGTAGACTTAAGTAACCTTGAAGCAGGCACGTATACATTCTTATACACCCTAGAAGGACCGGCAAACACATTCTGTCAAAACGGAATGACTACATTATCAATTAATATAATTGAAGGACCCAATGCAGGTTTGGATAATAACACAACTGCATGTTTAGGAGATATTGTTAATCTAAGAAGTTTACTTTCTGCAGATGCAGATGCTAATGGGCTATTTGAACCAAATGGATTCTTATTGACGGGAGACGAATGGAATACAAATGGAAGCACGCCTGACCAAAGTTATTTTATAGAATACATTGTAAATAGCGCAGCAGCATCTTGTCCTAATGATACATCTAGATTCGAAATATTTTTAACAAATGCCATAACTGCTGGTGATGCAGTTGTTCAAGCCCCAGTGTGTGCTGGTCAAGAAATAGACTTACAAGAATATTTAGAGAACGAATCTCTAGGTGGCTTATTCTTTGATGCAAATGACAATTCGCCAATAACTAATCCTTGGATAGTCGACATGCAAAGAACTATAAAATATGTCATTGAAGGATCAGGAGGCTGTGAAAGCGATTCTATTGAATTCGCTGTTGATGTAAATGATCAAGCTTTAATTGACATACAATTATCAGGGTCAGATTTATGCCAAAACAGTAATGAGTGTATTGAACTTGTCGTGACATCAAATTATGATGGTGAATTTTTTGTTCGGATTGTTCCCACAGGTGGAAGCGGACAGGAAGAAGTAATAATTGTAGATGTACTCAATGGAGAAGGGACTTTAATGATTTGTGCTGAAGGTACATTTGGTTTAAATGGGAATGGTGTATTTGAGTTGAATGATGACACTGATATTATTTCATTATTCTATGAAGAATATCAAATCCAAGAATGTGAAGCACCGACAATACTTACACCTCCAGGCCAAATAAATTTAAATCAATCAACTGAAGAAACTTTCGAAGGAGATGCCTGTGCTGGTGAAGCAGCAATAATCAATGGAGAGATGTATATGGCATCAGAAGTTTTACAACTTACCTCTGTTAATGGTTGCGATTCTATTGTAAATATTATTGTCAATAATTTCCCTGAAGCTATTTCAGAAGTGAACGGTGCTTTATGTGAAGGCACATCCTTAGATGTTTTTGGAACTACGATCTCGAGAGATACTGTAGCAAGATTTGTAGAAGCTGGTGCATCATTTAATGGATGCGATAGTATTGTAGATGTGAATATTGTTTTCCAAAGTGTGGCCATAGGCATACTAGATGACATCATTTGCGATGGTATGCCTCAAGAAGTGGAAGGAAACATTTATGACGAAAACAATCCTAGTGATACAATTAATCTACCTGGAGGAAGTGTAGCAGGTTGTGACAGTACTATATATATCAATTTTACTTTTGCTTCAGAAGTGATCAATGATGAAGTCGCTGAGCTCTGTGCTGGAACTGATATTGAAATCGGTGGCAACACATATAATGAAAACAATCCTTCAGATATCATTGTGCTTCCAGGAATGGCATCCAATGGTTGCGATAGTATTATCAATGTAGACTTAACATTTGTAGCTGCAGTGGAAGAGCGCATTGAAGAAGTGCTTTGCGAAGATGAAACCAGGGAGATTAATGGTGTAACATTTGATATTAATAATCCATCTGATCAATTTGATTTAACAAGTACTAATGGATGCGATAGTACACTCATAGTCAATTTCACTTTCCAATCAGATGTAGAAGTGAATATTGAAAATGATTTATGTGAAGGTGAAGTATTCCCTTTTAATGGCATTGATTATGATGTAAATAATCCTACTGACGTAGTGATCGTACCAGGTGCTGGAGGTTGTGATACAATTTTCAATATCAATTTGACATTTTTACCTGCTATCGAATTACTATTCGATCAGACCTTATGTGAAGGCGATTCATTTAGCTATGGTGGTAATACTTACGATGCTTCAAACCCTACAGACATGTTTATGATTCCGGGCCAAGGAGGCTGTGATACAACTGTGACTGTTGATCTCAGTTTCTCAAGCGCCCTAGCTAATATAATTTTAGAACAAACTTGTGAAGAAGAGGCAGGAGCTACATTGGAATCTGTCATGGGCTTACAGTTACCACTAGAAATATCAATCAACGGTATGCCGAATTTACAAGTTGATGTTTTGCCATATGATTTCGCCATCTCAGGATTTGGAATGACAGAAGTCATTGTGACGGATGGAAATTGTTCTTATGAAGAAACTATCGAAAGAATGGGAGGCAGTTCAGGAGGTGCAGTTACTTTAGATCAATCGCCGCTAGGTAATGATCAATACCAATTAACTTTAAATACCAGTGTTAATGTAAATCTTACATCATTAGAATGGACCAGCGACAATAACAATACTTCGATAAGTTGTATTGAATGTATAGATCCAATTGTCAGCACTACAGAAGCGACAGTAATAACCGTCACATTCCTTGATGAAGATGGCTGTGATTATACTGCTATGACTACTATCACGCCAATTCCTGTAATAGAGGAAGGAGAAGTATTTATCCCTAACATATTCCAATTAGGTGGTGGCACCAATCAAAGTTTTTATCCGCAATCTTCGTCTCCACCTGTTACGATTAATAGTATGGTCATTTTTGATAGATGGGGTAATACCATTTTTGAAAGAACTAATTTCCCTGCCAATGATGCATCTTTGGGATGGAATGGTACTCGTGATGGCAACTTGATTGAACAAGGTGTTTATATGTATGTGATTGAATTAGCTAGTGGAGAGATTAAGGCTGGGAGTGTGACGTTGGTAAGGTGATTGGTAATTGGTAATTGGTAATTGGTAATTGGTAATTGGTAATTAAGAAAAATACATACGATTTTCAAATTTCAATTGAACCAAATCACATTTTGCTTAGCTCTTGTGCTCTATTGTACGCATTGATATAGGCTTGCTGAAGGGCATCGTGCACTTCCCTTTCTTTTAGGCGATTAAATGCAGCTTCAGTAGTGCCGCCTTTAGAAGATACTTTGCTGATCCATTCGTTACAACTGAAATTATTCTTGTTGTATGATTCTACGGCACCTTTGAAAGTTTGAAAAGCTAGCAGCTCTGCTTGAGCTCTTTCAAAACCCAATTGAATACCGGCATCGATTAAAGACTGCATAAAGAAAAATACATAAGCTGGGCCAGATCCTGATATAGCAGTAGCCGCATCTATTAATTCCTCATTAGATACAAATAAGGTTTTTCCTGTGGAGTTTAATAAATTCTGTACCATGACCAATTCAATTCTGGTTACCTCTGCGGTGGAGGTAAAGACAGTCATACCTAAGCCAACTTGTGCTGGCAAATTAGGCATGGCTCTTACAACTTTGGAAGTTTGAAGAGAGACTCCAATCTTATCCATCGTGACGCCTGCCATAATCGATAAAACTACTTGTTGCTTATCAATCCACGGCTGAATCCGTTTAAAAACATCTTCACAATCTTGCGGTTTTACAGCCATGATAATTAAATCTGCTTCTTTTACATAATCACCTGGTTCACCATGGACCGTTCCTATATTTAATGCCTTTAGCTTTTGTGCTTTATCTTCTGATTTTTCGAGAATGATCATTTGATCTGGAGTCACAATATGCGAACGCAAAAAACTTTGGGCATATGTCATACCCATATTACCACCACCTATTACTAATATTTTCATAATCTACTAAGTTTGTAATATAGAATTATAAAGCATTTCAAAAGTACATATTATAGTTTAAGCTAATATGTTTAAATTTGCACAAAGCATTTAAATGGCACAAGTTACATACACAGAGGATAATATTAAATCCCTAGACTGGAAGGAGCATATCAGATTAAGACCAGGGATGTACATTGGTAAATTAGGTGACGGTAGTACTGATGATGATGGTATATATGTCCTTATAAAAGAGATTCTAGATAACAGTATCGATGAGTTTGTAATGGGACATGGTAAAGTCATTGATATAAAGATTGATAATGGATATGTTATCATTAGAGATTATGGAAGAGGCATTCCTTTAGGAAAAGTCATTGACTGTGTTTCAAAAATAAATACAGGAGGTAAATATGATTCAAAAGCCTTCAAAAAATCGGTTGGATTAAATGGAGTTGGAACAAAAGCTGTAAATGCCTTATCAGAATACTTTAAAGTAGCCGCTTACAGAGATGGTAAATCCAAAACTGCTGAGTTTAAGTTAGGCGAACTCACCAATGAAAGTCGCATAACAAAAAGTAAGGAAAAGAATGGGACACTTATAGAATTTAGACCTGATGATTCCATTTTCAAAAACTATACATTTAATAGTGAGTTTGTTGCTAACAGACTTTGGGATTATGTATATCTAAACGCGGGTCTAAAAATTCAATTCAATAAAGAGACTTTTTACTCTAAAAATGGTCTTTTAGATTTATTGACACACAGAACAAATCCAGATGCACTTCTCTACCCTATTATCCATCTGAAAGGTGATGATATCGAAATTGCGCTAACGCACGGTACACAATATGGAGAACAATACTATTCATTTGTAAATGGTCAAAACACCACTCAGGGTGGAACGCATTTACAAGCATTTAGAGAAGGCATCATCAAAACAGTAAGAGATCACTTCAATAAAAACTTTGATGCTAGAGATATTCAAACTGCTATAATTGGTGCTATTAGTGTTAGAGTGGAGGAACCAGTATTTGAGTCACAAACTAAAACGAAATTAGGGTCAATTAAAATTAGCCCAGATGGGGACACGGTAAGATCGTTTGTTGTAGACTTCATGAAGGCTAAGTTGGACAACTTCTTACATAAGAATAAAAATGTTGCTCAAGCTATTCTGAAAAAAATTCAGCAATCTGAAAAAGAAAGAAAAGAAATAGCGGGCATAAAAAAATTAGCTAATCAACGTGCTAAAAAAGCCAATATCCACAATAAGAAACTTAGAGATTGCAAAATACACTTTGGAGATAAGGCTAAAAAAGCAGACGACCGAAGAGATCAGACAACTATCTTCATTACTGAGGGAGATTCAGCTAGTGGATCAATAACTAAAGCAAGAGATGTACAAACGCAAGCTGTTTTTAGTTTAAGAGGAAAACCACTTAATAGTTTTGGGCAAACCAAAAAGATCGTTTATGAGAATGAAGAATTAAACTTATTGCAACATGCTTTAAATATAGAAGATGGACTAGAAGGCTTGAGATATAATAAAGTTGTAATCGCTACCGATGCCGATGTTGATGGTATGCATATCAGACTTTTACTATTGACTTTCTTCTTACAGTTTTTCCCGGACCTTGTTCGAAATGGTCATTTATACATCTTGGAAACACCATTGTTTAGAGTAAGAGATAAACAACAAACTTTCTATTGTTACAGTGAAAAAGAAAAAAGAGATGCGATTAAATCACTTAGAGGAAAACCTGAAATCACAAGATTTAAGGGACTAGGTGAGATCTCCCCAAATGAGTTTGGTGACTTTATCGGTGAAGACATCCGACTAGAACCTGTAACCTTAAAGAATCAAACAAGCATCAAAAATCTACTCACTTACTATATGGGTAAAAATACAATGGAGCGTCAAAAATTCATTATCGAAAATCTGAAAATCGAAATGGATAAACTTGAAGAGCAAGAAGTCATGGAGGTGGAATAAGTTTGGTGATATCCGATGTTATAAGGGGTATTTTGGATTTTGGATTTTATATAATTAGTATTTGTCAAATCAACAAGCATACTGGAGCAATAGGTACGAAGAAGGGATGACTGGTTGGGATATTGGTTATCCTTCAACACCGCTCAAAATTTACTTTGATCAACTCAAAGACAAATCTTTGAAGATCTTAATCCCAGGAGCGGGTAATGCTTATGAGGCTGAATATTTATTTTTAAATGGGTTTCAGAATGTTTATATACTAGATATTTCACAGATACCTTTAAAAGCATTTCAAAAGCGAGTGCCTGATTTTCCAAAGAAACAATTAATTCAAGCTAATTTTTTCGATTATGAAGGTCAGTTTGATTTAATTATTGAACAAACATTCTTTTGTTCTTTTGTACCTACGAAGGACAACAGGTTGGCTTACGCTAAGCAAATGCATCAATTACTTTATCCTCAAGGAAAACTAGTTGGTCTATGGTTTAAACATCCATTAATACCTGGTGAGATGGAAAAGCGACCCTTTGGAGGTGACATGGTAGAATACAAAAGTTACTTCGATCCATTCTTTAAAATCAAAGTCTTCGAGGATTGTTATAATTCCATTCCACCGAGGCAAGGCAACGAGCTTTTTGCAATTATGTCAAAAAAATAGTTTTTATACTTGGAAATGGCACACCAGCCCACCGACCAAAATGAAGACAATCAGCCAATAAAAAAAACTCACTAAAAAAGATTTAAAATTTCCGGATTTTAAGATCGAATGGATACCTAATATGGGCGCAACAATTAAGACACTATTAATAATCCCGTGAACAACTCCATGGGCAAAAGATCTATGACGATCGCCATATTGCGTTAACAGGTGATTATATGTTGCGTAAACCTCCGAATCTTGGTTGGTAAAATCTGGGTGAGTTAAGAAAAGCTGCATGACACCAACTATATGGTTAGTCAAAGCTGTCAAGCCAAATGCTAGGAAAACACCTAATATCCAAAACAGTACTAACGAAAAACCTTTATAAAAAATAGACTTATTCTTAAAGCTGCTATTTAATGAGGCATTTCCAAAAAGTGATGGATGGTACCATATACTGGCAATAAGCATAGGAATTAAACCAGCTGCAAGTAAAGTCCAAAGTGGTGTTGTCATATTTCAAATTTAATAATATGATTTCAAACAGATAAAATTTTTCATATCCCACCAACATTCTTCACTGTCTAAAACGTCTATAAGAGCAAACAACAAAAGTTATATCATGAAAAAACTATCATTAAAAACTTCCATATTCTTCTTAGCTATTTATGGCCTTTGTCTTACAATGACTTCTTGTCTCAAAGATGAATGCTCAGAAGTACAACGCTTTGTCCAATTTGAAGAGAAATTTGCACATCCAAATGACTTTAGAGTAGATATCTCAACAGAGGGTCCCCGAGAAATGATTGAAACCGGAAAGATTTATTTCTACAATGATTTTATACTCATCAATGAGAAATATGAAGGCATTCACATTATAGATAATTCTAACCCTGAAGCACCTAATAACATTGCATTCGTTAATATCCCAGGCAACTTAGATGTGGCCATTAGAGACAATATAATGTATGCTGATAATTATGTGGATCTACTAACTATCGATTTTAATAACTTCAATAATCCTAGTATTCTAGGTCGAGATGAAGATGTTTTTAAAAACTATCATTGGCAAGATAACAGGGGATATTTTATAGCATGGATCCCAACAAATGTAGAATTAGAAGTAGATTGTTCGAATCCTAATTTTGGCGAGAAGATATTTAATAATAATGGAAACATATTCGTAGATCAAGCCACAGCTGGTGGAGGTGGATTTGATCTAGACACTAATGGTACGATTAGTGAAACTTCGCAAGGTCAAGGTGGATCTTTTGCAAGATTTTCACTTGTAGGCAATCACCTGTATGTCATCAACGCCTCTGAACTATCTGCATTCAATATTGATGATTTAACGAAACCGAGATTTACGAATACAACTTATGTCAATTGGAATATAGAAACGCTTTTTGCTTATAATTCTAATTTATTTATCGGTTCTCAAAATGGTGTATTCATTTATTCATTAGATGACCCTTCAACACCACAATATGTATCAGAATTTAGACACGCTCAAGCCTGTGACCCTGTTTTTGTAAAAGATGATATTGCTTATGTCACATTGAGGGGTGGTACTTGGTGCCAAAACTTCACCAACCAATTAGACATCTTAGATGTATCAGACCTAGCCAATCCAAAACTTATAGCCTCTTATGACATGCAGAATCCGCATGGATTAAGTGTTATAGACAACACATTATACATTTGCGAAGGGCAACATGGACTCAAAGTATATTCAACTGACGACCTAAATGCAGTCACTGATAATCAACTTGATCATGTAAAAGATTTTGACGCTTACGATGCTATTGCTTTAAACTCAGATCATTTATTGGTAATCGGACAAGATGGCTTACTTCAGTTTAATACAGAGGACAAATCTGATATAAAACAAATAAGTGAAATCAGAACTAAGTAATATGACTAACTGGATAAGAATTTCACTATTGTTGGCATTGACTCTTTGTTGCACATTAGCAAAGAGTCAATCCGACATCCAAGTGCCTAAAAAAAATGAAGTCATTATCGAATTTAGAAATGGCGACATTATCGAAGGTGAAGTAATCAATTGGGTTCCGGAATCACACATCATTATAAAAACAGCTTGGGATACCTCTGACAGATATGAATTAAGCAAAGTAAGGAAGGTGGTGCAGAAATCAGCATTGAGTCAAATAGGACAATCCTTAAAACCGTACAATTTTAAGGAAAAAGGTATTTACTATGCTGTACGAGCCAATTTTATCGCAGCCAACCAAGGCAATAGGGCGAGTTCTCAAAATGGTTTTGGAATGTCAGTATCCGCTGGCTATAGATTCAACAGACTATTAGGCTTAGGTTTAGGAACTGGATACGACCAATATATATGGAATTCTGGCGAGGAATTGATTCCCATCTTTGTTGAGCTTAATGGCTTTTTGAAGGCTGAAACTACAACACCATTTTACAATATACAGACCGGATATAGTATAGCACTTCAAGATGAAGGCTATCTTATTACTGATTCGAAAGGCGGATGGATGCTATACCCAGCAATAGGTATTCGTTTCGGCCATGAGAAAACAAAATTCACTTTGGATGTAGGTTATAAGTTCCAAAATGCGCAATTTACTTATCAAGATGTTTGGACATCAACATCATTTAGAGAACAAACATTGACATATAAGAGATTAAGTTTGAGATTTGGTATCTTATTGTGATTATTGATTTGACAGAAGTTAAAATAAATATCGACGAAAAGAATAAATGGTTTGAAACGATTTCAGGCTGTTTAAAAAATGAAAGGCAGGCACAAGAAAACCTGTATAGACATTTCTTCCCTATTATGGAAAGAATGGTCATGCGCTATACTCAAGACGAGGATCAAATTATCGATATTTTAAACAACGGCTTTCTCAAGGTATTTCAGAAAATAGATAAGTACACGTATCAAGGGTCATTTGAAGGATGGGTTAGGAAAATCATTTTTAGAAGCTTAAGTGATTACTTCAGAAAAAGTAGAAGGGACTTAGCATTTCTTATTTACGAAGAAGAATTCAAAAAGGAACCTAGCCAACCATCAGATCATAAACTATATTATCAAGACCTCATTCAATTGTTAGACAACTTACCTGAAACGCAAATGCAAGTTTTTCACTTATTTGCTGTAGAAGGCTTTACACATAAGGAAATAAGCGAACGACTAAACATTAATCAAAATACATGTAGGTGGCACCTAGCACAAGCAAGAAAGGTGCTTCAGAATGAATATTCTAAAAAATATCAATCCAATTATAATGAAGCAGGATAGTATTAAAAGAGTGGATAAAGGGTGGGCTAACATGAGCATTATGCTTGATGAAAACATGCCTCAGAAGAAAAAGAAAAAACGTTTCTTTTGGATTTGGTTATTTGGTGGTGCATTGGCTATCAGTGGATTGGTTTATTATTTCGCCACAAGCCCTACAATCGAAAGTCAATCCAACCCTACATTTGTCGATGCGGGGATCGAAGAGGGGGCCGATGCAAGGATCGGAACTAGGTCAGATGCGGGGATAGAAGAGGGTCTCGATGCTGCGATCGAAGAGGGGGCCGATGCGGGGATCGGAACAAGGTCTGACGATCAGATCGCTAACAAAGTTGTTGCCGAGATTGAAGATAATATCGATGTAGTAACAGAAAGTAAACTCAATGAAGCAAAGCAATCCAACTCAGATGTTAACAATGCATCTCATAATTATACTGAAAGTACGCTCGAATCTAATGGATTAATTGCATTACAAAAATCGAATATTGAGCCGACGAATATTGATGAAGAAAGAATGACAATATCAGAGCCAAGCAATAATTATAGCTCTAATAAATTGAATATTAATTCTATAAATCCAAGGCCTAATATTTTAGTGGGCAACGATGGTTCAATTAAATCTTCTGACTTCAAAACACCAATTTTAGATTTTGACCCACTTAAAACAAATCTTTCCATTTTAGCTATTCCTAAACGTGGATTGGTATTGAACAGAGAGATAGACACTAATTCATTTCAAAATCATATTGAATTAAAAACTAGCCCAAATCCATGGACGCTTAAGCCATTTGCTTTTGCTAGTGCCGATCGATTTAATAGCTTAGATGGCTGGGGTGGCACAATCGGTTTTGGGATAAATTTCTTGAAATATAAAAGATTCAATTTAGGAATTGGCGCTTCTTATACCTTAGGTTCTAGTCAAATATCAGAAAGTAGTTACACTAAGGATATAAATGGTGAATTACAAGATCCGGCTAACCCAGAACTTGTTGATACAGAAATTGCTGGTGGTGGATCAGGAGGCTTAGGTTTTAATGAAGGGGATATGCAAGAGATTATTTTTATTGACTATAATAAGATTTCTTATCTAAGTCTTTCGTTAAATGTTCACTATATGCTGAACAAATCGTTTGGTTTAAAAAGTAGTTTTGGAAGAGAGTTTCATTCCATTTCTCAAGAATTTTCAGATGCTGTATTTGCGGAGGATGAACGAAACAACCTACAAAACTTGGTGGCAAGTAGACCTTCTTCATTTGATCCTTATTTTATAGAAGGTGGTTTACTATTTAGTCCAGGACAATCTAACCTAACTATAGAAGGCCTTTACAGGCATAATCTTAATTCACTATTTCAAGTCGAAAATCTCAATTTCAATTCGAATAAATATAGTTTGAGGTTATCATATGCTTTCTAGATTTTAATGGTCAAATGATTTTCAGCTCGCAAGTTTTTCAAAATAAGTTTTAGTTCAGGTTCAGCTTTTGCCCAATCGATTTTTATCGTACCAAAGTTTAGCTCAGTTATAAATTTTCCTAACCTATGACTGTTTGGTTCAGACTGTAGGCCTTCATAAGAATGTGTCATACCGCTTGAGGTAACTTCAGTAAGCACCTTCCCATTTTCCAAAATAACTTGGGATATTTCTCCAATATGCCTATCTCCACTTAAGAGTACAACCTTTGAATCAACATCTTCTAATGCATCGAATAATCTAGCTCTTGAAGAAGGAAAATTTGCCCACTTTTCATATTGATGATCTTCCGGTAAAAATTGAATACCGCTGGCTACAATAAGCAATTCATAATCATCTTTCAATTCATTTTCAAACCATGTCCACTGTTCTTCTCCTAAGATATCTTTTGAAGGATCTAGTACATAAGTTCCATTCTGACGGTTTAACTCGTCTTGAAAATACCGTATATCTAATAAAACAATTTTTGTTCTGCGACCCTCCATACCAAAATCATAAGAGAGATACGCCCCTTCCCTATCCCATGCTGGATTTGATTTGGGTACTTCCAAAAACTCAAATAAGAGATCCCTACTTTCACGCCTCTTTGGATAAGTTTTATTACCATTATTTACTCCGTAATCATGATCATCCCAAGTACCAATTAATGGAATATTTTTTCTGAATGCATTATAACTGGCATTAGATTCTTGCTTTTCATATTGGCGTGCCATGAGGCTCATATTCTCTGTATCACCATAAATATTATCGCCTAACCAGATCCATAAGTCTGGATTTTCGCGGCCAATTACAGACCAAATGGGCTGCTCATCATCTTCATCATTGCAAGATCCAAATGCAATTGTTTCCAGGTTGCCTAAGCTATCTAATAAGGCTTGGTTATTACTTGAAAAATCTTGGGATGGATTATTTGGTGGTGTTATTGTATTTGAAGTATCGTTACAAGCCATTACAAAAGTGGCAACAACAGAAAGTATTAAATATTTCATTTTATAACATTTATAGGGATAAGTATTTTACGTTTATAACCTACAACTTGACATCTATATCAAATCTAATTCTTTGACCATTCTCCTTCAATGTATTGAAAGGAATCAATTGATCTACAAAATAGTACTTAGTAACTAATTTAATTTTATCTGTTAGGGAATAAGCAACAACTGCCTCTACACCTTGTAAATTGCTTAATCTTCCATCAGGAGAATTGAATGAAGCATAATCCCATCTTGCCCAATCATTTTGAGCCATATAATCTAATATTGAATATCTTTCTAAGTAAGCATAAGTAAGCTTAAACTTCCATTGTTTAGCATTATCTAAACTTCCATATTGAATCCCGAACACATACCCCGTTTTATGATTAACAAATTCATTAGCGACATTACTATCATTGTAGTTCTCGAGATTATAATAAAAATCTGATTCAATCGAAATCTTGTTAATCCTCATTTTTCCTGCAAAATGCAAAATGGAATATGGTAATAAGTAGGAATGTTCTCCATCGGGTATGTTCGGAATATTTCTCAAACGATAATATGAAGACAAAATTTCGAATCTATTATTTATTGTATTTATGCTAGCTTGAAAACCTTGAAAAAAGGCATCATTAAAAAAAAAATCATCATTTGAAGCTAATATAAAATGAGCTCCAGCAAGATCTAATGATTTAATAAGGCCTTTTCTAATATCAAGTCTTTTGCTAAACGAGACTCCTTCTGGAAATACATTATCACTCCAAAATAATTCGTTGTACTTCTTGAATGGAAATGTATTTTTCCCTAACCAAAATTTGAAGTTATTCTTTTTGTATTGAAAATATACTTTCTCAAATCCAATTGGTAAAGTTCCAAACTCTTTCAATCCTTTCCCTAAAGTCAATTGAGGATCTTGTTGTTTTTTGGGATCACCGGTTCTAATCCTAAACCCAAAAGAATATTCCTTTTCTGAATATTTTGCACCAGCCCTTAGTCGATACCTAAGTCTTGATCTATCTTCTCTAAAAGTCCCATCAGATTTCCTTGAATTCCAATCTTGCTCAATTCTGAATCGATAATCCATTTCAAAGCTCAGTTTCCTAGACAATGAATCAACTTGAGAACTTAAACAAGTGTGAATAAGAATCAGCACTAATACATACAATAGTCTTTTTATACAATCAATTTTATCAAAACCGTATGATAGCATAGTTAAATATTGCACTGATCTGTAAATTAAAATTTAATGGTTTCCCAAAGCTCCGGATAATGAATATGATTTTTACCTGTTGGCTTAGCCGTCCAAAATAAGGATTTACCATCTTCTAAATCGATCCTCATGATATTATATCTCCATACATCCCCTTTTGAAGGCGCTTTATCCATTATTAAAGCATCGTAAGGAATAAAAACTTCGAAAGCCCAAGTTGTATCAACATCTGATTCATCGTTTAAGGTACCATCAATATCAATACTTATAAATGACTTATCAATGTTCCATTCGATCATATTTTCAGGTCTATTAAATGGATGTGTATTTGTTTTGAACACCTTATCGAAAATGGCACCTCGCGCATTTAACTCCAGTTCATAATAATTTATCCCATCTCCATCAGGATCTAAAAAGAGTTCAATACAATGTTCTAAAAAAATGGTTGTATCTCGTTTTACAAAGTGCGCTTGGATATTTGAGTTTTCTAATTGTCCTGAAAATTGAATACCTGTATTGGTGAAGTGTAACTTAAAATTTGAGTTATATGGACACAAGTTTTGAAGGGAATCATCTTTGAGATGATATAGCTTATTTATACTGATGACGCTTTCTATTGGAGCCTTAGGCCATATTTGGCAGCCTATTGCAAAAAGACAAATAAGTAAAATTAGCCTCATGGAATATCCAATATCTTATGTGTTTGCAGACTTAATTTAAACTTCGGATTTTGCTTACAATAAGCAACACAACTTTGGATATTTTGTGATTGATTTTCGTCATCCATTGGTTGGATATAGAAGTGTTCAAAATCCCAATCCATAAATTCTAAGGGATCAATGCCTTTTTGAGGATAGACTATTTTTAATTCTTGTCCTGACTTTAAAACTATTTCTGTATTGGCCTTTGGACTCATACAAATCCAATCTATGCCTTCAGGCAATGCCATAGTACCATTCGTTTCTATTGCAATCTCTATCTGATTTGATTTTAGTGCTTGGATTAGATGAGTGGTCATTTGCAAGGCAGGTTCGCCTCCGGTAAATACTACAAATGGTGAGGCCTTGCTACTAGGCCAAATGTCTAAAATCTTATTTACCAATTCGTCAAGCTCATATTTTCCTCCATTCTCTCCATCTGTACCCCAAAAGTCTGTATCACAGAATCGGCAAATTGCTGTCGCTCTATCCTCTTCACGACCACTCCAAAGATTACACCCTGAAAAGCGGCAAAAGACGGCCGGTCTTCCAGAATGATGTCCTTCACCTTGAAGGGTGAAGTATATTTCCTTTACAGCATATTTTTTTGACATGGAACGCGAAGGTAAGTCCAATACTCTTTATGTGCAAAAAAGAGTATGACTACTTACTTCTTAAAGAACGCTCAACCGCAGAGAAAAATCCATAGGCATCAAAATTACCTCTCATTTCCATTTCTGGGATGACATACTTAACTGCACCGAACTCATCGATGATAAACAATCTTGGGTAGCCAAAATCACCTCCGTATGGACCATCAGCTAGTGTCTTTGAATTTGGAATGACGGGAAATTGAATATCTGTATTTTGTTTAAAAGCTACTACCTGTTCCTTAGAGTTATCTGAAAAAGAAATAACGTTTAATGTGCTTTTATTTTCTGAAGCGACTCTATTTAAAGCATCAATATATTCAATACATTTTGGACAATCTTGATTCCAAAACCATAAAAAGGTAGTTTTCCCTTGCATGCTAAATGAAGAATGCTCATTGCCTTCGGAATCATTTGCTAGAAATGGAACCATTGGAAATCCTTCATAGGACTTAACCATATCTTTTACATCTGGACTTCTATTTTCAAGCTCTACTAAAAAGTGATCTTGAGCACTTATTCCTATCGCAAAAACCAAAAATATAAATGATACAAAAGCCTTTAACATAACTTATAATTTGAGCGCAATATGCGTATAAAAAAAGTGTCAAGAAAGACTCTTGACACTTTTTAACCCTTCTTTATAAATTACCTCAAAAAAGGGATTTTAAAATATTTGGATATAAACTATATGTTAGAATTAACCTCCAAAATCATCAAATGCTACGTTCTCCTCTGGAATACCCCAATCATCAGCCATTTTCAAAACACACTGATTCATAATTGGAGGACCGCAGAAGTATAACTCTAATTCTTCTGGAGCTTCATGTTTACTCAAAAATTCGTCGATAACTACCTGGTGGACATATCCTTTGAATCCATCACCTTTCGGATCATTCAAATCTTCTTTTAATTCCCAATTATCCTCAGGTAAAGGATTATCTAGGGCTACGGCAAATCTAAAGTTTGGAAAGTTCTTTTCGATTTCTCTAAACTCTTCGACGTAAAATAATTCTTGCTTAGTTCTACCACCATAGAAGAAAGTTACCTTTCTACCTGTTTTGATAGTGTGAAACAGATGGTATAAATGCGAACGCATTGGAGCCATGCCTGCTCCACCACCAATGTAAAGCATCTCCGCCTCAGTTTCCTTAATAAAGAATTCTCCATAAGGACCTGAAACAGTTACTTTATCTCCGGGCTTTAAACCAAAAATGTATGAAGAACAAATACCAGGATTAACATCCATCCAACCGCCTTTCACCTTATCAAAAGGTGGTGTAGCGATTCTAACAGTAAGAGATACAATGTTTCCTTCTGCAGGGTGGTTAGACATTGAGTAAGCTCTGAATATTTCTTCGTCATTAACCATTTTCAAATCCCACAATTTAAACTTATCCCAATCCTTTTGGAATTTGTCAGGACTATCATGGTAATTTGGATGAGCGGTGATATCTATATCAGTCTTATAATTTACAGTAGTTGGTGGTACATCGATTTGAATATACCCACCAGCTTGGAAATCTAAAGTTTCGCCTTCAGGTAACCTTACTATAAATTCCTTAATGAATGTTGCCACATTGTAGTTAGAGATAACTTCGCATTCCCACTTCTTAATACCAAACACCTCATCTGGAATAGCGATATCCATATCTTCTCTTACTTTTACTTGACAAGCCAGTCGCTTGCCTTCGGCTGCTTCTTTTCTTGTCAAGTGATTCATTTCTGTAGGCAATACGTCACCACCACCTGAATGCACATGACACTCGCACATCGCGCATGTACCTCCACCTCCACAAGCAGAAGGTAAAAAGAGATTACTTTCAGATAATGCTGATAATAAGTTACTACCTGGTTGAACTTCCAATGCATTGGCTTCATCACCGTTGACAATGATTCTTACATTGCCTTGAGGTACCAATCTTTTACGTGCTGCGATAAGCATGTAAGAAAGCAACAAAATGACGCCACAGAAAGCTACTAGAGCATAAATGTAGGGCATAATACCTGCTAAGATCATATATCTTTTCTTTTAGAGTTTCCTAATTAAAATGCTGCTGGGTCGATACCCATCAATCCCATAAATGCCATTCCCATTAAACCAGTTAATAAGAAAGCCATTCCCAAACCTCTCATTGCTGGAGGTACAGCTGAATACTTTATTTTCTCTCTTATGGCTGCAATGGCAACGATAGCTAAGAACCATCCAAAACCACCACCTAATCCAAATGATACCGCTTCAGCAAAGTTGTATTCTTTAGATACCATAAAAAGTGAACCACCTAAAATCGCGCAATTAACCGTGATCAATGGTAGAAATATACCTAGTGAATTATATAAAGAAGGCGAATACTTTTCAACCACCATCTCAACTAACTGTACCATTGATGCAATTACAGCAATAAACAATATAAATCTCAAAAAGGTTAGGTCAGTTTGAAAAATGCCCCCTTCACCTAATAAGAATGTATTGATCATCCAGTTGATAGGCATTGTGATTGCCAAAACAAAGATGACTGCTAATCCTAATCCAACAGCTGTCTTGACTGTTTTGGATACCGCTAGGTAAGAGCACATCCCTAAGAAATAGGATAATGCTAAGTTTTCTATAAAAGCGGATTTGATGAATATATTGATTAAATCTCCCATGTCTGATTTATGAAACGTCAACTAATTTTGGATTCCAAGCTCTGTGCGCCCAAATTAAAACAGCAATTACGAACATTGCAGATGGGAATAATACCATCAAGTTATTTCCTTGATACCATCCCAGCCAACTGCTTTCTGCTGTGTTAATCATATATTCTGGTGAAGCACCTAATATCTTTGCACCGAACAATTCTCCTTTACCAAAGAACTCTCTGAAGAAAGCAACAATCAATAAAATGATCCCGTATCCAAAACCATTACCCAAACCATCTAAGGCAGATTCGTAAGGTCTGTTACCCATTGCAAAGGCTTCTAATCGACCCATTACAATACAATTGGTAATGATCAAGCCAATGAATACAGATAGTGATTTGTAGCTTTCGAAAGCCACTGCTTTGAGTGTTAACTCAACCACAGTTACCAACGTTGCGATAATTACCAATTGAACAATCATCCTTACCTGCTTAGGAATGGCATTTCTTAACATCGAGGTAAAGACATTTGCAAACAAGCAAACAAAGACAACTGCCACTGCCATGACTGCCGCATTTTTCATACCTGTTGTAACAGCTAATGCCGAACAAATACCCAAAACCTGAACGGTAATTGGGTTATTATCATTTAATGGATCAGTAAGAAGCTTACGCTCTTTCTTTCCAAATTGTATACCTTGTTTTTTATCTACTACAGCAGTATCAGCCATAATTTTGATTTAATTATTTCCTTAATGATTTTAAAAATGGTTCGTATGCCAAAAGATCATCTGCCATCATCTCTGTAATACCATCTCCAGTAATTGTAGCTCCTGAGATAGCATCGACTTCATAGTATGGATCTTTAGCACCTCCTTTTCTTACGTTCACGGATTTGAACATTCCATCTTCAGTGTATAACTTCTTTCCGATAAATTGACGGACCCAAGATTTATTGTCTTTAATCTCAGCACCTAAACCTGGTGTTTCAGCTTTATGATCAAATGATACACCCGCTATTGTGCTACCATCAGATTCAAGAGCAATGTTGCCCCAAATTTCATCCCATAGCCCTTTGCCTCTTGCATAAACGATGTAATATTTATTACCATCTGTTTTTGTAAACTCATATAGAGGAATCAATCTTTCAGAAATATCTTTTTTGTTTTCTTTATTCAAATCAAGATTCTCTGCGAGACCATCTTTAACACCGTAAGTGTTTTGTAACTCTTCCTTAGAAACTTCAGTACCGTCAGCTTTATAAACCATCTGCTTGATTTGGTTATTAAAGATTTCAGTTACATCAGCATCCTGTAAAGTCGCAAAATCTTTATCTAGATGATCTGCTACAGCAGCAATTGTTGCCTTTTTACTATACAACGCCTCGTTTTTATCATGGATTGGTTTTAATCCATTTTGCAATAATGCTAATAGCAAAGCTACAACAGCAGTTAAAACGAGTATAAACCCTAAAACTTTTGAAGTACTATTATCCATGAGCTGTTGAATTTTCAAGTTCTACAGAATTAACGGCTGCCATACCTAATGCTGGCTTACCTAATTTGCTTCTTCGTTTCATATTTGATTCAAGCACATAGTGATCGATCAATGGTGCGAAAGTATTCATAAATAAAATCGCTAACATCCATCCTTCAGGATATGCCGGATTGAAAACTCTAATAATCAATCCTATCACACCTATCAAGAAACCATATATCCATTTACCGGTATTTGTAGAAGCTGCAGTAACAGGATCGGTGGCCATAAATGCCATAGCGAATAAGAAACTTCCCATATAGAAATGATAATACCAAGGGACATCCATAAATGGTGTAGCGTCCCATGCATTGAAGATCATTCCCATAAAAGCACAACCTAAAAACATACTGAACATGACTCTCCAACTTGCAATCCCCGTTGCCAATAAAAGTGCTGCGCCAATTAAAATTAATGGCTTGGACGTCTCCCCGATCGAACCAGGAATTGTACCCCACCACATTTGTGCTATACTAAATTGCTCGGTCACAGCAGCCCAACCTCCTTTCGAAGCTAAAGCTAAAGGTGTGGCGCCACTATAGGTATCATATATGGCCCGTCCGGATTCAAAGGTGGATAAATCAAACCATCCAAATAAAGAATTAAACATGCTATGTGCCCAACCATATTCAGCGACCATACCAGGAACCACTTTTTCAAAACCACCAACCCAAACTTCATCTCCTGAAATTGTTGTTGGATAAGCAAAGAATACAAATACCCTTGCTAATAAAGCCACGTTCCAAATATTCATTCCTGTTCCACCGAATGCTTCTTTACCTAAGATAACTGCAAAAGCTACAGAAACACATAATATCCAAATTGGAATATCTGGCGGCATAATTAATGGAATCAAGGCTCCAGATACTAAAAAGCCTTCTTCAATTGGATGGCCCTTTTTAGCTGCAAACCAAAATTCGATTCCTAGTCCAACAATATGTGTCCAAATAAATATTGGTAACATTTTAATCAGACCATGTGCTAATTTTAAATGGAAACCTTCAAGGAATCCAGGAAACATACCTAAAGCATCAAAATGTTGATGACCAATATTATACGTACCAAATAAATAGCACAATTGTAATCCAATAACAACCAATACCATTGTACGCTTTAGATCCATACCATCTCTGATATGCACTCCACCTTTTGTCACTGTATTTGGCGCATAGGCGAAAGTGAAAAACCCGTCATAAAGCGTATGAAGAAATGGGCTTTTCTTCTTATCTGGCTCTATTCTTTTTATGAAATTTAGAAGTCCCATTTATATATTTTGATTATTGATTTTAAAAATTATCCTTGTTCTCTCATCATATCTAAACCCTCTCTTAATATAGATTGAAGTGGTTGTTTAGAAGTACATGAAAATTCACATAAAGCGACGTCTTCTTCAGTCAATTCATTGATGCCTAATCCTTCCATTCTTTCTATATCTCCAGCCATTATAGCTTTCATTAAATGTTGAGGATAGATATCCATAGGCAACATATTTTCATATTGTCCTGTGACCACAAAAGCACGTTGCTCGCCATGTGTGTTGGTATTGGCTTCGAATTCGTGGTTGGGTATCAAGAAATTTGGAAAGGTTCTAGACACGGATGGTCTTGGAGTTATCGGCAACAACCATCCAAATAATTCGTACTGATCTCCTTCTTTTATAACACTTATAGAATTATGTTGTTGGCTTAGAAAATCATCTGCTCCTACTTGCGAACCAGATAAAACATTACCACCAATAATTCTCGATGTACCTTCATCTGAAAGATTTCCCTTCAACAACTCATCGATACTAGCTCCTTTATATGTTTTAACATGTGATGGCGAAAGCACTTGCCCTCCTCCTACAGAAACAACTCTAGAACCATCATAGGTACCACTAATAAATAATCTTCCGATTAGTGCTACATCTTGCGGGTCTAAGGTCCATACGATTTTATTGCTTTTAATTGGGTTGGTATGATGGATTTGTACACCAACATTGCCTACTGGGTGTTTTCCTCTAAACCATGTCTTTACCACTCCAGTCGCCTCGGTGAAAGCTGCAGCTGGCTCATTGCCCCTTGCATCTAATCCAAGATAAACTTTACCCGTTGTTAATCTACCTAAAACATCCAAGCCTTTTTGAAACTCTTCCTCTCTCCCTTCTAAGGCAATATTATAGTCCAATGCCAATGGAGAAGAATCAAATGTTGAAATGAAAATATTTTCAGGCACTAATTCTGAGTTAGCCAAGATGTCAAATGGACGCTGATTAATTAAAGTCCAAGCACCTGACTTCTTTAAAAACTCTATTATCTCTTGGGGGTTAGAATTTCCTGCAGATGGCGGAGTGAATTGATGATAAGATTGCTCTTTATCAGCCAATATCACAACATGGGTTATAGCTCTTTTAGCTCCTCTTCTAATTTCAACAACCTCACCTGAAACAGGCGATACGAAGTTGATGTCAGAATTCTTTTTATCAAAAAATATAGCTTGGCCAGCTTTGACTTCATCACCAACTTGAACCTCCATTTTAGGAATTGGTGCGATGCCTCTGTAGTCTTGAGGTTTTATAGCTACTCGCGTTACTGCGGTAGCTGGAACAACTTCAGAAACAGGATTTCCAGCTAATTTGATATCGTGACCTTTCTTAAGGTTCACCAATTGGCCTCCAGAAACAAAACCAGGCGCAGATTTAGAAAATAAATCTCTTACACTAGGGAAAAGACCTAGATTAGATTTATCAGGATCGATACCATGTTTTTGAGCTTCAATGGAGATTAGATTATCCGCAATCGAAAGAATGGAAATGAATGCCAAGATAATTCCGATTACTACAAGTGAAGTTATTAGCATTTGCTAGTTATAATTAGTAGTTAGATCAAGTATTTCGGACCTTTCACAGGCCACGAAAATCACCGCAAATATATAACTCTTAAATTATATGGATGGTTGAAGCGGAATGGTGAATAACTTGGCTTTTTTATTTAGATTTTGTCTAAATAAAGACATTTGCTTCTAAATGTAGGGACAAAAAAAATCCCGGTGAAAAAATTTCCACCGGGATAGGTTTAATACAAGTTATTACTAACGTATCTGTATCATTTTCTTACTTGCTGTTCCGTACTCAGTTTCTAACTTATAGTACATTACAGAAGAAGATTTTAACTGCTCTTTTGTAACAGTAATCGTGTGATTACCTTTTGTGTAATTGTTTGTTTGAGTCAATAACTCTCTTCCACTTACATCATAAACTCTCAATACAACTTTACTGTCTCCTGGCAATTGGAACTGAATGTCTGTTTGAGTACTGAATGGATTCGGTACGTTTTGGTATAGTACAAAATCTGCGTTTTCAATACCTCTCACATTCAATTCAATATCCAATACTTCAAGATCGTTTGTATAAGCTTCTGTTTTTGTTACGTTATTGCTCAAGAAAAACTGACTGTTAGTTGTCGTATTATCAACTACATCGAATGTCAATTCAAATAATGTTTCACCATCGTTTAAGCTTATTGCTTCTAATGCATTCCATGAGATAGCAATTGAACCTTCGTTGTAAAGTGCCACATTCGACTCTTCGATATCAATTGTATTAGATTCGATTCCCACAAACTTTAATGCAGAAGCATCATAGTTTAAAGTGTTTTGGAATCCGATGATATCATTCATATTCGCTACAGTCACTGGAATAGTTACTTGCGTACCAGCATCCAATGTTCTCTCTTGCATTTCAAATGTCACTGCATTGCTGCTTCTTCTATCAGTGTCTTCATTTGACTTCAATCCAGAAACGATAGCACTACCGTTAACATCACCAATCTTAACACCTACGAAATCTTGATCAGCCATATGCTCATTCAATCCTGCATAAGTGATATTCTCTTCGTAAGGGAATGGATCTGAACTATTTACAAAGTTCTGAGCTTCAACTGGGAATCTCCATGGTGTTTGTCCATTTGGAAACTCGTTCGTTATTCCTAAGATTAACTTTCTCAACTCAATCAAGTCAATTGCTGTAACATTCTGATCATTATTAGCATCCGCCGCAATCACTTTATAAGGCGAATCTAAAGGTGTAGATCCTAAAATGTGTCTCTGGATGATCACGATATCTAAAGTAGATACACCGTTTAATGGATGATCATCCTTTTGACCTGACACAGAGTAACCAATACCTGGCGTTAAGTTCATGAAAGCATATTCTCCATCATTAATGGTCATCATTTGACTATTCATCGCTTCGCTATCACTTAGTAATGATACCATTACCTCTTCAATAGTTTCAAATTCTTCATTGTGTACATTACCTGTAATTGCTGCTAATGAACCAGTATCTGTACATAAATCAGACTCGTTATCTTGAAGGATTAACTGTACTCTACAGAAGTCAGAGTTTCCAGCATCATCTTCGAAAACAATTCTTAACTCTATGTTCGCTTGTACACCGTTTGGAATATCATTACAATCAAATCTTCTTGAAATCTGTCCATTAGATTCGAAGTATACATCTAAATCAGTATCACAGTTATCTTCACCACCTAAAGAGTAATCATCTGCCCAAATTTCTACAGATCCATCTGTGTTCATCGTTGCAGTTACCACTGCAGCTAAACAATATGGTGTTGGTGCCTTAGCATCTACAACAGTAACAGAAGTTGTATAATCTGCTACGTTACCACAATGATCTTCAACAGTCCATGTAATCGTGTTTGTACCTACTGGGAACACACCACTTGCATCTGTACCCGTACCATTTCTAGGTGTTCTACCATCTGCATATGTAATCGTAAATGTTGTAATATTCTCTTGATTACCAAACATATCTGTACATGCGTCCGTAACAGTTGCAATCAATGAATCTACCATCATCTCACAGTTATCAGAGAATGTTTCTACAGTCACTGAAGGCAATGTAGCTACAGGAGGTTCGTTATCAAATATTTTGATTTCCTGAGTGTGTTGTCTTGTCGCATCTGCTAAAGTATTGTTTCCAGCATTTGCTAAACACCAATCAACAACAGTCCATGTTCTTAATATTTTCAAGCATGCATTATCTACATTGTAGAATACTAAATCATCATATCCAATTGCTAAGTCATTACACACAGATGTGTTCGCATTAATTGCATTTTCATTGAATGCATTATCTAGTGCATCTGGATCTAAGCTTGACAATCCTAAACATTGAGTCAATGTTAAGTCTTGTGGCCAGCTTGTTACGTTGAATGCCGAAGCATTAGTATTTGGAACGAATGAAAATCTTTGTGTAAATGGTGATCCTGGCACCTCGTTTCCACATCTATCATAAATCTCATATTGTACTGAAGTACTTCCTTCTCCACACTGGCCCCTCTCAAGTTGGTAATTAACAGTTGCAGCGTCTTTCAAAACTACTGTAGAAGAATTATTATCCCATCCACAGTTATCCTCAAATTGGAAACCAGCCAAAGCATCATTCACAAATGAAGTGATATCAATAGGACTATTTTCACAATTAAATGTCATATCAGCAGGTGGTGTCGATACCATTCTAATTGGAATGTTATCTTGTAATCTCACCTCTGCAGAACAAGTATTAGTGTTACCGTCGTTATCAGTTACTAATAACTCAACAGCTATCGGTCCATCAGAACAATCAACACAACATAATTCTATCTGGTCAGCAAATGTACCTGTACCTGCTCTTCTTACATGGTAACTTGCGATACCACAGTTATCCCAACTGTCATTATCTACAGAACTTGCTGGTAAGTATCCACATCCGTTATCTCCTAATGCTACTACAGTAAACTCAACACACACTGGATTTGGACTTGTATCATCTTTAACATAAACCTCTGTAAAGCACTCCCCTTCATTACCACACTCATCAGTTACAGTAATTCTTATCCATGTAAATTGTCCACCAGGAAGATCAGTAATTCTTACTGGGTTTCCTTGACCATCAGTGACTACATTGTCAGTAATATAATCTGCTAATGGATCTGGATTTAATGGATCATTAGGATCAGCTAATAAGTAAGACAATTGCACAGTATATGCATCATCACAAGGATTATCAATTACTAGATTAGGAACAAATTCCCAATCTCCAGAACATGCTCCTGGGTTTGTAGTCGTTAAATATGGCATTTCAGATGCTAAGTTTACTCCAATTGACTGGAAGAAAGCTACATCAGCTGGATCAAGATCATCTGGCGCACACGTAACCACTAGTGGCTCAGAATCCTCTACTTTTACAACTTGATCATACTCTGCTATTTCACCAGAACACCAATCTAATACTGTCCAAGAGTAAATTCTTTTATATGAATTTCCACAAATTGGGAAATCAATTTCAGTCGGTCCAGACATTTGGAAGTTTCCACATCCAGTAATGTCATTGTTACAAGGAAGACCTGGTTGGCCTGTATTTGTATTATCATCACATGTTAATGATGGTTGATCTATATCATCGAAACTCTTAGGCCAGATAATATCACTTACACCAAATCTTCTTACATTAATCGTTTGAGAACAAGAAGCTGATTGACCAGAACTTGTATTAACAACAGTCCATGTTCTCTCGATTACTGTCCAAAGATTATCAGCACAATTAACACCCACTTCTTCATCTGACCATGTAAATTCAGGAGAAGCATCACATCCACTATTTTCAATCACTTCCATGCTTGTCAATAGATTCCCTTCATTAGTTGTAACCTGTAAATCTGCCTCCACAACAATGTCTGTAGCAGCACCAGAATACGTCACAGCTAAAACCCATGTACCGTTAGCGTCATCACCATTGAAACCTGAGAATGCTTCTGCAGGCTTAAAGCTTCCGATAAATGCATTTTCTGTTTCTCTACAATGAACTGGAGAACCAAACATAGCGTGATCTAATTCACCTGTATCTGAAAAACATACATTAATGTTAGAGTTATCACAAGCAGTTGTGAAGCCTGATTGATCCAATACATCAACCATTGTTCCATCAGGTGACGTTAATGTTAAAGCTAAATCGCCAATATCATCAACATTTGCTTCGAAATTAAACACAACGTCTGTAACTATACCATTGACATCATCAATTACAAGATTGATAGATGTTGCATTTGTTTCAGTAGCTACTGCTCTATCCCATCCTTTTATAGAACTACCTGGAGCCAAATTTCCTACCTCAGTACACAATACCGTAACCTCATCACAATTTAACTCTGGCGTTGATTTATCTTCAGCGAACACTCGGCCCCAACAACTTAGACCTGATTGACCTGTTACTGTTACAGTATAGGTACCTGTTTGATTAATCACTATTTCAGCGGTGTTAGAAATAGTATCAGAACCACCTTCTAATAAAGCTGATATAACGAAATTGTCAAAGCAATAATCTCCTTCGAGAATCATATCAGTGGTAATAATACCTTGACAATTTTCTGAAAGTGTTACGTTCACTAAATCGTTACATGCTAAGTTGTTTCTACTTTCTAATACATCAACAGGTACAATACATTGGTCAACAATTTCTGCACCTTGCTTAATATCAATTCTTAAGTTGTAGCTTCCAAAATCAATGCCTCCAGTTGCCGTACCGACACCAGAGCCTGATCCTGTAACAACACCTAAATCATCAAGTGCAAATGCACCATAAGTTGCATCAAATGCTGTTTCGTCGATGCCATTTCCACTTGTTGCGGATGTATAAATAGGCACTGAAGAATTTATAGCAGTTAGTGATACACACCAAGTATAATTGGCATCCCTACAGTTAACTGTATCAAGCTGAAAACCTGCAAAATCTAAGGTTTTTCTGCATGTTGGATTCCCACTTGCGTCAGTAGCATTTAAATCAGGTGTTACAATTATTGGAGTTGGACAAGTCCAATCAAAAGTTGGTAACACAACTATTTCTACAGTATCTCTTGCTTCTAAACCACCAGCTTGAGCTATCACCTCATATTCACCTGAACACATGACTTGATTATTAGGATCAAGTACTGGATTCGAAATAGATGAGTTAAAGCTTGCAGGTAATGTACAAGATGAACCAAGTAAATTCCATTGCCAAGTTACTGATAATGGAGATAATACCACCGGATTGTTTGGATCTGTAAAATCCGATGCCGTCGCATTAAACTGAATGCTTTCTTCACAATCTACTGTGTAGACTCCCGTTGCGGGATCTGGAGTAGGATTGGTTATCTCTACTTGCAGTTGTTGGGCACTCAATCCATTGCTTAGCGCGAAAAGCAAAATCAAAGCGGTGGTACTTTGGATTAGCTTTTTCATGTTTGAGTAAATAAAATTTTTCATGGTAAAAATTTTTGTGTTCGTACGTTAGAATATTTGTATTTCAATGAAAAAATGAATTATTAAATCTTTGTATTAAGTTTTTTTTAATGTTTAAAATATTCGTTTACAGATTTTTACGCTTTTTAGTAAACTTATATTCAAACTTTTCTTAATACATAAGTGGTATTAGGCAAACATTATACCAAATTGTAATATGTATGGGCCTACAAGTGAGAATTGCCCCATTTTATTAGCTTTCTTAACCATTTTAGGTAGGTGAATAGCCAGAATTACCCCATTTTTAGGTTAATTAAGTTGCTGAATCAGTGAAAGATTTAAAGAATAATTGCCTTAACTGCGAAGAAAAACTAGTTGAAAGTGCCCTATATTGCCCAAAATGTGGGTCGAAAGCTGTTTATAACAACCTGTCTGTCAAGGATTTATTCAAATCTTTCTTTGATACTTTCCTTAATATTGAATATAGATTACTGCGAAGCTTTAGAGATATTTGGATCCCGAATAAGATTACGCTTAACTACTTAGCGGGTCGGAGACAAGAGTATATGCACCCTTTTCGATTTTTCTTTATTTGTTTAGTGATTTTCTTCACGATATCATCCATATATATAAACAGAGAAGATAATGATGATGAATATATAGAGATAGAAAGGATAGGCGAACATGCTATCTATACTAAATACGATTCTTTAAAAACAAATTTTGTAAATGATGACTGTACCCAAGAAGTATTAGACAGCTTCGAAAGGAAGCTATTCAATAAAAGGATTGCGCGGATGTCTGATACATTAAATATCAATATTGGATTTGTTGACTTCAGAGCCATGGGTATGACAAAAGGTGAGTTGTATTTAGAATCCCAGGACAGTTTGGTTAACAAATACAAAGAGTGGCAGCTTAAGAAAAAACCAGATAAAGAATTCGGTTACATAGAAATGATGTTTGTTAAGCAGACCTTTAAACTTCAAAAGCACCAAGTTGACTACCTTAAATTTTTTGTCAAGAACTTGTTATGGGGCGTCATACTCCTAAGCTTTGTAGTCGCATTCTTAATGAAAATCTTTTATGTAAGACATAATACTTTTTATGCTGAGCATGTGATTCAAGTTATAAATTATCATTGCGTCTTTCTATTATGCTTTAGTCTTTTCATGCTTTTTAATGTACTATTTGACTTAGATATGGAAAGTTTAGTAGGTTGGTTATTTTTAGGTCTCCCTATCTTCTTTATTATTTCTTTGAAGAGATTCTACTCAGAAAATATTTTCAAAACAGTAATCAAAGTAAGCATGATCAAGTTTAGCTACTTGTTCATCATATTATTTATAGGTCTATTGATAGCTGCAATTAGCTTAATATTTTTCTAATTCATGAAACTTATGTTATAATTGTTACATGATAGATCCCAATACACTTACAAAGCGGTATTATAAGATCGGAGAAGTTGCTAAAATGTTTAACGTAGCCACTTCATTGATTAGATATTGGGAAGGAGAGTTTGATGAACTAAATCCCAAAAAAAACAATAAGGGCGTAAGGCGATTTCTAAAAGAGGATGTACTCGTAGTAAGTAGAATTTACGATTTAGTAAAAGTAAAAGGCTACAAATTAGAAGGTGCGAAATTAGCGATAAAGGAAAAAGAGCAGAGCCCAATATTCAATCAATCGGAATCCAATAATAGTCAAGCACCGCTCATCCAATTAAAAGAAGAACTGGAAGAAATTAAAAACAACTTACTCCAACTTAAGTCAGTTTTAAAAGAGGATCAGAAAAGCGAAGAAGAGTCAATTGATTGATTGCTTATTAAGGTCAAAAACCTTATCGCAAAGTTGATAATCAAAGGTATCGTTAGAGGCGATTACTACAGTTTTATCTTTCACGAATATTTCGAATAATTCTTGATACCAAGCTTTATGTGTCACATCAAGAAAGGAAGTCGGTTCATCCAATATTAATAAAGGAGTTCGAGCTAACATGGTTAATGATAAAGCTAGTCGTTGCTTCATACCAGATGAGAATTGATTAATTTTCTTTGATTTCTCATTTTCGAATCTCGAAATTTTGAGAAAATCATTCAACTCAATATTTCCGTACGATTTAAATTTCTTATAATGATTGAAAATTTCTGCGACTGAAAATTCTTCATCTAATTCTGAAGAAGCTGACGCTATCATCGAATATTTGAAAATTTGATTTCTATCTATGATTTGCTCATTGTGGGTGTAAACGACTTGACCTAGACTTTGGGATAAATATCCAGAGATAATGTTTACCAGTGTACTCTTACCGCTTCCATTTGTTCCTGTTATCGCCCACTTCTCACCAGCTTGAATATCGAGTGATATATCTTTGAATATCCATCCTGCATCAAATCTCTTAGATATGCCATCCAAAGAAATTTTCATTAGTCAGCGCTAATTAGACTTTGGAAACCTCTCATCAGTCCACGTTCAGATTTATCAATAAAATCTAAAATGATGTTCTTTTCATTAGAATCATCCAACTCACTTTTAATAAACTCAGTGGCTCTTGATATAGACCAACCTTTGACAAATAAATACCTATAGATATCTTGAATACGGTTTATTGTTTCTATGGTAAATCCTCTTCTTTCCAAACCGATTCTATTGACTCCTACGTATGATAAAGGCTCTCGAGCAGCCTTAACGAAAGGTGGAACATTCTTTCTAACTAAGCTGCCTCCAGATATATAAGCATGGTCTCCGATATTTACGAATTGCTGTATAGCAGACATTCCTCCGATTGAAACATGCGAGCCAATGACGACATGTCCAGCTATATTAACCGCGTTAGAAATAATACAATTTTTATGAATATGACAATCGTGAGCTACATGCACATAAGCCATCAACAAGGTATTATCACCTACTACAGTTTTCCCATAAGCTTGGGTACCTTTATTTATGGTAACACATTCTCGAATATTGACATTATCTCCTATTTCTACAAAGGTTTTTTCACCTTTGTATTTTAAATCTTGTGGATCTGCACCGATAACAGCGCCAGGGAAAATTTTGCAAGATTTACCAACCGTTGTTCCGCCGTATATGACTGCGTTAGCTGAGATATAACTTCCATCACCAATTACAGCATCTCCGAATATTGATGCATTAGGTTCAACTGTAACATCTTTACCTACTTTAACTTCGGGACCAATAAATGCATTTGGATAAATCAAGCTTGCTCTCTTTTAATAATTTGGGCGGTTAATTCACCTTCAGACACCAAAGTATCACCAACATAAGCAGTGCCTTTCATATGATAGATGCCTCTTCTTACTGGAGTTAAAAGTTTCATCTTTAAGATTAAGGTATCACCAGGTCTGACAATGCTTTTGAATTTCACATTATCCATTTTTAGGAAATAGGTATCCCACTCTTCTGATTGATCCTCATTAACCAATGCCATTATTCCACCAGTTTGAGCTAATGCCTCCATTTGTAGTACCCCTGGGAAAACTGGATTATCTGGAAAATGTCCTTGGAAGAACTCCTCATTGCCTGTGACATTTTTTACACCAACTACATAACCTTCACCTAGCTCAATTATTTTATCAACCAATAGGAAAGGATATCTATGAGGGATTAATTTTTTAATTTCTGTGATATCTATGATAGGCTTTTTTGTCGGATCATAGATGGGCAAGCCTCCCAATTTTTTATCCTTTTGAAATTCTGCTCTTAAAAATTTCGCAAATGCTACGTTACCTGTATGACCTGGTTTTCGCGCAATAATTTTTCCTTCTATAGGCTTACGTAATAAATACAAGTCACCTATTAAGTCTAGGAGTTTGTGTCTTGCAGGTTCATTTTGATAAAATAAAGTTAGTCCATTTAGAATGCCATTATTCACCAACACATCTTCACTAACATTAAATTTTTCAGCCAAAGTTTTGACCTTCTCTTTAGGAAAATCTTCATGTGAAAAAATGATGGCATTATCGACAGAGCCACCTTTTATAACGCCTTTTTCTGCTAAGTCTTCAAGTTCATTAACAAAAACGAAAGTTCGACTTGGCGCAATTTCCGATTCATATGGAATATCAGGTCGATACATTGCGACTTGTGTCCCAACTTTAGAGCTGTATTCAATTATTGAAGTATATTCAAATAGAGGATCTCCTTCATTATTGGGTATGTAAGTATATTCTGCACCAGAATCAGGGTCTTTAAAATCTAATCGTCTATTAAAAGAAATGAATTCCTTTTCTGCATCTTGATCTTCAATTCCTGCGCCCATTATCGCATCCACAAATGGTTTTGCGCTTCCATCTAAAATGGGTATTTCCGGACCATTTAATTCTATGGTCAAATTATCAACGCCTAATCCTGCCAATGCAGACAAAATATGTTCTGTAGTATGCACATGAGTTTCGCCTTTCTTAAGGCAAGTACTGCGGTAGGTAGAGCCAACATTTGTTACAATAGCGGGCACTATTGGTGCATTTTCAAGATCAACTCTTTTAAAGTTAATACCAGAATTAATTTCAGACGGCAAACCTGTAAGTTGGATAGATTCTCCTGTGTGTAAACCAATGCCTTCTAAAGTAAATTTTTGCTGAACGGTACGTTGTTTCATACTATTTTTGCTCGGAATCTCCTAGGGCGTCGAGTTTTTTCTCTAGTTCCCTTATTCGAGCTTGAAGGTCGGGTAAATTCTTGTATATCGCAAAAGATTTGAGATAATTGTCGTAGTCAATCGCTGGACTTCCGTAGAATTTTTGCCCTTCTTTTCTAGTAGATTTGGTTAGGCCACTTTGAGCTTGGATTAATGTTCGATCTGCAATTTTTAGGTGCCCTACTAATCCTGCTTGACCTCCTATTTGACAGTTTTCGCCAACTTTAGTACTGCCTGCAATTCCAGCTTGAGCTGCAATGACAGTATTTTTTCCAATTTCGACATTATGCGCTATTTGGATCAAATTATCCAATTTAACACCTTTTCGAATTAAGGTAGATCCCATGGTTGCCCTATCTATAACTGTCCCGGCCCCTATTTCAACATTATCTTCTACTACGACATTTCCTATATGAGGAATCTTTTTGAAAGAACCATCTTTCATAGGCGCAAAACCAAAGCCATCTGATCCTACGATAACATTGGAATGTATTATAACATTATCACCAATAACACAATTGCCATATATTTTAACGCCTGGATAGATGATACAATTTTTACCAATCGTTACATTCTTACCTATGTACACTTGCCCCATCAATCTTGAATGTTGGCCTATAATAGCTTCTGCTTCGATAATACTAAAGGCGCCTATATGGCAATCTTTATGGACGAAAGCTTTATTATGTATGAATGCTAAATCTGAAACACCAGTTTCAGCAGCATGATATGAATTATTGAATATCGATAAAAGATCTGCTAAAGAAGAATAGACGTTTTCAACAGCTATAGTAGGTACATTCAAGTCTATATTTTCTAAATCTCTATGGACTAAAATTGCTGAAGCTTTAGAATGTTTAGCTATTTGGATATACCGGTCGTTAGAAAGGAATGCAATTTCTCCTTTTTGAGCATTTTCAAGATTGGAAGCACCATTTATTTCTATGCTCCCGTCACCGGATATAACACCACCAATTTGCTCAGCAATCTTCTCAAGAGTATACGTCATATTTTTTACCTACTGATTTCCGCTTAATATGTCAACTGAACAAACAAGATTTATACCACATAAAGTTAGTTAGATTGTTTAAAAACCTAGGAGATTTACACTTATTAATGAATCAATCTTATTACATTAAAGAATATTAATTATATAAGCTTATGCGATTCAACAGATTAAGTAGTAAATACCTATTCTTACAAGTTTTTGTACAAAATAAGTTAAGGTATTGAGTCAGTTTTTCTTAGTTGACATACCTTTAACGCAAATTATTTCAGGCTTATTTACAATAGACATATAAATTTTGGGTAAAAATATCGTCATCGGCACAAGAGGGAGCAAATTAGCTTTATGGCAAGCACATCGACTACAATCGAGGCTAAAGGAAATTGGGCTAGAATCTGAATTAAAGATTATTAAGACTAAAGGTGATCTTATTCAAAATTTAAGCTTTGATAAAATAGAAGGTAAAGGATTCTTTACTAAAGAAATTGAAAATGCTTTACTTGCTAACGAGGTAGACGTTGCAGTCCATTCCTTAAAAGATATGCCGACTGAACATCCGGAAGGTTTGAGTTTATCTGGATTATCCGAACGAGAAGATCCTTCTGACATACTTATTTTAAATAAGGACGCTATCGATTCTGATAGACCTTTAAGTTTAAAAAAGGATGCAATTATTGGCACTTCATCAGCGAGAAGAAAAGCACAAATAAAAAGTTTAGCCCCTGAAATAATTTTAAAAGATATTAGAGGGAATGTTCCTACCCGTTTATCAAAGCTAAGTGATGGCGATTTCGACGGAATTATTCTCGCAAGTGCTGGTATTAATAGATTAGAATTGGATATTTCTGAGTTTAAGTCTTTTCGATTTAACCCTAAAGAATTTGTACCAGCGCCAGGACAAGGCGTCATGGCATATCAATGCAAAACAGATGATATCAAGATGAGGCGCATCATTAAGCAAATTCATGTTAAGGAAACAGCTCAATGCACTAACATAGAAAGGTCAATTTTAAAATTAATGGGCGGTGGATGCCATACCCCATTAGGTGCATTTACAGAAATTGATTCAAGAGGAAATTATCTTTGTACGGCCAGCTATGCGCCTACATCAAAAGATACACCTAATCGAATTAGTTTATCTCAAAGTACTTGGTTCGAACTAGCAGAAAAAATTGTTGATCAATTAAAAAAATAAAATGTATTTAATTTTTGATTGTAGTGGCATCGATAAGCCTAAAAGTTGGAAAGCACCGTTTTCGGATACTTTTAATTGGCCTAGAATTATTCATATGTCTTGGATCATTTTAGATAAATCTCTTAACCCAATAGATGACTATGACCAGATAATCATACCTGAAGGATTTAGTTTCTCAAAAGACATTCAAAAAAGATGTCACATCGACCAAGAAGATATTGACGAAAAAGGCGCACCACTTGAAGACGTTTTAAATGCATTTGAGAAATGTCTTTCTCAGGCAGAACATGTTATTGCACATAATATGAATTTCAACGAAAACACTCTAGCAGCAGAGTTTTTGAGAAAAGGCATTAGACATTCCTTGTTTTTAAAAGATCGAATTTGTTTGATGCAAGAAAGTACGTTCTTCTGCAAGATTCCTAATAAAGGTCGAGGCTACAAATGGCCTACTTTAACGGAGTTACATTCTATAATTTTTAAGAAAGCCTTTTCGCCGCCTAATAATGCTCGAGCTGACGTGATTGCTGCTACAAGATGCTTTAAAGCATTGATGATGGCTGGTCAATTAGATGACTTGTTTGATGAAGAAGATTAATGAAAAAACTTTTTATTTCCAGAGCTCTTAAATCCAATTCTAAGTTTCACGAACTCAAAACTTTGGGATGGGAAATAGTAGATACATCATTAATTGAATTTGAAGAAATTAAATTTAATTCTGTTCCACAAACTGATTGGATATTCTTTTACAGTCAACGAGGAATTGAGCATTTTTTCAATCAGCAAGAGCATGATCTTTCAAATCAATACGCTGTTTTCGGATCAGCAAGTGCTAAGACTTTCTTTAAAATTACTGGGGCTTCTCCAAAGTACACAGGCAACGGAAAAGCCAATTTAATAGCCACAACATTCCTCAATTTCGAAAAAGGTAAAAGTATCTTATTTGTTAAATCAAAAAGGTCTTTAGATAGTTTGAAAAAACTACTTGAAAAAGAAATGACTTGTATAGATCTTGAGGTCTATGACAGTAAGATAAAAACGGATATAAAAATCCCCTTTTGTCATATATTAGCTTTCACTAGTCCACTTAATGTAAAGTCTTATTTTCAAAAGTATAAAATTGATCAAACACAAAATATTTATTGTATTGGCCGCACAACAGCCGATTATCTGAAACAGCATTACAATCTTGATTCTAGTTGGTGTAGAGTACCCTCTGAAAATAACCTTTTGCAATTAATTAAGTCGTCGATGGCTCTTTAGGTACTTCCTCAAAGTAACTCTTGTGATATAAACCAAAACAAGTCCGCCAACTATAGAAAAAAACAAACTGTACTCAAACCATTCTACAAAGAAACCTTTAAGACTGAAGTTTTCAATAGTATTTGGTTCATAAAATGCAATAGCTTTTGCTCTATCAACAGGGGTATAATTAGTAGAAATACTTTCTAACCACATCCAAGCATTAAAATTCGAATAGCTCAGATAAGTTACGTATTCTGAATTAACAAGGTGTACAATAAAGTAGTTGATAAGCAATTTGAAAAAAATCCCGAGTGTTATAAATAATAGTGCACTTTGATATAGAATACCGAATTCTATACTCAATCCTGCCTCTGACCTTTGTTTAGTATAAATCCAAAAAAGCATAAGTAGGATTATGAGATTAGAAGCTATCCTTACTCCTACATTACAATAAAATTCATGGCCAAAAACGAATTTAATACCTGACCATAAAATCAAGATTAAAAAATAATAGCCTATATATCTTAACGTAAATTTCATTTATACTTGTAGAAAGGTAAATTTCTTTTAACTACTCTGAAGGTATCTTGATCTTCATCGCTATTCGGTTTGAATCCATATGAAATATATTTTCTTTCAAAATGAAGTATATGTTCACCAACACTTAAACTATCAAAAAATATACGAACATAAAATCCTTGTTCCCCTCTATTAGGATGTTGGCCATACTTAAACACTGTTTTAGAGGTATAATCTGTGGAATCAATTTTAAATGCGAATAACGACTCTAGTGCCTCCTTAATCTCTACCCTTTTATCGACTTTGTATTCTTTGATTTTATTTTTCCATTTGTCTTCAAGTTCCTTTTGCTCTTTATCCCAAGTAATACTATCCTTCGATGCTTTATTGTCTTTATAATCTCTAAAAAATGCGATGAGCTCTTCATCTCTTTTGGATTCATATTCTCGAATCATAACAGAGTCTGTCTTCACCTTACGCATAAATGGATGTCTTAGACCTTCTTTTTTATAGGGGTAGATATTATACAGCTTTTTAAGGAGTCGAGCATCATTCTGATTTGTAAATGGCACAAAAGCATTTAGACTTTCGTCATGAACATTTATGGATTCCAAGGAAATTTCTAAGAGACGACTTGGGGCGATTAAAAACTTATCTTTTTTATGATGTTCATTTCTTAAATCATCATAAAATCTTGGATTAATATAGTCAGAAGTATTTCTCGTATCCTGCTCAGGTACGAAAGTAAAATTGTTGATTTTTAACGATTCTTGACCAAGTAGAATAATTAAAAAATAAGGAATAGATAAAAGAAAAAATCGCTTAGTATACCGATCATCAATAAAATTATAGATAATGGGTCTATAAATTGAAGAGAGTGTAATCCTACTATAAAATCTGTATATCCATAAGTACAATTTCGGGAACCAACCTCCTTTGATACGTTTTAACCCTCCGAGAGTTATAAAGTCGACAAAGACTAAAAACGCCATGAATATAAATGACCCTCCAATAAATTTGATAAAAAATATCGCAATTGAATTTTCTGTTTTATCACCACACCAGTCTAAAAAACTAAACAGAAGGACAGATACCGTCACAAATACACCAAAAGAAAAAAGTGCAAAAAACAATAAAAAAGTATAAGCAAAAATAAGACTACAAAGCTTTTCTAATTTTTCGATGTAGTCATCGAAGCTGCCGATCTTTCTTTTGAAATAGGTAATAAAAGTATCGCTGTAATCTAAAGCATCATAATCGATATCTCCAGATACATATCTAAGACCGATGGTTCCAATCCACAAGCCTCTGAGTACGACATGCAACAGGAGATTAATAAAAAATATCTGCCAAGCATAACCCAGCAAGAAAATTGAAAAACCAACAATGTTATATATCTCCCCTTCAAAGTAAACATCCTCATGCATCTGTTCAAGATGTATGATATAATCATGAGATTGGGCTAATCCGAATAAGACGAAACCTGAAATAAGGAGCTCTAACTGCCAACTTTCTTGTTGGAGTTTTTCAAGCCATTCTTTGAAAAAATTTTTTGCTTGGTCTTTCGTGTCAGTCAATTACAAATGGGCATTGTTACAGCGAAAGATAATAAAAGCTGAGCTTTTGAAAAGGACTTTTATAAATTAGTGCAACGCGTCGTATATCCTATTGAAAATTTCATCTAAAGATCCGATACCATCTATCTTTTGTGATAAGCCGGTTTTTTCATAGAATTCATACACCGGACTTGTTTTATCAAGATACTCAACAATTCTTCGACGAATTACTTCTTCGTTTTGGTCATCCGGTCGGCCTGAAGTTTTACCTCTATTGAGTAATCTTTTAACGATCTCTTCGTCATCAACATCCAATGCTATAAGATGCGTAATTTTTGTGCCTCTACTATCAAGTAATGTGTCTAGAGCTTCTGCTTGGGGTATTGTTCTTGGAAAACCATCAAAGATGTACCCTTTATCATTTGGAGTACTATTTAATTTATTTTCCAACATACCTATCGTTACTTCATCAGGTACTAATTCTCCTTTATCCATATATGCTTTAGCTTTTAGGCCAAGAGGCGTAGAATTGCCTATCTCATATCGAAACAAATCTCCAGTACTGATATGGGTTAGACCGAATTTGCTAACTATCGTTGATGCTTGAGTGCCTTTTCCAGAACCTGGAGGACCAAAAAGAATTAAGTTAATCATGTATTTGTAACATTAAAATGTTTGATATCGTTTGAATAAATCACAAATAAAAAAAACCTGCCATATAGCCATAGGACAGGTTTCATTTATATCGATTATATATATCTCAAAATAATTATTCAGCTGCCTCAGCTGCTGGTGCATCTCCTCCTTCTGCTTTAGCTTCTTTAGCTGCCTCAGCTGCTGCAGACTTAACAGCTCTTGGTACTTCTACTACTGCGACTGGAATCGCTGGATTGACCATCAATTCTATATTATCATTCAATTCTATATCTCTTACTCTAACTGCGTCGCCTAATTTTAAAGAAGAAATATCAATAAATAGTTCATCTATCATATCCTTAGGATCAAGCTTAACCTTCACCTTTCTTAAAGATTGAAGTAACTTACCACCGAGTTTTACGCCTGGCGATTCACCTTTGAATCTCACAGGGATTTCTACTTTTACTTTTCTACCTTCTTCGATAGCTAAGAAATCAATATGCTCGATATTATCAGTTATCGGATGAAATTGTACATCCTTGATAATGCATTTAACTGAATTACCACCAACATTAAGATCTGCTAATTTTAGATCTGGTGTATAAATCAAATGCTTTATTTCTCCAATAGTCGTAGATATGTGGTGAATATCTTTACCTCCGTAAATAACAGCTGGAATTCTTCCTGCTTTTCTTACCTCGCCGGCTTTCTGATTCGTGTCTCGGCTCTCTACGTTGATTTGAATAGATTTCATTGCAATTTTATTGTAAAGGGCTGCAAAGATATATATTTCTTGGGTAAGTTGAACGTGAAGTCAACGTTGAAGTTGAAAAATACCTGATTATCTAACTTTTAAGCGTAAAATCACCTTAGTTTAGAACCTAGTATGATCAAAAATCCATTACTTCCTACAACAAATGCTACTTACTCAGCACCTATTTATCTACAAAAAGTGCTGATATAGACTTGAATTCATGTGTATTTCGGATAGCTTTTGAAAACAATTGAGCACAAGATAACACCCTGATTTTATCGGATTGTTGCTTTAGAGGTATTGTATCTGTAACGATCAACTCCGTTAAAATTGAATTTTCAATGTTTTGGTAAGCATTTCCAGATAAAACAGCATGTGTCGCCAATGCTCTGACACTTTTGGCGCCTTTATCAATTATTGCTTGAGCAGCTTTACATAAAGTACCAGCAGTATCCACCAAGTCATCTATCAAGATAACATCAGCACCTTCTACATTTCCAATTACCGTCATGCTATCTACCTTGTTAGCTACCTTTCTGACTTTATCGCAAATCACTAAATCTCTCTGAAAATACTTTGCGAAGCTTCTGGCTCTTTTCACACCACCGACATCTGGGGATGCAAAAATGACATTATCCATATCTTGATTAGCTAGATAAGGCATAAATATGGCTTCTCCTTTTAGATGATCAACAGGTATATCAAAGAAGCCTTGGATCTGGTCCGCATGGAAATCCATTGTGACAATCCTATTAACTCCAGCTGACTCCAAAATGGTGGCTATCAACTTTGCCGAGATAGGCACTCTCGGTTTATCCTTACGATCTTGTCTGGCGTATCCATAATATGGAATCACTGCGGTAATATATCCAGCAGAAGCTCTTTTTGCAGAATCAATAAGAAGCAATAATTCTAATAAATTATCTGCTGGCGCTATCGTTGATTGAATGAAGAAAACATAAGATCCTCTTACTGATTCAGAGATAATGGTTTGCATTTCTCCATCCGAGAATTTATTAAGTTGGTGTTTTCCAAGCGGTTCGCCGTAGTAGTCAGCGATCTTCTCTGCTAGAACTTTCGAGGCACTACAAGAGAAGAGTTTCACATCTATCATATTTTTTGAATATGTTTGACGAAATTAATATTTCAAATCGATTACAAAAAAGTAAATTCTAATTCTCTTGCCTGGTTGCTTCTTTTTACTCTTAGTATTATTTGGGGCAGTTCTTTTATCCTCATAAAAAAGGCATTAATCGCATTTTCTCCGATGCAGGTTGGAGCCGGCAGAATAGTAATTGCTTTTTTGGCTTTCCTACCCCTTTTCTTCGTCTATTTTAAAAGAATTGATTGGTCTAAGTTTTGGCCTTTACTATTTGTTGGTATTTGCGGAAGTGGCATTCCTGCTTTTTTATATGCTATGGGCCAAACTAAAATCCCTTCCGGGGTGACTGGGGTACTTAATAGTATGACACCTATCTTCACACTCCTACTGGCTATTCTATTCTTTAAGAAACCATTTATACCAAAGCAACTAAGCGGCATTTTATTGGGTTTTGTAGGGGTCTGCTTCGTATTTTTTGTTAAAGATCAAACTCAGCAAGTGTTTCCCATCATATTTGTAGGGCTCATTATATTGGCAACCATCTGCTATGGTATAAGTGCCAATGTTGTTTCTGGATTTTTAACCAGTATAAAGCCGATTATCATCAGCACAGTTTCTTTTGTATTGATAGGTCCCTTTGTTTCCATTTATCTTTTCACTTCTGACTTCATTGAAGTGGCTATGACCCATGAGCACGGCATTAGTTCACTTTTAGCTCTTTTAGTTTTGTCATTAGTATGTACTTTTTCAGCTAATATTTTGTTTTTCAGACTCATCCAGATTACTGATGCAATATTCTCAACGACTGTAAGTTATCTGATACCTCTTGTTGCATTAATCTGGGCATTTTTTGATGGTGAATTTATAAGCATTTTTCATTTCATATCTCTCATACTCATACTTGCTGGAATATTTTTAGTGAAGTCTTCAACAAAGACTGCAAAGGCTTAAGTATCTTTCAAAAAATTGACATCATGAGAATTCAACTCTTTTTAGTTGGTTGTTTTATTTTGATCACCCACTACTTATGTGCACAAACGTATTTTCCGGAAAAAGGAAAAACATGGGAAACTAAAAGTGCTCAAGCTTTTGGGATCAATCAAGATAGTCTGGATAGTGCCATTAATTTTTCGAAAACTCATGAATACAGCGGACCTATTGATTTAAGACAAGCCATTTTAAAAGGATTTGAGTATGAACCTTATCATAAAATTTTAGGACCTACTAAAAAAAGAGGATCCAACGCAGGCATGATTATTAAAGATGGCTATGTCATTGCTCAGTGGGGTGACATTCATCGTGTGGACATGACATTTAGTGTAACTAAAAGTTACTTATCGACAATAGCCGGATTAGCCATTGATAAAAAACTTATCTCATCAACTGAATCAAAAGTCAAAGATTTAATCTGGACCGGAGAATTTGAAGGTAGACATAATTCAAAAATAACTTGGGAACATTTATTGAATCAATCTTCAGATTGGCAAGGGACTTTATGGGGCGGACAAGACTGGGCAGATAGGCCACCAAAAGAAGGTGACATTGATGATTGGAAATTTAGAAAACTCAATGAACCAGGCTCAATTTTCGAGTACAATGATGTCCGCGTCAATTTATTAGCATACAGCTTATTGCAAGTTTGGAGGAAGCCCCTTCCTATGGTCTTAAAAGAAAAGATCATGGATCCTATCGGCGCTTCATCCACATGGAGATGGTTTGGCTATGAAAATTCTTGGGTAAATGTAGATGGTATGAAAATGCAATCCGTAAGTGGCGGAGGTCACTCTGGAGGAGGCTTGTTTATCAGCACTGAAGATCACGCCAAGTTTGGGCTACTCTTTCTTAACGATGGTCGTTGGAAGGACCAACAGTTGATTTCTAAAAATTGGATTAAAGCAGCCATTACCCCCTCAAACGCTAATGCTAATTACGGGTACATGTGGTGGCTTAACACGAAAGGTACGCGTAGATATATGGAAGGCGTGCCGGAGCACATTTTCTATGCAGCGGGTTTTGGCGGCAACTATATCATCGTTGATAAAGAAAACGATATGGTCATTGTTTTAAGATGGCTTGAGCCTAAGATGTTGGGAGGATTTTTGAGAAAGGTTTATGGAGCGTACTAAGTTGAAGTTGAAGACTAAGTTGAAGCTGAATATTTATTAAGCAAAGTACGATCATCTAGATCATTCGCAAGTTATTTATACCAACTTGAATATTTGATGTAGTGGTCTGCGGTGCCTTTTATGTAATAATCAATGCCTTCTTGCGGTAAGGGTTTTAATTTTTTCGCAGGACTACCAGCGTATATAAATCCAGATTCGAGTTTCATATTTGAGGTGATTAGGGCTCCAGCTGCTATGACAGTATTTGAGGGTATGATGACATCATCTAACAAAATGGCACCCATGCCGATTAAAACATTATCTCTGATTTGACAACCATGGATGATTGCACGATGTCCAATACTTACATTATCACCTAAAATAGTATCTCCACGATGATAAGTGCCATGCACCATGGTTAAGTCTTGGATATTGCAATTATTACCAATTTGGATTTTATTGACGTCACCTCTAATGACGACGCCAAACCAGACACTACTGTTCTCTCCTATTTCAACATTTCCAGTTATGACTGCATTTTCGGCGATCCATGCAGAATCATGTATTTGTGGCGTATCCCCATTGACAGTTTTAATGATCGCCATTATTCTGATGCTGTGCTTAGTGGCGTTAACTTAAAGCCTTCCTTTTTAAGTAAATCGATGACACCATCTTTTCCACCTAGGTGTCCAGCACCTACGGCAAAGAAAATCTTCTTTGACATCATCATTTTCTTCATTACAGGAATCCAATTTTTATTTCGATTGTATAATAGAATATCTTCATATCCGCCTATGCCCTCTTCTTCGCCCATAGACTCGACCATTTTATTAATATCTTGATTGGTGTACATGGCCATCATTTCTTTAAATGAATTATCTTCCATGTCACTGGTCTTGATGGTCTGCAATAGCATATCTGCTTGCTCCTGATAAGGTATAGAATCAAAAACTGACATTTGATATTCCATTGTTTCCAAACCGCTTACTTCTTTGCTTGAGTTCTGAGCAATGTCATAAATTTCCATCTCGTAAGATTTGGTACCAGATCCAGCTCCAAAACCTTCACCCATTTTCACATCTCCAGAAGCAAAAACTGTCAAAAACATTGGTTTTAGTTTTTGCATCATAAACATAGGAAGGCCCATACCTTCGAAATGTTCCTTGACAAATTTGTAATCTTCAGCTGAATATAAATCCTTTAATGTTTTACCATCTTTCATGAATGCTTTGGTCAATAAACTCATTGAAGCGCTTATGTCGAACATATCATCTAAATCGATTTCAAAAACAATATCCTCAGATTCATCAATAGCTGCCAAGGTCCCTTTAGGCCAAAAGAAGCTTTCACTATCAATTAAGTGAATGGTACCATATAAATATGATGGTTGCGCCAATCCATTACCATCAATTTTCCAAAGTAGACTCTTTTCGAGTGTGTAATCCTTATCCGACGCTAAGTCGGAATTTGATAATTTATCAGAAGCATCTTTTGTGGATTTACATGCTTGGAATAATCCAGCGATCATTAAGAAAACAAATGACCAGGTAGTTGCTTTTTTAAAACTCATTATTTTGTTTTATCTCTTTCTAAATATAAACTATGCATCAAAATCGCACCCGCAGCACTAACATTTAAGCTATCAATATTACCAGCTCCTGGGATTGAAACGATTTTATCTGCCATTTTTAGTGTTTCTTTCGAAACACCCTCCCCTTCTGAACCTAATACTAGGGCAATTGGTTCGGAATAATCAATGGTATTCGACGAATTTTCATTAGCGCTATCTGCTATAACTAAATGGACACCTGAAGATTTGATATATTCTAAAGCGTCTTTGAGGTTTTTTTCTCGGCAAACGGTGATATAATTTAAGGCACCTGCAGAAGCTTTCATGGCAAAACTGTTGATTCTAGCCGTTTTTTTGAGTGAAACCACTATGGCGTCAATGCCAAACCAATATGCGCTTCTGGATAATGCGCCAATATTTCTTACATCTTCAATGCCATCTAATACCAATAAAAATGGTGTTTTACCGCTTTCATAGATATGAGGCAATACTTGCTCAATGCTTAGATAATCCACAAAAGCCTTTTGAGCGACGACACCCTGATGATTAGCTTTATTGCATAACGAATGAAGTTTTTCCTTTGGAACATACTGAAGGGGTATAAGACTCGCCCTACAGAGTTGCCTTATTTCTTTCTCCAATTCACCTCTTAATCCCTTATCAATCCAAACTTTCTCGAGTTTTTCTTGATTTTCAAGGGCTTCGAGTACCGGTTTTCTACCTATTAAAAACTGATCTTTCAGAAGATTTGATTTGTAGCAAAATTAGCCAAATGTCTTAACTGTATCGAATTTGAACTATTTCGGGAAATTTTAATTGGATATATTCACACTTCATTCAAAAATTTATATTCATAAGATGAAAGTTTTACCTAAAATAATTTTATCGTTAGTCTTAATTAGCCTAACAAGCTTTTGTTATTCTCAAGCCGAAAAAATTAATCTTGGCTCTAATTTCATAGCTTCCAACCTTGGGCAATTTGGTCTAGTAGAATCAGATATTAACTCTATGATTGTAACGGATATGTATCAATCCAAGCATAATGGTGTCACACATATCTATTATACTCAAGCTATTGATGGCATTCCAGTGCATAACGCTGTAATTAACGTCAACCTTACTAAAGACAATCAAGTGCTTTTTAGCAATTCTACCTTTGTAGAAGATGTCCAAAAGAAAGTCCAGAAAAGCGCAGACAAGTTATCTGCCATTGAAGCTGTAAATTTCACAGCTCAAGACTTAGGGTTTAAAAATCCTGAACCTGTTCAACTCTTAAAGTCTGTATCAGAAAACGAGTTGACATTTAAGAAAAGCACATTCAGTGATGGCGACATTAGAGTTAAAAAGAAGTACTTCTTAACTGAGGATAATACTGTTGAATTAGTTTGGGAAGTAAATTTTGCTGATTCAAGAAATGACGACAGCTGGAATTCGATGGTGTCTGCGGCAAATGGCAAAGTATTGGATCATGAAAACAGAACGATATACTGCCAGCATTCAAAAGGACAATATCACAATCATGATGCGTCTTGCAGAAAGATTCAAGAGTCTGTAGCGACTAAAAAGGTTTTAGATAATTCTCAAATGGGAGCGACTTATCGTGTATATCCTTTTCCAATTGAAAGCCCACTTTATGGCGATCATCAATTGGTAACAGACCCACATATTGTCGAAGCGTCTCCTTATGGATGGCATGATATAGATGGTGTTGATGGTCCAGAATTTACGTTTACCAGAGGTAATAACGTCCATGCATATGAAGATGAAGATGATAACGATATCTCAGGCAATAATGAACCTGAAGGTGGAATGGAGTTAATGTTCGACTTTACACACAATCAAGAATTAGAACCTGAAGGCAGCATTGAAGCTGATGTAACCAATTTATTTTATGCCAATAACATGGTGCATGATATTACTTATCTCTTAGGTTTTGACGAAGCTGCTGGAAACTTCCAAGTTAATAATTACGGTAATGGCGGAACTGGTGGTGATCACGTTATTGCTCATGCCCTCGATGGTTCAGGGACAAATAATGCCAACTTTTCATTAACTCGAGACGGTGATAATGGAAACATGAATATGTTTAGATGGGACTTACCAACAGCAGGCCTGTTTACTGTTAACGAACCACAACCTCTAGCTGGCAGCTACCCTAATGGTGAAGCTGGAGACGGATGGGGATTTGACAATAGTTATGCGACTGTTGATGTAACTGGAGAAATGGCTTTAGCTTTTGATGCTGACCCACAGTTTCCTGACTTGGTTTGTGGTGATGTTGTTAATCCTGAAGAGATCGATGGTAAGATTGCAATGATTTATAGAGGGCTTTGTGAATTTGGACGTAAAGCATTGAATGCAGAAGATGCTGGCGCCATTGCTGTTGTTATATGTAACGTTCCTGGAGCGGGTGGTGACCCAACATCAGATGGTAGCGATCCAATCTCGGGAGGCATGGCTCCAGGATCTGTAGGCGCTGATGTAACTGTACCTGTAATCGCTATGGGGTTTCAAGATTGCAATGCTATCAAAGCATCAATAGAAGCAGGTTTTCCTGTAACAGCAACTATTAAACCTGGGGATGCTAACCCAATACAGCAAGTAAGTTCAGGATTTGATAACGGTATTATCATACATGAATATGGACATGGTGTTAGCGGTCGATTAGTTGGTGGACCAAATACAGTATGTGTCGGTGGTCGTGATGAGCAGATGGGAGAAGGTTGGTCTGACATTTTAGCACTTATGTTAACAGTAGAACCTGGCGACGAGGGGACTGATTCAAGAGGTATTGGCAACTATGCAGATGGTAGAGGTCCTGATGGTCGTGGTATAAGAAGACAACCATATAGCACAGATAGAAATATCAACTCACAAACTTTCAAAGACATAAAAGCAACAACAGCACCACATCCATTGGGTGAAGTATGGGTGGATATGCTATGGGATATGTATTGGGAGTTTGTAGAATTATATGGCTTCGATGCAGACTGGTCTAATACAGAATCTGGCAATTTTAAAGCGACGCAATTGGTTATTGATGGTATGAAAATGATTGGATGTGATGTAGGTTTCATTAACGGCAGAGACGCTATACTAGCTGCAGATATGGCAAATAATAATGGAGAACACCAATGCATGATTTGGAATGTTTTTGCAGAAAGAGGTTTAGGATGGTTTGCTGATGGTGGTAGTTCTAATAACAGGAATGATGGCGTCGAAAACTTTGATACACGTCCTGATTGTATTGAAAGTTTGAAGATATGGAAAGACATTGCCTCTAAGATTGATTTTGGTTCTCAAACTATGGTCACATTAACTGTGGCTAATCATAAGCCTGAAGACTTAACAGAAGTTGTTGTTTCAGATTTCATTCCGGAGGGATTATCCTATGTAGACGGTTCTGCAAGCATGGAACCGACTTTATCTAATGATCAAATCATTTTTGATTTAGATATGTTGGCTTCACAGCAAGAAATGTCAATTACTTATATGGTTGAAGCAGACGGAAGTGCTAACTCTCAAGTCTTAAGACATAATGCAGTTGAGACTTCGGCAGAATTAAATCAGTGGGAAAGAGAAATCGTTGAAGGGAATAATTTCTGGCAGACTTCAAGTAGCACGATTTTCCCAGTTTACTCTGGAGAGCAAGCGTGGTACGTAGAAGAGATCGATGATAATACAGAGCAGATTATAGGCTTCAATAACTTTGAAGTTGTTGGTGAATTACCAGTTTTAAGATTCTTCCACAGGATAAATACTGAATTCGCAAGAAATGGTGGATTCGTAGAATTTTCGTTGGACAATGTGATTTGGACAGATGCCAAAGATCTATTTATCCGAAATGGATATGATTGTCCATTGCAGTATACAACCTTTGCTATTCCATCGCACTTCGCTTTTTCAGGTAGAACAGATGATTATATCGATTCTTGGATTGACTTATCTGCATTCAAAGGGCAAACTATTTCAATTAGGTTTAGATTTGGCACTAATGCAGGCACTGGCAATACACCTAATGATGAAACCTTCGCACCTGGTTCAGGATGGTTTATCGATGATTTAGATCTTATCGACTTGGTACAAGCTGAAACACAAGCGTGTGTTTCAACAACAACAGACCAAGATTGTACACCATTCTTTACATCAATCTTAGATTCAGAAGTTGTTAGTAGTACAAACTTCAATTCTTTTGAAGGTGTCGATGTGCAAGTATTTCCAAATCCTGCTAATGACTACTTTACTGTAAATATCAATGCTGATCATACATTTGATGCAGAGTTATCTTTATGGAGCATGGACGGCAGAATGGTTCACCAGCAAGATATCAAAGTGCAATCATCTGATATGAGAATTACGACAAGCACCAATCACTTAGAGGCTGGTTTTTATATCGTGCATTTAAAAAGTGGTTCAGAAATATATACACACAAATTGATGATTCATTAATCATTGATCTATGTATAACTCAAAAAAAAAAGGGCTGAGAATTATCATCGCAGCCCTTTTTTTTCTGTAGAAGAAGTAATTACTCTTCTTCAGAGTTGCCCATTCGATTTTCCACCTCAGAAATAGTTTCATCTGGTTTTAAATCCTGGCTTGATGCTTCGATCGGAACCGAGTCTGCATCTCCATCAAGCACTTCTTTTACATCTTCTACTTTCTCTTTAATTTCTTTAACAAGTAGTCCTCCAGCTGCAGCAGCAGCTCCTATAATGCCTCCTTTCTTGAGTAAAGAGCCATCATCTTCCTTTGATTGGGCAGCTTCTTGAGCATCTTCTATCTTATCTGATAAATCATCTTTTATTTCAACAACTGCATCCTTTATATCTTCTACCTTATCCCCTATTTTGTCACCGACCACAGAGCCTACAGCTTTAACAGTATCCACCATATCTTCTATAGCTTCTCCTGCAACAGTGGCGATAGCACCCAATAAAGATTCCTCTTTCTTCTCCTCAACTTCATTCGGAGCACTCTCTTTAGATTTGTCTTCATTAGCTGCTTTAGCTTCTTCTTTCACTTCTTCTGTTACATCATCACTCAATTTGGCAGCGGCTTTCTTCAACTTATCATCATCTAATTCTTTATTTTTTTCAGCGATTTCTGCAGCAATTTTGTCTTTGACTTCTTTTTTCTTCTTTTGGATTTCTTTCTTTTCTTCTCTCACTGCCATTCGCTTAGACTCTTGATCTTTCTTTTTCTCTAGTTGAGCTTTGGTTTGCAACATCTCATTCAACTTCTCCTGTTTAGACTCAATTCGACCTTCAATCATTTTCACCTTAGCTTGGCGAATCTGCGCTTCTAGCTGTCCATCTGTCTGTCCTACTCTACGATTTTGAAATTCAATATCCTTTTTATCCCTATCGATAGATCTTTGCATCTTATCAATAGCACTCATCAAACCATTATATCTTCTATCCAACCTAGACATATTGTTGCCTGAGTCGTCGATCTTTCCAAACTTCTTTTCTTTGATCTTTTTGAAGAGTACATCTATATTTTTCCAAACTTTAGATCTATCACCTCTTGTAAAAGGCTCATCTTTAAATTGAGTTTGAATCTTTTTTAATTCTTCAAAAAGAGGTTTTAGACCTAAGCCTTTCTCAACTTTCTCATTGATATCATTCAACTTAGTTTTATATTCTACAAGCTTCTCTTGTGATACTCGAGAAAACTCATCATTCGCTTTTTTTCTGAGTTCTTTCAATTGAGTAAATAACTCATTAGATTGATCTCTTAGCCTATCTGCTTGTTCTCTAAAAAGATTCCTTTCTTTAATTTGATCAGAAACTTTTCCCCAAAAACCTACTAACTCATCCCAGATTCCATTATCAAAATCCATCAATTGGTCAACTTTCTCTTTTATCTCTCCTAACTCTGAATGATACATATCATACAGTTTAGCAGATAAAACAGCAAAGTGCCATTCTGTTTTAGCTCGAGTAATTAAATCTGTTCTTTGAACCTTTAAAGTCTCAGGTAAGAGATCTTCGGTCATTGAAAGAGGACGTTCTAGTGTGGCATGGCCTTCTGGGAATGCGACATCTTTGCCAACTCTCCAATCGTCCATCATAGTATTATAAAAAGCTTCTGTTGCAATTGATTGGTCAAAGGTGTAGATATTGACTTTGTTTTCTTTGTCTTTAAGCTCTATCCCAATTAATACTTTCTTATCGTTTTCATCATTTCCCCAAAGGACAATTTTCTTTTTCATCTGTGTAAATTTTTCTTAAGTTACTTGTCGTTAAAAATCTTCAATACTTGATGCACTCTTATGCATCGGTTGAAATAAAAAATAAATATATAATAATATCAACTTAAATGTTGTAGTATTTGAACTGCATTCGTTGCCGCTCCTTTCCTTAAATTATCAGCTACAATCCACATATTTAAGCCATTTTCTATTGACTCATCCCTTCTTACTCTCCCGACAAATACTTCATCTTTCTTTCTAGCATATCTAGGCATAGGATACTTGAAATTCTGAATATCATCTTGCAAGATCACGCCTTCTTCCTCATTTAATAGTTTTTTAATATCCTGAACATCGAAAGCATTATTGAATTCAATATTAACGGATTCTGAATGTCCACCATGCACTGGCACTCTTACAGCAGTAGCCGTTATCTGAATTTGAGGTGCTGACATGATTTTTCGAGTTTCGTGGACCAGCTTCATTTCTTCCTTGGTATAATCATTATCAAGGAATATATCACAGTGAGGCAAACAATTTTCATAAATCGGATAATTATAAGCCATCTCAGTTTCTGGTAACGATTCGCCTTTAGCTTCAGCTTCATATTGCTTTACAGCTTTAGCTCCAGTACCTGTAAAAGATTGATATGTAGAAATGACCAATCTTTTGATCCCATATTTCTTATGTAATGGATTTAAGGCAACAACTAATTGAATAGTCGAACAATTTGGATTAGCAATAATTTTATCATCTTCAGTGAGTAGGTTGCCATTTACTTCCGGCACAACCAATTTAACATTTGGGTCCATTCGCCATGCTGAAGAGTTATCTATGACCGTTGTACCTACATCTGCAAATTTTGGTGCAAATTCTTTAGATGTAGATCCCCCTGCAGAGAATAAAGCGAAATCAGGAGCCAATGCAATCGCATCTTCCATTGAAACTACTTTATAGGATTGGCCATGTAAATGGATCTCTTTCCCTACTGAACGGGCACTTGCAACTGGAATAAATTCAGTTGGTTTAATATTTCTTTCTTCTAAAACTTCGATCATCTCACGACCAACTAAACCTGTACAACCTACTAATGCTAACTTCATATATTTTAATTATTAATTTGTAAAATTAACGAATAGCTGTATATATTATTTGCTGATTCTAACAGTTATGTTCCACTAAATATTATTTTTATTCCATGCATAGATTGTACCTAATTTGTTCATTATTGGTCTTATGTCTGACAAGCTATTGTCAAATACAAAAAGATTTCAATTCTATGGACCTTTCTGATTGGATTGGTGATATTTCAGATTTTGAAATCAATAGTGAAGGTCAGCTACAATTAAATGCTCCAGATGCAGGACCTTCAACGATATACTTAGAAAATACTTTTAGCGATAGTACAATATGGTCATTAGATGTTGAGCTAGATTTTAGTCCTTCAGGTGCCAACAATTTGGAAATTTTATTAGCTGTAGATAACCCAGATTTAGCAATTGCTAATGGCTATGTCCTTCAACTAGGTGAAAATGGCTCAGAGGATGCCATTACACTTTTACAATATGACAATGGATCAAGTTTAACTTTAGCTTCAGGTAACATGGGAAAAATTGCATCAGCATTTAATCTCAATTTAGAATTAGTTTATGATTCGAATGATAATTGGATTTTAAGAACTAGATCAATTGGTAGTCTTTTGTCTGAACCAGAATTCGAATTTAATTTTCAAGCCACACCATCACTTGACCAATTGAACCTGTTTGGTTTTAAATGCAATTATACAAATACAAGAAGTGACAAATTTTTCTTTGACAACCTCTTTGTTGATGTACTACTTTCGGATACCGACGCACCTCAATTTCTTGATGCTAAAATTATCAACCCTAACACCATTGAGATTGCATTTGACGAAGTTATAAACCCCAACTCACTGAGCACAAATAATTTTCTACTTGACAATGGCTTGGAAGTCATCAATGCCACTTTAGATAATTCAAGACCCAATACAGTAATTTTAATTCTAAATCAGGACATTCCTAGCGGTACAACTATAAATCTAGACGTGTCCAATTTATCTGATAATGCAGGTAACATTATTGATGGAGTATCTGTTTCTCTCAATTTACTTGAATCACCAACTTTAGGAGATTTAATATTAACGGAAATATTATTTGACCCTATAACCTTAGCTGAAGATTTTGTAGAAATTCATAATAAGTCTGATAAGTTTCTAAATCTCAATGGCTTAATTATCAGCAATGCTGATAAAGATGAAGAAGATATAATAGATGAAGATATAGAATTACTACCTGGTGAGTATTTGGCGATAACTCCAAACGCGAATCAACTAATTGATATTTATCAGCCACCTGCAGATGCATTAATCTTTGAGAATGAAATTCCTTCTTTTAACAATAGTGATGGTAATGTCACAATATCGATAATTGAGGAAAGCGAATTAACCGAATTGGATGCTTTCGATTATGAAGAAGATTATCACTCTACATTAGTTGCAGATACTGAAGGAATTAGTCTTGAGCGGATCTCTGTTGATTCTCCAACTAATAATTCTGAGAATTGGACTTCCTCTGCTCAGCTCAATAATTTTGCCACTCCAGGATATAAAAACTCTAATACAACAAATCCAAATATTGACTCACAAGAAGCAATCAATCTAGAATATAAAACATTCACACCTAATCAAGATGGGGACAAAGATTTATTGATCATCAACTACAACATTGACAATACTGGATTTGTAGGCACATTTAATATTTATAATGATCGCGGTTATAAAAAAAGAACACTTATTACTAACCAATCTTTAGGGAGTCAAGGAATAATAAGTTGGGATGGCACAGACGATCAGTCACAATTGCTGCCAATTGGCATATATATTATTGTCTACGAATTGTTTGATGCTAATGGGAATACCATGAGCGGAAAACTGGTAAGTGTTTTAGGAGATAACTTAAATTAATCTAACAATAATTAACACCTGTTTGATTCTATATATTCATTGAAAAATAGCTTAATGAATTAATTATCTTTGGCAGTGAAGCAGGGGAATGAAAACTATTTTAAGTCATAAGATCACTCAGATTATCACTACGGTGATTATCATCTTATCTGCATATATCATTATTTACCCTCCTAAAATTGAAATATTCGAAAAGGTATCTGAATATGCTCCTTTTCTTATGTTTGTCATGCTGTTTCTCAGTTTTATCTTTTTGGTTTTTAATCAAAAGAGATTAATGTTCATCGGAATGCTAGCAACAGGCTTTATAGCTTTTTTCTTAAAAATGACCTCTAATGATAACCTGATATTGCCTCAGCATAATTTACTTCCGAAAATCAGAGTAGCTCATTTCAATCTGAGTTCCATTAATAGAGAGACAGTTAATTTGGAAGAGTTAATTTATAAGATTGATCCAGAAATTATTTCCTTTCAAGAATTTACGCCGGATTGGGAAATTCCTTTAGGTTCCTCCTTAAAATTTAACTTCCCTTACTCTCATAAAATGACAAGAGTGGATCCTTTTGGAATGGCTATATTTTCTTCTAAGTCTTTCGACATAAAATCATTCAGGTATCATGATATACCAAATTTAATTGTATCGCTTAATAATGAGTTTGGTGTTATTAATATCATTACCTCTTATGTGCCTTTGTTGTATCCAGATCCTGATTATAAAAGAGAAGATCATCTAGACTTATTATCAAAACAAATAAAATCACTTGATAATCCAGTGATTGCTCTTGGAGATTACAACGATGTTTATTGGCATCCTGAAATAGTTAAATTAACCAATCGATCTGGTCTTAAAAATTCGAGGAGAAGTTCTAAACTATCAGTCGTTAATCCTTATGATCACATATTTTTCTCGGATCAATTAGAATGCGTTCAATTTGACGAAATAGAAGACAAAGAAGGTAACCATCTCGGGATAGTCGGTACTTATCAATTAAAATCACGTATTTAAAATGTCTATTGATTTTAAAGTTAAGGCATTTCAAGAGCTCACACTTGAAGAACTCTATGATCTACTTCAATTAAGACAAGAGATTTTTATAGTTGAACAAAATTGTCCATATCAAGATGCTGATGGAAAAGATCTAAAATCTTATCATGTCTTAGCTTATGATCGAAATAAATTAGTAGCTTATACCAGAATTGTTCCTCCTAAAATCTCATATGAAAAATATGCATCCATTGGAAGAGTCGTTTGTTTAAAGGCATATCGATCCACTGGTCTAGGAAAAAAGATCATGAAGATTTCTATTGATAAGTGTCAAGTATTATATGCTTCTTTTTCAATAAAAATATCTGCCCAAGTTTATATAGAAAAATTTTACAAAGATCTTGGATTTAAAGCCACAGGAGAACCATACCTTGAAGATGACATACCTCACCAAGCTATGATATTATGAGCTCTGTCCAACTTGGCGATATCTCCCCGATCGAAAAATCCATATACCTAAATCAAGATATACTATTCCTTGCTCAGTTCTTTTTGGGAAAGTTTCTCATTTCACAAGTTGAAAATAAAGTTTGTATAACTAAGATTGTAGAGACCGAAGCTTACAAAGCGCCCCATGACAAAGGAAGTCATGCTTTTGATAATAAGCGTACCAAACGCACAGAAATCATGTTTCATGAAGGTGGTGTTTCATACGTATACCTCTGTTATGGCATACATAACATGCTCAATATTGTTACATCTGTGCAAGACGAGGCTCATGCCATTTTGATAAGAGCTGTAGAACCTCTTACTGGCATTGACTTTATGAAATCTAGAAGAAAAATAAAGCCAATCAAACAATTAGCCAATGGGCCAGGTAAGCTGTGTCAAGCACTTGGTATAACTCGAGAACACAATGGTAACCCTTATTACTCGGCTAAAAGCCTTATTTGGATTGGAGATAACAAAACAATATCAGATACAGAGATCATTAAAAGTCCTCGAGTTGGTATTGCATACGCTGAAGAATGCGCACATTGGCCTTGGAGGTTTAGAATTAAAGACAATCCTTTTACAAGCCCACCTGCACAAGTCGTCTATAAGTTCAAATAAAAAAATGTTAATTTGAGCCAAACAGAAATTACTAATACGAGAGGATAAGTTATTGTTGTATGAACAAATCTTTATTACTGGCTTTTTTCATGATTGTTTCGGCCCACTTTGCATTTGGCCAACAGGACATTGTATATGACAACATGATTTATATGCCCAATATCAAATCTGTCACATTCAATCATCAGAGCCTTGAAATGTCAATGCCCATCATTGATTTCAATACAAGTTTTCAAGGATCCTTAAGTTTGAGTTTTGATGATTTAGATGGTGGCTTTAAAGAGTACACCTATGAAATCAGACATTGTGATAAAGATTGGTATCCATCAGAATTAGATGAAATAGAATTTCTTGATGGGTTTAATGGAGAAGACATTGAAGATTTTGCCTTTTCTGCAAATGCCTATTCTGACTATACCAATTATATGCTTTCCTTACCGAATGATGATGTAAATTGGCTGATTTCTGGAAATTACTTACTCATCATCAGAGATTCTGAATTAGATGTTCCGGTTATTACTAGAAGATTTATGGTGGCAGAAAATAATGTCAAAATAGGGTTTCAAATAATGAAGCCGCGGAACGTTAGAAAGCTAAATACACACCAAGAAATAAAATTAACCATCAATTTTGATGACTTTAGAATCTCAAGACCAATTGACGAGTTATATGTAACCGTAGTACAAAATGGCAACTGGAATGGTGCACTAAATAATATAAAAGGAAATTTCACCGTAGGGCAAACATTACAATTCAATCAGTATGACGAAGTCATTTTCCCAGCATTAAAGGAATTTCGAAACTTTGACATTAGGACATTAGAATATGCCACTGAATTTGTCAATAGTATCGATAGGGATAATTACGAAACGACAGTACTATTGGATCTTGCTCAAAAGAGATTTAACAGAAATTTCATTAATGAAGTAGATGCTAATGGTTACTTTTTATTAGACAATCAAGATGCTAGAGACGGGACTATAACAAGCGAATATTGTAAGGTTATATTCAATTTAGAATCTGAGAAAAAGTATGATGGGGATGTTTATATGATTGGTTCATTTTCTGATTGGCAAGCTAAAGATGAATATCGTTTAGAATACGACCCAACACGAGGACTCTACCTTGGACAAGCTATGTTTAAACAAGGGTATTACGATTACATGTATGCATTGCAGCAGCCAGATGGCCTATTAGACATTGACTTTATTGAAGGCAGTTTTTACGAAACCGAAAATGATTATCATGTTCTTGTTTATTACAGACCTTTTGGAGCTTTATTTGACAGATTAATTGGGGTTACCAGTTTTAATTCAAATCCGAATAACTAATCATTTAATCCATACTCACTTGGATAGGTTACATCCATAAGATAGAGACCATTGGGTGGTGCTAAGGCAATTTGAAACTTTCTATCACCATTAATAACTACATTTTTAAATTGCTCTAAATTCCATTGATTAGTGCCTAAAAGAATCATATCATGCACGATGACTCGAACCATGGATTTGAGAAATCTATTAGCACTAATGTTTAATACATATCCTGATTGTGTCATTGCCCACTCTAATTGAAAGATTTTACAAAGCGTGCTTTTGTGTCTATCAGGTGTTCTGCAAAGATGTCGAAAATCGGAATGTTTAATTAACCAAGAGGCGGCCTCTGCTAAGCTTTCTAAATTCAAGTTTAGACTATCGTAATAACTGCTTGTTTTTTCTTTAAAAGGATCTTTCTGAGAATGTATTCGATATTGATAGGTACGCTTTTGAGCAGAAAATCTTGCATTAAAATTATCGTCTACGCTTACCACTTTCTTCGCAGAAACATCTGCAGGTAATATCCTATTCAGACGTTTTACTAAATCAAATTCTGGCCACTGTGCTAAATGTGTATGAAAAGTATAATTTTCAGCATGCACACCTGCATCAGTTCTGCCACAACCAACTATTCGAATGTCTTCCTTTAATATTTTTGACAAACAAGATTCAACAACCTCTTGAATACCAAGGCTAAGGCTTTGCCTTTGCCATCCGGCATAATTTGATCCATTATAGGCGATCTGAAATGCGACTTTCAATTAAAAAATATTATCTGTAAGTATGATTTATAGCATCAGAGTGTACATCTCTCTCTTGACAAATCAATAAATTTCTAAATCAAGATAGTTTCAAAATGGTAAAACAACCTTTAGGGCGTCCTTATAAGCATTAAATAAAGACAATCTTTTCCTCAATATGACGTTAACATATCATAATAATCAGTTAAAAATCAAGGAATTGAGTGGTTCTGATTGCCAAAATGAATTTATTGATATTATTTGCAGTTTAGTACATTGACTGAAAGCTAAAAATCAATTTTTTCAGTAATTTTAAGATTCAAAATCAGTTAACACACAAAAAGATATATTAGAATGAGGAAGTTAGCATTATCTCTAAGCGCAAGCTTCATTTTTTCCTTCAGTTTTTCTCAAGGTTTGATAGGCGATATTATGAATGTTGAGACTGTCAATATCGAATTAACAGAAGAAAATGAAAAGCTTAAAGCAGAATATGACGAGAAGTTAGAAAAGGAAACGACTGCTTTAGATGAAAATCTAGCTAAATATGATGAAAGTTATCAAAAGGATGTATCAAGCATCATAGAGAATTTCACTAAAAAGCTTACTGAGGGAGATGAAAAAATGGTGGTTAATGAGAAAAAACGTATCGTTACTAGGGTCAAGTCATTGACAATGAGTCTCAAGAAAAACAAAAAAGATGCAGTACAGAGATTTTTGAATTCAATGCAAATCGCTAATAGAAACTTACCTGATTTTATGAGGTCTGATGAAGCTAAAAGCGTAAAGGAAACTGCAGCAGATCATATGAAGAAATTTGACGAAGAGTATGTAGCCAACTTAGATGCAGTAAGAGGATTCGAAAAGAAAGAGCATTTAGTTATTAACAATAACTCTAGCGCTTCTGCTCAATAAAGCAAAAACAAATTAAGATATATAGAGCCGTGATAATTATCACGGCTTTTTTTATACAGTATACTAGCCTTATGTTTTATTTAACAAGGCTATAAAGAAAAATTAAAAGCATATCATTTAGTTTAGGGTTAGACAATTTCCTAATGAGACTTATTTACTGGCTTTTACTTCTTCAAATCTTTTCTAGTCCCCAACTTACTGGACAAAGTTTTACTATTAGCGGTTATATCCAAGATGCCCAAAGTGCAGAAAAACTTATTGCTGCTAACATTTATAACGCTGAAACTTTTGATGGAACTGTAAGTAATAATTTTGGGTATTTCAGCTTAACGCTTGATGCTGGACCTCAAAAATTAGCAGCAAGCTATATAGGTTATCAATCTTTTGAGACTACCCTTAACCTCCAATCAGACACCATTATAACGATAGAGTTAAAATCTACGGCCGAACTTAAAGAAGTTGAAATTATTGCTGAGCGCCAAAAAGATATTTCTCAAAGTGCTCAGATGAGTGAAATAGATGTACCGATTTCTCAAATTAAAAACATACCCGCTTTTCTTGGTGAAACAGATGTATTAAAAGCCCTGCAATTATTACCAGGAGTACAATCAGGTGGAGAAGGACAGAGTGGACTGTATATCAGAGGTGGTAGTCCCGATCAAAATTTAATCTTATTAGACGGCACACCAGTTTACAATGTTTCTCATCTATTTGGTTTCTTTTCAGTTTTTAATTCAGATGCTATAAAAGATGTTAGGCTAATCAAAGGAGGATATCCAGCTAGATATGGAGGTCGATTATCTTCTGTTGTCGATATCAACTTGAAGGAAGGAAACATGAAGTCTATCCATGGAGCTGGTTCCATTGGAATTGTATCCTCTAAATTCACACTTGAAGGACCTATCATTAAAGACAAAACTTCTTTTATTGTTTCAGGTAGAAGAACATACATAGATCTTCTTCTAAAGCCAGTCATTCAAAGCGAATTTAGAGATAATGGAGAAGAAGGTGACACAGGCTATTACTTCTACGATCTAAATGCAAAAATTAATCATGTTTTTTCTGAAAAGGATAGACTGTATGCTAGCTTTTACTCTGGAGATGACCGTTTTTACTTTAACGTAAGGGAAGTAGATGGTGATTTCAAAGATTTTACAAAATCCGACTTGGGCTGGGGAAACATCACTTCTGCAATAAGATGGAATCATGTATGGAATCCAAAGCTATTTTCTAACCTGACTTTTACGATGTCTCATTATAACTTGGATACAGAAGTAGGCTATGGTACAAATAATTTAAACAATGATATTCTTGATGAGATATCCATTGGTTACACATCTGGTATTCGAGATTTCGCAGCCAAGATAGATTTTGATTGGGTCCCTAACCCCAATCACTTTATTCGATTTGGCATCAGCGGAATCGATCATTTATTTAAACCTGGAGAATTTGAATTATTTCAACTTGAAGCTTTTGAAGAATTCCTAGAAGTGTTGGGTCAAGAAGAAGTTGATGCTCAAGAATTTGATGCATATATTGAAGATGATTGGAAGGTCACAGATAAGTTTCGAGTTAATGCAGGGTTACATGCATCAGGATTTAATGTCCAAGGAAAGTTCTATACTTCTGCTCAACCAAGATTGAGTATGCGGTATCAATTGAAGGATGGACAATCAATTAAAGCATCATTTGCTACTATGCGTCAATTTATTCATCTACTATCTTTTGAAGGCATCGGATTACCTACTGATTTGTGGTTACCTACAACAGAACGTGTCTTACCCCAAGACAGCTGGCAGGTTGCTTTGGGATATGCATTCAAGATAAATGAAGACTGGGATCTCACTTTAGAAGCATATTACAGAAGCATGTCCAATCTTATCGCTTACAAAGAGGGATCTGGTTTATTTGAACTCAATGACTGGCAAGATAGAATTACTCAAGGCAATGGAGACTCAAAGGGAATCGAACTTTTCTTACAGAAAAAAACAGGTCGCTTTAATGGTTGGTTGGGGTATACTTTATCTTTTACAAATCGACAGTTTGATGAGCTCAATTTTGGAAATGAATTTCCCTATCGCTATGACAGGAGACACGATATTTCATTAGTTGCCAATTACGAACTAGGTCCTAAAGTACATATTGCAGGTACATGGGTTTATGGAACAGGTAATGCCGTAACTCTTTCGAATAATCAATACATAGCGTGGCATCCTAGATTAAGATATGATCGCTCTTTTCTAAATACAACTGTCGAGGACATCACCGATCGAAATAATTTTAGAATGGCACCATATCATCGTCTTGATATTGGCGTTAATTTTATCAAACAAAAAAAGAAGTTTAAAAGGATCTGGTCAATAGGTGCCTATAATGCTTATTCAAATAATAATCCTTTTTTCGTTTACGGCGACACGGAAAGCTATACAGATGACAATGGTAATATTGTATCAGACTATGTCTTAAAGCAACAAAGTTTATTTCCCATCATCCCGTATGTGAAATATAGTTTCGAATTTTAAAAGCAACAATCATGAAAGTAATAACTACACAAATACTTTACACTACCCTACTTATGCTATCATTAGTAACATTGATTTCTTGCGGTGAAGACTTTTTTGAAACGAATATTGAGATAGACCCACCTGTATTAGAAGAGAAGATTGTAGGCTTTGCCTTTATAAATTTAGAAACAGATGAATTAGAAATTTCAGCTAGTGTCAATGCACCAATCGGTACTCAAATTAACTCCCGCAACTTTAGCTTTAATTCACAAGTCATCATCAATAAATTATCTACCAATGAGTCATTTGAAGTTGAAAGATTACAAGAAATAACTTCTATCAATAATATTTTCGGCCAACACTTCACCGATGATATTCCTCTAAATTTCTTTGAAGAAGGAGAAGATTATGAATTCAATTTCACGGATTTAGATAATATTAGACCCGACGCTACCGCTGCGGTCACCTTCCCAAAGAAAACAACGATCTCAGATGCAGTTTTCGAATATGAAGCTGGATTAAGAGAAGATGGAGATGAAGCAAGTAGTATTACCATCACTATAGAAGACGATTCAAACGAACACAATTTCTATGAAATTGCTGTACTTCTAAATACCAGTCCAACTTTCGCTAGTACTATTGATTTGTCTGCAACAAAAGGTTTACAAGACGACTTTTTGCTTATTGACGATAGCTCCTTCAATGGAGAATCGAAAGAGTTAGAAATTAAAGTATTTAGAATATCCGATCCAGAAAACGCAACCTATCAAGTAGAATTCAGAGACATAACCGAAGACTATTTTAAGTACAGTAAGACATTAAAATCTCAGGTAGATAATGAGGACAATCCGTTTAGCTCGCCAGTACCAGTTTTTTCTAATGTAGAAAATGGGCTGGGAATTATATCACTGTTTCAGGAGCAGGTGATAGATGTGAAGTGATTACATACTTTTATTGATCCTACTTTAAAAATCGTATCCTTTTTCTTTAGCTATTTGGATTTCATCTTCAATATCGCTTAAATATATCTTATCAACTTGCGCGGAATAAGGATCAAACATCTTATTATTTGAAATATACTTTTCCCTTGCCAACTTTAGGTTAGATACATAATCATCGTATTGGTTAAGACTTTTATAGACAAGCGCTAAATAAAATCTATTTTCAGCTAAATCATTTTCATCTGCCTGAATTAATAGTTTTTCAATAGCATTATGAAAGTCACCAAGTTCTAAATAAAGGACACCTAAGTGTAAATAATCAAATAGTCCAGAATGATGATCATCATGATTTAATTGATTTTCGATAATTTCAATTGCTTTTTCATTTTGACCTAATGCTTTGTAGCACAATCCTTTGGCCACATTAAGATGGTAATACCCATTTTGACAATATCCAATATCATACTCCACCAAACTATCTAATAATTCAATATCTTCAATGGCACCTTTATAATCACGGAAAAATTGAAATCTACACCATCCCCTATAATCAAGATTCTCAATTGGATTATTATTAACTGCTTTATCCATCAATTCTTTCCAGGTTATAAAATCTCCACTTTTAAGATATGCTGTCGATTTCGCTTTGTACGCATAAGCAAAAGAAGGATCAATAGAAATGGCTTTATCTAATGATTCTTGATAAGTCTTACTAAATTGATAATGACCTTTTCTCCCTTCAGCAGCCTTACATGCCTGATACTTCAATGTATCGCCATAGTATTTATAAGCTTCACAATTGGGTTGCCCAACCATATGCACATATGCTGAAAATAAAAAACAGAGAAGCAAATTATATTTCTTCATGGCAAAATTTCTATTAATCGACCTTGTTGAATCTTAAATATCAAATATTGATAGTAATCTACTTGTTGACCTTTACTTACCTTGACTTCCCAACCATCTAACTTTTTTGATATTTCTAATAATTGATCTGTAATTCGATTATCGAATTTATACTCATTATAAGACTCATCAGCACTTATTACACGAAAGCGTCCAGTCTGACCATTACAATTAACAATAAATCGAATTCTTATCCAACCAGACTCATCAACATCTATTGAATTATATTGACTATTTATTTCTTTCCATAATCCTTTTCTTTCACCCTTATAAGTGAGCCCATCACCTAAATTAAAATATTGTATTACCCTATTTTCACCGTTACACAAACTAAAATTCTTTTCATCCAAATTAGCATCATAAACAGAGTCACCAACCCATCGTAAGTATTGGCTAGGACTTTGAGAACAACAGGCTATGAAAAAGATTAGTGCAAATGGAAGATATTTATTCATACTCCTATTATAAACAAAAGGAAATCTTTATCCTTGAAATTACAGTGCATTTGAAATGCATTAACAAATTGACTAGATGTAAAGATTAAATTTACGCAACCTCTCTCCGCAACACCTCCAAAGGAGATTTAGAAACAACATCACGTGAATTCCATAAGCCTATAAATACAGTGAGAGCGATTATAAACAAGAAGATTCCTAGAAGCGGCAACCACTGAATGTTGTAAGCCAATTCCAATTCAAATTTTGCGATACAATAACTTCCGATTATAGAAATGAATAATCCAATAAATGCTGACAGTCCACCTAATATCGCATACTCTACTGCATTGATTTTATAAATTTGTGAACGCACAGCTCCTAAGGTTCTTAAAAGGACACTTTCTCTTATTCGTTGGAATTTCGAAAGTAATAAAGAACTCAGAAGAACGATCAATCCTGTCAGAATACTGAAGCCTGCCATAAACTTTATGACATATGAAATTTTAGATAAGATATCATTGAGCGTGGTCAAAATTGAACCTAAATCAATCACTGAAACGTTAGGATGTTTTTTTACTACTTCACGTCTGTAATCACCTAATATTTGTGCATTAGGAGATTTAGAAACAACAACATGAAATTGAGGAGCATTTTCCAATACGCCTTTAGGAAATAATATAAAAAATCGTGTCCGCATAGATCTGAAGTCTATCTCTCTAATACTACTTACATAAGTCTTAAGCATTGCCCCTTGCACATTCCAAACCATCTCGTCTCCAATATCGACGTTTAAGGCATCTGCATATCCTTCATCCAAAGAAATGAAAATCGAATCGCCTTGTTCGACCTCACCAACAAAGTTGCCTCTAATCAATTTTTCATCAAAATTAAGTGTATCCCTATAGCTCACTCTCGCTTCTCTATTAGCCGCCCACCTTTGGCCCCTTCCTAATGTATCTGCAATCCATTGCTTTTTGGTTTTACCTTTCCATTCTGCTAATCGCATAGTTACAATAGGGACTTGTTGAAGCACCGGCATATCATGAGACTCGGTTATCTTGAGTACATCATCTACTTGATCAGACTTAATACCATACAATACTGTATTGGGTTGACTACCCGCGTCCATACTCCCTACATTATTTAGTATCAACCCTTGGATGATAAACAACGTACTTAAAATTGCTGTACCCAATCCAATCGAAATCATCAAAGTTTTGGTTTGATTATTTGGTCTAAATAAATTTGAAATACCTTGTCGCAAAACAAAAGATCGCTTACGCGGAAAAAATCGTTTGGCCATCCACATAACTAGATTGGCAACACCATATAATAAGGCAAAACTTAATATGAGGCCAACAGTAAATATCGCTGCGGTAATCCAAGAAGAGGTTAAACTAAATAAAAACAAAAGCATTGAAATGAGAAGCAATAAATAGATACCCCACTTCAAAGGATCTTTAGGTTTTAAATCTTCATCAAATGAAGTCCTTAATGTTCTCAATGGACTAATTAAACGAATACCCACCAATGGAATTAAGGCGAATAATGAAGTCATAACCGAACCCATGATCAAGCCTTGAGCAATAGCTTTCCATGATATGGATAACTGGACTTCATAAGGCAATATATCTTTGAGAATAGCTGGTAAAACTATTTGCATTAAACTACCCAAGATGACCCCGAGCAATACTGCTAAGAAACCTAAAATCGAAATTTGTAAAAAGTAAATCAAAAAGGCTTGACTGCCTTTCATCCCTAAACATCTAAAGACTGCTATGGAAGCTATTTTACTTTTCACATAAATCAATACACTACTTGCAACACCAATACATCCTAATATTAATGAAACTAAAGCCACTAGATTTAAAAAGGAATTTAAAGAACTAAACCCTCTATTAAGTTGTCTGCGGTTATCTTCTAGACTGGTAACTCTAAAGTTTAAATCTCTAAACTGCTTTTGCCTATTATAGGATTCTTCCCACTCTTCGGTGTCAACTCCTTCTGGGACTTTTTTAAAATAAGCATATTCAACCAAACTCCCAGGTTGTACAAGATTGGTTTTATCCAACACATCTTTAGGCACATATATTGAAGGTGCAAATCCTGAACCTAAACTTACTGTTCCAAAAGTAGCCATTAACCGACCTGAAATAGGAACAGTAAAATCACCCAATTTGATTGAATCTCCAATTTCTAATTCGTGCTCAAACATTAAACCATCATCCACTAGAGCAGCACCCTTATTTTTATATTCTCTATGGGCATCTTTAGGTTGTGTCAATATTTCTCCATAAAAGGGATAATTACCTTCTATAGCTCTTATCCTAACAAACTGTGTCTCTTCAGTCTTAGGAATTAATGCCATAGAAAATAATTCAAGCTGTGTTGCTTTGGGCCCTTCCAATGAGTCCAGGACCTGATGTAATTCTGCAGGGAGAGGGCTTTGTCCTTCGACACGCAAATCTGCACCAAGTAAAGATTTGGACTGTTCGTCAATATCCTTTACCAAATTATAATTAAACGAATTTATAGCGACAAGTGCAGTTATCCCTAACACTATAGATGACATAAAGAGAAATAGCTTGGACCAATTTTTCCTACTATCTCGAAAAGCTGTTTTTAGTAAATATCCAAAATTCTCCATCAGCTTAACTGTTAACGACATTTTGAACTTGATCTAAAATTATTTGCCCGCCTTTTAATCTTATCGTTCTATTGGTCTTATTTGCCAATTCTAGATCATGCGTAACAACTACTAAAGTGGTGCCTTGTTCTTTATTTAATTCGAATAGTAAGTGCTCTATTTTCATACCTGTCTCATCATCAAGATTACCAGTGGGTTCGTCTGCAAATAAAATTTTAGGATTATTACTAAATGCACGCGCAATAGATACTCTTTGTTGCTCACCTCCTGATAGTTGAGATGGATAATGTGTCATCCTATCACCAAGTCCTACCCTATCCAATAAAGATTCGCACTGTGATTGCGCATTTTTTACTCCCAATAATTCTAGCGGTATCATCACATTCTCAATAGCCGTTAATGTGGGTATCAATTGAAAATTCTGAAACACGAAACCTACATACTTATTCCTCAATTGCGCTTTATCATTTTCAGACAAGCCACCAATAGATTGATTGTGAAGAATGACCTCTCCTGAGCTAGGTGCATCTAATCCAGCACATAATCCAAGCAAGGTTGTTTTACCACTACCAGATGGGCCAACGATTGAAACGATATCTCCTTGATGAACAGTAAAATTTATATTCCTTAATACCTCTAGATCTCGGCTACCGCTTTTGTATATTTTCGAAAGGTCCTTAACCTCTAATATTTTATCCATATATATTTCTAAGATGTTGATTTGAAACAGCTGATTATGCCTAATTTTGATTGATAAATTTAAATCATGATTAAGCGTGTTGGCTATTTTTTAGTTTTACTTTCTTTTCTATTTAACGCTTCCTGTAAAGATATTCAGACTACTAACGCAGAAGGTCCTCAGGAGGTTGAAAAAAAACTAAAAACAGAGAACAATTCGACTAAAGAGGATTCTAAATCGATACTTTGCTTCGGGAATAGCCTTACTGCTGGCTATGGCCTTAAAGACGAATCCGACGGCTGGACCTTTTTATTGCAAAAAAGGATAGATTCTTTAGGTTTAAATTTCAAAGTAGTTAACGCTGGATTAAGCGGAGAAACAACTGCTGAAGGGTTACAGAGAATCAATTGGGTATTGAACCAAGCTGTAGATATTTTCATCTTAGAACTAGGGGCTAATGATATGTTGCGCGGATTAGATGTCGCACAAACAGAATCGAATCTTGAGAAGATCATTGAAGCGGTAATGAAAAAAAATAGTAATGTTCAGATAATTCTGGCAGGAATGCTTGCACCTCCAAATATGGGTAATGATTACGAAAAAAGTTTTAATACCATCTTTCCCAAGTTATCCAAAAAATATAACGTCAAAAGAATTCCGTTCTTTCTTGAAAATGTTGCCCAAATACCTGAACTGAATTTACCTGATGGAAAACATCCCAATCCTAAAGGGCAAAAAATAGTCTTGGAAAACGTCTGGACACACCTTGAACCATTATTGAAGTGATTTAGCAAAAGATTGAAAAAGAATTATCCTTTAATAGAATTAAATCTTGCTGTATTCTTTATCAGCACCTCAGGTATTTTTGGTAGGCTTATAAAGATACCTCCTGAGCTTATTATTTTTTATCGGTGCCTTATAGCTTTCATACTGCTAGGATTATTCGTAAAGTTTAAAAATTTAGACCTAAGGATTAAATCCAGATCAGACCTTTATCTAATTATCATTGCTGGTGTTTTAATGGGGCTTCATTGGGTGACTTATTTCTATTCCTTAGCTTTTTCAAGTATTGCGATTGCTATGTTGACGTTACACGCTTTCCCTGCGATGACAGCCATTCTCGAACCTCTCATTTTAAAGACTAAGTTTAAGATGTACCACTTACTCTTAGCTACACTTGTAATTATTGGTGTATATATCATTCTGCCTTCAGTAGACTTTAATGATAAAATTGTAATCGCCATTTTTGCTGGACTAGCTTCAGCACTATTCTATGCATTAAGAAACATTTACACAAAGCGTGTTATTAAAACCTATAATGGATCAGTACTTATGTGGTTTCAATTACTCATCATGACACTTATGATGATGCCATTTCTGTTTTTTAAAAATGCTGATTTTATAAAATCTGATTGGACCTATATTTTTGCTTTAGCTTTAATAACCACATGTATCGGACACACCCTTTTAGTAAAAAACCTCAAGCACTTTTCTGCAGTTACTGTTAGTTTAGTCAGTAGCATCATACCTGTTTATGGTATCCTTTTCGGTCTATTTTTGCTAAATGAAATCCCAAGTATACCCACTCTAATTGGAGGCACTTTAATTATGACCAGTTTTATAATTGAGATTTATATGAATGCTAAAAAGTCTTCTAAGCTAGCGCTGGCTTCTGAAGATTAAATTGGCCTTCAGATTTTGTTAGTCTCAAAAGCTTCATAATTGGATGATCATCTGCTGCAACCAATATCATATCTGAATATTTGAGCGAACACTTAATTTTGGTAAACATAAGTGCATTCAGGCCAGTCAAATCAATTTCGGTGACATTGGTGATGTCTATTGTTAATGTCTGTCTTTTGCTAATGTATTTATGAAGCTCGGATTTTAAATTCAAGGCGTTCATAGATTTTAAACTGCCAGATATTTGTACTGAAGCTCCGTCTGTGTGAGCGGTGTGTGTTAAGGTTAATTCTTTCATAGAAAATGCGTTATGCTTTTCCCATGTTTCATCTCAACCTAAGAAGTACAATAAATATGCCTAAATCTATGAACGCCTAGAAAGTCTATTTTTTCGCCTTAACGTGGCCCCAATTTTCACCTCTTTCGATTCTATTGATTTGCGTGTGACTTACACCATACTTCTCAGCAATTTTGTGCTTAAGCATTTTACCTTGCTTCAAGTGCTTTTTAATCATAGCCACCTTAGCCTCGGTCAACTTTGGCTTACCTCCTTTTCTATGGGCTACAAAACCATATTTCTTGGCTCTAGCCTGCACATACTTTCTCCATCCATCTTCTGTCACCCAAATAACATTTGAAGGCTTATTATTAGATCGATCCAAATCTTTGTGGATGTACCTGGTATAATTACGTGAAGGCTTTTTTGACCAATACTTTGCCACTTGCATGTGCAAGTAAATTGCGTAGTTTCTATCTTCCAATTTTACTGAAGATCTCATATAGCCTTGCCTATCAGGTGAAGGATTTAAGAGATATTCAGACTTGTTATTTTTGTCGATAGATTTAAGTCTTCCCTTGTTGGAAATGTAATAATTAACTCTGTTAGAAGGCGAAGGTGTTGCTATTTTCTTCCACTTTTCATTGGAAAGATTCTTAACCTTCTTTGTCCGATTTTCCGGTAATTTAGTTTTAGCCATTTTTTAGATTGTTAAGTAAATTATTTAAATATTGTTTTTTAAGATAGTAATCTTTAAGGGGTTTAAGATCACTTATTAAGGGTTTGACTTTTTCAAATTTAATAAATAATGGCGAAACTTCTTCAAATAGTCGATCATCAAGGGATTTAATGTCTGATTTTAGCTCATTTAGCCTATCCTCGTCGGGTTCAATTTGAAGTTCCATAATCTTCTCATTTATATCCATCATCTCCATCAAAAAGGATTGCGGAACCGTTTCTTTGCCTTCTTCAAAATTGACACCAAACAATTGTAATAAGTATTTTAATCGCTTGTGGTCATCCTTCAGAACCTTATATCCTTCATTAATGCGTGTAGATTTTATTAATGCATCATCCTGAGCAGCAGCAGCACTCAAAGTATATTTATCAGGATGGTTATCCATAGACAACATATAATATTTCTGGGTAAGCTCGGCTTTATCAATATTATATGTAACCTTAATATTAAAAAGTTCGAAGTAATTCAAATCAGAGTTTTTAAAACTGACGCATAATATCTAGTGACAAAGCATAAAGCATCAAACCCATCAATACGAAAAAACCAATCATGGTGGTTTTCTCCATAACAGCATCTGAAACTTTTATACCTGTTATACTTTCGAAGAGTAAAAACATAACATAACCACCATCAAGAGCAGGTATAGGCAATAAGTTGAAAAATCCTAAAAGAATAGAAAGCATAGCGGTCATACGCCAAAAGTTCTTCCAATCCCAAGTGGGCCCAAACAACTGGCCAATGGTAATAAAACTACCTAACGAATCTTTAGCTTTTATCTTACCTCTAATCATTTGCCCGAAAGCTTTTATCTGATCTCCTAAAAATCCAATTGACTCAGACCATCCTTTTGAAAACGCTGGCACGAAATTGAAATGCTCAATTTCTCTGGTGTAGTATTTATTCGGACCATGCATCTCAAATCCAATTCGACGTTGCATTTCAGCATCTTTACCAAGTAGTCTTCTCAACAATCCTTTCTTTTTAGGAAAAAGCGTTAGATAAGAAATATCTAATGTATCAGCACCTCGTTTTATTTTGAAAGTACTATTAGCCTCCTGTTTGGTTTGACTTAAAACAGAGTCAACTAATACGTGAAAATACATCGTTGTTATGCCGTTAAATCCAATTATCTCATCTCCAACTTTGATTCCAGCACTTGCTGCATCTGCTTTTGAAGATGAATTAATTGAACTTACAACGGCAGGCATTTTTAATGCAAAAGCTTTTTCGCCTTTATTCTCATATTTAGAAAAGTATTCAGCATAATTTGAGTCTATTGGAACGACAACTTCTTTTCCATTACGAATAACCTTGGCGTTATCAGCACCATTAATTACAATTTCCTTATTAAAAAACCCTGGATTATATTTTGTAAATAGCTTATCACCTATGCTAACAATTTTATCGCCATCTCTCAATCCCATTTCTAAACCTAGCTGCGTAACTCCTATGCCATCTTTCAATTGATCATTAGGCAGATATTCTTCACCCCAAACCCAAAATACCATTCCAAAAAGGAAAATTCCCAAAATAAAATTAACCGTGACACCACCGATCATAATAATCAATCTTTGCCAAGCGGGTTTTGATCGAAATTCCCAAGGCTGAGGTGGGCCTTTCATCTGATCCGTATCCATACTCTCATCGATCATTCCAGATATTTTCACGTAACCCCCTAATGGCAACCAACCTATCCCATATTCAGTCTCTCCCTTCTGAACTTTATAAAGTGAAAATCCCGGATTGAAAAAAAGATAAAATTTCTCAACTCGTGTCTTAAACCATTTAGCAGGAGCGAAATGCCCCAATTCGTGAAGAACAACCAGAATTGATAAACTTAAAAAGAACTGTGCTATCGTAATCCACATAAATAATCTGGAATAATTGTAATCAAATGTATGTTAAGTATTGAAGTGATTTATATAACTTCATTTAATAAGTGTGGCAAAAGTAGCAATTAAATAGTCATAAAACCACTGCCTTTACTAGCCATAAACATAAACGTCACGAGCTCATGAATGTTTTTTACGTCAGCCATATTAATCCGTCAGGCTCTATACTTATCGACGATGACTTTAAACATTGTTGTCATGTATTGAGATATAAGGAAGGTCAAAAAATCCATATCACAGATGGTAAAGGGCAAGAAGCTGAAGCTATAATCGAAAAGATTGAAAAAAAATCTGCAGCACTTTCAATTATTAATTTGGTCAACCATGATGCGTCGAATAATCCTATCACAATAGCCATCGCTCCTCCAAAAAATAGAAATCGATGGGAATGGTTTATTGAAAAAAGTGTAGAGATAGGAATTGATACAATAATCCCAATGCAGAGTAAAAATTCTGAAAGACAAAAAATCAATATTGAACGTGCAGAGAAGATAATTAAAAGTGCTGCTCTACAATCCAAAAGATGGCATCACCCTAAGATTCAAGCTGTCAAAAAATTGGAATCCATATTCGAATCACATCACAATAAAAATATTAATAAATTCCTATCACACTATAAACCAAACAACACACATTTAAAAGACGAAACCTTAACAAACACACCATCAATTATTTTAATAGGACCAGAAGGGGATTTTAATAATGATGAAATTCAAAGTGGTATAGATGCAGGATTTAAAATTGTGAATATTTCTAAAAATAGATTGAGAACAGAAACAGCAGGTATCGTAGCGCTCAACTTATTGGTCAATTTATGAAACAACATCTAAACATATTTCACCTCCTTATATTAGTTACGCTTACTTGTTGTTTTAGTTGCCAAAATAATGTCCACGAATTTCCATTAGGTGTCTTAGAATTTAAAGACCCAGACCATTCCAAAATTCTCACGGATCCTAAATTTGAATGTCAAATCCGATATACCCAAATCGAAAAATCAAATGAAGACATATCCTTTAAGAGCTATCAATTTAATGTAGATACCACACTTTACTTTTATCCTGCAAGCACAGTAAAAATGCCAGTAGCTTTTTTAGCATTAGAGAAATTAAATCATATTAAAGACAGTCTTAAAATTTCACGAAACAAAATTTTAGACTTGGTTATTGATTCAGTACGTCCACCTCAGACTTTTGAATATTCGGATTCAACAACAAATTCACTAAAGCCAAATATCTATCAATACATAAAGAAAATCTTTGCCGTAAGTGACAACAACGCCTACAACAGACTATATGAATTTCTAGGAACAGACTATATTAATAAGACTTTAAAAAAGAAAGGTATTTTTTCCAATTCTAGAATTGTACATCGCGTTGGTGTTGGAGGCTACTCTGCCGATGACCAACTTTATTGCAACCCTTACAAATTAATGGATAACGATACCATTATATATTTCGAAAAAGAAAGAAAGGCAGTAAATACAGAGTTTGATAAATTAAAAAGGACTCAAAAAGGAAAAGCGTATCAAAAAAATGGTCAACTCATCAAAACTCCTTTTGACTTTTCAACTAAAAACTTTATTAATATCATTGATCTGGAGAAATCATTAATGCGTATTATTTATCCAGAAATATTCTCCGAAGAAGAGCGTTTCAAATTAACTGATCAAGATTATACTTTTTTGAAAGAGGTTATGTCTAAACCTCCACGTCAATTCACATCATTAAAATATGACAGCAGCTACTATGATAGTTATGTCAAATTTTTCATATATGGCGATTCAAAGGCACCCATGCCAGAACAAATAAAAATTCACAATAAGGTAGGTTATGCTTATGGTTACCTTATTGATGTGGCTTACATTGAAGACAAATCAAATGATATTGCCTTTTTCTTAACGGCAACCATACACGTTAATGCAAACGAGACTTATAATGACGATAATTATGAGTACGAAACATTAGGCATCCCCTTTCTAGCACAATTGGGGCGCCAAGTTTACAATTTCGAACTTCAAAGAAAACTATCAAAGTGACTATTCAATCTTAACGGCTTCATATTCTTTGAAAATATCCATAGGTAAAGATTTAATCTTAGACACATATTCTGCCCAATCACCAGAAAAGAATTCATTAATACCTTCTACAATTTTGGCTGCTTCTCTTTTAGCTGTATTCACAGCATTTTGTCCATTAGCTGATGGTGCACTAAAGGATGTACCTAAGAAGTTTCTGCCTTTATAAATCTTACTCATCAAAGTGTGCGAACTGTCTTCGTACTGAGGCTTTGAAGGCTCCGGTAACATATAAAGATTCATGAGACTATCTATCTGACCTGAGATATCTTTTTGATACTCCATGTATTCTTTCTTAATGGTATCCTCTTGTACCTCTATTATTTTTTTATAAAGTCCCATTGATTTTTTAGCAGACTTTAAATTATCAAATGCTTTAGTAGCTGCAGATACAGAGTTATTAAAATCCTTCATCGCATCGTACTTGGCTTTTGTATTTACCACAGTGGTAGACTCAATTCTTGGATCTAATTTTATGGTTAGGTTGGTTGAATCCTTATGATCACCATATTCAAATACCATTTTATATGTACCTGGTAATATAGGCATACCTCCAGGTTCCGTCTTTTCTTTAGGATCGTTTTTCCTAGGATAGTCAATCCCTTTTGTATCTGGTCGCCATCCAACTACATTCATACCTTCTTTAATTTTTCTAGTGAATGTCCTCAAAGTATCTCCCGATCCATCAATACACATAATCTTCAATTTATCTCCCTTACCTTTACCCTTCGATTTATCTTCTCCTTTCTTTTTATCTTTTGCTGCATTCATATCAGATTTATCTGATTTTCCTTTCTTCTTTTTCTTTTTATCTTTTGATTTAGTCATGGAAGCTTGTGGCTTTGATTTTTCCTTTGGTTTCTTCCAGACCATAAATTGTGCTCCACTACTCTTATTGTCTCCAACAAATTCTCCTTGAGCTATAAAACGGATACCGTCATATGATCTAAAACTCGTTCTATAATAATCTGCAGGATCGTAGACTTTAAAATCTGAATTGAGTGCTGCTCTACCCTCTTGACCAATCTGTCTTATTAAATCCAAATTATCAAAGACCCAAAATGATCTTCCAAATGTTCCCAATACTAAATCATCGAACTCAGTTTGGATTTTCATATCGCGAATTTGAACAGGAGGTAAACCATGATCCCATTTTTGCCAATTACTACCATGATCAAATGAAAAGTAAAGACCTACATCGGTACCTAAGAAAATAAGATTTTCATCCTTTGGATCTTGGATCACAGAACAAACAAAACCATCTACTTGATTATCATTTACAAGTCGTCTCCAAGTCTTACCCTGATCACTTGTATGATATAGGTACGCAGACCAATCATTCATTCTATAGTTATTGACAACCACAAAAGCTTCGCCTTTATTTATTTTCGATAATTCGATCTGTGGTATCCATGCATGCTTAGGACATCCTGGTAATAAGGAAGCTAAATTAGTCCAGCTTGCTCCTCTATCTTTGGTTAATTGAAGGTTGCCATCGTCAGTACCGACCCATATAACATCGTTATCATGAGGGCTTGGCGCTATACTTAAGATCGTTGTATGATTTTCAGCTCCTGTAATATCTAAGGTAAGTCCGCCACTCTTAGCTTGGTTTTGTTTAATTGTATCGTTTGTCGTCAAGTCCGGTGATAAAATTTCCCAGCTTTGTCCACAGTCAGAACTATAGTGCACAAATTGGCTACCATAATATAAACCACAATCATTATTAGGATCAATTGCTAAAGCTGCATTCCAATTATATCTTAATTTCTCACCATCAGGATGTTGAGGCTGTATATATTCAGTCCGTCCAGTAACCTTATCCCACATTCCTATATTACCACCTTGAGACATGGCATAACCATATCTATTATTATCTGCTCTTGGTGCCACATCAAATCCATCCCCAAAATATAATTCTTGCCAATCACCATTTCTTATACCTCCGCGTTTAAAAACAAATCCAGGGCCCACCCAGGATCCATTATCTTGCATACCTCCATAAACATTATATGGAAAGTCATTATCTACATCAACATGATAAAATTGACCTACGGGCAGATTCTGAACAAAACGCCAAGTCTTAGCTCCATCTCTAGATATATTTAGTCCACCATCGTTGCCATCGATTAAATAATTTGGATCATCAGGATCTATCCAAAAAGCATGATGGTCTGGATGGACATTATTACCATAATCAGCTATAGTTCTAAATGTCTTTCCGCCATCTTCGGACATAGATACGTAGGACCATAAATTGAAGATTCTATTTTCGTTTTTGGGATCTACATATATTTCACAATAATAGAAAGGTCGGTTACCAACATTCTTATTCGTTATTAAAGACCACTTTTCACCACCATCGGTACTTTTATATATTCCATTTTGCTTAGCTTCAATCAAAGCATAAACCAAATCAGGTTGAGAAGGGGCAAATGCAATACCCATCCTTCCTAAGTTGCCTTTTGGTAATCCTTCTTTAGATGTTAATTGCTTCCATGAGTCGCCTCCGTCATAGCTTATATGTAATCCAGATCCTTCACCACCAGAATTAAATCCCCATGGTGTTCTTCCAAACTCCCACATAGCGGCTATTATTTTATTCGGATTACCTGGATCAGCCACCATATCAGCTACCCCTACATTATCAGCTTCGTATAAAGTTTTATTCCACGTTTTACCTCCATCTTTAGTTTTATAAACACCTCTATGAGATGATGGACCCCAGGCCGAACCCATAGCTCCTATTAATACATTATCAGAATTATCTTCATTAATGATAATCCTATGTATCAATTTGGTTTCTTTCAGGCCCATATAGGTCCAAGTCTTTCCACCATCAATACTCTTAAACACGCCTGCACCACTATTATGAGAGTTTCTTGGATTTCCTTCTCCAGTACCCACCCAAATTTCTGAGGGGTTATTTTGGTTTATTTTGAGCGCACCAATGGAGAGTGTCGGTTGATCATCAAAAATCGGCTTCCAACTGACGCCACCATTTTTAGATTCCCAAACTCCACCTGACGCAGAACCAACAAGAATATGATCTTTATCCCTGAGATTTACATCAATTGCAGTAATACGACCACTCATACCTGCAGGGCCAATATTTCTAAATTTTAAACTTTTAAAATGATCAAAGTCAATTTCCTGAGACCAGATCAAACTTGTAAAAAGCAATAAGGTAAGGGTGTATAATTTAGATTGCATAGTGTGTTATTAGACCGAAATATAACTTTTTCTGAGGTATCTAATGAACAGCAAAGAGGATTTAATACACTTGACATGTCAAATTGAAAATTGGATTTTGTCACTTATCGACGCTTTACTTTAACTATTTATTACTAAATTTCAATTGTCGAGTATTATAAGTTGTAAATGCTAAAACACCTTTTTCCATTCATATTATTAATGCTTAGCATATCTATTTATGCTAAGGATTTTAGCGTGCCTGTTAGTATCGACGACCCTACAGATTGTGATCTCGAAATCATTGTACCTGAAAATCAACATATATGTGGACGAGAACGCATTCAATTACAAGGTGAGATCAATGGTGATTACGACGAATTTGTTTGGTGCGAAAATGGAAATGAAACTGGTTATGATTTAGAAGATGTAGTAACTGTAAACGAACCTACTATTTTCGCATTAAAAGCGACCTATCAAAGTGATTTCAATATCATAGTGAATGGTGATTTCGAAGATGGTGATTCTGGCTTTTTTACAGACTATGATGAGGCACAATCAAATTGCACCGGGCACTCAGCTGGATACTTAGGATGTGAAGGTGTTTATGCTGTAATAGATGACCCAAGCGATGGCCATACCAATTTTGATCCCTGCAGCGACAATGGTGGCGGAGGTAACATGATGGTTGTTAATGGCGCTGCACAATTGCAAAACATTTGGTGTCAGGATGTTTGTGTAGACCCTGACGGATCGTACTTGGTAAATGCCTATGCTGCTTCAGTAAATCCTGGTTCCCCAGGTATCTTACAGTTTTCTATTGACGGTACAACAATAGGTGACATCCTTAATCTAACCAGTTCTACCTGCGCTTGGGAATATTTTGAAGCAGAAAGGGAAGCAAGTGGCGAAACTACTGTCACATTTTGCGTCACTAATCAAAACACTGCTGCTGGAGGCAATGACTTTGCATTAGATGATATTGGCATGTTTAGATTATGTGAAGACGAAGCCAGTTTTGAAGTTACAGTTTCTGACTTCCAGTTAATACTCGATCCAGGGGATGACATTACTTGTGATCAACCCGAGACTTTTATAAATCTCGTCATTGACCCCAATGATGATTATGATATCATTTGGGACACTTCTGATGGTGATATATTAGAAATTGAAGATGATGGTTATTTAATAATCGTAGGTGATGATGGCGTCTACTCGGTAACTGTCACAGATCAATTTGGGTGTGAAGAAGAAGATGAAATTGAAATTTATTCTGAAAATGAAATACCAATAATATTTTTGGAGTCCAATGGAAATTTAGACTGCACCAATCAAGAAGTTGAGATTACAATCGATTATGAAAATGACGATCTAGAATTTATTTGGACAGATAGTGACGGTATGATGATAGGAGAAGAAGATTTTATCTTAGTTTCTGAAGGAGGTATTTATGAAGTATTGGCTTTTGATCCGTTTACAGGCTGTGAGGTAACGAGAGATATTGAAATTGAGCAAGATACCTTGAGCCCCAATTTTCAAATATTCAAAAGTGGAGACTTAGACTGCAACAACAATACCGTGACAATTAATATCGATACAACATTATCAAATACGGTTTGGAATGGGCCAGCTCCATTTAATAATCCCACCGATTCAGTTATTATTGTTAATCAAGCGGGGATATACTCTGCGTTAATTACAGCTTCAAACGGCTGTCATTTCACAGATTCTATAGAAGTAGATTTCATTAGTTCTAATTTCGTTTATGATGTCAAATTTGATCCATTTATCGATTGTAATTTGCCAACATCAATTATTGAGCTTGAATACGATTCGACAATATTCTCAATAGATTGGCTGAGTTTAGATGAATCATATAATGACTCATTGAACTTTATGATTAATACTCCTGGCATTTATGAATTCGTAATAACGGACAACTCTGGTTGCACCCAAAGTGATGAAATAGAAATACTTGGAAACTTCGACTTACCGATTCCTATAGACGTAGTTGGAGGTACTATAGACTGCTCTCAAGAACCAGTCAATATTACAGCAACTAATCCAAATAATTATACTATTAATTGGTCGCATCAAAATGGTACCAATGCTACAGGGAATACTTTTGAAGTATTTCAAGCGGGCATTATTTATTATGAATATAATAGCGACAATGGATGTACTTCACTTGATTCTATAGAAATAATGACTTCAAGCAACCTCCCAGTTGTTGAAATTCAAGGTGCTGCTATTGATTGTAACAATCCTGATGTTGAACTTATTGTCGATTCTACAGAACCCATTGCTTCAACTAATTGGGTTTTTGAAGGAACTTCAATTTCTAATTCCAACAGTATTATTGTTTCTGAGTCAGGAACTTACAGAGTAGAAACGATTAGTGGAGCTGGCTGTGAAGTTATAGCTGAATATTTCGTTGATATTGACACCTTAGGTCCTCTGATTCAAGATCTAGATGATGTTACATTGGACTGTTCGATACTAAGTTTTCAGGAAACGATTTCCATTGATGGTGATTTTGAAAACTTTGAAGCCACTCCTTCTGGATGGTTCGATGGTATTGATCAAATTAATATTACTAATGAAGGCACTTACAGTTTGACTTTGATTGGAACTAATGGGTGTCATTCATCGACGAGTATTGCTGTCAGTTTAGACACTATTAGTCCTGATGTTGAAATCAACAATCCTCCGATCTTAGACTGTAATACGCTTGAATTTACTGCTTCTTATAATTCAAGTGCTTCTATTACCAATCAGCAATGGAATGGACCAAATTTAAATAGCAGTGACGCGGAAATAAACATTATCCAACCCGGCATCTATACTCTTTCAGTTACTGGAGAAAATGGATGTACCGCCACAGATGATATTACAGTATTTCAAGACACTGATGGACCCCAATTTAATTTTATATCCACCAACATTAGCTGCGCTAATGAAACTGCTACTATTTCAATAAATCCTATATCGTCTATAGTTGATGTAAGTTTCTATGACGCCAACGCCAACCTTATAGGCAATGGCTTAACTCTTGAAACCGATCTAGTTGAAACAATAACCATATTAGCAACTGGCGAGAATGGGTGCACCTCAGAACAATTGGTATCGATCATTGAAGAAGATAATTCATTTGCATTTTCGTTGATAGCAGATCCAATTGACTGTAACAATCCTGAAACTTTTATAACAGTCCTAGAAAATATTGACTATACAGAAAGCGAAGTTTATAATGACCAAGGCCAATCAATTGGTAATCTCAATACACCAATTATAGCAGAAGGTAATTATACGGTCTATTTAAAACTTGATGATGGTTGTGAGTCTACATCTGAAATTGATATTATATCAGATTTTGAAACATTAGACTTTAATGTATCAAGTGATGATTTAGATTGCAATAACACACCCATACCTTTCGAAATAGAAATCAATTCTTCATACTTAGGGATTAGCATTTTCAATGAAAACAATATTCTACTTGGAGATGAAAATTTTCTGTTGCAAAGCCCTGGTGTCTATACAATTGTTGTAGAAGCAGAAAATGGGTGTATAACTGAGAGAATTCTTGATGTAAACCAAAATGCTGATGCCATACAAGCCATCAATTTTGAAAACAATATTCAAAGCTGTTCTGAGATAGCTCAATTTCAATTAATTGAAGTTTCAAGTGCTTCTGGAGGTCCTTTTGCAATGACAATAAATGGCGAACTAATTCCAAACACTTTTGAACAAGTCCAATTTGAGGGTGCCGGCACTTATTTACTAAGTATTGAAAATTTAGATAATGGATGTATTTACGATACTACTTTCATTATTCCTGAACTAGAACTTCCACAAATTGATCCATTACCTGAAATAAATATCCTTCAAGGTGAAACAAGTTTTCTCGATGTTCAAATAAATAAATCGCTTGAAGAAATTGATAGCATATTTTGGATGCCTCGCAGAGATTTAAGCTGTTATAATTGCCTCATGCCTGAATTTTCAGGAATTACCACTACAGAATATATAGTTACGATTATAGATAAGAATGGATGTTTAGTTGAGGCAAGGGCCCAAATAAATATTGAAAGGCTCATTAAATATTATTTGCCAAATGTTATAAAGGTTGATCAAGGATCAACTATAGATAACGCTTTTACCATTTATTCGAATGGGGATGACATAAATGAAATTCAGGCTTTAAGGATTTTTGATCGTTGGGGTAATAAAATGTTTGAAAACTTTAATTTCTTACCCAATGATCCAAAATCAGGTTGGGATGGCAGATTTCAAGATATTCCAGTAGAACAAGGTGTATACGTATACTATGCCAAGCTATTATTGGCCAACGGCATAGTAGTTGAAGAAGCCGGTGATATTACTATTCTACGCTAGAATGCAGCATTTAGCCATTAAAACTCCACAAATCCGTTAGAATATTTCTCCAATTTATTCGTTAGAAAGCCTCGCCTGAGCTTAGGTCTTACCTTCGTTTTCTGCTAGAATTGAAAAAAAACTAAAGTGACATTTTGGTATTCAGATGGTATAATTGGTCATTTTATTGACATTCAGCGCTCGCTACAATATCAAATGATGTCTTAAGAAAATTTTAGCTGCTTATTGACTGGCTATTTCATATTTTTGCGGCTCTATGTCATTCGTTTATCCACAAATTCTTTGGGCGCTATTAGCTTTAGCCATTCCAATTATTATTCACCTTTTTTCTTTCAGAAGATTCAAGAAGGTCTATTTCACAAATGTTAGACTACTTAAAGAAATCAAAGAAGAAAAAAGCACAAGGAATAAGGTTAGAAATCTATTGGTACTGCTTTCTAGACTTTTAGCTTTAGCATTTTTGATTTTTGCATTTGCGCAGCCATTTATTGCTAAAGACAAAAGCATTAAAGCTGGTAAAAACTATGTCAGCATATTTGTGGATAATTCTTTCAGTATGATGGCTTCTAGTGAAGACGTTCCGCTCATAGACAAAGCAAAAAAGAAAGCTGAAGAAATTATTGAAGCTTACAGTCAAAATGATGAATTTCAAATTCTCACTCATGAGCTTAAAGGAAGTCAGCAGAGGTGGACAAATCAAGAGAACGCGCTTCAAGCTATTGAAGAAATAACGTTAAGCCCTGAAGTTAATTTACTCTCAAATGTCAACTTAAAGCAAAGACAATCAGCTCCAGAATCGGGTAATCATATCACCTATCTGATTTCTGACTTCCAAGAAAGCATTACTAACATGGAATTAGAAAAGGATACGACTTTAGAGGTCAACCTAGTTCCTATGCAATCTGTACAAGAAAAAAATGTAACTATTGATTCAGTATGGTTTGAATCAGTAGTCCCTTCCATCAATCAAAACAACAAGTTATTTGTAAGAGTAAAAAACAACAGCAATACCGACGAAGCAGAGATTCGGTTAAGCATCAGCCATAATGGTCAAAACAGACCAGAAGGCACAATGGATATTCCAGCGAATGGGACTACAACTGACACGATTAACTTATTAATCACTGAACCAGGTTGGCAAAGAATGGAAGTCAAAATTGATGACTACCCTATTCAATTTGACGATAGTTATTTTATTAATTTCAATATCAAAGAGAACGTCAAAATCCTTGCTATAAATAAGCAAAATCGAAATCGATACCTCACAGCTTTATTTAGCGGTTTATCACAGTTTGAACTAGAAAACGTCAATGAATCTCTCATCCAATATGATAAGTTTAAGGATTATGATTTAATTATTCTAACTGGTTTGCAAAGAGTAACAAGTGGACTGGCAGGTTCATTAAAAACATTTGTAGAAAATGGAGGCAACTTGCTTGTCTTCCCTGATGCCAACTCAGATAAGGAAAGCTATAATCAATTTTTAAGTGGTTTAAATGCCAATACTATTGCTGAGTGGAGTGAAGAAGAAAATAATGTATTTAAAATCAATAGTGCAGAATTTGTATTTGACAATGTCTATACTTCTATTTCTAAAAATTTGAAACTTCCTATAACCAAGGGTAACTTTAGTTTTTCAAATTTTAGTGCACGAGGTGGTGAGTATTTGTTACAATACCGAAACGGACAGAATTTTATAACTAAATATGACAGAGGCAAGGGTAAGCTATATGTCTGTGCAGCGCCTCTAAATATAGAGTACAATGATTTAGCCACTAATGCAGAAGTATTTGTTCCTCTTTTATATAAACTGTCCTTCTCAGCTTCTCAAAGTGAAAAGCTAGCATATACTATTGGAG
>JAHDIN010000023.1 GCA_020630775.1 Saprospiraceae bacterium | reverse complement strand
GGCAAGGCGTTGGCCAGCGTTCGGAAACAAAGCAAATAGATTTTTCATTTTTGGAGACAGGCATTTATAGTTTGGAGTTTGTGCCTTAAAAGAATCAGGAAAGATTGATTTGGACTAGGCAAGTGGTGAAGGAGTAAATTTTGGTGTAAAGGTATAAAGGTGTAAAGGTGTAGAGGTGTAAAGGTGTAAAGGTCCTGATATAAGAAAAGTACTTAAAATAAAAAAACCTAGTCAGCCGAGAAACCTTGATACCGGGACACCAAGAGGATTAGAGGTGTAAAGGGCCTGATACAAGAAAAGTTCTTAAAATAAAAAATCCGAGTCAGCCGAGAAACCTTGATACCGGGACACCGCGAATCCTTGACGCCGCGAAACCTTGAAACCTTGAATCCTTGAAAAAACACTCACCCTTTAATCGGCGCACGATCTTTAGGATCAGTCATAATAGCATCGACTTGATACCTGTAGGCAATATCGAGGATACCTACTACTTTTTCAGTTGGTGTATTATCATCGGGTACGATGATGAGAGATACTTTAGTTTGTTCTTTTTTAAGAGCTCTTACTACTTTCTCAATTTGTGACCTTGTGGCTTTATCGCCATTTAGATAGTAGGTCCCTCCCCTAGTGATTTTTACTTCAGTGGGTGTAAACTTAGGTTGATTTTTTGGCGTGCTAGATTTGCCTGGTAATCTTAAGTTTAAGGCATTAGGAATGACCATAGAAGAAGTCAACATAAAGAAGATTAATAACAAGAAGATAATATCCGTCAATGACGACATATTAAATTCTGCACTCACCTTTGTTCTTTTTTTCATTCCCATGGCAATCTATTTTATGGCTTGAGTAGCAATGTGCGCTTTAATTTTCAAGCTTGAAGCGATCTCAATGACTTTATTAATCTTTTTCCATGGCACACCAACTTCCGCTACAATTGAGATAGACGCATTTTCTTTGTTAGACATTTTTCCCAGTTCAGCTTTGATTTTTCCTGATAGTGCTGAGTTAGATACTTTCTTACCATTGAAGGTCAATTTCCCATCCTTAGTCATCATCACGATCAAATCACTTGGCGCAATGGCTTTACTTGCTGATTCGGGTAACTGAACATTAATCTGGACCATGGATGAAGTCAACATGAAGAAGATCAATAATAGAAATATGATGTCCGTCAATGAGGACATGCTAAATTCTGGATTGATCTTATTCCTTTTTTTCATCTTAAACTAGGATTATGCTGTTGGTTCTTGAAGTAGATCCATAAAATCAACGGCTGTAGCTTCCATTTTATTGATAACCTTATCAACACTTGCGACTAAGTAATTATATCCTACGAATGAAAATATACCAATGGCTAATCCAAATGCCGTTGTAATTAGGGCTGTATAAATACCACCAGCTAAAACATCTGGCGTTACATTTTGCTCTGAGGCCATTTTATAGAATGCTAAGATCATACCTGTTACTGTACCAAAGAAACCAATCATTGGCGCTGCACCGGATATACTCGCTAAAGAAGATAATCGCTTTTCTAATTTGAATATCTCAAGATTACCCACATTTTCAATAGCTGCATCAATATCTCTTAATGGCTTGCCTATTCTTGCAATACCTTTTTCAACCATTCTTGCATAAGGCGAATCTACCCCTGCTAGCATCGATTTAGCACCTTGAATGTTGCCTGAAGTCACAGCAGCTCTGATGTTTTGCATAAAGCTATCATCAATTTTTGATGCTCTTTTGATTGTCAAATATCTTTCAACAAAAATCATCACCGCTAAAAATGACAATACAACCAAAATGACATTGATAGCCATCCCTAAAGGACCACCTTGCATGATGATATCTAAAATGTTTTGCGTAATGCTGCCTTCTTCTTCTTTCTTAGCTTGTAAAAATATGCCCAGATAATACATGTAGAATAGTGTTAATTTGAAGATAAACGATAACTGTTCTTGGGAAATTATCTAATCGCACAAATTTAGGGATTATATTACATATTACAAATTTTTGTAATCTGTTGATTTAGAAGCCTTAATTAGGCCATATTTTAAGCTAAAAACAGGAATAGCGATCTAAAAAACTTCATAATAGCCCACATTTTATTTCAAAAAATAAGTTCTTTGGCCTTTCAAATTAAAAAAGACATCAATGGCCAAAATCTTAATCAACGACGGCATTCATCCTACTGGTTTAAAAATGTTAGAAGAAGCTGGATTCGAGGTATCTACGACGAATATTCCTCAAAATGAGTTAATGGAGAAATTACCAGCTTATAACGCTATCTGTGTAAGAAGCGCTACAAAGGTGCGACAAGACTTAATAGATGTTTGCCCCAACCTAAAAGTCATTGGAAGAGGGGGCGTCGGATTGGACAACATTGATGTTGATTATGCTAAATCGAAAGGCATCAAAGTGTGTAACACACCTGCCGCTTCATCTAGATCTGTTGCAGAATTAGCTTTCGCTCACTTATTTAGTATTTCAAGGTCTCTTTATAAATCTAACCAAGAGATGCCCACTAAAGGCAATAGTGAATTCAAAGCACTTAAAAAATCTTACTCAAAAGGCCACGAATTAGCCGGCCAAACAATGGGGATTATTGGTTTTGGACGTATTGGCCAAGAAACAGCTAAAATGGCCTTAGGTCTTTCCATGAAAGTTTTAGCCGTAGATCCATATATCAGCTCCGCGGAATTAAAACTTGACATTGCAGGTCAAACATTAAACGTTCCAGTCAACACTGTACCAATGGACGACATGCTTGCTCAAGCGGATGTGATCAGCTTACATATTCCCTTCACAGGTGCACCAGTATTATCAAATGCCCAATTCGATCAGATGAAACCAGGTGTTATTTTAATCAATGCCTCTAGAGGTGGTACTGTTGATGAGAATGCTCTTATGGAAGCACTCCAGTCTGGCAAAGTAACAGCAGCAGGCTTAGATGTTTTTGAAAACGAACCTCAACCAAGAGCGGATTTATTACAACACCCTTTGGTATCTTGTAGTCCTCATATTGGCGCATCTACGATGGAGGCTCAAGAAAAAATTGGGATTGAACTCGCGGAGCAGTTGATTGAGCATCTTTCCTAGGTTTTTGGTTATTGGAGATAAGAGATAAGAGATTAGAGATTAGAAAATGGTTTATTCCAAAATCGAAAATCGAAAATCGTAAATCCAAAATTTTAAAGTGGTTAAGTGGTTAAGTCCAATTATTCATTGTTCATTATTCATTGTTCATTATTCATTGTTCATTATTCATTGTTCATTATTAATTATAACGAGATTGTTAATTAATAATAGCGTCTCTAAACTTAAGCTTGAGCTTAAACTTAATCTTACTTTCCTGTAATCGGCAAAATATGCATATCAAACATCAAAGGCGTATTGGGTGGTACAAAACCTGGAAATCCTGAAGCACCATAGGCCATCCTACTTGGTATGAGCAATTTCACTTTTGTACCTGTCTTAAACATTTTTAAGGCTTCATTCCAACCTGGTATCATTCGACCTACAGTGGAGGCGATAGGTGTACCACGGTCATAACTTGAATCAAATTTTTGACCATCAAGAAAATAGCCGGCATAGTGCGCTTTAAAAGGTTGACCATGCACTAATGGAACGCCAGTACCTTCTTCCTCAACTAGATAATATACACCGCTAGGTAAACGTAAAGGCTTGAGGTCTTTATCTATAGCATAATCGATAATGGCATTCTCATCCATCTGAGCTTGATTGACAGGGTCTTTATGATACATGCTTAAAAGAGAAGAATTATTCGATTTTTTACCTGCTTTTGGCATCGCAGTACCCTCTTTGGAGCTTTCGGTAATACATGAAGTAATTCCAAAAGCTAAAATCATGGATAGAAGAATGATAATATTACCTTTATTCATTGTTATTGATTAAGATATTTAAATTGATATATTACAGAGGTGTTTAGCAGAAATTCAATAAATAATGGGTTGTTTATGGGAGCCATTTTTATAATTGCTTCCTACTGTATGTACCTTGTAGATCAAGAAAACTTTGTCAAAGCTAAATCTTGGATCTTATTTTTTCCATTTTTAATACTTTTATTTAAGACAGGAACCGATGCGAGACGTCATCGAGGTGGCTTCATTGGTTTAACAGATGTATTTAAAGAAATGTATTCTGCTGCTATTATTGGTACGGTGATGTGTACAACTTTTGAGTATTTTATGTATAATATCATTGATCCTGACATTAAAATAATATTGAAAGAAATGGCAGGTCAAAGCATGGATAGTATGGGCGGATGGATGACGGAGTCTATGGCTGATGAATTTAAATCATCAATGGAAGAAAGAGATATGTTTAATATCTCTTACAGCATCACTCAGCTAGTGATTAGATTATTGATACCATGCACACTATTTTCATTTTTAATGGCGCAGATTATCAAAAGAGATAAACCAATTACTTCATAAATAAACAAAACATGAACAATGCAATAAAATGGGGAGCAATTATGGGCGTAGCGCTCATCGTTATGAACCTAATTCTTTACGTTGCAGGCCTTGCTGGACCTGGCAGTACTGCTGGAGCCATTATCGCCTTCATCCTTAATTACGTTATTTCGATAGGTGCTATGGTGATGGGTGTAAAAGCCTTTAAAAGCGCTAATGATGGCTACCTTAGTTTTGGACAAGGTCTCGGACAGTCTGTTTTAATTGGACTTGTAGGTGGTTTGATAAGCGGTATTTATGCGTACATTTTTATGACATACATTGATCCAAGTGCCATGGATGCTCTACGTGAAGGTGCTATGGCTGGTGCAGGAGATGCATCGGAAGATCAAGAAGCTTTAGTGGACACTATCATCAAAATTCTAACATCACCTGTAACGCTTATACTCTTATATTCATTTATGAAAGTATGCTTAGGATTAATTGCAGGATTGGCAATTGGTGCTATTATGAAAAATGAAAGGCCTTACGGCGCTTCGAATGAAACACTTTAAGTCCTAACATAAAACCGAATGGATTTATCATTAGTCATTCCTCTGCTCAATGAGGAAGAATCTTTAAAAGAACTAACAGAATGGATATCTCGTGTTTGCAACGGGATGTTCATTTCCTATGAAATACTTTTTATAGATGATGGAAGTACGGATAAATCTTGGTCTATAATTAATGACCTGCAAAAGGAAAACAGTGCTGTAAGAGGTATTAAGTTTAGAAGAAATTATGGCAAGTCCGCGGCCCTTCACACAGCTTTCGAAAATGTCACTGGGGATGTCGTTATTACGATGGATGCAGATCTTCAAGATTCGCCAGACGAAATTCCGGGTCTTTATAAAATGATCAAAGAGGATAATTTTGATCTGGTCTCGGGATGGAAAAAAGAAAGGCATGATCCTATTTCTAAGACGATACCTTCAAAATTCTTTAATAGAACGACGCGTTGGCTCAGTGGCATTCAACTTAATGATTTTAATTGTGGCCTTAAAGCATACAAAGGTGAGTTGGTAAAAAGCATCGAAGTTTATGGAGAGATGCACCGTTACATCCCTGTCATTGCTAAGACCGCTGGTTTTACGAAAATTGGAGAAAAGGTTGTTAAACATTATGCACGTAAACATGGCTACTCCAAGTTCGGACTAGAACGTGTCATGCGCGGATTTCTTGATTTATTGTCGATTAGTTTTATTGGAAGATTTGGAAAAAGACCGATGCATTTCTTTGGAACTTGGGGCACCATCATGACATTCATCGGTTTTGCTTTACTGGTATATTTAACTGTATCAAAGTTAATTTTTAAGGCCATCGGCATTGCCGATAGACCTTTATTCTTTTTGGGGATGCTCTTGATCATCGTAGGTATCCAATTATTTATTGCAGGATTTCTTGCAGAATTAATTTCTCGAAATAACCCTAACAGAAACGATTATTCGATCGAACAAAAAATCTGATGTCTAAGAAAGTCATCTTTATAGGACCCGCTTATCCTTATCGTGGTGGTATAGCAGCTTTTAATGAAAACCTTGCTTCCATTTTCCAAGCTAATGGCTGGGAATGTAAAATAATTACTTTCACCCAACAATATCCAAACTTTCTATTTCCGGGAAAAACACAATTAACAACAGAAGATGCTCCTCCAAATTTGACAATTCAAAGAGGTATCTATAGCACGAACCCCATCAATTGGTTAAAGATATCTAAGCAAATTGCAGAGGAAAAGCCAGATTTATTAGTGACTCAATATTGGATGCCTTTTATGGCGCCGGCATTTGGTACAATACTTAGAAGTGTCAAAAAATCTTTACCTGACATTAAGACCGTTACAGTCGTCCATAATTTCAAACCCCATGAAAGCCGAATCGGTGATAAACAACTTAATAAATTTATCGTCAATAGGACAGACGCACTTGTTTGTTTATCTAAAAATGTTGCCTCTGAAATTTTAGAAAGCAATCCTGACAAAACTGTTCAAAAACTCTTCCACCCTATCTATGACCATTATGGTGAAAGTGTAAATAAAAATGAAGCCAGAAAGAATTTGGCGCTAGACAATGATTCTAAGTATCTACTTTTCTTCGGCTTAGTTCGGAGCTACAAAGGACTAGATAATTTAATAAAGGCTTTGCCGTTAATTGAAGACAAAACTGTAAAACTTTTAATTGTAGGAGAATTTTATGAGGACGAGAAAAAGTATACAAAACTGATTGAGGAATTAGATATCAAAGATAAAGTCATCAAGGTAAATCAATATGTTCCTAATGAGATGGTACCCGATTACTTCTGTGCTTCTGACTTAGTCGTGCTACCATATAAAACTGCCACTCAATCTGGGGTGGTTCCTATTGCAATACATTTTGAAAAAAATATTGTCGTAACTAATGTGGGGGCTTTATCTGAAATAATAAATAAACATAAAATTGGGATTGTTTGTGATTCAACGCCAGATGATATCGCTAATAAAATCAATTTATATTTTCAAGGATCAGCCAAACTGAACAAAGACTTTTCTATCATCAAGCAAGAACTATCATGGCAATCATTTTTTGATACCTTTGTATCAGAATTAAATTTATGATTCAAGACCTCAAGTCGATTATTTCTGATCATCAACGTTGTATTAATAAGATTCTTGATGACCCTACCCTGCTTTCTTTAGTTCAAGAATCAATTACATTAATTACTCAAGCATTTAAGCAAAATAAAAAGGTGTTAATCTGTGGTAATGGGGGCTCAGCAAGCGATGCCGAGCACTTGGCTGCAGAACTTAGTGGTAAGCTAAAAATTGATCGACCGCCACTTAATGCTGAAGCATTACATGTAAACACTGCGGCCTTGACAGCCATTGCTAATGACTACAACTATGAATCCATATTTTCTAGAATTGTGGAAGCGAAAGGCCATCAAGACGATATTCTCATTGCTTTGACAACAAGTGGTCGTTCACAAAATGTTTTAGCAGCTATAGAAACGGCTAAGTCAAAAGGATTGAAAGTATTGCTAATAACAGGAACTGACGGTCGATCAAATAATAGTGATATTCATATAAAAATTCCTTCTACCATTACTGAGCGAATTCAAGAAGCCTACATGCTATTAGGCCATATAATCTGCGAAAAGGTAGAATCAAATTTATTTAGTTAATATGGAATTAGATTTTATAAAAGGACACGACGGCCTTAAGTTAAGAACGCGATCATGGATGATTCCCCAAGCTAAGGCTACCATGATTTTTTGCCATGGTTTATTTGAATACGCTGGTAGATGGAAAGAAGAAGCTGAATACTTTAATTCAAAAGGATTTAATTATTTAGCATTTGATCAGCGCACGCATGGTGAGTCAGGTGGTAAAAGAAGATCCTACATTAAAGACTTTGATGCTTATGTAAGGGATTATGAAATCTTTCTAAAATCAAGTATTGAAAAAATAGATCATCCTTTTTTCATATTTGCACATAGCATGGGTGCACTTGTTAGCTGCTCATTCCTTACCGAGAAAAAATTTGTACACCCTCATTTTAAAGGCGTTGTTTTATCTGGCCCTTTCTTTAAACAAAAGAATGAAACTGCACCTATTCTTCAAAAGTTTGCAAAGGTTATTTCTTCAGTAATGCCTACTTTAAAAACTATCGGGATTAGACCGAATAGCATATCCAGAGACCCTGCTGTTGTCAAAAAATACATCAATGATGATCTTGTTTATACAGGATCGCTTTATGCTTCTACGGGTTGGCAAATGATTCGTCAGGGGCAGATCATTCATACACGTTTTGAAAAATTCGATTATCCTTTTCTCATTATGCATGGAACGGATGATCAGTTAGCAGAGATAAATTCAAGTAAAATTTTATTTGAAAAGAGCCCCCATCAAGATAAACAGTTTGTACCTCTACAAGATTACAAGCATGAAATCACAAAAGATTTGGGCAAGGAAAAAGTCATGGAGGACATGTACGCTTGGATGGCTGAGCGGATGGATTAGGTTGGCTGTTGGCTGTTGGCTGTAAAATGTATTGGTAATTTTGCAGGTCCATTGGGGCAATTACCTTCTATGAATTAAATCGCCTAACTTGATTTTTGTTTTTCTTCTTTTGTAATTTGAATTAAATTTTTTGAGTTCATTCTTCGCCTGAATAAACATCCAAAGCTCAGGATTAATATTAAATGACTCACCTACAAGAGTTGCAATTTTACTATTGAATTTTCTCCTGCCTTTAAGCAAAGCATGAAGGTTACCATTTTCAAGGCCAATAAGTTCAGCAAACTTAGACTTATTAATATTATAAATTAGAAGCAGTTTATTTAAAAATTCACCTGCTTCAATGGTTTGTTTCGAATCATCATTAATGTAAGATTTCATTTGCAATTTGACACCTATCCTTTGATTTTCCTCAATTTGCTTTTTGGGCAATTCATTTATGTAGGCATCAAGAATATTTTTCGTTAATCTTTTTTCTTGATCTGTTGATTCATCATTTTGAGAACCTAATAGATGATCAAAATATTTATTTTTCATTCTCTAAATCTATTCCTAAGTTCGATAAAATTAATTGCTTAGCTACATCTGAATTAATAATCATTCTTTCGCGAAATATTAATTCAGCATTATATTTCTTTTGATAATACTCAATTAGGTTTCCTTTACTAGTAAAAACAAGAAATCCTTTATAACTACCCTTATTTAGTTCAAACGATTTTAAACATGCATAGGATATCAATATTTCAGCGATGTTCTTAAACTTTCCATTAGACCCAAAATTCCAGGGAGCAACTTCAATATTTTTTAAAACATAATAAGATGCGTTCTCCTCTTCAAGTTTTATTATCCCTTGAATTTTTTGATCATATTCTAACATAAAAAACAAAGAAGAAACATTGAAAAGACGATACCAATCAAATTTCCATCCATTCCCTAGATCAATTAAGTTCTGCTTAGTAGATTTTTTGATAAAAGCTACAAATTCAGTACTTCGCCTATTTTTTATTCTTACTTCCAAATATAAATGTATCTATATTTGACACAAATATCAAAACAACTGTTAGTTTTAGTCACATAGTAATTTAAAGCCGGCAAATTCAATTCAGTAACAATAAAATCACAAACCTTCCATATACTCTATCTCCTTATCAATAGCTGCCTTTAGCTCCTTATTAAATCTTAAAAGCTTTTTAATTGTGCTTTTCTGACTTTTTTTTGACATTATCGATACTATTTAAACCTTCTATACTTGATAAGACATTGGACTTGGCTTGCATCAATTTTTCCTTAGCTTTTTCTTGACTATATTTTTCTCCTTTAAATCTTTTATTCTTTGCGTCTATATATTGATTGAATTCTGTTACAGCCTGATTATAGTCGTTATTGGCCGCATCAAAATCTCCTTTTTTACTGACCATTTTTTCGGCTTGCAAATACTGCCCCAAATATTCTCGCCACTTTTTCAATAATCGAATACCTTCTCCACTCTTTTCAGATCTCTCTAATTGACCTTTTACCTGAGTAATTTTATCACTTGACAAGAATTTAGAAATTGCTTGATTGAAATCAAAATTGTTCATAACTACATTGGCCTTGGTATTGCTCTCAAAATCAGCATAACTTACAGGTGAAGTGCTTAATTGCCACATAGGATCAAATGGCATATGATCTTTTAGCATTTGATTGGGATCAACATCAAACCATTCAACATTATAATTTTTAAGAAACTTTTTGCCATCTCTTACATAGCCTGCTCCCCAAGTGGCATCATATAACTTCCATTCGCCATTTACCAATACTGCATTCCATACATGACCAACACTTTTATTGATCCTTCCATTACTGTCTTTAGTATACCCTTCCACGATATAGGATGCATAGCCTAAATTTTTTACTATGGCATTAAACAATAGGCTATAGTCTTCACAAACACCTTTTTTAGTCTTAATCACATTTTCAAGTAGAAAGGCATCATATTCCTCCTTACTCTTGAAGCGAGCGTCTTTTCGCTTCTTTCCGCGCTCTTTAATTATCTTCAGCTTTTGTACATCATAGCGAATATTATCGGTCACCCAATCGAAAACAGCCTTTAAGGTATCTTGTTGAAAATCAATTTCGGCTATAACGCTTTGTAGAGATGCGCTTTGCGTATATGATACATGACTAAAAAGTAGTAGGAAGAAAAATATTCTAATTTTCATTGACAATGATTTGTTAAATAATATTCAATTAATTTAAAATCTTACTATTTATATTTTTTTTATTAATTCATGAGCGAAAATGCTTATAAATTTAACTTCTTTATGGTTTTCATATCTAAAAACATTTTACCACTATCGGGCAATTTTATGAATCCAAAATGATTGTAATAACTTTCAGCTTCAGCGTCTAACGGATCTACAATAACTGCGACTGAACCTAAATGTACTTCTGATACTTTTAAACTTCGCTTTAAAGCATCTATTAAAACTTGACCTCCCATACCTTTCCCTTTTTCACTTACATCCAATGCTAGTCTCCCAAGTAAAGTGACAGGTATATAGTCATACGATTTTGGATATTTTTTCCTAAGATTTTCTGGAACGTCTACAAAAGGAATACTTCCATTTGACAAAGTATAAAATCCTACAATATTTTTATTTTCAGAATCGAGCAACACAAAACAAACAGCTAACTTCTTTTTGACGTCTTGGCTAACTTGCGATTTGATGTAGTCATTTAATGTTGTTTTACCACAATCAAATTGCTCTCGATTATAATTTTCACTAAATGGAATAGTTATGTATTCCACAATTACTTAATTGCCTTTTTATAAGCCTTAGAAGCTTTTTTCAAAGCCTTGTTTGGTTCAGTTGTCTCAAGTAGTGCCGAAAAGAAAATTTCCTTGTCTTTTTCAGTGGCTAATATGACTTTTTCCTTTTCGACAATTGATTCTGCTTTTTCAATTGCAGCTTGTAAGATAAAGGCACTTAATGATCTATAGCCTGCAGGTTTATAAACTTGCTTTAAAAACATCTTATAAACCGTATTAATTCGCAAATCAAGTCTTGCCTCTTTATCGGCTAACTCAGGACTGATTTCTTTTGACAATTGTTCTATCGTTAACATGTCCGTATTTTTAATAAATGTACGTAATTTATCCGTACAATTCAATCCTCTGACATTGATTAATCATCATTCATTTATTCAAATTATTACACCTTACCTAATAACTGGCGCTCCAATACCAGACAAACGCTTCTTAAGCGCAGGCAACAAGTTTGTTACTTCATCTAACTCTACTTTTATACTTTCTAGCTGATTCATAGCTCGATTCAGCGCTTTTTTATGATTACCTGTTGGCCCATAAGTGCTCCCCATAACCGTCCAACCTATAACACCTGCACTCGATGGGGTAGGATTATTTTTCTCGCCGACTTCACCCTTACTCTTATTACCTCTTAAAGACGTTTCGATATTTATCAATTGACTTCTCATAGATTTGATATCAGCATATAATGCTCCGTCTGATTGACTAGCTAAACCATAAGCTTTCGTCATTGCTTTAACCAATTTATTTGCATCATTTAATTGACTATTCGTTAAGGATAGGTCCGTTTGAAAGTCTTCGAATTTTTTCCTGAAATCAACGATATCCTTGCTACTTGCACCTTTTAATGTTGGCTCTTTTAATGGAACCACATCAAAATCTTGAGGTCCATCAATAACAGTTTCTACTCCATTACTTAGTTCAACTAAAGAGACAGAATATGTTCCTGGTGTTGCTAAATACCCTCTTCCAGTATCCCACCAACTCGCTTGTCGACTTGACGCATTAATATCAATTACAGACTTAGAGGCCATATCTAACTTCCAGTTGACCCTATGAATGCCTTTTTTCGCTTTAGCTTTAATACGTTTTATTACTTCACCTTTATCGTTTTTCACAACCAATTGAATCTGAGATTTATCCTCATTGCGCTCTTGATCTAAAGCTTCCCATCCAGGAAAGACGATATCCTTATTTTTCATTTCTTTCTCAGCTTTAATCCTTTCTTCCTTGATACCTTTATAATCGTCTTTTAAGTAATAGGTAAACATAGCGCCCAGTGGTGGATTCTCAGCCAAATACTCTGCATCACCCTGTCCATATATACCTTCCACCTCTTTATACAAATGCGTTGTCCTTGTTGGAAACAATTTGCCTTTAGATTTAGCTACATCTTGATTGACATTTCGTAACGCTGAAATATCGTCTAAAATGTAAAACCCTCTTCCAAAAGAAGCTGCAACAAGATCATTCTCTCTACGCTGAATAGTGATATCTCTAAAAGAGATGGTCGGCAATCCACCTTTTAGTTGTGTCCAATGCTTTCCGCCATTATTGGTAAAATAAATACCGAACTCTGTGGCAATAAATAAAAGATTTGGATCGACATGGTCTTGGACAATACGCCAAACCAATAAGGTCTCTGGCAAATTACCTTTGATACTTCTCCATGTTTTACCTCGATCATTACTTTTATATACAAAAGGTCTATAATCACCATACTTATGATTATCTAAAACAGCATAAGCTGTATTTCCATCATGTACATCTCCTCTTAAGTCATTGACAAAAGCGGTCTGAGGTAAACCAGATATTCGAGAAAAATCAATTTTTGTCCAATTATCACCTCCATCTTCCGTCACTTGAATAATGCCATCATCAGTCCCTGCGTATAATAAATTTGGATCTTCAATAGATTCTGCAAGAGAAGTAATTGTATTGTAATTAGACATAGCGTCTACATCCCAAGGGTTATCCCAACTTTGCTGTTTGCCCATAATGGCAAGTGCTAGTCTATTTTGATTCTTCGATAAATCTTGACTTATTGCTACCCAATCATCTCCCCTATTATCAGATCGCCATACGCGCTGAGAAGCAAAATATAATCGCTTAGGATCATGCTGACTCACCAAAATTGGCGCATCCCAATTAAATCGTTCATACGGCTCACCCTCACCAGACTCTGGCCTTATATAAACAGCTTCTCTAGTTTTGTGATCAATTCTCCATAAAAAACCTTCTTGAAATTCGCCATAAGATATATTTGGGTTTCCGGGTTCTGTAGCTGATTGATGCCCATCCGCTCCCAAGACGATTGTCCAATCTCGATTCATAATACCTGAAGATCTTATGGTCCTAGAAGGCCCTTTGTGCGATCCATTATCTTGAGTACCGCCATAAACATTGTAAAATGGCTCAGCGTCATCAACGGCCAATTTATAGTATTGAGTTAGAGGTAAGTTTCTAACATGACGCCATGTCTTCGTCCTATCAAAAGTTTCATACAATCCTCCATCTGTACCAAATAAGACATAGTTCTTATCATTCTTCCGCCATGCTATAGCATGAGAGTCGACGTGTTTATTCTTCTCATTCATCTGATAATATGTTTTTCCATGATCATCAGATATCAACACATAATTATTCATGAGATACAATCTTCCCTCTTGATGAGGATCAGCATACAGTTCTTGGTAATAGTGTGGTCCTGTTCCGCCAGAAACCATATCACTTTGCTTTGTCCAAGAGCTTCCTCGATTAGTAGACATATATAATCCTCCTTTTTTCCTATCCAATTCGATAGCCGCATAAATCTGATCTGGATTAAAAGGGTTTAATGCCATTCCTATTTTTCCTAAGTTACTGGTGGGCAATCCAGTGGATAACTTCTCCCATGTTTCTCCGCCATCATTACTTCTGTGTAAACCTGAACCAGGTCCGCCACCCATGTAAGCGGCAACAGTTCTATGTCTATCCCAAGTCGCTGCATATAGAACATCTGGATTTCTAGGGTCTATTAAAACATCTGTCACACCTGTCCATTCACTATTTCCTAACGTACGCTTCCATGTCTCACCACCATCGGTAGATTTATACAAACCTCTTTCACCTCCTTTACTCCAAAGGGGTCCTTGGGATGCTACCCAAATGACATCTGAGTTTTCTGGATGGACAATAATTTTGGAAATATGCTCAGAAGACTTTAAACCCATATTTTTCCAAGTACCTCCACCATCATAGCTTACATATATACCATCTCCAAAACCTACATGTCGCCCACCAACATTTTCTCCAGTCCCTAACCATACAGTATGCGCATTATTTGGATCCAAGGTGATACAACCAATGGAATAAACCGATTGATTATCAAAAATCGGTTTCCAAGTAGTACCTGCATTTTCAGTTTTCCAAACATTGCCTGAACCAACAGCGACGTACATCACATTTTGATTATCTGGATGTATAGCGATATCTGCTATTCTGCCAGAAGTTAAGGCAGGACCAATACATCTAAATTTCAAACCATTAAAGGTTGAAGATTTTAAAAAAGTGGAATCAATTTGTCCAAAGTTTGGAATCGCCCAAATGAAGCTTAGGAAAAGAAGTAAAATTCTCATATGGTTTTTCTTTGATTAATTAGTTATTCAATCGTTGGAAAGATAGGCAATTACTTTAATTTAGAAGGACTTAAACGGTATCAGCTTATGAGAATTATAAATTTCATTATTGTATGTGGATTTTTACTTTCAATCCAATCAATATCCTCAGCTCAACATCGAAAATTACCTGTTGACACGACAGTTATTACTAAGCACCAAGCACTTATTAACGGCCAATCTATAAGTTATACAGCCACGACAGGCACGATGCCCGTTTGGGATGAAAATGGTGCACCCATAGCTAGCTTATTTTATACCTATTATAAGAAGGATACAAAAGGAGATTTATCTAATCGCCCACTACTGATCTCATTTAATGGTGGACCTGGATCAGCATCAGTATGGATGCATATAGCTTATACAGGACCTATGGTATTAAATATAGATGACGAAGGATATCCTGTCCAACCTTATGGCTTTAAAGACAATCCTCATTCTGTTTTGGATGTAGCAGACATTGTATTTGTGAATCCTGCTAATACCGCTTATTCTAGAACAATTCCAGAATCAGGAAAAGAGGTTGATAAGAAAAAGTTTTTCGGTATAAATGCGGATATTAAATACCTAGCAGAGTGGCTTAATACGTTTGTCACCAGATACGACAGATGGCTTTCACCTAAATACCTCATTGGTGAAAGTTATGGAGGCACTAGAGTTATGGGCCTTTCGTTAGAGTTACAAGATCGCCAATGGATGTATTTGAATGGTGTCATTATGGTATCACCTGCAGACTACAAATCCTATAATGCAGACAATGCTTTATCATCCGCTTTAAATGTACCATACATGGCTGCAACGGCTTGGCATCATGGTCTGCTAGATCAAGATTTGCAATCAAAAGACTTATTGGATGTCTTGCCTGAGGTAGAAGCATTTGCTATTGACGAGCTTTTACCTGTCTTAGCTAAAGGAGGTTTTGTGACAGAGAATGAAAGAAATAGTTGTTTAGAAAAATTGGAAAGGTACACAACCATTTCTAAGGAAAACTTATTACGCCATAATCTTGATATCCCTACTAGTTATTTTTGGAAAGAATTACTAAGAGACGAAAAGGGATTGACTGTTGGCAGATTAGATTCAAGATATTTAGGACTTGACAAAAAAACAGCTGGAGAACGGCCTGAGTATAACGCTGAATTAAAATCATGGTTGCATTCTTTTACACCAGCCATAAATCATTATATCCGAACCAAGTTAAATTTCAAGACAGATATTAAGTATAATATGTTCGGACCTGTACACCCATGGGATAGAACGAATGACAATACCAGAAATAATTTAGGGAGGGCGATGGCACAAAATCCATATTTGAATGTATTGGTACAATCAGGTTATTATGATGGGGCTACTACTTACTTCAACGCCAAATACACTTTATCTCAAATTGACCCAAGCGGACGGATGAAAGACCGTTTATTTTTTAAAGGTTATAGAAGCGGCCATATGATGTATCTCAGAAAAGAAGATTTGAAGAAAGCAAATGATGATCTGCGGGAATTTATTTTGAATACGCAGCCGAAAGGGGAAGCGGCAAAATATTGAGGCAATATTTTGAAGGATTATGGTATATGGTTTAGGGAATATGGATTGAAAGACCGACCATAAACCATATACCTTAATCCTTATTCCCGGTGCTAACCAGATCTCCTACCCCAAAACTGCCTTCATTCAAAACCACCACATTTGCACCAAAAAAGATTTTATTATTCTTTTTTCTATAAGTTGACAATGTCTTTAGTGGCTCTTTACCAAGCGCTGCGGTAGATTGATTAATAGTAGTGACGATACACCTAGCACAAGGTTTTATAACTTTAAGATCTGCACTACCTATTGAAAAAGTGGACCAATCATCTTCCTCGTGAGGCGTATCCGTTTCAACTATAATATTGGCCCTAAAGCGATCAATATTTAAAGGATCGTCCATTTTTTCATTTAGATGATCCATTGATGCAGTACCCAAAATTAATATGGGATAACCATCTGCTAGGCTGACGTAAGTTTTAAATGGTGGAACAAAAAGTCGCTTGTATCGTTTCGAAATTTCAGTCATTAAAACTAAATCTACTTTTGCGTTAAGATGATTTGAAAACCATTCACTGACCTCATTACTTACTAAATGTGTTTTCAGTTGACTATTCCAAACTGAAACTTTTTTGACTTCTTCGGTATGCGTATCCAACTTAAATTGGATTTGCGCATTTTGGTGAGATACAATTAAATGTCCCTCGGACAAGGTTGTTTTAAAAGTGGCTAATTGCGGATACTCTCTTTGGCTCATAAATTGACCATTCTCATCAATGAGCATCCATTTTCTATCGTTTTCCAATCCTATACTAGTGACTTCTACCTTAGGAAGGGAAATGCCAGATAAGCTCTTTATCGGGTAAATAATTATATCGGATACTTTAAACGCCATTTGATAGTATATCTAATTTAGAAATCCACTTTTTAGCTCGATGCTTAAAGCCTGCCGATCCATGAGGTAAATGTTCTTTTAATTCCGCAACCAATTCATCTTTAATTTCTGGATACTTCAATGCAATCTTTCCCAATATGGTAATTGAAAAACATCTAACAGCGATCGGATATTTAGGATTCTGTAAATATTTAAAACATCGGTCGCATAACTCCCCTTCTATAGATTCAGGAATATCAACATCTTCGTAGATACGCACTATATTTCTTAAAACTGCATCATGCGTATGCTTATCAAGAGCCTTTATCATTTCTGAATGATATGGTTGAAGTAAGTGGGGATGCTTAATACCCAAGACACCTATAGGCCAGGCAGCTCTTTGATTATAACGCCATTCCCATTCATCACCCAAAAAGAAGGACATTAACACTTCCATTCTTTTAGAATCAGTCCCAACAAAGGCTACAATTTCGTCTCGTGTTTCCTTAGAATGCTTGGATTCTAGCCATGCTTTTATGGTGGCTTTATCACTCATTAAGACAAATTAAAAAAACTTTAATATAAATGAACTGAAAGTTTATTTTATTCGATAATAACAATATCTTCGTCCACACATCCCACCTTAATTATAGTTTTTTCAGAGAGAAGTTTTTTGGATTGATTCAATGAGAGAAATTAAGAGGTATTTGGTAACTGCAGCATTACCTTACGCAAATGGACCGCTGCACATCGGACACTTGGCTGGAGCCTACCTATCTTCTGATATATATGTCAGGTTTTTAAGACTTTATGGCAAAGACGTTGCTTTTATCTGTGGATCAGATGAAAATGGGGCAGCTATTACCACAAGAGCTATTAAGGAAAAACGTACGCCTCAGGAGATTGTCGATCAATACCATAATCAGTTCAAAGAAGTATTTGAAAAAATTGGTGTTTCATTCGACATCTATCACAGAACTTCGGATCCATTACATCATGAAACCTCTCAAGACTTTTTCCGAACACTCCACCAAAAAGGAGAATTTGTTAAGAAAGAATCTGAACAATATTTCGATCCCGAAGCCAAACAATTCTTAGCCGACAGATATATTAAGGGCACATGTCCTAAATGCCAATACGAAAACGCCTATGGCGACCAATGCGAAAACTGTGGCTCTTCGTTAAGCCCTACGGAACTTATTAATCCTAAAAGCACATTAAGTGGTGCCCAACCCATTCTTAAGAAAACCTCTCATTGGTATTTATCCTTGGATAAGGCTGAAGATTGGCTAAAGGAATGGATAAATGAAGGCACACAGGATGGTAAAAAACTGCATTACCCTGAAGATTGGAAAAACCATGTTATTGGACAATGTAACTCTTGGCTTGAAGGTGGACTTCAGCCAAGATCTATGACCCGTGATTTATCTTGGGGCGTAGATGTACCTCAAGAAATAGAGGGTTCTGAAGGTAAAAAACTATATGTTTGGCTGGATGCACCAATTGGTTATATCTCAGCTACTAAACAATGGGCTAAAGACAATGGTAAAGACTGGAAGTCTTATTGGCAAGATGAAGATGCTGCTCTTATTCACTTTATAGGAAAGGATAATATTGTTTTTCACTGCATCATATTCCCTGCTATCCTAAAAGCGCATGGAGATTATGTATTGCCAATAAATGTACCAGCCAATCAATTTATGAATCTTGAAAACGATAAGATTTCCACTTCAAGAAATTGGGCCGTATGGGTACATGAATATTTAGCAGACTTTTCTGGTCAAGAAGATGCATTAAGGTATTCTTTGACTAAGAATATGCCTGAGCAAAAGGACAGCGAATTTACTTGGAAAGGTTTTCAAGAAAATAACAATAATGAGTTGGTTAACAATTTAGCCAACTTCGTCAATCGTGTTATCGTCCTCACCAATAAGTATTATGATGGTGTAGTACCAGATTTCGATCCAGATCTGGATATCATTGGATCTGAAAACGAAGACGATATAGGATATCATGACTCTGAAATGTTGGCTTTATTTGACAACATAGATAGAGCTTGTAGTCATTTGAGAAAATATGATTTTAGATCTGCATTATCACAACTCATGCAAATCTCTTCTAATGGAAATCAATTGCTACAATTCAATGCACCATGGACAAACATTAAGGAGAATCCAGAGCAGGTTAAAGTAGTTATGAATCTTTTGATTCAGTACCTCCATGCTTTAAGCATTTTAATGAAGCCATTTTTGCCGTTCACTTCCGATAAATTGAGGAAGCTTCTTAATCTTGATTTGATCAAAGAAAATGGCGAATTATTAGACCTGTGCAACCAATTAGCTGAAGGCGAAATACCTGTATCGGCTGGGCACAAAGTTTCGAAGCCTGAGCATTTATTCTCTCGAATTGAAGACGCGACCATAGATAAACAAGTGGAAAAATTAAATGCTTCTAAAGTAGCAGCGGCAGCAACTGCCGCAGCAACAACACCAACAAATGGCGATCTTAAAACAACCATCAATTATGATGATTTCATAAAAATGGACCTAAGATCAGCGACTATCATTGAAGCCGAAAAAGTAGAAAAGGCCGACAAGCTTTTAAAACTTAAATTAGACTTAGGCTTTGAACAGCGCACTGTTGTTTCAGGCATAGCTCAGCATTTTAAACCACAAGATGTTATTGGTACTAAGGTTACACTATTAGCAAATCTAGCCCCAAGAAAAATCAGAGGTGTACAATCTCAAGGAATGATTTTAATGGCCGAAAATAGTGATGGCGCATTAAAATTTGTACAACCCGATGACCATGCAGAAAATGGTTCTAAGATTTCTTAGAGTTACATCTTCATAAATTTTTCAGCATAAACAGACCCGCTATCATCTTTAGCAATAATGAAATAGCTGCCTGTTTCCATGTCAGAAACATTAATTCTTTCTCCGTTTGAATAAGTTCTCAAAAATTGCATGGAACGACCAGAAGCATCCACGATATGTACATTATTTAAATCTTTATCTAAAGCAATGGCTTCAGTGGAAGGATTAGGAATTACTTTCAAAGGTCTATTAAGCACAACGGCCTCTAAAGTGGAGGTAACACCATCTTTCAAAATCCTAAACCACTGCCTTCCAAAGTCTTGAGTATTGGCGGTAAAATAAATATGGTCACCCAATTCTACAAAATTAAGTGGACGACTATCTTCTTCTCCTTCCATTATATCCCCAATCAATTCAAAACTAGATTGATTTACATCTAATATCCATGGCTCTAATCCTATAGGTGTCCGCTTCGAAACGATAAACTGTGTCTCATTTAATTGATGCAAAAATCTAATATTATCTATTGCAAAATTATTTTTGATATCAGTCAAGAAATGCGTTTCATCATTGATATAGTCATACTTTACAATTCGATTAATAAGACCACCTTGTTTAAAAACTAATATGGCCAAACTATCTGTTATATAACTTGCATTCAATCCTTCTGTAGCGTCAGCACTAAATATTTTCTTATCCGGTCTGAAGAAATTATGAAACCAATAATCATTAAACCCATTTTGATTAACAGTCAAAATATGTTTACCCGTATGGTTGTGTATCCTAATAGAATTATCAGTAAGCCCGACCAGATCTAGCGTTTTAGTATTGATGCCATTATCAGTAATAAGTTTTATCTTATCGTCCTTCCTGATTTCAAATGATGTAAAATTGAACGCTTCAAAAGATAAAGGTCTTTGAGTCTGTGTAGAAAGACGCCCTTCTCCATCAAAAACAACCGTATGATTAAGGTCTTGATCAAACCTGACAATTTTTGTAGAATCCTGATTGCTTTGAAAAGCATAAAAAGTATTCTTTGGACCCTGAATGAGATTCGGCGATTGCTCAAACTTGTAGTTTGAAAATGAAGATGTCTTTGTAGAATAATCAAATTTCCCTATTTGCCAATCGCCCCATTTATCTTTTATAAAACCGTGGTATCCAGCTTTCGCAACAAGGTATTGTTCATTAAACTCATTTTCAATCCCTATATCTATCTTTTCTATCTTATGATTTTCGATATCATAATAACCCATCTCATTTTCATAATTGAAAATAAAATAAGGGTCAGCCTTAGTGACAAATGGAATAGGACTTGTCATTGGAATTTCAAGCGTTTCAACTTCAGAAGTTGTGACATTGACCCTTGCAATAATTAGCCTATACGCATTAGCATAAGACAAGGCCATATAATTACCTGAAGTGATCATTTTATCCAAACCATATGAAGCAGCTAATGTGTAAATTCTATGATTAAAAGCTGGCTCCTTAATATCGATCAAATCCTTAAAATGATTAAATCCTAAACAGAAGAATCCTCCATGGGCCTTGAAAAACATTTGGTCTCCAATAACTTCTATATCAGTTATATCATCAAAACCAAAATTGACACTAAAATCTAATGGCATTTTGAGATTATAATTATCAGAAGCATCAATACTCCAAACCTTCGGATCTTCAACCAATCCATTTGTTGAAACAATCAGTTCATCATCCGCATAAAAGCCATGCACAGCTTGGAATAAATAACAGCTATTTGGTGGATCAACACACAACTCATGTATCGACTTGTCCCTGACATTATAGCGATGTAAATCATAAAAATCTGCTTCTACATCAGCATTGGTAAACCCAACAAAATGAATATCATCACCTTTCTTGAAACTTGTGAAATTTTGAATGCCATCTTGACCGAATTGTATATGATCGTTGTCATTATGGTCCAAAATAAATCTATATCCATTTTGATTACCAAGGGGGCCTCCATCAATATTGACTATGCTATACTCATAACTATTGTCCCCGTTTTGTAAAATTTCTGATGCAGCAAAAAATGGTGACTCAAAGGCTCCCGAATCAAAAGCGTCAACTATTTGACAACTAGTAAAATTTAAAACTTCAATTCGGTCTTGGCCATTTCCAACTTCAAAAATATAAACTAAATTATCTCCATTCACTTTCATGTCCCTATATGAAAGTAATGGATTGAAATCACACGATACTTTTTGAATGTTGTTATTATCTACAACTTGATAAATTTGGCCATCATTTTCAAAAATGAAAAGTGTCTTTTGATCCATTGCTAAATGAAAATCGAACACACCTGATGAAGATGTGTGCAAAACATAATCATTATTAAAAACTGTATTATATAATTTAATCTCATCTGGGTTTACTGTATTTTGGTAGTATACAATATCTCCATTAAAATATCGTGAGCTACTAGAGATCCTATCAGGAATCATGTCTTGACTATTATCCTGAAAGTCATAGTAGTAAGTTCTATTTCCAATTTGAGCATTAAAAGCTTCAAAATATATTCTCCTGTTTGACATGTGATGTGTACGTGATAGTACTAAATCATTGGCTTCAAGATCTATTTGCTTTAGATAGCTTCCATCTTCTATATCAATAACAATAATGCTATTATCATATTGTAAAACCAATCGACCATTAATAATATCTAGACCCGATCGGTTAGGTTGGAAAGCATTAAATAGCACATTTACCCCATCAAAAGGATTATGATCTAAAGATTTATGTAAGACAAATTGATTATTCTGATACTTGAATATCTTACAGTCTTCATGAAGCTGGATCATATATTGCTGACCATTGATAACTTCAAATCCAACCTTACCTTGTATTGGTGTGGTCCACTTAACTGAAGGATTAAAATAGTCTGTGACGAGTTCTTGGGAATATACTACAGATAGGCATAATAGTAGAATGCAGGTTAAGGTGTTTCTCATTTTTAAAGGTTTTGACTACATATAAGACATAAATTTAGGATAGTTACACCTATACATATTTAATCTTAATGATATGTAACTAATAAATAACAGTTTATATATGATGACTAAACCTAATTTAATAAGATTAGTGCCCCTTAACATAAGCATGTATCTTTGATTACAAACAGGCATTATGTACATTCCTAAATACCATAAAATTGAAGACCCGCACCTCGGATTAGACTTTATCAAGAAGTATTCTTTTGCGACTGTAATTGGTCAAGTCAACAAAAAAATCGAAGCTGTACATATCCCTCTCGAAGCCAAACTGACAGATGATGCATTGTATTTGCAAGGCCATGTGGCTAAAGCAAACCCTATTGGAAATCTAGTTTCTGGTGAAGAAGTGTTAGCTATTTTTTCAGAACCGCATGCCTATGTCTCTTCCTCTTGGTATGATCATATCAATGTCCCCACATGGAACTATATTGCCGTACATGCTTATGGACAATTTAGAGTTTTAGAAAATGAAGAACTTTTGGATTCTATTAATAAATTGGTGGATAGATATGAAGATGGAAGACCTAATCGTTACAATACAAGTGATATGCCACCGGATATGCTGCAAGCACATTTAGATGGATTGATTGGTTTAGAAATGAAAGTCACTGATTTACAAGCAAAGTATAAATTGAGTCAAAATAGAGACGATAAAAATTTTAAAGTTATCATTGAAAAATTAGAGCAATCTGAATTTCCACTCGAAAGAGAAATCGCTAAAGAAATGCAAAAACTAAGACCCAATCTACATGAAGGCCATTAAATATATTTTCATATTGAGTTGTTTTCTTGGATCACCACTCTTTGGGCAATTATCAGAAGCTGCCACAGTTTCATTACTTACTTGCCGACAAGGAGATGACGCCTATAACACCTTTGGTCATACTGCTATACATATCATTGATCCAGTAACAAAAAAGAATGAAATTTACAATTACGGTTTATTCAGTTTTAAAGAACCAGGCTTTCTTTCTAAGTTTTTAAGAGGTAAACTTCTTTATTGGTTGGGCATCCAATCTCAGAAAGATTTTATAGACAACTATGCTTTTGAAAAAAGGTCCATCTATAAACAAATTCTTAATCTCAATACAGAGCAAAAAAACAACATCTATCAAAAGATTAGAGAAAACTATAAACCAGAAAACAGAAAATACAAGTATGACTTTTTCTTCGATAATTGTTCGACAAGACCTAGGGATATTATTTTAAAAAATATTGATCATGTATCCATTGACACAGCATCATTTGAGGTCAAGAGCTTCAGAAATTTATTAGATGAGTTCACCGAAGGCAGTCCTTGGATGGATTTTGGAATAGATTTAATTTTAGGAAAAGTGGCCGATCGAAAGGCTTATGTCAATGATCAAATGTTTTTACCTTCCTACTTATATAGAGCCCTAGAGAATACTACTATAAACGGTACCCCTTTGATCAAATCTTCAGGAGTCATGTTAGATTTTGAATCTGAAGTTGACCGCAGACGAAAATCAAGTTGGCTCAGTCCAACTCTTCTCGGTCTTATACTTCTTCTTCTTGAATTCTATTTATTCTCCAAATACAGGAAACTAGAATCTCCTAAATGGCTTAAGCGCTATGATAAATTTTGGTATCTCATAGCGGGTATATCAAGTATAATTATACTCTTCATGTGGTTGGGTACAGATCATATTCCTACTAAATCAAATTGGAATGTATTGTGGTTGAGCCCTCTATATTTGGTAAGGTTATTTAGCCATTCAAGATGGATTCAAATAGCAATAGGGGTTACTCTAACTTTGGCTATGCTAGTTACAATATTTCAAATACAATCATTTCATGCTGTAAGCTTAGCATTAATTGTACTTTTAATATTGAAGTTTGTTCGTAACCAAAAAATAATGGGCTAACTATTTAAAGCTGCCCATCATTTTAAACTTAAGTGAGTAGTTAGATTTTCACTTTGATTATTCATATTGAATATCCCAATACCATTCTATTTCCGTATTATTAAAACTTATTGGTTGATCAAACTCATTATAATCTAAATCAAAAACGCATGGATTACAAGCCAAGTCTAATGTTAAGGCATGCTCAGTGTACTCGAATTTGATGACATTATTTTCACTCCACGCCTCAGCAGTTTGCAAAAGGCAATTAGGAAGCCCTCTTCTGAAATTAATCTTTTCATCGTATTCATAATCTACCTCATATTGTAACTCCTGATCTCGATAGTGTTTAATGTTTTTTATATTCAGTCCGTCCCATTCGTACCGCTCATAATAAAATGCTCCTAAAAAATTATTGAAATACAGCGCTCGCGAATTTAATTTTCCCGAACTATCATATGTGTATTCATAAGTTTGAAGTACATCGCCTTGACCTCTAGATGTTATAATTTGTTGGATACGATTATCAACATTATAAATAACTGAATCAATTCTTGAATAAACACCTGGAGCATTATCATTTGAAGATAAATAATGATTCAATTGCCCATTCTTAAAAACAACTTCAATTGTAGATCCTTCAACATAATCTGATGATATAGAAACTAATTGGAAGTCCTGATCATAATTATAACGTTCTTGATAAACAGAACCAAACTGATTAAAGTCAATCATTTTCAACAATGGGGTTTCTAAGACCCTACATTCTGGACATTCAGTAGTAGGATCATCTTTACCGCAGCTAATGAAGATGATTAAAAAAAGTAAACCAAAATATAATTTGTTCATAATAAATGATTTTAGATAAAACTTAAACTACATTCGAATTTGGATTTATCTATAAATTTCCTCTGCATCTTTAACGAGATCCAAAAAGTCGGACTTATACCCAAATGGATCAAAAGCATCTTTAGAACCATTGGCCCAATCATAAATCTTATCAAATGACGTATTGCCCTTATACTCAGAGTCTCTTAGTAACAAACTGTAAGAAGCCACTGAAGCTGCGAACCTATGATTTGCAGAGGCATTAGAAAAGTCGGCATTTTCATTATACACATCTAAAGTTAATCCCTGACTATTATCGGCATCAGGCTGCTTATATCTAAAGTCAATGGAAAAGGTAGGAATGTTTTTATCTTGTCTATCAGTAGGTATAATTTCATATAAAGCCGTGATACTTTGACCTGCGCCAATTTCACCCGCATCTTTTTCATCATCGAGAAATTCTTCAGTTGACAGCAATCGGTTCTCATAACCAATCAATCTATACTCTTTGACCATCTGTTTATTAAATTCAATTTGCACTTTGACATCTTTAGCTACAGTAAAGAACTTATTGTACTCATCTATAAAGACTTTATCCAACTGAGCTTCATTATCTAAATACTCAAAACTACCATTACCATTATTCGCAATTTGCTCTAATGTAGCATCATTATAATTTTCTCCAACGCCTAATATTGTCAGGAAAATACCTGACTCTCTTTTCTCTTCTATCAAATTTACCAACTCCTCTTGATTGATAATGCCGACATTAAAATTACCATCAGATGCTACAATAATTCGATTATTCGCACCCTCTACAAAATTAGCTTCAGCTATCTCATAGGCTAACTTTATACCTCCTTCTCCATTCGTACTTCCCCCAGATTTTAGATCATCAATGGCTTCCTTTATTTTGTCTTTCTCACTCCCTGAAGTGGAATTTAAAACCAATCCTGCATTTCCAGAATATGTCACTAAAGCTACCCTATCTTCATCTCTCAATTGGTCTACAAATCGCTTAAAGCCTTCTTGAAGTAATGGCAATCTATTATCTGGATTCATACTTCCTGAGACGTCAATTAAGAAAACCAAATTAGATGCTGGGTATTCCTGAGGTTTTATTGTACGTCCTTTAATGCCTACACGCATTAATAAATGATTGCCTTTCCAAGGACATGAAGAGACTTCTCCACTTAATGAGATAGGCATATTACTGTTCGCTTCGGGATAATCATAATTAAAATAATTAACTAATTCTTCAGTTCTTATACCATCAGGATGCGGTTTCAAACCTGAATTAATATGTCGTCGAACATTAGAATAAGAGGCGCCATCTGCATCTATAGAAAATGTTGAAATAGCTTCATCCTCGACTTTTATGAAAGGATTTTCTACAATTTCATTGAAAGTAGGTTCGCCGCCACCATTATTTTCAAAACCACCTGCAGGATTATTGCTATCGAATGATAAGCCGTTTGATAGTTGTCTGTCGTCTTGAACGAATTCATTTTCAGATTCGCAAGCGATAAAAGTGCATAAAACGGAAAGGAAAAGAAGTTGCTTTAAATTCATGACTAGTTGTTAAAAGATTGATAATGAATATATTATAAATTGTTTCAAATTACTCTGTGCTATAATTTTATTATTAAAGACACCGAGTTAAAAGACAGTTGTTGGTATGGAGGCCATTTTTTTTTCATAACCTTTTTAAAGTGATTGACATGAAAGAGCATATCGATGACTGATGAAAAATAAACTTACAACACTGGCTATCATAACTTCCATATTCCTATCCATCCAAGCGATCCCGTTTTTCAACCAAAATGTATTAGACTTAGGAACGCTTTTTAATTATTCTAATCCCGCCGTTCCCAATTACATGTATGCGGAAGCCACATTCTCAAAACCTTTATCTGATGAGGTGTCTACTTTGGGACGTGTCTTATTTTATGACAATCAACTTTCATTAAACAGTTCTATTTCTTGTGCTAGTTGTCACAAACAAGAATTTGCGTTTGGAGACACCTTAGTTGCTAGCCCAGGTTTTGATAAAAAATTGACAGAAAGACATTCCACACGACTGGTTAATTTAAATCTCAACCACATGCCCGAAGTATTTTGGGATAGAAGAGCTGGCGAACTAGACAGTCTACCTGTAATGGTACTAACGAATGCTATTGAAATGGGATTTAGTGGTGAAAATGGACAACCAAAAATTGATTCACTGATAAGTCGATTAAAAGATGTACCTTATTATAAGCCGCTTTTAACTAAAGCATTTGGTGATGCGTATATCACAGAAGAAAGAGTCAATTTAGCACTTACTGAATTTGTCAGATCTATAGTATCCTTTGATTCAAAATATGATGTTGGGAGAAATCAAGTCTACGATGCAAAGATGCCCTTCCCCAATTTTACAGAAAGCGAAAACAGAGGTAAGAAATTATTTCTTTCTGAGTTTCCTGAAGATGTTGATGGCATGTCAGTTGGCAATGCCAACAATATGCTTTTCGGACGAATGGGATGTGCCGATTGTCATGGCATCGATAATTTTACAACAAGAAAAACTTCACTCACAGGTCACAATGGTATTGTTGGTGTGATTGGACATCCTGACGAGAAAGATACCACAGTTAAAAGATCCCCAAGTCTAAGAAATTTATTTAATCCTAACGGCATTGAAATAGGCCCATACATGCATGATGGTAGTTTACAGACTTTAGAAGAAGTCATGGATCATTACTCTAAAATTGGTCTGAGTAGACAAACACAACCTGAAGGCTTGCACAGTTCATTACATGCTGGCGTACCAAGAGCAAGTGGCGGATACACAGGTCCAGTAACTGGAAATCAAGGTCCACAAGGCGCACAGGGAGCGCAGGGTCCGCAAGGTCCTACAACTCTTAATCCACGACTTAGAGATAATGACATAGAGGACTTAATCGCTTTTATGAAAACATTAAGCGGTACGGATATATTTACAAATGAAAAATGGTCCAACCCTTTTGATGAAAACGACCAAATTACCATCACGGATGTATGTCAAAACGCACCTGTAACAGAAGAAGAAATTAGTATTTGTGAAGGAGATGATTATCATGGCTTCTTACATCCTGGCCAATATAAGAGATTTATAAAAAGACAAAACAAGTGCGATTCTATCGTTATTACCAATTTAAAAATCAAACCACTAATTGAACGTGTCATCAATACTACAGTCTGCCCTGAAGAAGATGTTTATGGCTTAAAGCAACCTGGTTTTTATTCTGTGAAAGTAGCATCGGATACAGGATGTGATTCTGTTTTATATATCACTTTAAAGCATGAAGACGCACCAGTCAAGTATAGCCGGATTTGGATTTGTGAAGGTGACAATTATAAGGGATATACTGAAGTAGGCACTCATTATGATACTATTCCGTCAAATGAAGGTTGTGATACTTTAGAAATTATTAGACTTAGAAAAACAAGCGCCTATTCTAACTTCATAGGTAACATATTTATTTGCAAGGGAGAAAGCTTCAGAGGCTATACAGAAGAAGATAAATACAGGGACACGCTTCAAGCTCGAGTAGGATGCGACTCCATAGTTAGTTTCAATCTATACCATTATCCAGAAAATGAAATTTTCTTAGAAGAGACCATTTGCGAAAACGAGACTTACTTAGGGTATTCAGCATCTGGAGAATACATAGATGTATTTACTAATGAATACGGCTGCGATTCGACGAGGTATCTCAACTTAAAAGTTAATCCCAAAAGTCACTCTATAATTGAAAAAGAACTTTGCTTTGGCGAATTCTTTGAAGGATACAACGCATCAGGAACATACGTTGATATATTTAGAAACTCCAATGGATGTGATTCTATAAGAGAATTAAATTTAATAGTACATACAGAGCACAATCACTCGTTCGACGTAGAAATATGTGAAGGAGAAACATACATGGGATATAATGAATCAGGGCAATACAAAGATATATTTACCAATATGCAAGGCTGCGATTCGACGAGGTATCTCAACTTAAAAGTGTTATCACATTCTGAATCCTACTATGATATATCGATTTGCAAAGGTGAAGCTTTTGAAGGCTACGATCAATCAGGATTTTATGAAGATATGCTTGTTAATGCTGTTGGTTGTGACTCTTTGAGAGCGATTAATCTAGAAATTCTTTATCCTAGTGAAAGCCTTGAAGTCGTTGATGTATGCCCGGGTTATGATTTTGAAGGATACACTGAAGGCTTGTACGAAGAGTATTACATCAACGAAGTAGGCTGTGATTCGACAAGGTATATTGAAGTCAGAACCATTGATGCAGAAGATGTTATCTGCACACCTAGTCATGACGTAGAAAAGAAATTAATGGATGCGACTGACTTTATCAAGTTTGGTCCTAATCCTGTACTCCATCAATTAAATTTTAGCATTGATAGAAATGAAAGATTGCCGGGGTTACTTACGATTTACTCAAGCAATCATATCAAGGTCAAGGAAATTAATATCATTGATCCCCAAACAATCATAGATTGTTCTGATTTGGGAGCAGGTGCGTATATTTTACATTTTCAAAATGACTTGAATCAATTTGTGGGGAGGTTGGTGAAGATATGATTGAGAATTTTTTAATTACGATATTTTTTTATTCGTTACTTTGGCATTGCCCCAAAGTAACCAAAAGTCTAGTTCATTAAAAGGTCTCTTAGCCAGACACATTTGCTTCAGCTCCCCTATTTACTGCTCGTGGGTTTTATCAAACCCAAGCCGCTGACGTAAATATGTCCGCCACAGACTATTTAATAAACGAATTTAATTATCGAGCAATCTACATTCCGTCAATATTTAATTCAGATAAGGCACTACTTAAATTAAAGGTACGTTTGGGTTACTAAGGATGGATTCTATATGACAAAATATGTAGTTGTATACACCCTCACTTCAATTTCATTTTAAATAGAGGCAATTAAAGCATTTGGAATTTACTATTTTGGAAAAAAATCTGATAATGCGTTTTATATGTCTCATCGTTTTTACTGTAATATTTTCGACATTCAGTCTTTCTTCACAAAAGAGACTACCCTTCCAATCTGAAAATATTCTGCCCGTTGAATTACGAGAATCCAGTTTTCAAGACATAGTAACTTTTTTAGATGCGCATTTCGAAGGCCAAACATTGGAGTATGATGAAGAGGGGCGTTTGATAGACAATGACTATTTGAAGTATAGAAGATGGCAACATGATTGGTATTATAGACTGGGTCCTGATGGTGATTTTCCTGACATGGAATTAGAAGACAACATTGTTAAAGAAAAGATTAAATGGAGCCAAAGACCAGTGCATAAAAACTTTGAGAACGATTGGACTGCAATGGGACCTTTTAGTCGTTCAGGATTATATTGGGGTATGGGTCGTGTGATGGCCATAGATTTTCATCCTACCGATGCACAAACATTTTATGTTGGTGCAGCAAAAGGAGGTATTTGGGTTACTAATGATGGTGGCCAAAGCTATAAATCCCTAGGTGATGATTTGCCTTATAATTCTGTAACGAATTTATTAGTGAATAAGAATAACCCAAAGCACATCACGATTAGTCTTGGCGATCGATCTGGATGGTGGGACTATTCGATCGGCATCTATCATTCCTTTGATGGAGGAAAATCATGGGCGCCTTCCAATTTTACATTCGACTTATCCAATGAATGGACCATATTTGATATGAAAGCGCACCCGCAAAATAGTGATTGGATATTAGTGGCTTCGGGTGATGGCGTTTACAAGTCTGAGGATGGTATTAATTTTGAGAAAATCACCTTTGTATTTCCCGAACCAAACTTTTCATCTTTCTATCCAGTAAATATAGAATTCCACCCTACTAATGACAGCATTGCTTATTTAAGTTGGTTTAGTTATTGGGATGACAAAGGTGCTATCTATAGGACTCTAGACAAAGGGAATAACTGGCATAGAATAGAACCTGATGGCTCTATAGAAAACAGGACTAGGATCACTTTGGCTACCACACCAGCTGCACCAGACAAGCTTGCTGCGAAATACGATATTAATGGTGAAAGGTTTTTATATACTTCCGAGGACAAAGGTGAAACTTGGCAAAAGAGACCACGACATGATGATATGGACGGCAATATTCTTTACATGTCTCCTCTCAATCCCGACATAATTTATTCTGGATATTTTTATGTCTGGGGTTCTTTTGATTCAGGAGCATCATTTGATAAAATATCTGCATGGGACATTAACAATATGCATGTCGACCAATGGTTTATAAAACACAATCCTGTCAATAACTTAGTTTATTGGTGCAATGATGGTGGTGTTTATTCATTTAATGAATTTACTAGTAAATGGACAGAATTAAATAACACTCTCGCTATCACACAGATGTATGACATTTCAGTAGCTCAAGATTATCCTGGTGTATTTACAATGGGATCACAAGATAATGGCGGCGCACAATACAACGAAGTTTTTGGAGAATGGACCAACACGAATGGTGGTGATGGCATGACTCAAGCCATGAACCCCAATAACTTCGAAAACTTTTTCACCTCCTACCCGCTTGGTATTTTATACCGTACAACAAACAGCTATTTGACTAATGATCAAATCAGTGATAATATGCCAGCAGGTTACGCAGGAGATGCCGATTGGTTGTCACCGTATTGCTTAAATCCTTTAAGTCCAAACGAAATCTATGCAGCATCTGAAAACTTATATTATTCAGAAGATCAAGGAGACAACTGGGTATTATTAAAAGAGAACATTGCTTTTAATCAACTGGTTAAAAAGATAGAAATGTCCGAAGCAGATGGTCAAACGCTTTATTGTTTTGGTAGACAGGTGCTAGCCGTATCTAAAGACAAAGGAGTTACTTGGACAGATTACACTATCAACAATAATAACATCAGCAATATTGAATTACACCCAACGGACCCAGGTGTTATTTGGGTAACGCAAGGTGGTTTCTCAGATGGAGAAAAATTATATAGATCAGACAATTTTGGTCGAGGTTGGAACAATCTCTCAGGCAACTTACCTAACATCCCGGTTAGGGCAGTATTCTATGACGATGTAGAAAATGATCTTTACGTAGGAACAGAGATGGGTGTCTTTTATTCAGATGCAGATAATATTGATTGGGTGCTCATGGATAATGGTTTGCCATTTACTCAAATCAACGAATTTGAATTACAAAAAGAAACAAGAAAATTATACATAGCCACCTACGGTAGAGGCATGTACGAATATCAACTGCCTAAGACCGTGAGTTCATCTAATGATATAATAACTTCTAAAATTAACGTATCTCCTAATCCAGCTACAGACTTTTTCAATATAGACTTTAACACCAACAACATTAAGTCCGTCAACATTTATGATATTAAAGGACAATTGGTCTTTACAAAAAACACGTCTGACAAAAATCTAAATGTCCCAACAAATCAATGGGCATCTGGAGTGTATATGATTCAAATTCAGGAAGAAAAAGGAGAACCAAAAGCTTTGAAAATAGTGGTTAAATAGAGATAATTTTTAAAAAGGAACGAGGTTATTTAGGTCACCCTATTCCTTCAACCCTACCCCATAACCGCCTTCTAGGGTATGGCTAAAAAACAAAACGCCCTACCTGCTCTTGAATATATGTAGCTGAATGCCCCATAGCATCTTCCAAAGATGGCGCCACTTCCATAATCGATCGGATCTCTTTAATACTTGAAGGCACTTGGGATGTGTCAACAGCATTATTGCCAACCATTAAATAAAGTGGTTGCTGCTTATCCTTGAGCACATCTACAATACCTCCTATAACCTTACCGTTCATAGAAGTTAAATCAAATTGACCTTCTCCTGAAATGATAATATCGTGTGCATCAATAGCCGATTCTAGTTGGCTTAAGTTTTTAAAATATTCGAAACCATTTTTTATTCTTGCATCAAAGAGCCCCATCAATCCAGCAGCAATAGCTCCAGCTGCTCCCCCACCTTCTAATTGACCAACACTTCTGCCTAATTGTGCTTCAAGTACTTCGGCAAAATGCCTTAATCCATTATCCAATTTAAGAATCATATCTTGATCAGCACCTTTCTGTTTGGCAAATGTATGTGCTGCACCATTAGGGCCGAACATAGGATTTTTAACATCACATAAAATCTCAATAGCAAAAGAAGGTAATGCGTCAGGATGCTGTATTTTTTGAATGTTCAGAAGATGACCGCCACTTGGATGCAGCACCTCATTGTCTTTCGATAAAAATCTAAATCCTAATCCATGAGCTATACCGATACCTGCATCATTGGTACAACTCCCACCAAGAAAGAGCTTAACACTTTTACAGCCATTATGAATTGCATGGAGCATGAGTTGACCAGTACCTATAGTTGAAGTGAGCCAAGGATTCTTCTCATGATCTTTAAGCAATGCAATCCCCGACGCTTTTGCCAACTCCACAAACGCAGTATCATCCTCTTTAAAATAAGCTGATTGTATAGATCTCCCCAATGGGTCTTCAACTTCTAATTGTACCTCTTCTAAATTTAGATAATTCGAAATGACATCTATCGATCCATCTCCACCATCTGCCAATGGTAGTTTTGTAATCAAAGCCTCAGGATAATTTGAAACAAGACCATTTTCGATGGCTTCACAAACTTCCATAGCTGACAACGATCCCTTAAATTTATCTGGAGCGATTAGGATTTTTTTCATCAGTTTAAACTTGGGATAAGTTTACGAAAAATAAATTAGGTCATGTTTGTTATGATCAACTCTTACAATTACATGCAACTAGAAAATTGGAGAAGCATCCTTTACCCATAGGGTCGCCACTCACTGCCTAATTGACATTAAAAACTTGTTATTTTACCTATAATGGCAGAAAAACGAACCGATTTATGGCTTGGAATATATATTGATACATCATTCATACAATTAAGAATATGTTCAAAGATTTGATTTGGCCGGCGTTAATGGATAGCCATAACCCTGATATGATTCCTATTTTTTCAATAGGTGAAGAGCAGAATGCAGAGGACAAGAAAAAACCGATTCCAGAATCGCTACCGATTTTGGCTTTAAAAAATACAGTTCTATTTCCAGATGTGATTATTCCTATAACAGTTGGGCGTACAAGATCTGTGGCTGCAGTTAATGAAGCTTTTGAGTCTCATAAGCTCATCGCTGTTTTTTCACAAAAAGATATTAATGAAGAAGTGCCTTCAGAAGAAGGTCTTTACAAAGTAGGCACTGTTGCTAAAATCGTCAAGGTATTGAAAATGCCGGATGGCACAACTACAGCTATATTGCAAGGTCAGCAAAGAATCAAATTAATCAATTTGGCACAGGCAGAACCCTTCATGTTGGGTCATGTTGAGACCTTTCCTATTTCTAAAGCCAATTCAGTTGAGTTCAAAGCGACCATCAGCAGCATTAAGGATATGGCTAAAAAAATCATCAGCCTATCCCCTTCTATTCCTAGCGAAGCTACTGTGATGCTGGAAAACATAAAGTCTGATAGTTTTCTACTCAACTTTATCTCTTCCAATATGAATATCAGCAAGGATGATAAACAACAGATTCTTGAGATCACTGATATAGTAAAAAAAGCAGATGTCATCATCAAAAAGGTGAACGATGAATTGCAAATGGTAGAAGTCAAAGGTCAAATAGAATCGAAAGTTAGAGGAGATATTGAAAGACAGCAAAGAGATTATTTTTTAAATCAACAGCTCAAAACTATACAAGAAGAGCTGGGACAAAATCCACATACAGAGCAACTCAACGAATTAGAATTAAGAGCCAAAGACAAGAAATGGCCAGAGTATGCCGCTAAGCATTTTGAAAAACAAATCACCAAGACTAAAAGGATCAATCCTCAAATCGCCGAGTATTCAGTGATGATGAATTATCTAGAATTGATGTTGGATTTGCCTTGGGATACCTATACAGAAGATAATTTCGATTTATCTAAAGTCAAAGACGTCTTAGACAAAGATCATTATGGCCTGAAAGATGTCAAGGAAAGAATACTTGAACATTTAGCTGTATTGAAATTAAAGGGTGACATGAAGGCACCTATCGTCTTGTTAGTTGGCCCTCCTGGTGTGGGTAAAACAAGTTTGGGTAAATCAATTGCCAAAGCACTTAATCGAAAGTTTATCAGAATGTCCTTAGGTGGTTTACATGACGAAAGTGAAATTAGAGGACATCGAAAAACATATATAGGCGCTATGCCTGGAAGGATTCTTCAATCCATAAAAAAATCACAGTCGTCCAACCCTGTTTTCATATTGGATGAGATTGATAAAGTAGGAAAAGATTTTAGAGGCGACCCTTCTTCTGCTTTATTGGAAGTTTTGGATCCAGAACAAAACTCAACTTTCTACGACAATTATCTCGAGTTAGATTATGACTTATCTAAAGTCATGTTCATAGCGACAGCCAATTCTTTAAATACCATTCAAACGGCCCTATTAGACAGAATGGAGGTCATTGAAATTGGTGGGTATTCACAAGAAGAAAAAGTAGAGATTGCTAAAAAGCATTTACTACCAAAACAATTAAAAGCGCATGGACTTAAATCCAGTGATGTCAAGTTATCTAAAAAAGCGCTTTCAAAATTGATTAAAGAATATACTAGAGAATCGGGAGTAAGATCATTAGATAGAGAGTTGGCAGGTGTCATGCGAAATATCGCCAAGAAAAAAGCCATGAATGAAAAGTACGATGCTTCATTGACTGAAGAGGACATTGTTGACATACTAGGTCCTTATAAATTCCCACCAGACTCTTTTGCGAAAATCAACAATTCAGGTGTAGCCATTGGTCTGGCATGGACACGTGTTGGAGGTGATATTTTGTTTATTGAATCTAGCATAAGTAACGGAAAGGGTAAATTAACCTTGACTGGAAACTTAGGTGATGTCATGAAAGAATCTGCCACTACTGCACTAAGCTTTGCAAAAGCCAATGCATCAAAATTGGGTATAGATCCTAAAGCATTTGAAGAGAAAGACATTCATATACATGTACCTCAAGGCGCCATTCCTAAAGATGGACCTAGCGCAGGTATAACTATGTTGTCTGCCATAGTCAGTGCCTTTAAATCAAAAAAGATTAAAAATGGCATAGCCATGAGTGGCGAAATTACCTTAAGAGGCAAAGTCTTACCCGTTGGTGGTATTAAAGAAAAAGTGTTGGCGGCTAAAAGATCAGGGATCAAAACGATCATTTTATGTAAAATGAATGAAAAGGATGTTAAACAGATTGATGCGACGTTTATCAAAGACATGCAGTTCATCTTCGTTGAAAACATGAATGAAGTGCTTGAAAATGTAGGTCTGATCTAAAAGGAGAACATTTGCTGTTAATTTGCAGTTAAATGTTTGAAAGTCGAACGCTAGCTATCTATATTACACTGTTGTAAAAGGTATGAGAATAATAGTCATAAGCAGTCTCCTATTGATCTTTTCAATTATAAAGTTGAATGGTCAACGTACAGAACAACCAGAAGTGATTCAATTTTCTGGCGTTGTGGTCACTCAAGATGAGTATGGCGAAATGATTCCTCTTCCTTACACGACCATTTCCATTCAGGATTCAGATCGGGGTACCTATTCAGAAATTGACGGTTTTTTCTCTATTGTCGCTTCAGTTGGTGATACGATTGTGTTTAGCCGAGTAGGATTCGAATCTATCAAACATGAAATTCCTGATACTTTAGAATCTAAATTTTATTCTTGGTACCAAATAATGTCTCAAGATGATGTCCTCTTGCCTCAAGCAGTCATCTACCCATGGCCAAGTAAAGAGCATTACAAAATAGAGTTTCTCGCCATGGATGTATCCAACGAATTGCGAGAAAGGGCTCAACAAAACCTTGCTCAAGAAGTGCTAGAAAGAGCCCAACATGCCGTAGGGCCTGATGGTGCTGAAGCATTTGCTTTAGAACAGCAAAGAGCATTTACAGAAGCCAAATACTCAGGTCAATTTAAGCCTATGAATATTGGCAACTTATTCGCTTGGTCACAATTCATTCAAGCTTGGCGTCGAGGCGATTTCAAAAAGAAAAAGAAGAAAAAAAATAACAAATAGTGTTCACTATTTTGAGACTTGGTCATTTATTGAGTACAAATCCATTTGAAATGCCCAAATGTCTCTCTTGCAATGAGTCGTTTAAAGGAAGAATAGATAAGAAATACTGTTCTGCACATTGTCGAACAACATGGCACAATATTCAACATGCTGATAGGAATAATATGATCAGGAACATCAACAATATTCTCCGAAGGAATAGAAGAATTCTTAATCATTTATTACAACAAGGATCATCCAATCTACCACCTGAAGTATTGAATGAATGTGGTTTCAACTTTAATTACTTTACATACCAAACCACTTTAACAAATGGTTTAATCAATACCTATTGCTACGATCTTGGCTATCATCAAATGCCTAATGGCCATTTGGAAATTGTCAAAAGAAAAAATTATTTACCTTCTAGGTAACTTTCTACGAATAGTTTCGTTTATAAGCTATAAATTTGAATATGACACGTATAATAACACTATCACTAGCGGCCATTACAGTTCTTCTTCTTTACTCTTGTAAGACTGAGTCCCAAAATTCTTCTGAGGTTGTCTGTGCGAATACCACATCAAGTAATAAATATGCTCCCACTCAAAAAGGAGAAGCAAAAAAAGAGGCTCAAAAGGACCATTTAAATACAGGCGGACTTCAATGGGAAACGTTCGATCAATTGAGCAGTAAAGGAAAAAATAATGGTAAAAAGTATTTAGTAGATGTTTATACAGATTGGTGTGGTTGGTGTAAGGTTATGGATCGAACCACATTCACAGAGCCTAAACTACAAGAATATTTGCGTGACAACTATAATTTAATCAAGTTCGACGCAGAGCAGAAAGACGCCATAACCTTTAAAGGGACCATTTATGAATGGCAAAATGGAGGTCGAAATGGGATAAATAAATTAGCTATCAAACTATTAGGCAATCGTCAATCCTACCCTTCTATGGTCTATTTGGATGAAGAAATGAACTTGATTAAAGCTATTCCAGGATATAAGAAGGCGGACCAATTATTGGCCGAAGTACAGAACATTAATGAAGCGATCTAAAATTACTCGGAAGTGCTTTAACCCGGACTACGCATTAGAAAATCTATTACGATCATAAATTGCTGCAAATCAGAAGCTTAGCCATCTTGTATTCTCTAACCAGAACGATGCTATGCTTTTCGAATATAAGTTGTTGATTTATTGCACTTTAAGATCTCATGACGAAGTTCTAGCACATAATCCGGATTAAAAAATGGGCTTTTTTTCATAAAACCCGACGTAAAAGCATCATTTTTTAATAAATAAGGTATCTCATAGCTATATCGGAGATTTTTTAAGTAGAAATCTCAGAATTGCGCTATATTTAGATTCTATCAAAAACCATAAATATGAGACTGATTTCAACGCTTTTATTGATTGTAGCTGCTTCGTTTTGCATTACTGCACAGGTGACAGATAGATCATTTATTAGTAAGGAAGAATTTACTTACCTATCAAAGAATATTGATATTCTTGAGACCCAGATTGCACAAGCTAAAATTGATATTGAAAAAAAGGATCTTCAAGCTTCAAGCACGGCAGATCAAAGAATACGAAATGTCTTAAGTCAAATAGATCAAAATTGTGAACTGTACATTGAAAGAATTAGCTTTTATAGAAATAAAATTAATGATGATACTTATCTAGATGGCAACCTAGGAAAGTATCAATATAAAAAATTCAAGCAAGCAGGTCATTTGTATGAATTGACTTACGACGCTGAAATGTTTAAAAAGATCGAGTCTTTTTCAAAGCAAATAAAAGATCAAAGTCAAGCGCTAGAAAATAGTAATGGCCATTATCATCCAAGATATGAGAATGCTAAAAACAATCTTGATAGCGCCATTGCTTTGCTCGAAAATGCTAAATCGCTTAATCAATTAATTAACAACAATATCATCAGTCAATAAATTAGAGGATGTCATTCGAAACAGAGGGAAGTTTACATAAGATTTTTGAAACACAGAGTAAAACAGACACATTCAAAACAAGAGAATTTGTCATAAAGCATGAGGGTAACTATCCTCAGTTCATAAAATTTCAATTAACGCAAGATCGTTGTGACTTAATTGATAACTACAAAGAAGGTGATACGATAAAGGTTTCATTTGACCTTAGAGGTAGAGAATGGAATGAAAAATACTTCACCAATTTAAATGCTTGGAAAATAGAATCTGCTCAAGCAGCATCTCCTGAAAGTAATGATGGTGGATCAGCAGACTTTGGGCCTATCTCCGAACCTGCTGGAAGTACTGCCAAAGATGGCAGTCTCTCCGCTGAAGACTTTGACGATCTTCCGTTTTAAAGCATTATTCAGAATTTTTATACTTAGTCTTTTAATTCCATCAGGATTAAAAGCGCAATCGCAGTTATTGGAATTAAATAGCTATTTCGATGATAGTGCCCGAGAGTGGCTATTGTTTGGAATGCTTACTGATTCAGCGGTGGTGGAAGAACCTGAAGAGATTGAAGGTACTATGAGAATTAAGTGGGAATTGAATAATGATTTTTCTGAATGGTCTATTGACTACAATGAGATCTTCTATACTATCAAAACAAAATTTGGCCGAGAAGACAGGTGGGAACTAAGATCCTCAGATAACGAATTAGTAGAGTTATCAACGAAATGGCGTAATGACATGACGGAATGGACAGTCAAGTATGATGGACTCAATATCAAATGGGAAGCAGAATATAAAAACGATCTGAATGTCTGGTTTTTCGAAACCAAAGAAAACGGTTTCTTTGAAATGTATACTTTATTCGAAGGCGACTCTAGAGATTGGTTATTTGAAGACAAAACAAAAGGCATACCCGATTGTGTGAAAATGGCATGCCTTTTTATTACCAGTTATGTAACTAACCCTAAACAATAACTAATAAATTAATTCTAAACCGAAGCTTGTTATGAAGCAGCACTCATCGTGCGTTGCTCTAATTTATCTATAGCTTCTAATAGTTGTTCTCCATGAGATTTAGTCACGACTTTAGTTATGATATCATCTACGATACCTTCTTCATTAACTATAACCGTTGTCCTATAAACACCTATAATTTCTTTTCCCATAAACTTCTTAGGACCCCATAATCCGAAATTATTGATCATAGTTTTTTCCTCGTCAGCTAGCAAAGAATATTGAAACTCATACTTGTCTATGAACTTTCTGTGTTTCTTAACTTTATCAGGACTGATACCATAGACTTCATATCCCTTCTTCGAAATTGCTCTATAATTATCTCTGATATTACAAGCTTCTTTCGTACATCCAGGTGAATCATCCTTTGGATAGAAAAATAGGATATACTTCTTACCTAATAAACTCTCATTAGATACGACTTCTTCATTTTGATCTAGGTTTGAAAATGAAGGTACAGGCTTTCCAATTTCTACTTTCATCTGTTGATGTTTGATAGGTCAACATCAATAAGTAGATAATGTTTAGGATACTGCCTTATTATTTGGCAAATTCTTTAAGATACTGCTTAGTATTGCCACAATAGTCGGCTACAATCATTTTAAAGGTAAAGGGCTTTGGAGGTAACTTATCAAAATCATCAAATATGAGCAGTTTGTTTTTTAGATCATACTCAAATAGCATCCATTGATCATTAGCATAAGCTTCAAAGTATAGATCATCTACTCGACCATCAGGAATAAGATTATCATCTATCTTCAATTTCCAAGGCCTTTTCATATCTGCCTCCAAATTAATGACCTGTACAGTGGGTGGTTTAAGGTCTTCAAACAAATAAAATTCGCCAAGTTGGTCTACATAACTTACTAATCTACCATCAATGGTGTCGGCACCAAAATGCACCAATCTCCCTTTATTGTCTTTTGAAACCAAAGTATGCTTTGATCTATATCCTTTTGGAATAGCCGTTGATATTTTATAATAATTGTTGACAGGAGTGGTTGCTTTACCAATAGCAATAGAAGGGCAAGATTTATTTTTTATTTGTTGCTCACTAGAGGATATAGACAATGCTGAAGGCGAAAAAAGAGAACCCGCAGGTAATTCTATATCAAATATCCCAATCGTACGCTTCAAGGTTGAGTCACACTTTAATATTCGCTTTGTCTTTAAACTAGATGCTTTTGCAGAACGCTTGATGGAGAATATGACTTCGGAGACATTTCCTTTAATGTCATAAACATTAATTTGAATATCATTATAGTCTTTATCGCTTAATTGAATCAAACCATCATCACCTTCATTGTAATATGAAAAAGAGTTACAAGCTTGTTTAAACAACAGGTAGACTTTTTGAGAGTACTGCTTCCATTTACCGTAATCCAAAAAAGCATTTATCTTTTTATTCTCATTAAACGTAAAGCCATCTGCTTTCCAAGAAAATCGTTTTTTTCCATCAACCAATAGTTCATAAGCATAGATACCATTTTTGTTTTGGCTCAAATTCATTCTGTCATACATCTGAACGCCGAATCCTACATGCTGTGCATCGATCTCAATTTTATCCTTATAGAGTTGATAGCCTTTTTGCTTCGAATTAAAATATTTGGACTCAGAATTTAAAATCTCTCCTTCTCCAGACAAAGTATAAATCTGAAGACTTTGAAGGATAGGTGGGATATCATCAGATGTTGTCAATCCATAATGTTCTGGATTAATCGGTTTTTCAGTTTTAGTTTCTCGTAGCTCAAAATGCAAATGAGGACCAAATGACCGGCCTGTATTACCCATATTACCAATTTGCTCTCCTTGCGTCACTATAAATTTATCTGGAGTCAAATACATATCTAGTTCAAATGATTTGAACTGATACTGCATGTCTTTTATAAATGCTTCTACTTCAGGCGAAAAATTTAGGAGGTGGGCATACACGCTAGTTATACCATTCGGATGGTCAATATAAAGCGCATTACCATAACTGCCACTTGTAATTCTTATTCTAGAGATAAAGCCATTTTGTACAGCCATAATCTTATCTCCACTCACACCTCTTCTAGACTTAATATCTATACCTGAATGAAAATGATTACTTCGCAATTCCATAAAATTGCCAGACAAAACAATAGGATGTTCTACTGGGGATATAAACTTCAAGCTATCTGAAGCTAGCGATGTTAACTTGAATGCAATTAGAATGACGATTATAAAACTCAGCTTCTTCACTACAACTTTTTCCTCAAGTAATCTAATGCCTCAAAAGCATGCCATTGCTCTTGATTTAATTTTTCTTTAATCTCATCTACGATATTTCTATAATGTTCTTTCAACTCAAGTTTTTCTAATATTACGTCTTTAAATTTAGAATTAAAGTAACGTTTATTTTGATCCATTTCCATTTGCTCAAGCTTCCCTCCTGACTGCATAAAATCAAAATAATTGTTGATTTGCGCATCCACGTCCATTATTCCTGTTTGCTCAATTGAAGAGTACTTGCATACTTTCGTTTTCCATCCGTATGCATTTGGAAGCATCAATTTAAGTGAACGCTGGTGATCATCATAAGCTTGTTGAGCACTTGGTTGTAACGAACCATCATTTTTATTGATGATTAATAAATCCGCCATTTCCATGATACCTCTTTTAATACCTTGTAAATCATCGCCTCCTCCTGGTTGTAGCAACAAGATAAACATCTGACATAAATGTTTGGCTTCATATTCCGATTGTCCTACCCCTACACTTTCAATAAACACATAATCAAATCCAGCTAAAACACAAATATGTTTCGCCATTTGCGATGCCTCTGCTACACCACCTAATGCATTGGAAGAAGGCATCGGCTTGATATAAACATTTGAAGCATTAACGATATCCTCCATCCGTGTTTTATCACCTAAAATGCTTCCCTTACTGATACTGCTTGAAGGATCAACGGGCAATATGGCAATGCTATGACCCTTCTTTGAATAGTATTGTCCAATACTATTGATGAAAGTGCTTTTCCCAACACCAGGAGAACCAGAAATCGCAATCACCTTTGTTGAGTTATTGACTGGCAAGTCTTTTATAACTTCTAATAAGAAGGCTTCATCTTCTTTTAACGTGCTTTCACTTTTAGATATCAAATAGCTTAGAATAGCTGGCGACTTTTGAATAATGCCATCACGACATTCTTCAATCGTATATTTCTTAAAAGGAGATTTTTTAAAGCCTGGATTAATACTCAAAACAAAGCAATCTATTATTACAACTCTGAAACAGCGACCATCCTATCCTCAACTTCATGTACCAATGAGATGTAAGCTGGATCCCGCTTGGTAGATCTAGAACGATCAATAGGTAAATTAATTGGAATATGTTCCACAATTTTTGACGGTTGTGACTTTAGTATATAAATATCATCTGCTAAGTAAACGGCTTCTGATATATCATGCGTCACAAAAATAATTGTCGATTGAAACTTTCGCCAGATATTGGTTAAAAGGTCTTGCATCGTCAATCTGGTTTTGATATCTAAAGCACCAAATGGTTCATCCATCAACAATATCTCTGGATTAGCTAAAAGACTTCTCGCTATAGCGACACGTTGTAATTGTCCTCCAGACAAACTTGGGTATTGTGCAAACTTCTTTTCATGCCCTTCCAAACCAACCAACTTGATTATTTCCATTGCCCTATCCTCTCTTTCCGACTTAGCTACGCCCTGGAACTTTAGAGCTAAACTTACATTTTGCAAAACCGTCTGCCAAGGCAAGGATGAATATTGTTGAAAAACCATACTGACTCTTTGAGATTCATCAACGGGCTTTCCTTTTACAAGTACTTGTCCTTTTGTAGGTTTCTGCAAACCCGCAATGTATCTTAATAAAGTAGATTTCCCACTTCCAGACATGCCTAGAATGACCACAAATTGTCCTTGATTGGGTTTGTCTTCAACTAAAAATTGAAGGTCTTGCATAATCCAATTCTGTCCGCCATCATAACTCTGACTGATATCTTTCAGTTCGATTATGTTATTCTGATTTGGATTATCATTAAACATCGGCAGTAGTTTTTAGACTTGATTTTTTATTTGTGCTTTTCTTGTACACCTTCCATAGTTTATATCCGATAATGGACAACATTAAAGTGTGGAAAGCCCAACATGCATTGCCGAATAAGTAATCAAGCAATTTTATATTTCCTAAAAAACCAACAAATTCGTTTATGGCAAGAATGACATAGATACCTAATGCAGACCAAACAAAAGCTTTGAATGCAAAATCAAAAATGACATCCCATGTGCTGGTTTCCTTTATTCGACCATGGGAATTTTTGATTTGATATTTATGTGGGAATAATTCTTTATCTAATCTTCCAAAGATTTTATCCTGCACAAAGCCTATTGCTATAAATAAGATTAAAATAGCAAATAGTTTTTCTGTTTGGGATTGTCTTCTAAACACATATGTCAAAGCACCTAATCCACCTTCTTCAGAGTTTATAGTTTCTGCTACAACAATGTAAGTCCAAGAGATGGCTGTTAAGATTCTAATGTCATCGATCAACTTTGACATAACTGAAGGAATATATACAGAGGTGATTGTTTGCCATCTACTAGCCCCAATGGTATAAACTGTTTTTAAATAGACATCTTTGACCTCATTGATACGTTGAATGACAATTGGGAGGAGAAAAATAAAAATACCAAAGGCTAAAAAATTAACCTTCATTGGTATACTTGTCCCAAACCAAAATATGAATAAAACCGTACAGGCTGCAAGTGGCACAAATCTTATTGCATCAATAGTTTTTTGAAACAAACCTGTAAAGACTGGCAGTAAACCAATCATAAAACCTAGGGGCAATGTCCATAAAAGCGCTTTGATATAACCCCCAAGATTTAATCCGATGGATCTAAAAATATGTTGAATTAAATTATTTTCCTGAATCATAATACTATATGACCCAAAAACCTCCGCAGGTGGAGGCAAGGTTAAAGGAGACATGATTGGATGCTCTCCGTAAGAAAGGAAAAACCAAACAAGCAGTATCAAGCCAAGACCTACAATGGGTAATATAACTTGATACTGCTTAGGTATCTCTCCTCTTAATTTAAATAACCAATCCAATAGTTAGATTTATTTTATCCTGCAATTAATTGAAAGTCAGTTCTTCTATTTTTCGCCTTACAAGCTGTCGTAGCGTTGCTTTCACAACCTGGAACTGGTTTATCAGGTCCATTACCGATAATAACAAAACGATTGGCATCCATGCCATAAGTCGTTTGTAAATATTTAGCTACCGATCTTGCTCGTTGCTCAGAAAGTTTTTGGTTCATCGCCCTTGCACCTACATTATCCGTATTCCCTTCAATCCGCACTCTCATATTACCGAAAGACTTAGCGGTTTCGGCAAATTGGATGTCTATAATTGTTTTGGCGTTCTCTGATAATTGATATTGACCCGTATTAAAACTGATACTAATGGGCTTGGAAGCTAATGCAGGTGCCGTTCTTTCTTTTGCTGTAGGAGCAGTAAATACCTTTGCGCCTTCAGCTGCATAGGCGGCACCTTTTAGAGTTCTATCGGCTTCTAAAACCGCAGTGGTATTGATAACATTTCTCCAATTTGGTCCTAGGCCTTCCGTATCACCCATATCAGCAAATTTCTTATTCATTTTATCATATAGATCACCACCACGCATTCCTCTATGTTTGCTATTTAACCCAAAGAAATTCATGTTATCACCATGTCCTGTATAGTAAACCGTGCTCATAGCTACCTTTGCATCATCAGCTGATACTTTTAGGAAATCACCTAAGTATTTCGCTGCTTTTTCATAGTTGCTTGGTGTTTTCATTTCTGCGACAGCTTTCATCCAACCTTCATAGAAGCCATTAAACATGTCTCGTTTACTTTTGATGACATCTTCTTTAGCGAAGAATATATCACCTATAATATGAGACTGGCTTTCTGTATTGATCAAAACTTTAGAACCAGGTACTTGACTAATCGCTTCTTGATCGAATGGACTCCATACAACTGCGGCGTCAACGTCTTTATCTAGGAATGATTCTGCGGCGATAATATTATCTGTCACTTTTCTGATTTTGACATCATCCAATGACATACCTGCAGATTCTAATGCGGTAATCAATAAGGTTTGTGCAGGAGCAGGAACAGCAAGTACAATTGTCTTTCCTTTCAAATCATTAATGCTATTAATGCCTCTTTTAGCAATGATAGCATCACCTCCTCTTGACCAGTCAGTCTGCATAAATACGCGTGGCTCTACTGCATTGACATCTCCGATTGACGTATAAATTGGAAAAGCATCAGCTGTTTGAACAATAATGTCATATTCTCCAGCTAACCATGCATTCATGGCGTTGATTAGATCATCTTCTAAGCTAAACTCAACTTTGAATCCGTAATCTTTGAAGTAACGTGATCTCGTATTAGCATCGGCGCCTTCATTAAAGTACAGACCAGGTGCATATCCAGGCCATGTTACTAATTGTACTCTTAAAGTTTTTCCATCATCAGTTCGTCCAGATTTACTAAATAAGCCATCTTTCTTATTGCCAGAATTGGTTTTACTTTCTGAACTAGAGTTGTTATTAGTTGAAGAGGAATTTTCTTTTTCTGCTCTTGCATCTTCAGCTTGTTGCTCTGCCTTCTCTTTTAAATCCTGGCCAACAGACGTATTATTAAGTATCCATTGTCCCCCAAAAAATAATGCTAACAGAACTAATAAAACAATAAGCAATTTTGAAAATGTTGTTAACCTTCTTGCCATTTTATAATGTATTTATAGATTTTGAAAAATTATTCGAAAAATGAGTCATATTGATTACCCCTACCTGTTTTTACGGGCTCTTTGATAGGTTGATTTAAATCCAAAACTTCTTCGTCATTGTTAGCTTTAGAAATAAGATCTTCTTTCTCTGTACCCAAAAGTAAGGAAGTAGATTTCTTTTCCCACTGTTCTAACATTTGCATACCCTTCTCCTCGAAAATGCCGTTTTGAAGATCAATAGAATCCATAAAACTTTCTGACATTTCCATAAAGCGCTCCATCTCACCTACCTTATTACTTACATCATCAGCTATTGTTTCTAAAGCTTGATCAAACATCATTCTTTTATCTGCATCCCCCTTAATAATATTCATCGCTGATTTCATTGCCGAATGTCCTGCAAGAATGGCCTTCCGTTCTTGCTCTTTAAGTTTAACTTGATCTTCTATATCTTCAGCTAGGATATAGGAGTTCTCATACATCTTAGAAAGCACTCTATAAAGCACTTCCATTTTCTTATATAGATCTCCCAGTTTTAAATTCGATTCCTTTAATCGACCAGCTTTACGCGTCTTAAGAATCATTTGCGTTTGCTCTTGAGATTTTTTTGCAGCACTGGCGAGTTCAAGATTTGATTTGATTTCCTTTTTATTGTTGTGAATCATTTCCTTGAGCTTATGCATTTGGCCTTTTAATTTGCCTATTTGCATGCGCATCTTTTTCAGATTCGATTTTAGATCAGCAACATAGTTTTTTAGAATACCAATTGGATCCATGGTGACGAATAATCCAGTTATCCATCTCATGGAACTTTTATACAAATAAGAAATAAGGTTTCTAGCCTTACTATCTAAAGCGGTAAAAAGAAGAACACCCAAAACACCAAAGGTCACTACCTTTCCAATTCCTGTAGCAATAAAGGCTAATAATGCACCAATCCCAGTAGATATTAAACTAGCGCCTAGCAATATAGCACCTATGAGAAAGATGGCACCTGTTATACCTTCAGGCTTAGTCCAGAAAGAACGACTCTTGTTTTTAGGCATTTATAAATTAAGATATGATTGAATATGTGTAAAAATACAACTTAGACCTCAATTTTAGTTTTGGAGAACACATAGAAAACATGGGGGTCTGCGTATAAATTCCTATAAATGGGCATATTTCGTCTAATCTAAGAATGATATAGACTGAATGAAGTAGAGAATGGACAAAAAAAGCGCCCTTACAAAAAAGAGTGTAAAGGCACTATAATCTAAAAAATTGGACTAAAAATCTTATTCTGAAATCAATGCTTCCCGATTCAGAATGATTAATTATTAAAAGATCACTTAATATGATCGATTTATAAATAGAAAACGTCCCTCTGACTCCTCAAAGGGACGACACACTCTTAAATATAAAGTATACCCCGAAAAACTTAGAACCTGTCGTTCTCTGTCTTCCGTTGTCAAATATCTGTAATGATTGTTGAAGTTAATGTAACAATTAGTTACATTTTGTGACATGCGTTTTTAGTACATGATTTATGAGTACTTAAAGATTTTATAAATCTCCTTCTTCCTCTACGATTCCTAATATGATTAGGATTATTTCTACTGCTGTCATTTTCTATAGTATTAGTTTAATCTAAAATTATGCCGTAACTGTAGATAATAAAATGACAGTAACACATGAATCGTGACATGCATTTTTTGACAAACCCATCAATATTTCCAATGGATTATGAAAACTTTGTTCTATATTTCCGACACAAGAATAAAACTGATACAATCAATATACAATGACTAGAATTTCCATATTGTGACATGCAAATGAGATTTAAATTATCAACTTGAAAGAATTAAAGTCATTAATCAAATACTTGTCTCATCAGAAGACCAATCAAATAGAGCATTTAGGTTCTGATTCTCCGATGGATTCTAAGACATCTCAACTATATAATGGTATTAGGACTAACGCATTTAAGACCGATAAAGACGCTGCGTTAGAGATTTACGGAAAAGAAAACAGCGCCAACTACAGGAAGCTCAAGCAAAGATTAAGACATAGATTAATCAATTCTGTATTCTTAGTAGATCTACAAGAATATAAATCTTCCAATTCAAACAGAATATTCAACAAAGTCTATAAAAATTGGGCCGCCGGCATGATACTTCTCGTTAAAGGCAATAGAGCAGCCGCCATTCACTCTTTCCAAGTAGCACTAAAACCAGCAGAAAAATATGACCTAATCGAAGTAAATTTTTTAATTAACAAAGAGCTAAGAAAACACTACGGTATTTTTGATTACAACAAAACTAAATATGAATACCACAAAAAAAGATGTTCAGATTTACTAAAACGTTTAGACATTCTATCAGAAGCAGAAAGCTACTATACCGAATTCGCTTATACCATAGAGATGAACAAATCTTTAGTTTATGGCAAAGAGCTTAAAGACACTGAAAAAAGACTGTATGTATTACTGTCAGAAGCCAAAAAGATAAATTCAAGAACCTGCTTGAGGTTCATCTATACAGCGCTTATCTATTTATTTATTATTAAAAAAGAGATCGAGTCACAATTACGTGTAGGGAAAGAGGCTTTGGCGTATTTTGAAAAATTCCCAATATACAAGCCCCTTGCAAAATTTCAATACCGCTTTTATAACGGTATCGCACAATTAAATCTGAACGTAATAGATGAGGCATTAGAAAGTTTAAACAATGCTCTTGGAATGCTCAAAAAAACAGGTAGTCTGGGTTGGTATTCTGTGAATAATTATATTTTCACTGCCTACATTTTAAAGAAAGAATATGACAATTCCTATAAACTCATCTCCGAAGCAACATATCATAAAGCATTCAAAACAACTTATCTGGATTTGAAACAACACTGGTTTATTAAGGAGGCATTTATTCAATTTCTCGTGAAGATTAAAAAAATTGATCCCACTAAGTTAGAATGCAAAAGACTAAGAGCATTTAAATTGTCCCGATTTCAAAATGATGTTGCGGCGGTATCAAAAGATAAAAAAGGATTTAATGTAGGTATTAAAATAATCACCATTATTTTTCAAATCTTAGATGAACAGTTTGATGAAATTGACAACAGTTTGGCCTCTCTTAAACAATATAAATCAAGGTATCTAAAAGGCGAGGAGTTTTTTAGAACAAGAACCTTCATCACAATGTTGAATAAAATCAGTTCAAATAAATTCAACTATAAATCAATAATGAGCAAGACAGAAAAACAGCTCAACGAACTAAAAAATAATCCATTGATATTTACAGAGCAAAGTATCAACATCGAGATAATTCCTTACGAGCAATTATGGGATGAACTAATGAGTTATTTTAAAAAGAGAAATTTCAGACTGTAATGTGCAGATATTTTTTGTTTTTATGCCTAGCACTTACTTCTATAAACTGCCAACAAAGTTCTGGCCCTAAGATTGTTAGCAAAACAACAATTATCGCTGAGGACACCCTTGATAACGAAAAAAAAGTCACTAATCAAGCGCATAAATTTGAAGGCTGGGAAGAAATAATAGACTCTGCTTATATAAACTTGGATATCAGATATGCAAGTGATAACAATTTCACCAAAAAAATAATATACGATTGTCCCAAATGCTATTTAAGACCTGAGGTAGCTAAAGCTCTGAGAGCCTGCGCCAAGTTTATAAATGAAAAATATAACTACAAAGTCATCCTTTATGACTGCTATAGACCAAGACCCTATCAACAGAAACTATGGGACATAGTCCCAGACCCCAAATTTGTTAGCGATCCTAAAAAGGGATCGATGCATAACCGAGGGATGGCTATTGATATTGGTTTACTTGATCAAAATGACAACTTATTGGATATGGGTTCCGACTTTGATCATTTTGGTCCTAAATCATACTTCAATGATCCATCCATTTCTAAACAGGCAAAAGCCAACCGTCAGATACTAAGAGAAGCACTGGAACTATATGGTTTTGAAGGGATTACTTCAGAATGGTGGCATTACTCTTATCGGAAAAACATCAAAGCATTTTCAGACTGGTTATGGCCGTGTGAATAGATTAAAGTCGCTACTTTAAATAATTCTGGATCTTCTTAACGTCTTCTTTTATTTGATTGACAACAATATTGTAAGCCAAATAAAATCTATCTTTTGTTGCCGCAACTTTAGCAGCGGCTTGATTGATAGTAGATTTCCTTTTTTCAAGTGCTTTTGTATCTGCCTCTATTTCCTTCTTAAGCTCTTCAATCTTCTTGGTCTTCATATTGATTGCTGACTCGAGATTTTTTATTTCTGCATTTCTCGAACTTACTTGAGCTTGTTGTTGATTACTAAAAGCTTGAAGAAATTTTTTCTCCTCTTTGGTAAGGACATTGATGTAGTGTTGAGCGCTCTTTAAAAGTATATCCTGGGTAGCACCCATTGTTTTTGCCATAGCTAAAGCTGATTGATACTTAGTAGCTTCATCCATTTCTACATTACCTAGATTTAATAAAGACTGCTTATATTCCAGATAATCAAAACCTTCTAAATTATTTTTATCCAGAGCACCTAATAACATATTCACGAACTTTTCGTCTGGTTGTCCGGATGTAGGTGGCTTATAATTAGGATCAGCAGCTGGTGGCTTATTATTAGTAGCTTCTAGCGTCTTAGGAGGCGATGCTGCCTTTTTATTTTGTCCAGCGGGCTGGTTCTTAGCTTTTGCGTCTGGTTCTTCTACAAAAAACAGGTTTTTAATCTTATCAAACATGCTTCAATAATTTGCATAAATATATTCAATATTCTAATAGACTATAAGCTTAATAACTTTCAACGATTCTAGGTTCATTTTTTATAATTTCGTCTCAAATTCTAACCATGGTCAACTCAGAAATTAACACATTAAAAAAAGTAATTATTCATAGCCCTGATAAAGGCATTGAGCGTATCACTCCTAAGCGCGCAGAAGAACTGCTTTTTGATGATATTGTCTATTTGGATAAAATGCAAGAGGAACATCAGACTTTCAAGCAAGTACTTGAATCATTTGTAGGAAAAGACAATGTTTTGGAAGTAGAAAAACTTTTGACAGAAGCCCTTGATCATAATCCTAATTTAAAAAGGCAGTTGTTAGAATTAATTGTCACTGATGAAGAACTTTCTACTAATACTATTTCTGAACTTGAAGCACTTGATCATGATCGGCTGACTGACATTCTTATTACTGGCTATGATAATAAAAACGATATTATATTATTTGACCCTATACCCAATTTCATATTTACCAGAGATATTGCGGTAGCTGTCAAGGATCATATAATTATCACAAAAGCCAGTAAAGAAGCACGTCAAAGGGAAAACTTTTTAACGCGCTTTATTTTTAGAGCACATCCCTTATTTGAGAATCAACGTTCAAAAATCATAAACCTAAATGACTTAGAAATTTTTCCGAAGTCGAAAAAGGGAGAAAAAATAAGTATTGAAGGTGGTGATATGATGATGATCGAAAAAGATTTTTTATTGATCGGTTGTAGTGAAAGAACCACACAACATGCTTTTAACTCGATCAGAGATTATCTATTTCAGAATGATGTCATTAAACACGTCGTTCAAATCAATATTCCTCCAGATCGATCATTTATGCATATAGATACACTATTTACAAGATTGGATAATGATCACTTGGTTTGTTTCAAGCCCATCATTTACGATGGTTTGGGATCAAATGTTCATGTTTTTAACAAAGACGGATTAAAAGCAAGTTATGATTCAGTAAAAACATTCTTCCTAAAAGAAATCAATCCTGAAATGAACTTCATTTTTTCTGGCATGGGCGAAACACCTTATCAAGAAAGAGAACAATGGACAGATGCGTGTAACTTGGTATGTGTAAAGCCAGGTGTAGGCATAACTTACGATAGGAATATAATGACTGCAAAAGCATTTGAAAAAGCTGGATTTAAAGTTATAACAGCAGCTGACTTTCTTGAAAAGAGTCAAGCCAATCCTAACTATGCCAATGAAATTAATAGAACAATTATTTCAATACCTTCAGGCGAATTATCAAGAGCTAGAGGAGGCAGTCACTGTATGACCTGTCCAATCGAACGAACACCATTAAATTAAAAGCGATTTTAGAATAACTGATAATCATATCTCCTTCTCATGTATCAATTTAATTACAAAAAAAGAGTGCGTTATGCTGAAACTGACAAGATGGGTTATCTCTATTATGGCCATTATGCCAAATACTATGAAATTGGACGTGTAGAAGCAATTCGTTCACTCGGCACATCTTACGCCTCTATGGAAGATGACATGGGCATCATGTTACCCGTATTAAGTTTAGAATCAAGATATATCAAACCTGCCTTCTATGATGAAGAGATTGAGATCCAATCAATACTTAACGAAATGCCCGATAAGATGATTACCTTTCATCACAAACTTTTAAATAGCAATCAGGAAATTATAAATAAAGCTACAGTTAAACTATTTTTCGTCGACATGCAATCAGGAAAAAGAGTATCAGCGCCAAATATTTTAACTGATCAACTCAAAAAATATTTTTAGGTTTGAAAATAAGCAAGAAATAGAATTCAATATCGATCATGTCGATTAGCAAGATACCATTGATAAATAAAATAGTTGAGTGGAGTAAAGAATATTCTTTGCCAGGCTTTTCAGGTATTCCTATGTATGATGTTGTCAGCTTTATTTATCAAGAATCTATGAAGGATGATATTGTGACTAGAGCTAATTCTGTTGCTTTCAACTTCTTCCTTTCTCTATTTCCTGCCATTATATTTTTGTTTACGTTATTACCGATGCTGCCTATAACAGCTGATTACTTATCTCTATTTAAGACTTCTACAGAAGGCATTTTACCTGATCAGGCACACGCTTATCTATTTTCTGTAGTTGAAGGCGTAGTGTCGATTAAGAGAGGAGGTCTACAATCTTTGAGTTTTCTATTTGCGCTTATCTTCTCAAGTTCAGGCATGGTCACCTTAATGTATGGTTTTAATAAAAGCTATCAACGTGTATTTAAGAAAAGATCATATGTTAAGAACCGTCTTGTTGCTATTTTCTTAACCATCCTGCTTGTAAGCATTTTTACAGCTGCCATGTTGCTGATCATTTTTGGAAAACCAATTGTAGAATTGGCCATAGATAAATTAAACTTCGGTGATCATTCTGCCAATTTATTTGTCTTCTTAAAATGGATTGCAGTAGTCATGATCACCTACATTGGTATCACACTAATCTATCGTTATGGTTCAGCCATGCGAGAGCGAATTAAATGGATGAATACTGGCGCTGTATTGAGTACTATCGTCACCATAATCACATCTATTATTTTCTCTTTCTTCATCAATAATTTTGGCAGATACAATGAAATCTATGGGTCCATTGGTGCATTACTTGTTTTATTGCTTTGGATTCAGATCAATGCACTTATAGTGCTCATCGGATTCGAACTTAATGCCGGAATAGCTGTCAATAAGGCATTAATTTTGGATAAAAACAATCCAGATATCCCAAAAGAGGATGTTACTTCAACTGAATAAAACAACCCAAAGCTGGTTGCGATTCAACAT
>JAHDIN010000022.1 GCA_020630775.1 Saprospiraceae bacterium | reverse complement strand
AGAGGATGTTACTTCAACTGAATAAAACAACCCAAAGCTGGTTGCGATTCAACATCTACTTTTTCTCCTTTTTGAATTGACTCTAGTACGGTTTCCAACTCTCTAGCCGTTATAACTTGTCTACGTCGTCCCAATTTATAATAGCTATTATCTATCCTACCTTTGTATAAAATCTTTTCTTGCGTTTCATTATAAACCACTACCTCAGGTGTGATGGTTACCTCAAATTTTTTGGTCTTACTCTGAAAGTATTCTGGCTTTAAAGGAAAAGGAATTTCGTACTTCTCCTTAAAGTCGTTTATAGCATCTTTAGAAGAGAATCTATTCGGGAATAAGCCAACAAAACTCAGAGAGTCAGAATTGTAAGAGTTATAAAGCTCTTGAAACGTAGGTGTATAATATTGACAGATTTTACAATCCTCCAGTAAAAAATAATAAACCGTAAAGCTATCCTTCTCTTGTGCTAAAATAGAGGTACTAAATAATAGAAAGAAGACAACTTTATACATAAATGCAATTTAGGATAAGCTTTTATCAAATGTCGTTAAAGGAAATTTAAACCTTATTATTTTTAATATTTCTGATTTCACTAACACTCTTTATTTCCTTTAAAATTTCAAGCTCGAACTTTTAAATGAATTATTGACATTTTTGGCCTTTGGTATTTTAGGTAGAAAGATTTTAAACTCCGTAAAAAACAATGCCATGTCTGAGCCGTAGGCGAGTTTGGGCTTGTTTAGGATTTTAAAATTTTGGAGCCGTTAAAAAATACCATCAGCCTTGATTTTTGTTTGCTTTTGTATCAAGACAAAAGCAATAATGGATTAAACTGCTCCTAAATTAATCAATTGAAAATGAATTCAATTTTCACTTATCGCATAAAATAATCTATCAATTTCATAATACTTCTACAACCGTAAAAATACTCCCCGCTACTAAGATTAAATCCTTCTTATTACTTGTTGACTTGGCAGCTGCGAGTGCTTTTCTTACAGAAGAGTAACGTTGACTTCTTATACCAAAAGCATTTAATGCTTCACTTAACTCCCCTGCTGGTTTTGCTCTTGGAATTTTTGCTGCGGAGATATAATAGCTGGCATTCCGAGGCAAATAGGTTTCTATCTGATTCAAGTCTTTATCATTTACCACAGCAAAAACAATATGCAAATGATCAAATTTTTCTTTTTCGATACGCTTAAACAAGTACTTAATACCATCCTCATTGTGGGCACTATCAACAATAACCTTTGGTTGTTTTGAAATGGTCATATAGCGTCCCATATACCCCCACTGCTTGAGACCTTTAGACCATGCTTGCTTAAGCTTTTTATCATCATATTTTTCAAAAAGCACTTTCAAAGCTGCAAAAGCTGTCAAACGATTTTCATGTTGAAAGTCAGGCAGGTTTGATGGCAATAAGTTTTGATCAATTTGCTTCTTAAATCTTGATGCATAAATGAGCTTTGACGACTTACGTTCTGAATGCTTCAAAAATACAGGATGGCTTTCCTTTTGCTTCTTGCCTATTACAACGGGTATATTTTTTTTGATAATACCTGCCTTTTCACCAGCAATAGATTTTATCGTATTTCCTAAAAATTGCACATGATCAAAGCCAATATTCGTAATTACAGATAATTCTGGTTTTATGATATTAGTAGAATCTAGTCGTCCACCTAAACCTGTTTCGATTACTGCATAATCAACTTTAGATTCTTTAAAGTAAGCGAATGCCATAGCAACCGAAATTTCAAAAAATGACGGTTTAAAATTGCTTTCAAAAAGCGCGTCTTCAATCAACTTATTGACAAATCGTTTGACATATGCCTTGGGCACTAGTGCACCATTAACCTTTATCCTTTCTCTATAATCCTTATAATGCGGCGAAGTATACAAACCTACCTTATAACCCATTGCTGATAGCGCAGACGCTATTAAAAAGGAAACCGAACCTTTACCATTAGTACCTGCAATATGGATACTTTTAAAGTCTCTATGAGGGTGATTAAGGTATTTATCCAAATATTGGATATTCTTAAGATCCTTTTTGAAAGCTTTAGGGCCCACGCGTTGATACATGGGTAATTGCTTAAACAAAAAATGCTCTATTTCCTTATACTTTGTAAATTTGGTAGCCAATTTCAATTTTTAAAAACGCAAAATACTCAGGTCTCATTTCAGGTCAAAATAAATATGATTTAATAATTGCAGGTGCGGGATTATCCGGCCTAAGCTTAGCCTATAAAATTAGAAAGGATAAAGCACTCGATCACTTGTCTATACTACTCATTGACAAGGATCTTAAGAATAAAAATGATAGAACTTGGAGTTTTTGGTCAAAGCAAAAAGAAACTTTTGAGCATATTGTTTTCAAGTCTTGGTCATCAATTATGTTCGCTGACACCGCATTTTCCAAGACTTATGAGATCGCTCCATATGCTTATAAAATGATAAGAGGGATTGACTTTTATGAGGAAGTCATTCCATTTTTAAAATCTCAGGCTAATACAGATTTCTTCTTTGGTGAAATTGACAATATCCAATCAACAGATACGAATGTTCTGATACAAATGAAGGATAGATGTTTTTATGGCAATCAATTATTTAAAAGTTATTACGACAAGCCTGACTTTAGCAACGATCATTTTGTTTGGCAACATTTTAAAGGTTGGGTGATCCAATTCGAGGAGGATGTGTTCGATCCAGACCAAGCTACATTTATGGATTTCCGTTTGGAGCAAGATGGCGAAACAAGGTTCTTTTATGTATTGCCGCATAACAAACGAGAAGCTTTAGTTGAGATAGCTATTTTTTCGGGTAATATCCCTGATGGTACTTTTTATGACCCCTACATGAAAGCTTATATTGAAAAGTATGTCCACAAAGGGAACTATACCATACTAGAAGAAGAGCTTGGTGCGATTCCAATGACAACATTCGATTTTAATAAAGCACCTCAGAATAGAATCATTAATATAGGTACAAATGGTGGATCCGTTAAGGGATCTTCAGGCTATGCATTTAGATATATTCAAAAAGAAACCGACAAAATTCTCAATCACTTAAAGCAGGACACCTTACATCTTTACAAGCAAGCCTCAGGACGATACAAGTTTTATGATAAGATTTTTATGAATGCCATATTAACTGGAAAAGTTACTGGCGCCGAAGTATTTAGTAGACTATTCAAAAAACTCAAAGCACAAGAAATATTTAAGTTCTTAGATGAAGAGAATAATTTTCTAGAAGATCTAAGAATCTTTACTGCACCTCCAACCCTTCCTTTTTCTAAAGCTTTCCTAGAAGAAGTATTTTAATCTTATGCGAGAAATTGTCTGGCTCGAAACGCAAAGATTAAAGATGCGGCCCATTCTTTTAGACGATGTCGAAGATCTATACAAATTGAATCTTGATCCAGATGTAGTAAAGTATACTGGAGATGTTCCTTTTGAATCGATAGAAACTTGCCATAAGTTTTATAATGCTTACGATCAATATGAGAAATTTGGAATGGGAAGATTCTCAGTGTTCAGAAAACGAGATAATCAATTTATCGGTTGGTGCGGATTAAAATTAAATGAATCAAGCGAAATAGATCTTGGATATCGATTCTTTAAATCAGAATGGAATAAAGGATATGCAACAGAATCTTCAATAGCATCTTTAAATTATGGATTTGAAAAGCTTAAGTTAGAGAGAATTGTAGCACATGCGTATAAAGTTAATATGGCTTCGATTAAGGTTATGGAAAAGGTAGGAATGAGGTACGTCAAGGATTTAATTTATGATGGACATGCCTGCGTGATGTATGCAATGAGCTGCAAAGAATATGAAGATTTTATTAAATAATTCTGATTGTTTATCTTTTCTAAACACCAATAAAGCATGGTTATCAACTACTCAAACATTCATAATATTGCTTTTAATAGTACTTAGCGAAAGATATAAAATAACCCTATTTTTATGCCATCATATGATGGCATCATGAAGAACAAATACTACGAAGGAACCAGTCAAATTATCAATCTATCTACAGAGATTGGTAAACTTTTAGGAATAGTTGATGCCGCTCATTTAAGAAAACCGACTACTAAATTACGTAGAGCAAATCGAATAAAATCAATACAATCGTCACTATGGATCGAAGGAAATTCACTGAATGAAAAACAAGTATCTGATATAATTAACAATAAAAGAGTACTAGGTACTGAGAAAGATATACGTGAAGTTAAAAATGCTATAGAAGTTTATGATGCATTAACTTCATTCAAGTTTGATAGTATAAAATCTTATTTGAAGGCTCATAAGATTTTAATGAAAGGGCTCGTAGATAATTCAGGGAAATTCAGAACAAAAGGCGTTGGCGTATTTAAAGGAAAACAAGTAGCACATGTAGCTCCACCAGCTTGGAATGTAGAAAACCTTATGAAAGATTTATTCGCCTACCTTAAACAAAGCAAAGATAATTTGATTATCAAAAGTTGTGTCTTCCACTATGAAATGGAATTTATACATCCTTTTATGGATGGAAATGGTAGAATGGGGAGACTATGGCAAACTGTGATTCTTATAAATGAAAATCCTGTTTTCGAATTTCTCCCAATTGAACATGAGATCAAAATTGAACAACAGAAATATTACGATGCTTTAGCACAATCTGATAAAGCAGGCTTGTGTACCATTTTTGTAGAATTCATGTTAGAGAAAATTAAAACAAGTCTCATGCAACTTATATCAGGACAAAGAAATAATCTTACAGATGTAGAACGCATTAAATACTTCTGGACAAATTATGAGCGAGAAACTTTCGCGAGAAAAGACTATTTGGAAGTCTTCAAGGAAATCTCCATAGCAACAGCAACCAGAGATATGAAAAAAGGTATTGATCTGAATTACTGGGAAAAAATAGGTGACAATAGAACGACTAAATATAAAATGAACTTAAATCTTGAAGCCAAGTAATTTATGCAAAGCACTTTTAAATACTCAAGTCCTAAAAAAAAATTCAAATCGGATATCAAGACTAAAGCAATCTAAGCTTATAAGAAGTAACAATTCTAAACCTCTGAAACTTGAATATATAAAATCTGATTTTCGCGAGGTTGAGAAAATTTTGTCCCATCACTTTGTGAAGTATGCAAGATTATATGAATCAACTGTATCATCATATTATACTTTTTCTCATAGTGCCTACCATCAGTACCATCATAAGATAATTTCAACTTTTGGTTAAAAACTAACTTTGAGGAATTGTAATGTTCTCCATTATTTGTTGCAATTAGCTCTGACTGAGCCGCAATACCAGCTAATTGTATAATGAGGTATGGAATTTTAAAACTATACGATTCATCGATGGTTGACGCAGATAATATATGAGAATGAGATTCTCCACCAACATATCCAGCTGTATTGCCAGATCCAGATTCGGTAACATAGGAAATTTTACAGAAGTCATCTTCAATCGCTGTACTAAATTGCTCTTCAGTATACCCATTTCCATAAATGACTTTCTCATATTCATCAACTTGTAAATCCCAATCGACCTTTACATTTACGGCATTACCATTCCCTACATTGATAATATTTAAAATATCAAATACTGATTTTTTATCTGAATTGATATTATCAACATAAGAGAAAATACACGAATCACAAGCAGGATCAATCTTAACCTGAAGAGGTTTTATTTCTTCAATAAATAAATTAGGCTCCAATGATAATTGCCTTTGCTTTTTCATTTCATTTAATGTGAAAAACGAAATGAGTATAGCAAAGAAACTCATTAATGCCAGAATAATATTAATTATGTTTCCGCCTTTTGATTTAGCCATATTAGTCAGTTATAAAATCACAACAAGTGATTCGGCAAAAGAATTCTTCACCTTCGTCGTAGTAAGATATTTCTTCTATGGAAATAATTAAAATTTCGATGAACCTAATAACATTTAATCATCAAAACACCGCATAACTTAAGCCACGTTTAGAAACTCAAATGGAATCACTCAAAGTAATCTCTTCCTCAAGCACTTTAGATTTTTCGAATGCGATAGCCAATTCTATAATATCAACGGCATGATCTAACTTAACCTTTGGCTTTACATTTCCGAGAATAGATTGCGTAAAGTGAACCAATTGCAAATATTCTGGAAACTGAAACCGTCCATATGGATCCAAGTATACTTCTTGTCGTTCACCAGTTTCGGTATAAAGCTTATAAGATTTGTTATTGGTGTTCGAAACTATAATTTGACCTTTATTGCCATAGATGGTTAAGTAGCTTTGACCTTTTTTAATTTTTGGTTGGACAATCAGTGAAATGGTACAAGAATTTTCAGAAGTGCCATGGCAAATGAGCGTTTCCCTATTCTTATCAACATGTATTTTTTTGAGCTTACTTCCAATCAACCAATGAATAAGCTCTAATTCATCTAATGCATAATTAAAGAAGATAGAACCCGTACTTGAGTTGTGCGACTTATTTAAAGAATTAATAAAAGACGAATCAATACTGATATGATTAATGACTCCAATTTTTCCTCCGGTAATATCTTGTCTCACCTTTTCTAATAGCGGATTAAAATTGATTAATGAACAAGCCATTACCAATTGACTCGGATGCGAATCTGCAGCTGCCTTTACAGCTTTAGCATCTTCATAATTTAATGCAATTGGATTTGCTAAGAAAATATGCTTGCCTGCTTCTATAGCTTGGATAGCCTGATGTGGTCGTCTTTCAGGATCTGAAAAAATAAAAATAAGATCAACGTCATGATTCTCAATCAGGGACTTATCATCAGAATACACATATTCTAACTTGAGATTATTTTTAGCATGCAATAACTCCTTTTGAGTTCGACCATAAGCCGCGATGAGATTTAAATTTTTTACATGCTGCTTGATGAGATCTGCATAAACATTCCCCAAGTCATTTAAACCGATTATTCCTGCTTTGACATTATATAGCATCCCTTATTATAAATGTCTTTCTGCGTGATAACTTGATCTTACTAGAGGGCCACTTTCCACAAAATCAAAACCCATTTTCATACCTTCCTCCCGATAGTAATCAAACACTTCTGGCCTAACATATTCAGCTACATCAAGATGCTTTTTAGTCGGTTGCAAGTACTGTCCTATAGTTACAACATCGCAACCATGTTGATGTAAATCATTAAGAATCTCAAGCACTTCATCCTTGGTCTCCCCTAAGCCTACCATAAAACCAGACTTAGTTCTCTTGTCTTTATCCTTGGTTCTTTGGATTTGCTCTAAGCTCCTATCATATTTCGCTTGTGGACGCACTTTTCGATATAAGGAACGGACTGTTTCCATATTGTGAGAAACAACTTCTTGTCCACCTTCTATCATTCTGTTTAAAGCATCCCAATTGGCTCTGACATCAGGAATCAGCGTTTCTATTGTTGTGCTTGGAGATTGTTCTTTTACTTGAATAACTGTCTGATACCAAATTTCTGCCCCTCTATCTTTCAACTCATCTCTATTTACAGAAGTAATAACTGCATGTTTAACTTCCATTAATCTGATAGCCTCTGCAACTCTTCTAGGTTCATCTTCATCATACTCTGGTGGCCTTCCTGTCTTTACTGCACAGAAAGAGCAGCTGCGTGTACACACATTACCTAATATCATAAAAGTTGCGGTACCGGCTCCCCAGCATTCACCCATATTAGGGCAATTACCACTTTGACAAATCGTATGCAGCTGATATTCATCAACTAATTTTCTTACACGCTTATAATCCTCTCCAATGGGCAATTTGACTCTTAACCAATCTGGTTTTCGCCTTCTTGGCGTTGGCTCTTCTTTTGATACTACTGGTAATTCTAACATTAATTATTCCTTGAACCTAAATGTATATTAAAGTAAACTCTTACGAATCCAATTTTGTTTCTGACTGCTTCAGTCTCAATGAAGATTGGAATTTTTGTCGGAAATATGTCGAACATAAATCCGGTTTCAAATGCTCTTACAGTTTTATCGAAAGCGCCCATAGCAATATGCGCGCCTACTTTCCCTTGAATTCCTGCTCTTACGCCCAACTCACCAAATCCCTTAAAAAATGAGGATCTCCCACTAATTCCATTTATATCTAAAAACTGCTCCTGATTTTCTCCGTCGAATTTTATGCTTTCTAAAACTGGGATTATTTCTCCGTCAACTGTAGCAATTGTAACAACTTCAAGATAGTATGGCTTAAGCAATGCTACAGAAGGTCCAATTTCGTAACTGTAACCGACTGCTACGCCTTTGCGCTTTTCTTTCTCAGACAAGTATCTTTTTTGACCGATACCAGCCCTTAAATTTATTACTGAATTAATCTTGCCAAATGTGAATGTACCAGAGCCACCGATTGTTGAAATCCTACTTTGAGATTTTTCTCTAGGATCTCGCATAAAGCCTAATTCGAATTGATAATAACTCGTTTTGTCGTAGGATCTTATAGTACCTGAATTGTAAGCAATAGCAGCTCCATTTTCGTGAATTCGAAAATCTACAGCCCATTCTTTTTTGTAGAGAATTCCTTTCCAATCCGTTTCAACCAATTTAGGTTGTATGACTCTCTGGCCTGTAGCTAAAAAGCATACGGAAATGAAAATGATGGATATAAATACGCTCTTCAAAAAGTTTAATTTATTAACGGCTAAAGATATTTCAAAATTGGATAAAAACCGAGATATCAAAGGCTTATAGCCAATAGATCATAAGATAAACATTTATTCACTCAGAGGGTTTATTTTGATTTTTGATCATAGGAATTTAGGCTATTTATAGCCTTAAGTATCATTAAATGTCCTATTTAATGCATTGAATCTGCTTTAACACTTAAAATTTATTCATTCAATGATGTTTACATTTAATCTGCAGTTCTAATCGTCGTCGATCTATTGATCCAACAACCTACTTTAAAGCTATCACCAGCTTTAAGACCTCTAATAAATACATCCTCTTTGGTTGGCATATACTGTTTATAGCTTCTGATTAGTTTATTAGCCTCTGCTTTAGTATCTGGATCAGCAACTGCTTTTTGCCATGCATCAATTGCAGGCCAGGTAACTATTTGACTATCCCATCCTGTTCCCGGTCCACATAAAGGACCACTTGAAGCATAGAGTTTACCGATTACTAAATAAGGCTCGCCTGATGAAGGATTATATTCTGCAGACTTTAGAGCGAAAGTTCTTGATTTAGGGTAATTCTTAATATCTCGATAATAAATTTTCGAAATCATAAGCGTATACTTAGCCTTCTTCTTAATATCATCAGTTCTATTTACAAAGTCTTCAAACAAGCTAACGGCATCATAATACTTCCCTTCATTATAAGCATTGAATGCTTGACGCAAAGGACCTACAGGTGGTGGAGGTGTATAGCACTTATCATCTTTTATAGCTTTTACTTTCTGTACATTAGCATTGGTACCATCACAGCCTCCCCATAACATTCTTCCATAAACAGTACTTATCGTTTCGCAGTCATCAGGATTGGATTCAAGCAAAGCCATATATTTTTTCTCGTAATAAGAACAAGGATACAATCCCTTGATCCCTTCCAAATTTTCTAATCGTGCCGGCGCATAATTATTTATAATCTCCCATGCCTCCTTATTTTTTCCAGAAGCATTACCAAAATCAATTGCGTCCAATACCAATTGTGTATATTTCTGGCCTTCCTCTAGAGAGATTTCTTCATTGATAATTTTATCAGTCAAAATCTTAGTGAAGGGATTTATAACAAAGTAATCAGTCTTCTCTTTTTTAGCATCTATTGATTGTTTAAAGAGTGCGTATACTTCATCTGTATTTGATTCAGCATTAAAATAGTAGTAATAATCAAAAGCCTTTCTACCAGCGACGTATGCTTCTTCTCCAAAACATTCAACTCTTTTATCATAGATCATCATAACGGTATCTACGTAGCTGCTTTTTAGTTGGGGATCACTTGCTTCCTTATAAAAGTGCTTATAGATAGTAACCCCATCTTCAAACTGATACTTAATTCTTCCATTAGCAGCAGGCGCATTATAATATGCGACTTTCCATAACTTATATGCCTTGTCGAAATTTTTTAGTTTAACTTGATCTTTATACAACACATACGCTGTTTCAGTTTCTTCTCTTACCGAAGCAGTCAATCCACTAAATGTAGTACAAGGATTGTCTACTGTTTCAATTACCTCTTCAGGCTTTGGTTCTTCAACTGGCAACTCCTCTGCAATTTTGGGTGTGCAAGCAAACAAAACAACCAAGATGGAAATGGTGAAATAAATCAGAACGCTTCTCATAAGACTATTTTTAATTTAGACGATAAAAATACATATTGAGGTCTTAATGAAGTGATTTAATAACAAATTGTTAGTTGAACACTTGTTATTAAATCACTTCAATGCCATCTTATTTTTTAATTTCATTTCTTAATTAACGATTAGATGAAAAAGAAAATTCTTGTTTTAACTGGAGGTGGAGATTGTCCAGGTTTAAATGCCGTTATAAGAGCTATCGTGAAGTCGGCCCATAATGATGGGAGTTATGAAGTATTTGGCAGCATTGAAGCTTTTAATGGTATAATTGCCGATCCTGTAGAAATAGTAAAATTAACACCTCAAAAAGTTGGTGGTATACATGTAAAAGGGGGCACCATAATAAAGACAACAAACAAAGGTAATCCGTTGAAATTTCCATTTAAAAATAAAAATGGTTTGATTACTTATAAAGACATCAGTAAGGATCTGGTTAAGAAAATTCAAAAATTAAATTTTGATGCCGTGGTCAATATTGGAGGAGATGGATCTCAAGCCATTTCTTATGAACTTTATAAAAAGGGATTAAATATTATCGGTGTACCAAAAACGATTGACAATGATCTCTCTGCTACAGATGTCACATTTGGATTTTCGACAGCCGTACAAATTGCTACGGATGCATTTGATAAACTAGTTACTACAGCTTCTAGTCATAATCGTGTTATGATATTAGAAGTGATGGGAAGAGATGCTGGATGGATAGCTTTGCATACGGCTATTGCAGGTGGCGCAGAGATATGTCTTATTCCTGAAATCAAGTTTAATATTCAAAGTTTGGTCAAGACCATAAATAAGAGATATAAAAAAGGTCGCGGCTTTGTAAATATTGTTATTGCTGAAGGCGCAAAAATTGATGAAAAGGTCGTTGGTAGAAATGAAAAAGGCGATCATAATATCAAACTGGGAGGCATTGGCAATGTTTTAAGGCGTCAGCTTGAAGAAGCTGGTTGTCAAGCTGATGTTCGTGTTGCAGTCCTTGGGCATATTCAGAGAGGCGGTACGCCTGTGGCCTATGATCGTATCTTAGCAACCGCTTTTGGAGCCAGAGCTTTTGAATTAATAAAGAAAGGAAAGTATGGAAGAATGGTAACCCTCAGCAACAATACTGTTAGCGATACAAGCCTAAAAAAGGCTATTAGCGATTATAATTATGTAAATAAGCGGCATTATCTAATTAAAACTGCCAAACAAATAGGTATAAGTTTCGGCCAATAGGGTGAGAAAAAATTCAAATCAATTTTATATTTTGACCGCGAAAACAATTGATAACTAAAACTTTAAAACATGAAAAAACAACTGACACTTTTCGCATTACTATTTTCAGCGACTTTCGCCTTCGGCCAAACACAATTTGGTGCAGGTATTTCTTATTGGGACAACTTTGGTGTTCAAGGTCGTGCCATATTAGATTTGGATATTGAAAATATTGACATCGTTCCATCAGCTTCTTTGTATTTTTTTGATGGGGGCACAGCATTGGCTTTAGATGGTGATGTGACATATGAGATTACTGAAATTTCTGATGGCATCCCACTATATGGAAAAGGTGGTCTTAACTTCACTAGAGTAAGTGGCAATGGTTCTTCAGATACTGAATTAGGATTAAACCTTGGAGCAGGTGTTAGATTTTCGGGAAGTTTTTATGGAGAACTTCAGTACAGAACAACTTATAATGGAGATTTAGTTTTAAATGTGGGATACTACTTTTAAAACTTTCATAAAAAATCAAATAACTTAAAAGAAAAAGGGATTCGAGTGTTTTTCGAACCCCTTTTTTTTATCCTTATTACAGACTAGATTAATTATATCTAACCTTAACCGTCTCTCCTATCCAACATCCTACTTTTACACTATCTCCCTTCTTGATACCCTGCATAAATCCATCTTCTTGGCTCGGCATAGATCCTCTATATTTTGAAACTTTTGTAGCTGCTTCACTTGCTACTTCAGGATCTATTGACTTGGCATAATTGTACTTATCAATTGCAGCCAAAATAGCTAATCTTTGATTCCATGCATTACCGCAATTTCTAGCTGAAGTCGCATACATATCACCAATCAACATAAATGGTCTGCCCCAATTCGCTCTTAATTTTGCAGCTTCTCGAGCAGTTGCTCTTGCTTTAGAATATTCTTTTAACTTTCTAAATTCTATAGAAGCTCTTGAAAATAGGTATCCTGCTTTCTTACTTGGATCTGTCTCCGCATTAATAGCCTCGTTATATTTTGCAATAGCTCCTGCAAAATCCCCTGCATCATATTTTTTCTTTGCCATTACTGCTGGATTATTTGCTTCGAATTCTGCTTGAAGTGCAGCATTAGTCTGAGCAGCATAGGTTTTCCACTTGGATTCAAGATCCATCAAGAAAGGATCAGAAGGATCACAGTTTCTTTTCTTAAGTAAACCGATGATGTTTTTAAGTTGATCCATATCATTCGGATCATCTTGGTACATCTTCATATATGAAGGCTTGAAATAATCACAATCAAATAACTCGGTTTCAATCGGACCAAATTTTGATTTTGCAGATTTCCAAGCTTGGTCATAATAGTCGCCTAGTTTTGCATTATTATCTAAATTGTACTTAGCAATTTCTTCCATTTTTTGGAAGTAACCCAAAGTTTGTTCTTTATCTAATTTGCCTTTTTGAAATTGGTAAACTACCATAGCAGCCACTGGATCGAAAAAAGTATATTCAATATCATTACCTATTTTCTCCAGAGCTTGATCATAAACTGCTAAATTTTCAGAGTACGGCGCATTGATATGATAAAACATTGCATATCCTTTTTTAGCTAGAACAGATCCAATTTTAGCTTCGTAGCAAGCATCATCATCACCGCATTTTGAAGGTTTAATATCTCTATTTTCATAGGCTTCAATAGCTTGGCTATAAAGCTTATAGATCATTTCTTTATGTGCCTCCTTTTGCGCAGCATCTGCTTCATTCTTGAATTTATGAATGTAGATTTTTGCACCATCCATAAAGTGGTAATCTCTTTTACCGTCTGCTGCTGGAGCTAATTCATATGCTTTTTTCCAATGAGTCTCTGCACCTGCATAATCCTCTGACTTGAGCATTTGTCTATAAACTGAATGCGCATCACTGGCTTCGTCTTCGTGTGGAGTACCTACCCAAGAAGCATATTGTCCCATACAAACCGAAACAGATAATGCTAATAACAGTGTGAAAATGTTTCTCATATTGATCATAATATTTCTATTTGAATCCTTAATTATATTTCCTTTTTATAAACCATTCATCATCATTAAATGTGAAGCTGAATGTAAATCTGAGATATCTCTCTTCTATGGCGGTTCCTTGTCCTTTCATTCCTGCAGAGATCCCTAAATTTAAATGAGATATTTTTCTCTGATAGAAGAAAGGGAAGCCCATTCCAAAGTTCAAACCAACATCTCTTACAACTTCTCCTTGATTCTGTTGAATTTCTTCTACTGGAATTGATCTGTAATGTAATCCAAATCGATAATGCACTCTCGAAAAGTAACTTGTAACCGATTTATAATTAGGACGATAATAACCGCCGATTGATAACTTTGAAGTGTTTTTTAATGGATTATTAACAAAATCAGCAGCAAAATCAGACCAACTGGTTTGGCTATAATTAACGCCGATACCGAATTTTTGACCGTGATAATATTGTACTCCAAATCCCAATTCAGCTGGTAAAGTGCCCGAAGTTTCAACATCCTCCTGAAGCATACCTAAGGTATCTCTAACCTCCAATAGCCCTACAAACTGCGTCGCTGTCTCCAAAATCCTGCTGCTTACATTGATCGAAGAAGATCCATTACCATAAACACCGAAGGTCATTTTTTTCTTATCTATATCAGACTCACCCTCTTTTTCTTCAGACTTATCGAAGTTTAAGGTATATAATAGACCAGCATTCCATCTGAACCCATTTAACCTATGTGAATTTTCAAATGTCGTTACATATGAAGCTGGATTTTCAGTCAAGATGAAGTTTTTATCGTAATTCAACTTGCCAAATAGGTAGGATGTATTTAATCCAAAAGAAAAATCTTTATATCTGACAGCGTTGCTCCACATAAATTGAAATGTACCACCGCTTCCACTAAAGTTTCTCACAAAAGTGCCCAAATCTACATTCGTGCTATCCACAACCGATATATCATATCCAACCACAGAATACGGTAATAATGTAAAAGCGGTTGTCACAGAATATGGCCTTTGCTTCCTTTCTAGTATGTCATTCAACTTATTTTGAAGTGGGACAGCTAATGACATATATGACATGTTCCCTGACCATAAATTGGTATAATCGGGATCACTAGCATCTTTCAATCCAAATGACTTAGCTTCTAATCCAAGATCAAAAGATGTTACTTCTAAATGCGCTAATGCAGCTGGATTTACAATATTGATAGAATATGGATTGGTAAATGCCGCTCCTAAGCCTCCCATTTGTTGGGAATACATAAATTCTCTACCATTTACATCCCCTATTCCAAATCTTGAATAAGGTGAGTTAATCTTTGATTGAGCATTAGAAAGTATGGGCCCAAATAGCATCAGCGTCAAGATCAGTTTATAAAATACTGTCTTATTGGGTAGGAAGACCTTTTTACAAGGGTTCTTAAACATATTATTTAGATTAAAGTCCTTCAAAAAAGCCTCAGATAATTATATTTAAAACAGGATCAATCAATATTTATTGTCAATATTTTGTTGAGTCCATAAAGGACTAGGTTAGGCTTCACAAATATCTTAGATTCTAATAATTCACCAAAATATTCAGCGTCTCCACCAGTCAAAATGACCCGAATAGCACCCATCTTTTTAGTTAAATATTTTATAAAACCCTCAATCTCGAATTTTAAGCCCCAAACTGCACCATTTTGAATGGCTTCTTTGGTGGATTTACCTAGGACATCTTTATTCACTTTTCGCTTTTCTTGAGGTAAAGCAGAGGTAAAATGGTGCATTGCATTTAACCTTAACTCTACACCAGGTGATATATTGCCTCCATGATAGACGCCTTTAGCGTCAACATAATCAAATGTCATGCAAGTGCCTATGTCAATAACCAAAGATTTTTCCTTCGGAAACATATAGAAAGCGCCTACAACTGCCGCCAATCGATCTAATCCTAATGTTTGAGGTGTTTTGTATTTAATTTGCACAGGTACTTTAGTCCTATGACTCAATTTTATAAGATGATAATTCTTGTCTAAATGTTGTATGAAATAAGGTTCTGTTTTCCTAACTGAAGAAACTATAGCACTACGAAAAGGATATCTTTTAACTAGACTTTGAATATCCTTTACTCTTACTTTTACAAAGCGCTTGAAAAATTTTAAATCATCATCCTTATAGATGGCTAGTTTTATAAATGAATTGCCTATATCAACAATCAGGTTCATTAAGACTAATGTTTAAAATGTCTAGTGCCAGTAAATACCATAGCTAGATTATTATCATTACAATAATCAATACTCAACTGGTCTTTAATAGAACCTCCTGGCTGAACAACTGCCTGAATACCCGCCTTATGTGCCAATTCCACACAATCAGGAAATGGGAAAAAAGCATCTGATGCCATAACTGCTCCTTCTAATTCAAATCCCATCACTCCGGCTTTTGTAATTGCTTGCTTACACGCATCCACTCTAGAAGTTTGTCCCGAACCCATTCCTAATAGCTGTTGATCCCTAACAAGCACGATTGTATTTGATTTTAAATGTTTTACCGCTTTATTAGCAAACATCAAGTCTGCAATCTGATTGGCTGTTGGCTGCTGATTTGTTTTACATTCGAAATCATTAGCATTCTCCATTTTCAAATCCGTATCCTGCATAATGACCCCATTCAGAATAGTTTTATAACTCTTTTGAGATCTTTCAAAAGAATTAATTTTTAATAAGATACGCTTCTTCTTTTTCTGTAAAAGTTCTAAAGCATCTTGATCAAAATCTGGTGCCATTAAGACTTCATAAAACAATTCATTGACGGCCTCTGCAGTTTGAAGATCAATCTTTGTATTGGCAATAATAACACCTCCAAAGGCAGACACAGGATCTCCTGCCAAAGCATCAGTCCAAGCTGAAAATATATTGTCACGCGTTGCTAATCCGCATGGGTTCGTATGTTTTAGTACCGCCACAGTAGGCTTGTCATTGACAAATTCTGCCATTAATTGCATGGCTGCATCTACATCAACAAGATTATTAAATGACAAATCTTTTCCAGATAGCTTATGAAAAACATTGTTCATTTCTCCAAAGTAAATACCTTGTTGGTGAGGATTTTCACCATATCTTAATGTTGAAGCAGATTGGAAACTGATACGCAATTTATCTTCCAACCCTACAGATCTATTGAAGTAATTAAAAATCGCAGAATCATAATGAGAAGAAACAGCGAAGGCTTGTGATGCTAATTTTTTTCTATCGTTTAAATCTGTGCTAGCATCATTATTGAGAATTTCTTCTAGATCACTGTATTGCTCTTTAGAAGGTATAATGACCACATCATTATAGTTTTTAGCTGCCGCTCTTATAAGGGCAATACCTCCAATATCAATTTTCTCAATTATCGCTTCTTCATCATCTGTTGAGGCAACCGTTTTTTCAAAAGGGTAAAGATCAACCACTACTAAATCAATCTCAGGGATTTCATAATTAGACAATTGGCCTAAATGATCTTCATTTCTTCTTGCTAAAATGCCTCCAAAAACCTTAGGATGTAAAGTTTTGACACGCCCATCTAAAATGGAGGGGTAACTTGTTATGTCTTCTACTTTTATAGGAGACAATCCTTGCTCAACTAAAAAGTTATAAGTCCCCCCTGTTGAATAAACAGTTATATCAGAATTTTTGAGGGCTACAGATATATTTTCCAAACCTGATTTATCAAACACAGAGATAAGGGCGGAACGGATTTTCTTTCTCGACATGCTGTTGGCTTAAATAGGCGACAAATGTATAAAATTGAGCCTTATTCGACTAGGCTAACTTGAATGAAAATCTAGAATTGGCCCCATTTGGAAACAAATTCTGCATCGAGGCTCGTATTTGTCTTTTTCTCCAAGGACAACGGTTTCTTTTTCCGAACTTAATCTATAGGAATGTGTAGCCAAACTTCCACAGTGAGGACAGATAGCATGTACTTTTGTGATGTACTCTGCCACAGCTAATAGCCCAGGAATAGGCCCAAACGGCTGCCCTCTAAAATCCATATCCAAGCCAGCTATAATTACCCGAATACCATTTATAGCTAATTTTTGACAGACTTCTATGAGGTCATTATCAAAAAATTGTGCCTCGTCAACACCAACTACATTGATTTTCTCAACATAGTTATAAATCTCAAGACTTGATTTAACCGGAATTGACTCTAGGGAATTTTTATCATGCGAAACCACATTTATATCGTCATATCTAGTGTCCTTGTGCGGTTTAAATATTTGGACTTTTTGATTCGCAATCTGAGCTCTTTTTAATCGACGGATTAATTCTTCTGTTTTACCTGAAAACATAGAACCACAAACGACCTCTATCCATCCGCTCCTTTGTCCTTTAAAATTGGGCTCTAAAAACATGTAATTTGGCTATTATTTGATTTTTAACAATGTTATAATCCAATATCTCAATAAAAATGAGAACTAAGTAGTTATTTATAGCGTCAAAACTAAAAAAAGGATTGGTTTTTGATATATTATAAATTCTTGTAATGTGTTTAATAGCTCTAAATAAACTACGATAATGGACCTGAATAACGTTTCAAAAATTCTTAAAAAGATTAACCGTTTATACGATCTAATTAATGAAATCGGAGAAGCCAGTCAAACTGAGAAAGATCTTTTGAAAGCTTATGTCATCGATCTATATGACAGCATTGCTATGTCAGATATTGAAGAAGTAAAAGATTTGGAAGCGGAGCAGATGGCAAAAAAAATTAAGAAGAGAAAAAAGCTTGAGAAGAAACTTAAAAAGCAAAAACATAAGGATACGAAATCATCAGTTGTAGAAGATGAAGTCGAAGTTCGCAAGGTAAAGTCGCAGATTGCGACGCAAGCATCGCATGAAGCTGAAATAAAAAAGGTTGACCAAGCTCTTAAAGAGGAGATTAAGAAAGAGCCTGTTACAATAGCTGAATCTGTCCAACCTAAAGTAGATGGTGCTTTGCAGGAATTATTTGTGATGGATGGTAATAGCAGTGAAATTTCTGATAAGTTAAGTCAAACACCTATACAAGATTTGACTAGAGCCATGAGCATTAACGAAAGAATCTTTACTCAAAACGAATTGTTTGGAGGTAACAAAGAAGAGATGGATAATATGCTTGTTGCATTAAATGGTCTGTCTACTTTTGAAGAGGCAAAAAATGTATTGATGAGAAGTGTCGCTTCAAAATACGACTGGACTTCTGCTGGGAAACTAAAAAAGGCAAGGAACTTTATCAAGCTCGTCCAACGTAGATATAACTAAAGAAATCATTGGATAGCTCAGTCAAACAACTCTATAAAGCACTTAGATTCAGTATAACTTTACTGGTCATTATATGGGCTGTTCATATTTATAAATATACAAGTCAGTTGTCACTCGCTCAATGGGGTGTATATCCAAGAGAAATTGATGGGCTGATTGGTGTCCTCACCTCCCCGCTTATACATGGAAGTTGGGAACATCTTTTCTCTAATTCGGTGCCCTTATTTGTAAGTTCAACGATGATTCACTTTTTCTACAAGCGTGTTGCTTGGCCATCTTTCATATTAATTTACCTACTTACTGGAGCGGCAGTCTGGATGTTTGGAAGATCAGTGTATCATATCGGCGCCAGTGGTGTTGTTTATGGCCTTATTGCTTTTATTTTCGGTAGTGGCATATTCAGAAGAAACATTAAGTCAATCATTTTAGCGCTAGTAGTGACCATTCTCTATAGTGGTTATTTGAGTGGGGTCTTACCTATTCAGGAAGGTGTTTCCTGGGAAAGCCATTTAATGGGTGCCATCATGGGCATGGGCGTGGCCTGGTTAATGAAAGGCATCATTGAGAAAGATGAAGAAAACTATGATCCTTGGGAAGGAGATGATGACGAACCTAAAGAACATTTTCTTCCTAGAGACGCTTTCGACATGACACGTGCCGAAAGAGCAGAACAGTTAAGAAGGGATCAGGATGACTTCTTGAGCATTTGATCACTTTTATTTTACACTTCACTACGACATTTTCTAAAGACAAGATTGAGGGTTGGTACAAAATTCTTAATTTGTAGTAAGTCATTATTTACACTTACTTCATTATTATGAAATACGCCATTCTGTTTATCCTCTTTCTTACGAATTTATCGCACTATTACGGCCAGTTCTTTTTCATTCCTCTAAATGAAGAATTTATTGAATGTGGAGACAATAACACTATCATATCGACATTAGAAGATTGGACCATATTTACTACGGAAAATGATTTATTGGATGGACCTAAAATTGAAAAATGTCATGATTATTCTTCAGGCATAGAGCTAGATCAATTAGATAACGAACGTGTATTATTTTTCGAATCCGATACCCTTGAAGGATATCCTATTAATTCGAATTTTGGCTATTCAATAAGCTTCGCCATGCGATTATTTGATGGAAGTTTTTGTGACAATCCTAATAGTAATTGCCCACCGGAAATGAAGTCTTATTTGAGCTTTATTATTAAAGGAGAATTTGAAAATGAAGAATATTTTGATACCATAACAATAGATAACGCACTGGCATTCTTTATAGGAAATGGAAATAACAACGCTATTAACTATATATCTTGTCTGGCAACCTCGAAATTAGAAAATCAAGAATTATTCAAAATAGTAATTGCTGCTGCTTTTGATGAATACACCGATGAAACGAGATTGATTTTACAATCTTCTATTTCTTTTAGTGAGTTTGAAGACTTCTTCTGGAATGAATTCGAGACTAGAGTTATTCCTAACAGTTTTAAAACGGGCAGTGCCTATATTGTTGACTCGGAATTTTTCTATAAATCTTTTACAGGATTTCCTTTTGGACATTTAATGGTTAAGCATGACATCCCAGGTTTGCCTTCTAAAGACAACATCCATTACTATGAGATCACACCCCAAGACTCAACAGAAAGATCTCTTATTAACATTGTTATGGGGCAAGAGTCTCAACTTGTGTTTCAAAGCCATACACAATTGAGAGGTGCTTTAGTTAGTACCACAGGTAATGATTCATTACGTCACATAATTAATTTGGTAAATTCTAGCGAAGGTTTTTGTTTACCTCCATTTATTGAAGTGATTAGTGGCGGAGAAGATGCATTTGTTTTTGATGGTGGCCAGATCGAATTTGGCAATCAACTATCTTGTCTACAATTTCGAGATCAAGCCCGAATGGTCATCGAGAAAGACAATGAAATTCAATACGGCTCTCAAGGTAAAGGATTGTTGAGTCTTAGACCAGGTGCTTCTATAGATCTAAAAGAAAATGCTACATTAAACTTTAATGGACAACTAATTATTCTAGAAAACAATGCCTCCCCTACTTTTGTAGATTTAAAACCCAGCACAAGGTTAAAATTTGGAAAAGGGAGCAGTATAAAAACCTTTGAACCAGAAGCCAGTTTAACAATTTATATGAATGGTGGTCAATTGGATTTTTCGAATCTTGACGAAGACTCAAAACAAAAAATCACATTAGTATATCCATCCATAAATAGTCATAAACCTGCGACAATTTCGCTTTACCCTAATCCAGCAACGCAACAATTATTCATTCAAAAAATTACAGCATGCGAAAGCTGTTCATTAATTATTTTTGATGCTAATGGTAAGCAAATGACAGATGTCATACAGCTTAAAAATCATGAAGTATCAATTTCTGTAGAGGATTGGTCTAAAGGCTTATATATAGTGAGGGATGAGTTGGGCAACAGTTATAAGTTTGTAAAAATTTGATGAATAAAATACTCCCTTGTCTGGATTAGGATTCGTTAGATTATTTGATTTTAGGATTTTTTATTCTCAGGATGATTGAGATTGTAGACTCTTTTGAATTCTAAGCTTCGGCTACCGAAATTGATTAACAGACCAATTGGCAATTTATATGCCTGACAGTAATTCATGGCTTGAGCTAAATGAGCATCTTCCAACTTTATTACAGCTTTTAACTCGAGCATAATCTTATCTTCTACAAAAAAATCCACTCTCCGTTTTCCAATGTGATGACCATCGTATAAAATATCCATTTTCATTTCGCGAACAAAGGATAATCCTTGCTTTTCCATCTCAATGGCTAATGCTCTTTGATAAATTACTTCTTGAAATCCATTTCCCAAGGTGGAATGTACCTTCATAGCAGAGCCAATAATCTTATGCGTAAGCTCCTTATTTTTCATTCATCAACATTTAATTAATTACCGAATTTGAAGTTCTTTTTGATAAATTAATTTCCAGTTACTAATAGAAAAATTCTATCATCTCAAAATCCAAAAAATCCTAATCCAGACTTTGAATAGCATCTCTCACAGACCCTTTTTCAAGCAGCAAATGCTTAGCAGTATCATAATCGAGATCTGTATTTTCCATGATCATTCTTGTGCCCCTATCGACTAGTTTATTATTACTTAATTGCATATCTACCATCTTATTTCCTTTGACGCGACCAAGTTTAATCATCACTGTTGTTGTGATCATGTTCAATATCATCTTTTGTGCAGTACCTGCCTTCATTCGGGTGCTACCAGTAACAAATTCAGGACCCACATTACAAACTATTGGAAAATCAGCATACTCAATTATTGGTGCTCCAGGATTACATGTTATACAACCTGTATCTATGGCTTGATTTTGACAAAACTCTAGCCCTCCAATTACATAGGGTGTGGTACCACTTGCTGCTATACCAATTACAAAATCTTCCTTTCCAATTTGATAATTTTCTAAATCTTCTTTTGCAAGGCCTTGATTATCTTCTGCAAATTCTACGGCTTTTCTTATTGCACCATCACCTCCTGCAATTAAACCAATCACTAAATCGTGAGAAACCCCGAATGTAGGCGGACATTCTGAAGCATCCAATATTCCTAATCGCCCGCTTGTGCCCGCACCAATATAAAACAAGCGACCACCATTATTTAACCTTAAATAGACAGCATTAATAAGCTTCTCGATTGATGGTAAAATTTTGTTTACAGCAGACGCAACTTTTTGATCTTCTTCATTGATACTAGAAATGATGGTTTTAGTATCCATCAATTCTAAATCTTGATATAGTGAATTTTGCTCTGTGACTTTGGGCATAATTGGCAATTATTTGTCGAAAAATACACTTATTAACATAAATGAGTTGTTTTTACAGACTTCTTAGGCCTTTTGATTGACCTATGACTGAAAAAAATAGCTTATATTTAATTGTCACAAATTTGTAATCATTATGAAGAGAATACTATTAGTTTCCATTAGTCTCGCCGTTATGGCACTCATTTTCTCAAACTTCGCCGACTCAAGTCAATCATCTTATGTTTTTACAGCCGTAAACGAAGGGCCTAAATTGCCTTCTACGCCGTTTAATTATAAGGACATTGAAATTCCAGATCATATATCCAATCCTTCTGCGGATGATACATTAGGATATGGATCTACAGGTATCAATCATGCTAGAGTTTTAGATATAGAAGATGACGTAGCTACTTTAGGACGGGTTTTATTTTATGACGTGAAGCTTTCCGCATTAGAAGATATCTCATGTGGATCATGTCATGACCAAAAGCTATCTTTTGCAGATAGTAAATCATTTAGTGAAGGAGTCATTTCTCCTACTAAAAGAAATTCAATGCATCTCAACGATTTGTTCTGGTCAAATAAAGAACATTTTCTTTGGGACATGAAAGAAACGGATTTACATGAAATGATCCGTTTACCTTTAAAAGATGAAAACGAAATCGGAGCGAATCTGACGGATATCATTGAAAAATTATCTGAAACCAATTACTATCCAGAGTTATTTCAAAATGCTTACAATACAAGCATCATTACTGAGGATAAAATCATCAATGCCTTGGTTCATTTCATTTCTTCAATGGTCACTTTCGAATCCAAATTTGACAAAGAAGCTTCCAACGATTTTGAAGGATTCACTGATACAGAGAAATTAGGCCTTAACTTATTCTCTGAAAATTGTACTTCTTGCCATAGTCAAGGAGGTCATGATCCGCACGGCATGTTTCCAAATGGATTTGACTTTAATGGAGAATCTCCTTTATTTTTCTTCCCTGATATTTTCAACAATGGCTTACCTGAAGATCCAGATGACATCGGTGCTGGTGTGCTAGATCCTTTCTTTAATCATCTATTTAAAATTCCAACTTTAAGGAATATTGAATTGACTGCTCCATATATGCATGATGGAAGATTTAATAGTCTTGATGAAGTAATAGAACATTACTCATCAGAAGTTATCGAAAATAAATGGACAGAAAATGGATTTATCCCAGCAGGTGGATTCCAATTTACTGAAGAAGAAAAAGGTGCTTTAAAATCATTTTTAATGACTTTAACAGATCACAATTTGACAACTCATGAGATGTGGTCTGATCCATTTAAGATAGGAACATCTACAAACGAACCTGTTGAAAACTTAGTAGTTCGTCCTAACCCAATGGCCGATCAGTCATTAATTGAATTTGACAGCAATGGCAATACACCTACTACGATTCATATCATGAATATTAGTGGTCAAACTATAAAACTAGAAAACACTTTATCTAACCAATACACTTTAAACAAAGGAGATTTCGAATCTGGAACTTACATTATCGAAATCATACAAGCAGATAAAAAATCTGTACAAAAGTTGATTGTAAGATAATACTGTAGTTTTATCACAAAGATTGAAAAAGAGAAGCCTTCTGTTTTAGGGGGCTTCTTTTTTTGTATTATCCTCTTTTTATTAGACTCAAAATATACAATCCGATAAATGTTATTAGACCATTCACTGCTAAAATGAAATGGCCAAACTTTAATCCTCCAAACCAATCTGCTGAATTGATATCAATTATAAAAGTCAGTGCCGGAGAAATCAAAACAACTAATGGAATCCATTTATCCCAAGAAGCTCGCTTAGTAAGAATACCATAAGTAAATAAACCCAAAAGAGGTCCATATGTATAACCTGCTGCTTTAAATACCCCATTTATAGCGGCCATATTATTCCATTTATTGAAAATATAGATCACTACAAATAGAACGAATGTAAAAGCTATGTGAACAATAAGTCGATGCTTCTTCTTTTGATCTTCTGAAAGATGTCCTTTTTCAAAATTCAGGAAGTCTACACAAAAGGAGGTAGTCAAAGCCGTCAATGCAGAATCCGCGCTAGAATATGCCGCAGCAATTAGACCAATAATAAATGTAATTGCTACGAAAGGCGTCAAGTGCTCTAGAGCAATAAAAGGGTAAACTTGGTCAGTTCGGTCTGGAAGCGTCAATCCTTTTTCTGCAGCATATATATAAAGAATGGCACCAAGGGTAATGAATAAAAGTTTTGCAAAAAATAAAACGATGCTAAACAAAAACATATTTTTTTGCGCATCCTTGAGTGTTCTGCATGTCAAATTCTTTTGCATCATATCTTGATCAAGCCCAGTCATGACTATAGCCAACAAAGCACCCGCAAAAAATTGTTTATAAAAGTTATTAGGATCTGACCAGCCATTTTCGAAAAAGAAAATCTGTCCATATCCTGCAGATTTGATTTGAGCAGGAATATCAAAAAGACTCATATCCAATTCTTTACAGATAGCTACAGTAGTAAAAATAACTGCTGATATCATCGCCACCGTCTGGATAGTATCGGTCCAAACAATAGTCTTAATCCCTCCTTTATAAGTATAAAACCAAATCAACAAGAGGGTTACAATAATTGTGAGTTCAAAAGAAATTCCGAATGGCTTTAAAATAAATGGATGCATTACCAAGGCTACCAAATACAACCTGAACGAAGCACCTATTATCCTCGAAAGCAAAAAATAAAACGCTCCCAACTTATAAGCCCAAAAGCCAAAACGATTTTGTAGATAGCCATAAATAGTGACTAAGTTTTGCTTGTAATAAATGGGCATCAAGACTAAAGCTATCACAGCATAGCCAAGTAGAAAACCAAATACCATTTGCACATAGGAGTAGGATTGGTTTAAACCATCCGAGCCGATTACGCCTGGAATTGATATAAATGTCACTCCCGACAAAGTTGTCCCAATCATACCAATCGACACCAAAAGCCACGGTGAATTTTTATTAGCGCTAAAAAAAGTTTGTGTATCCGCTTGACGACTCGTCCAGAATGATATCAATTTTAGAATAAGGAAATAAGCCATAACTGTAATTAATAAAACAGTCGGAGATACCATAGATGCATTCATCCTGCTAAGATATATTTATGCAGTCGCATAAGCTAAAATTTCAGAATAGACTTTGTCCCAACCGGCCCAACCTTCATGATCATAAAATGAGCTATTATGCCAGATTAATACAAATTGCCCATTGACTTGCTTAACACGATCAATAATAAGTTGACATTGCATTACAGCTTCCTTTTGATCAAGCTGTAAGTATTTATTCAATGTTACATCCATAATCTGGAATGGCATTATCAACAAATCAGTAACTTGATCCTTGTGTATATCATACCAATAATAAGGCTTACTGGTACCTGATCGAAAACCAATTCTATCCGCAAAGCCTAGGCTATAATCCTCTTTAATTCCAATTGACTCTAAATAATTAAATGAGTCTGGCAATTGCATGCGCAAGAAATGGAATCTGGAAGTATCGATTTCCGACCCTATAATTGAAGAAAGAATATTTAACTCCTTTTGAATACTTGATAAACTTTCAGAACCATAGTATGAGGGGTGGATCCCTATTTTGGAATATTCAGCTATAGACTTGACTACATTATTAAATAAAGGATGCGCTGGATTGAGTGATCGATCATACTTCGTTTTATCAGATGTAAGAATAAAGTAATGCGGTGTTAGATCATACCTACTATTAATATCATGCATTAAAGCATAGGTATCAAAAGGATCAAAGTCTTGAAAGCGATCTCTAAGTCGCTTAAAATTTAAGCTTAAGACATCTTTTAAACTAGACCCAATACTATGCAACAAAGGCTTCCCTTTAAAAGCATAAACATGATCTATATCTATCGTAGATAAGCACTTAAATTTAGAATTTATCTGAAGCTTATGATTACTCGCTTCATTAATCAGATGAGCAAATGCAATTATCCACTCATCGACTACAGGGTACTCATGAAGACCCTTTTTTACCAAAAGATTAGTGCTTGATTTAAATCTTTTGTGCACATCAAGATCATCTTTAGCATACTCCTCCACCCTGGATAAAAGAAAAAAGATAGCCGCAAATAAATCAAAATTAAATTCAGCTTGGCGTAAAGATAAAACCCTTTCAATTGTGGGCTTTCTATCTTTGTCAAATCTTGAAAAATAGTCAGTATAAGGAATTGTAAATGTTGGAAGAGATTTAATCAATGGTTTATCTAAGCCATAACAAATGATTAAATCAACATCCTGATGCAGTTCAGATGAAATCAAGTAATGAACACTATCTAACTGATCCATCATATGCTTAATAACATACTTTAGCTTGGCTGAATGATCATTTGTATAGAAAAGTATTTTATACATCAGAATGTATATAAGGATATTTGACGCTTACTAAAAACAAACCTTCTGGTGGTACAGCCCAAGCTTTTTTAAGTCTGGATTGATTATCTAAAGCAACTCTTAATTCATCAACGGAGATGGCACCTATAGATACTTTAATACAAGTCCCAACAATTAAACGCACCATCCCTCTTAGGAATCTGTTGGCACTTATATAGAAAGAATATTGGTTATTTGAGTTTTGAGTCCAAAGTGCCTCATATATTTCACAACGGTAATGATCAAGATCATTTTTGGTTTTACAAAAAGGATAAAAGTCTGAATAGGCTTTTATTATTTCTGCTACTTTATTTAAATCTTCAAATACTGGTCTTTGTGATTGATTATATCTAAATGAGGTACCATTTAAAAAAGGATCTTTATGAAAATGGAGATGATATCTATAAGCTCGGTAAGTTGCATCAAATCTTGCATGACTTTCATTTGAAACATTAAGAATGTTTACTACAGAAATATCTTTTGGCAATAAGCCATTTAATTTATGCGCTAATAAGTTATTATCAAATAATTCTTCAGGGATATCTACATGTAAGTAGAATTGCGAAGCATGCACTCCAGCATCAGTCCTGCCACAACCAAGAATTGTGATCTTTTGATTATAGATCTTGGAAATTGATGTTTCAATGCATTCTTGTACCGTAAGTGCATTGGGTTGTATCTGCCAACCAGAATAAGCAGAACCATTAAACTTAATTTCAAGAAAGACTCTTTTCACTTTTCAAAGCTAGTCAAAAAAGAAAAAAAGCCAGTAACATAATGTTAACCGGCTTCTCTCGTAAGTTGGTTGAATTTATTTTTAGTCAAGCATGATCATTCTCTTAGTTTCTGAGAATTGACCGCTTTCCATTTTGTAATAAACTAGTCCATTTCCTTCTAAATCATCGCTCGATAATACAAGACTATTATATCCTTGATTTGCGTCGATTCTAAATGATTTAATCAACTTTCCAGAAATATCATATAGTGTGAATTTGACTTCCGTTGAAAATGGCACCTCGAACCCAATGCTTGTTTGATTAGCAAAAGGATTTGGTTCATTTTGGAAAAGTCTAAAGGCATCTTCTGATCTAGGTGCTAATCTTATGCCAGAAATTGTTAAATCTTTGCCTAAATAAGCTTCAGCCCTCGCCACAGATGAATTTGTTCTGATCATTTCAGATATCCATCCATTAGATTCAGCAATTCCATGAACACTTAAAAATCCTTGTCCTGGATGGATACTATAGTCACTGTTTTGACTAACCACAACACCTCCGTTGAAAATATTGTAATTATAGTCAGACATATCTCTTCCTGTTACTTCAAGAATTTGTACCCCTTCTGTAATCATAGTAAATTGGTAACCAAATAGATCTTCGTGATCAGCAGAGAATTCGATTTCGAACATCTCCCCTTCTTTAACATACTTATCTTCAAAAAGAAGTTGTACTGTAGCTCCACTTCTCAACTCTGATCCTTGACTTACCACATTCGGAATCATACTATTATTAACATCCCCTATTTTAACACCTATGAAGTCATCATTTAAATAAGATCTATTTATACTAATATGATCAATATACTCTCTATAAATCCAAGGATTTTGAATACTTAGCTCCTGACCGGCATCTACAAATTTCCAAGATCCACTTTCTGGCAATTCATCATATATACCTAATATCAATTTCCTTAATTCAATTAAATCAATTGCTGTAATATTTTCATCGCTGTTTATATCAGCTGCAATCATCTTATAAGGAGAATCTAAACGGTTTGAACCTAATATGTGTCTCTGTATCAATACGATATCCAAAGTACTCACACCATTTAGATAATCATCGTTCTTAGAGTTTGATACTTCATAACTTCTCGACATAGGCACATCATTAAAAGCATACTCCCCAGCCTCATCAGTTAGGTAATAATCCGGTTGACCCGAATCTAAATCCATTAATTCAGATTTCACATCTTGGACAGCCTCTCCAAACTCAGTTCTAATATCACCTTCGATGACCACCATAGCCGCAGAAGTTGAATCATCTTGAACGGTCAGTGTTACTGCACAGAAATCAAAGTTTCTGCATTCGTCCCAAACATAAACATCTAACTGAACTTGACCATTTTCGTCGATATCATTCCGCGAAATAACTCTACCAGAAGTATTTTCACTCGGATCAAAAATATCTGCTGTACCTTCTTGATAATCCGTAATACCCGCATTTGCTCCTGTAGTAGGATTATAGTATCCGGAAGCTGGTGGAATCTGTTCAGAAAAAGTAAAAATTAAATCTGAAGCTGAAGTACAATTATCACTGCTATTAGCATTCATATCTTTAGCCCATATTTCAACTGTCCCATCGCTCATTGTTGCTGTAGATACATTCACACAATAAGGCGTAGGTGCTTTGACATCAGCAACTGTAAATCTACTTTCGGAAGTAGATAAATTCTCACACTGATCCATCACTTGCCAACTTATAGAATGGCCTGATTTATTGACCGGAACATTAGAAAGTGTTATGAATATTGAATCTCCAGAATGTGTTGTTCGATTCAAAGTTTCATCGACAACATTGTCGTCATTATAATCGATAAAAATCGTCCAATCTAATTCAGCTTCAGGACAATTATCTGAATCATTAGCAACAGCGGAAACAGTCAAACTACCCATTCTACAATTATCAGATGCGGTTTCAAAACTTAATCCCTGCGTTGGATTAATGGTCGGAGCTGAAAAGTCATGAACTGTAATTAATTGCTCACTTGAATACCTTCCCTCTGCACCATTAGTTTGGTCGAATAAACACCAATCAATGACCGTCCATTCATTTCTAACTTTATAGCAAGAGTTATCTACTCGCCAGAAGGTGTCAGATTCTACTGTAACTCCTATACTCAAACAGGCATGACTATTAAACTGTGGTTGGTTTGGTGTATAATCACTGCAATCTACAGTTATGTCTGAAGGCCAAACAATAGAATTCGGATTTAATTGAACAGCAGGTTCAATGACTATATATTGTTCACACCATGTTCTTCCATCACTACCCACAAAGGATCTTCTTACTGCACCAAACTGACATCTTTCATCAAATGGTGGCACCTGATCAAATTGTCCATCACCATCAATATCATATAACGGAGACGTACTAGCCGGCTTTGACGCTGGTGTTGTGCTCGCTATAACTGCATTAGAATCAAAGGTAATGTCCTCTTCACCACAAAGCCCTGTAATTGATGGGAATGCATCAACCGTATTATAATCTGCTTCGCAATCTACAATGAAACCATCAGGACATTCAACAGTTACTGGTACGCTATTTTTCAACCTTACGGTTGATATAACTGTACATGAATTGCCTTGAGAATCAGTCGCCCTCAATTCTACTTGAACCTCACCTAATCCATCAACACCTAAATCATCACAACAGAATTTTACATTTTCACCAAAACTTAAATCTTCATTATTACAAGGAGAAGAAATTCGTCTAATCTCAAATGTCAATGGTGAGCAATCATATGAACCATTATCTACACTAGAAGCAGACAATTTACCATAGACACCATCAGGTCCAGTACCTGGATCACTTAAGCCAACAACAATAAATTCTTTTGCAATACAAATTGGTGATGTATCATCTAATATATCCACCTCTGTAAAACATTCACCAGTGTTTCCACATTCATCCGTAATGACGATTCTAATCCAAGTACGTCTATCGACAGGTAATCCGTCTAGGACATCACCTCCAGTCCATTCTATATACTGACCATCAGTTGGTGCTGTACTTGCATCTGTATCATCATCTGGTAAATAGAAAACTTGCATTGTTGTAGCATCACCACAAGGATTATCAATAACAAGCGGTGGCACAATTCTCCAGCTACCCGTACATGTTGCCTCATCTAAAGCTCCAACAAACGCTCCATCACCGCCACTTGTAGGATCATAACCTATTTGATCGTATGCTTGTTGAGGCAAGTTATCTGGAACACATGTAACTATAATTGGATTGTTATCTACAACTTTTATCACTTGATCATACTCCACTAAATCACCTGTACACCAGTCTAAAATAGTCCAAGTATTTATGCGCTTATAACTATTGCCACATATTGGAAAATCAATAACCGTAGGACCTGACATAGCAAAATTACCACATCCTCCTATTGGTGTATCACATGCTAATTGCGGCATACCTGTATCATTATTGCCATCACAAACTAAAGAAGGTTGATCTATATCATCAAAGTTCTTAGGCCAAATAATATCTTCAACTTTATATCTTCTTACATTAATCGTTTGATTACAACTAGCCGACTGTCCTGATTCTGGATTGGTTACCGTCCAAGTTCTGGTAATAGTTTTCCATAAATCGTTAACACATGTTTGATCAGACTCAACATCAGTAAATCTAAACTCTGGCATTTCTGTGCAACCTGAGTTCGTAATGATATCTGTATTTGTTAATAAATCACCTTCATCAGTGGCTACCTGTAGATCGGCTTGAACAACTGTTGCTGTAGAGCTTCCAGTATTTTTTACAACCAATGTCCAACTGCCACCTGCATCATCACCATTAAATCCGCTCAATGCATCTAGAGGTCTAAAGCTTCCAAAAAGTGCATTTCTTGTACTTACACACAATGCTGGAGAAGCCAACATTGAATGTGCATTACTAGCTTCATCAGAAATACAAACATTAATATTTGAATTGTCACATCGAGAATCAGAAGTAAATATAGAGTGATCAATTAAGTCTAATGTTGTCTGTCCGTTAGGAGAAGTTAAACAAACATTAAGCTCACTTACATTCGTCGTTAAGGCTTCAAAGTTTACAATTACATCTGTCACAACACCAGCAACTTCATCAAGAACCAATGGAATATTTACATTGCTTCCTGCAGGAATGGCGACACCTTCTGCAAGAGCTCTATCCCACCCTTTAATCATAGCACCTGGATCAAGATTATCTAATTCAGTACAAAGAACTGTCACATCTTGACAGTCTAAGGTAGGAATCGATTTGTCCTCTAATGTGACATTACCCCAACAACTATTGTCAGAACAAGCCTCTGTAACTGTAAAGATTAAATCTTGCCCTAAGAAATTATGAACATCGTCATCTGTGCTAGCTGTCAATTCTTCAAAGTCTACTACAGTTCCATCAGCAGTTGTTATTTCTATTGAATATCTACCTTCAGCATATTGTTCGCCTTCTAAAAAGACATCAGCGCTTACGTTTATATCACAAGATTCTGATACAGTTATATTTAAATGATCATTACACGCCAGAGTTACATTTGACGAACCACAATCTAATGTATAATTGGCTGGCCCACATACTTTATAACATTCATCATCGTAAGGAGCAGCTGCATTTACTAAAGCATCAATATCGATTGTTGATCCCGCTATATCAGATATTACATCTGCAGCATTAGATGTTTCATAATTTAAGGCGTATACATAGTAGGTACCGCTAGCTAATTTTGAAAATAAACCCGTAGCATTTTGGCTTACTTTATTAACAGAGCCTGAATTCCCATCTAACAATAAATAAATTTGAACAGCTCCAGAGGTTCCCCCCGCTGAAAAAGTACCGGGTTCAGATTGTGCGATAATCACACCGTCATCATCAAGATTATTTGTGTCCGAACAATCGCATAGTGCCATATTATTGTCTGGAGCAGTATCCCCTCCTATATTTCCATCTATATCTGTACATAAAGTTTCTACAACTTCAAATGTAACATTGCATGCACCAGTAGTTTCATTTATAGTCACGGACTGAACAGCATTACCGCTACCAGAATGCGTATATGGACCAAACACCAATTCAGTACCTGAATATGTTTGAGATGTAGCACCGATGGCTACCTCATAAATCCCAGAACTATAACCACCTGAAATATTATCGACAGTAACATAGTAACTCCCTTCTACAAAGTCATTATTATCATCATAGCAAAAAGCTTTTGCATCGTATGTAAAATCAGTACAAGGAGGACACTCCACTGTTTGCATTGCATTATCATTAAAAGGATGCATTGTTAATGTTTGATTAGGAGCTATGGCCCAATCAGAAGGATCAAAAGTAATAGATGGTGCGGCGCTTGCATTTAATCTTGCAGCCCAGCCATCAGTATATTCCCAAGCTTCACCAGTGCCGTCTACATTTGGATCTCCATATACATCTTCTAAAACCGGACCTCCTCCACTATCGCAATAAAGCAATATTGCGTCATCACCATTAATATTGGCAGCTCCATCTGTATAATCTGGCCCACATCCAAAGTAATCAATAAATTGATTTACACCTGATCCTGATTCAATAGTCAAACAATCACCAGCATCTAATTCAACAGCTGGAAATTGAAATTCTGTTGGATTCGTAGAACCATTACCATTATTAGCGGACTCTACTGAGTAAGTACTTAAATCCCTTATATCAGCATTAGCGCAGATCAATATAAACTTAGGATATGAAGACCCTTGGTAGCCATCCATCAAACCTCCAATATAAGCATCGCCACATTGTCCGAAAGAGAAGGATATTGTTGCTATCGAAAAGCATATTGATAGCCCAAGATTATAAATAAGATTTCTCATTTTATTCATTTGTATATATCTAAAATCTGTTCTCATGTAGTTAGTATCTATTTTGATCATTACATTATTTACTTCCGTCCCAAGGGAATGTTCCACAATTTCCAGCACATAGTTGGAGACGAGCAAAATCAAAATCATCTTCATCAGCAGGTGCATCTAAAGCGTCATCATCAATGTTATTATCATCTTCTGTACCACCACCTGTATTTATTAATGGACTATCTTGATCTACAATTGGATTATTTCCTGCTTGATCTGTTGTAGCCGCAATAATTTCTGCATCATTTTGTATAGAACCTCCAGGCGTAGCGCTGCTATTTATAGTTAGCGTTATACTTAAGGTATAGGAAGAGCCAGCAGCAATAGGTGTTGTACTTGCAACGGTTGCACTTACAGTCCCACCTCCAGAAACGTCGGAATTTCCAGAGAAATCATTGGTAGCATTGTCTGCCATTAGAAAATCTAATTCAGCTGGCAAATAGTCTATAACCGAAACATTATATATAGGGTCAGTCCCTTGATTGTATACTATGATATCAAAATTCACCTTACTACCTACGGTAAAGGGACCTGAGGAAGTTATCATCTTTTGTATAGCCACATCATCCACTCGACAATTACAATCCAAAGTCATAGAGGTCGAGCCACATCCTGAAACACAAGACCCTGACGGTGGTGTAAACGAACTGTATGGCTGTCCTGCTGAAGGAATAGCTGAAAGAAAATTGGCGAAATCGCTCTTATCAACATTGAATGGATAGATGTTATATGTATCGTCATCCAGTGGTAAAAATAGGCCTGAAGAATTTTGAGCAACTACATCGCCATCGCTATCAACTAATATATAAACCATATTTGTTGTTGATGCATCAAAACTCCCTGGAGCTACTTGAGCTAAAATAAATCCATCAGGTAAATTACAGTTACAAGCCGGACCAGATGCGTGAAGATCATCATCAGCGGTGCCGTCAGAATTACCATCGCTATCTGTATTATAACCACAAACCACTTCAGAGACAATCGCTGTACCAGAACAGGCTTCACCATCATTAAGATAACTAGCATTTAAAGTAACTAAACCTGATCCGCTGTAATTAAATGGCCCTTCATAATATGTACCAGTTGCAGTATAATTATAGTCCGTAGAATTGATAGTAATAGTTACCTCATTATCCCCATCAGTATCAGTACCTAAAGAAGTAATATCAATTTTTATAAAATATTCATTTTGAGCTGCCTCCGTTGAAGTGGCATCATTCGTACATGTAGCTACAATCTCAACTTCGGGGAAAGTACAACCACTTACATTTGAACAAGCGGATGGTGCGGTAATTAAATTACTACCAGTAAAAGTACATGATGATTCAGCTGAGAATGTTGCGGCAATTGAAACAGGATTCCCATCAGCAGACATTTCTACGTTCTGAAAAGTATGACTTGTTGCATTTTGCAAACTAGACACATCCACGCTTTCTATTGCACCCATTGACAGATCCAAGGATCCTGAACCCGTTATCGGATTCATATATGTCACTGTAACATCAGCTGTAAAAGTATCATTAGAGTTATCAGAATCTGATCCAACATTTGTACATGCCGAAACATTGGTTATAGCAATTTGAGTAATCGCACACATAGATCCACTTCCGGTAGGAGGATTTGTAGATCCAGGAACATATGTTTGTCCTCCATGATCCACATTCGTAGACACTACACCTCCAAGTATGAAATCAGAACCATCCCAAACAATTGCTTCTCCATCACCTGCAACATCACCATAACTTCCATTATTGCAAGCTCCAGTAAGACCTATATTATCGCCACCATTATTCAATGATTCAAATCCTTCAGTTGACATATCGTAATATGAACAACCCGTATTGCTTATTGGGCCATATTCAGACTCCCAGTTTGTCTGTGTATTTGCCGCCAATATCAAACACCCATTTGCAGGTACCATTAATGAGGTACTCGGCGAAATGATAACACCATCGCCGTCTTGAAGATCTCCATCATCATCAAACTCTGCCCCCATAATGTCTATTGCAGCACTCGTATTATTTGAAAGAACAAAATATTCGCCCCAACCGGATGCCCCTGCACTGCCATCGCCCAGGCTACTAGAATTGCAAACATCATAAACTGCTTCTGTAATATATAAACCGTTTGGACATTGGCTCTTAAGATTTTGAGAACCAAAGCAAAGGCACAGAAGCAAGGCTAAATTTTGAATTGTATATTTCATTTCCTTTTTATTAATTAGATTGTTTCAATGATTAATTATTACCATTCCATGGGAATGATCCAGAGCATCCAGTTTGACATATTTTTATTTCGGCTGGATCAAAATCATCATCACCGTTAGTCTCATCAGTGTTATTGTCTTCGTCATCTGGTGGACTTGAAGCATCATCGCCTGGTGTTGAATCTGCATCAAATGCATTAGGGCCACCATCTGTGCTTGAACCGCCAGTGATTTCCGCATTATTAATTATTGAAGTTTCTTCACAAGACATATCGATTGTAAAACTTAAAGTCACCACTACAGAACTCATCGCTGACACTTGAGATATTTCAAAACCATTAGTGGAATTATCGGTGATTGTTGGGGGAGCTCCCATAGATGTATGTGAACTGTAGACAGAACTGATGTATATCAAACAAGATGGAAAATAGTCTTGAACATCTACATCAAAAGCGTCTATATCTGATTGATTAAATACAGTTATATCAAACGTCACCATGTCTCCTGGTTTAACAACTGACGCAGTCGTTAAAACCTTAGTTAATGCTAAATCATAACAAGCACTAACATTCACCGTGACTGTTGCATCGGCATCCATGCATGGTGAAGTACCACTAAGAGCATATCTAAATTGATAAGTACCAGGGGCCACTCCTTGAAAATTCACAGACCCATCACTTCCAGAAATAGTTACACCTGAAGGTGTTCCAGAAGTGGTTTCTGTCCATGTTCCACCTGAATTTGGTGTACCTCCAAGTTCATCCATTAAATCAAAACTGAATTCTGTAGGATCTTCATTACAAATGTCCACGCTATCATTTATCCCAGCATTAACATCATTCACTATAGTAATCGTAAAAGGATCATCAACAGTACAAGCATTATCTGCTACAAGAGTAATAATACCATTGTAAACACCCGCTGGTAAATTATTTGTGCTCGTAAATTGTGCACCAGATGTCATGGCAATCATTGCCATATCTTGAAGACCAGCAGCATTTGCATCCGTATCAAAGTCTACTGTGAAGTGCGTAACATTTCCTGAAGTCACATTTAAAGTGAATGGAAACTCATCTTCAGGGCCACAGTTCGTAATATCATTTATAGTGGCGACTGGTGTATCCTTTATTTCAATTGTAAAAGCATCTGTCCCACTGCAATCATTCGCGTCTGAATAAGTTATTGTACCGTTATATGTACCTGCTGCTAAATTTGCTGGAATCGCATAAGTCGCGCCTGTCAAACTTGTCGCACTTGTTATATCTAGCAGCCCTGCTGTATTAGCAGCCATGTCATAATCAATCGTGTATATTGTTGGACTACCAACTGTTGCCGTTAATGTTAACGATGGTGTACTTGGTGAACTATTAAAACATTGCGAAATATTATTAACTGTCGCTAACGGATTCGCATTAACTATGATCGTAAAATCATCAGTCCCTGAACAACCATTCGCATCAGAATAAGTTATGGTGCCATTGTATGTACCTGCTGCTAAATTTGCTGGAATCGCATAAGTCGCGCCTGTCAAACTTGTCGCACTAGTTACATCTAGCAGCCCTGCTGTATTAGCAGCCATGTCATAATCAATCGTGTACATTGTTGGACTACCAACTGTTGCTGTTAATGTTAACGATGGCGTGCTTGATGAACTACTAAAACATTGCGAAATATTATTGACTGTCGCTACTGGATTTGCATTTATTGTGATCGTGAAATAATCAGTACCTGAACAACCATTCACATCTGAATAAGTTATGGTGCCATTGTATATACCTGCTGCTAAATTTGCTGGAATCGCATAAGTCGCTCCCGTCAAACTTGTCGCACTAGTCACATCTACCAACCCCGCTGAATTAGCAGCCATATCATAATCGATCGTATACATCGTTGGACTGCCTGTTGTAGCCGTTAATGTTAACGACGGTGTGCTTGATGAACTACTAAAACATTGCGAAATATTATTAACTGTCGCTACTGGATTTGCATTTATTGTGATCGTGAAATCATCTGTGCCAGAACATCCATTCGCATCTGAATAAGTTATTATACCATTGTATGTACCTGCTGCTAAATTTGTTGGAATTGCATAAGTTGCTCCTGTCAAACTTGTCGCACTAGTTACATCTACCAACCCTGCTGTATTAGCAGCCATATTATAATCAATTGTATACATTGTTGGATTGCCTACTGTGGCTGTTAAGACCAAAGAAGGTGTATTGGCAGAACTACTAAAACATTGCTCAATATTATTTACTGTTGCTACTGGGTTTGCATTAATGGTGATTGTAAAATCATCTGTTCCAGAACAACCATTGCCTTCTATGTAAGTTATTACCCCATTGTATGTACCAATTGCTAAGTTTGCTGGGATTGAATATGTTGCTCCTGTCAAGCTTGTAGCAGTAGTCACATCTACTAAGCCAGCAGTATTGGCAGCCATATCATAATCAATTGTGTACATAGTTGGGCTACCAGTAGTCGCAGTCAATATCAATGTTGGTGTACTTGCTGCATTACTGAAACATTGAGAGATATTATTTACAGTAGCTACTGCATTATCGCTTATGGTTATAGAAAAATCATCTGTTCCATTGCACCCATTTGCATCAGAAAAAGTAATTATTCCATTGTATGTTCCAGAGGCCAAATTCGCTGGAATAGAGTATGTTGCTCCAGTTAAACTTGTCGCACTTGTAACATCCACTAAACCTGCTGTATTCGCAGCCATATCATAATCAATCGTATATGTAGTAGGACTACCTGTCGTTGCTGTTAATGTCAATGTAGGTGTACTTGCAGAACTGCTGAAACATTGCGAAATATTATTAACTGTTGCTACTGGATTCGCATTAATTGTGATTGTAAAATCATCTGTACCACTACAACCATTTACATCAGAATAGGTGATCGTTCCATTATATGTACCCGCAGCTAAACTAGACGGAATTGCATAAGTCGCGCCTGTTAAACTTGTCGCACTTGTAACATCCACTAAGCCTGCAGTATTGGCAGCCATATCATAATCAATCGAATACATCGTAGGACTACCAGTTGTGGCTGTTAATGTTAAGGAAGGTGTACCAGCAGCACTAGAAAAACACTGCGAAATATTATTTACTGTTGCTACTGGGTTGGCATTTACTGTGACTGGGACGCAAACTTGTGGTCGACAGGTAGCGTCAGTGGGCACTCCTGAGAGAATTGCACAAATCTGATAATCGCCTGCAGTAAGCGAAGAACCCACATTATTTAATGTAGCTTCAGTATCAGTATTTGTTAAACTTGAATTTGTAACTATACCTAAACTGCTTCCTCCTGAATAAGCACTTGCTGGAGCTGTCGTCCCAGAGAATGCTAAAAATTGAATCCCAAACGGGCCTCCTCCAGTAGTTTGATTCATTAGTGTTGCGTTCAAAGATGAAACTGTCAAATCAAAACTTCCACCCACACATGGGTCAGCAGGATCAGATAAAGCTGTTATAGTAGGACAAGTAAAACATGCTGAAGCATTCGTAGATAAAACAACTGGCACTGAAGAAGGGCAACCAGACATTGGATCTATATATAAAGCATAAACAGTTGTACCTGCAGAGGGTACTGTAACTGTAGAACTTGAAAGTGTAAATCCTGTAAATGTTGTTGGATTTGTTGGATCCAAAGGCAAACCATTTGGATCCACTCCAAAGAAATAAAAAGAACTTGCTGAATATGCTGGATCAAATGTAATATCTGAAGTAAGATCAACCATACCAGAACCATCATTACATACAGCACTTGCAGCAGTTGTGATAGAAAGTGTTTCTCCACTTGGTGCATTTAAAGTCTGGGGATTACTTGTGATTGTTCCATCACAACCTCCTTCATCTTGAATACTAACTATATCGTAAACACCTGGACATAATCCAGTTAATGTGTATGGTGAATTCACCGAAGAAACACTTTGTGGCGATCCTCCATCTACCGTATATTCCAAATCAAAAGGACCATTGCCAGTAAATGTGAATGTCACTAATCCATTACATGGCGAACATGCAGTTGGATCGGCATGACTCATCACTGTACCTGTAGGTGTAGGTCTTATATTTACACATGCTTCAGCATCATTCACTGAACCATTACACATACTTCCTCCTAAATCTGAAACTGAAACTAAGGTTACTTTTACTTCTCCACTTGTAGGTCCAGTTATTGTAATATCGCCGCCATCAGAAATTGGTGATATCGTGCTATTTACGCCATCAACGCTGTATGTTATTTCATAAGGACCTGTACCGCCAGATATTGAAACCGGAATATCTATTGAAGACATATCAGCTTGACAAACGTCGAATACTGAGGCAGAAATTGAGGCTTCAGGGCAACTAATTGTGTAAGTTAATGGAGTTAACGTTGGTTCTTCAGATGAACCTCCAGTTGTCGTATTACAACCTGATTGGTCAGGTGAAATCCTTGGTGCGATATTTAAATTACCACACAATTCAGTTGTAATCGATATTGTTTCACAAGATGAACTAGAAGAAGATACAATACCATAATAATCGTCTGTGTTATCAGAAAATTGTGATGAAGTTGAATAACCACTATTTTGATTATCAAAATCAATTTCTAAAATCCCCGAAGGATTTTCATTTGATTTTATTATAATATTATCAAAAGCAATATCTGATCCTCCATCATCAAGTGTAATTGAAAATTCTATATCTAGATTTGAGCCGGTTCCTGAAATATTTGAGGTAAATGTTTGAAATGTTGCTGTGACTTCTGTACCGTCCCCTACACTATCTCCATCTGTATCTACTCTTGGATTTCCATTTGATGATCCCAAAGGTGCATCAGATTGAATAGATAGTACTTCAGCAACTGGATTTGCATCAACTTGAGCACTAATTATAAATTCATCTGAATTACTACTACCATTATCCCAATTACTTTCATTTCCGTCAGATGGATTAGTTCCATCTTCTTCAGCTAGATCAATACAGATCTGTAGTCCTGTTTGACCCGAAATGTTTACACCTGGAATATTAAAAGTTAATTGATCTGGACCACCTTCGCCATCTAAATCTTGACCAGCAAAAAAGTTACCATCTGCTCCACTATAAACATTAGATGATCCAATGGAAATAGTTGCAGGAGGTACCTTATATGATGCTACCACATCAGATATAGGATTATCATATGGATTAGTATCCATATCTGCTAGTGAAACGAATTCAATCAAAGCTCCTTCTGGCAAGTTAGTACCTTCAATCGCAATTTCAATAGATGATCCAGGGCAAAAATTTCCAGAAGGTGTAGTACAAGCTTCGTAAGCAGTAAACTCTGGACATGGTGGTGCAAAAACACAAACTGTACCTGAAGCTTCAAAAGGTCCTGAGCAGTTACCAGCTTGACTTACTCTTACAAAGTAATTGTCTGTAGCTGGAGTTGTAACTAAAAACTGTCCCGTACTGTTGGATTGAACCACATTACCACCTGAGGCTAGATACGAAGGCTCGTCTAATAATTCATACAATACTCCTGTTGCGTTCAATGGAACCGTCGTAACATTTACCTGACCATCTACACATGAAAATGATGGCGCAGCGGTCATTGGTTCTATCACTTGAACCGTTATAGTTTCTCTCTCATAACACTCATTAGGATTACTCTGACTATGTGGCAACCCGGATGTGCCACAACAATTAGAATAATCATCCCATACCAATCCGAAACTAAATGTACCCGACGAAGTCATTGTCGAAGTATAAGTCATGGTAGTTGTTTCACCAGAAACGGCATAAGTACTCCAAGGTACATTCATACCTGTAATTGGATCATGCACATAAGAACCTGTTTGAATATTGTCGTCGCCTGATAATATATCGGTATTATCAGACACATGCTGATAATTATATACTTCAACTGTGAATGTAATCATATCACCCACCGTACACACTTGATCCGTACTAGCATAAAAAACGAATGATGGGTCATTATTAGGTTGTCCAGGTGTTGGATGATCTGTATATCCCCATTCTGCATTTCCACAAGATGTCGGAGTATAGGCACTTGGTGTCCAAAGATCACCCGTCATTCCTCCTGTAGCTCCTCCCCCATTGTTAGATGGACTGCCATTGGGATTTGTATCAGTAGAGGTAACTAATCCATCCATATGTGTAGGATTTCTATCAGCACCTCCGGAAGTACCTGGTCTTGCAAATGAAGAATTACATCCTTTAAAATTAGGCTGCATTTCAAACCATATATTGCTTGCATCATCTAATGATGGAATTGTAAAGGTTCCCGGGCTTGTAGGTGTATTACAAGGACAATCTATGTGAGTAGGCAGTACTGGAACTGCTGTTGCATTTGTTCCATCACCTCTTCCTCCAACTACAGCAATTGGATTATCATTTACAGTACCATTAGCATCATTATCTCCTAAGGTATAGGATTGACCTGAAATTTGAATCGTGACATGATCCGCATTACCTGAAGCACCGCCTATAGTACTTGCTCCGCTTGTGGTTGTATTAGCTGTACCCCAATATATACCGTCATGTGGTGTTCCATTAGGTCTAAATAACATAACCTGATCACCATCACTGTTCCCTGAATTATCAATTGTAAACCCAGTGGCTGCTGGATCGTAATAAATGCTGTTTGCTGTATTACAAACATCTAGATCAATTTCTCCAAGAAGACCTGAATTAAAATCGCCTTCAGTTCCATCAGCTATTAATCCATTTGATGAACCATTAATACCTACACCACAATTACTTGCTGGATCCGAACTACATGCAATTAAAAAAACTCCGTCCATTGGAATGGCAGTATTGGGAGGTATAAGAACTGCCCATTCTGAATTTGTTACAACCATACAACCAATGTTTGTACCTGGAGGTCCAACAATTTCAACTATACCATCATTGCAACCATCAGATTGTCCAGCATCTCCTGAAACCTCTCCTATGACTACATTATCATATTGACCAGCAGCCATATTACAAGACATATCAGCAGCTGTTGGGCACTGTGCTGTTAGCTTTAGATTGATTCCAAATGTGAGACAAAAAGTTAGGGTTAAAGCTCCAAAGGACGTAGAAATTCTCATATTCGAAATAAGATTATGTATCTAATGCCGAACAAAGACCGTACTACTTTATAATCAAGGGTTTAAATATTATTTAAATAACTAATATGAGATTAGATTATAATTATTTTATAATCATATATATATGTATATCAGTTGATTATATATTGTATTTATTGTAAATGTTAAAATTCAAAATTTATTTGGTTTATTCTTAGAATGAGGCATTTGCAACGCTATAATAAATGCAATTAGCCCCTTAAGGTCTTAAGACTTAAGAGGCTAATTGCTATTCATCACTAATAACAAGCTTTCTCAATTGATCGATGACTCTTCCTCCACCATTCAAACTAATTTCTCCTACTTTTTCAGAAATTTTCTCCATGTATTCCATCTCCTTGAGCTTTAATAGCATGCTATTTTGTTCCATTAACTTTGCTGTATTAAGTAAGCTTCTAGTAGAGGCAGTTTCTTCCTGTCGCATAATTGTATTTGCCTGAGCCTTCTTCTGCGCAATCAAAACTTGATTCATAATTTCTTTGATGTCACCTGGAAGAATAATATCCTTGATACCACCACTTAACAGTTTAACACCTAACAATTCTGCTTTATCAGCGATATTTTCCAATACATAAGATCCGATAACCAATTTGTTAGCTAACATTTGATCAAGTGTTAAACTTGAAAGATATTCTCTTAAGACCAATTGTAAGCCGTTATACAACTGCTTCAAATAATCTTTAGTTTGTACCATTGCCTTTTCAACATCATTGATCTTGTATTGAGCACTAAAGTTGACACGTAAGCCAGCTTTGTCCTTGGTTAAAATTTCTTGACCCAAAACCTCAATTAATTGAACCCTCATATCGACTTTAGATACCGTTGCTATTTTATCCGATTTCCAATATCGATAAATACCAGGTCCTAAAGTTTTAATAAATTCTCCATCAATATACAATAGACCCTTTTCATAATTTTCAATCACATATACATTTTGGTATTGTTGAATATCTGATTTATTAAGGATATATGTTGGAATTGAAGAATCTACCTCTACAGTTGATAAATCCATTCTTGTCAAATCGAATTTAGGACCTGATTTCCAATAAAGATATTTTCCTGGTCTTAATAGTCTAGTAAATAAATTATTCTTGAATTCAATCCACAATTCTTGATCCGATACTTCGACAAGGTCAACTTGTGAAGCAAATTTTGGATCGCCTACTAAATGATCCCATTGAGAAGATAAAGTTATTGGACAATTTAATTGATAGACCTCGTAGCGGTAGCTATTTAATAACCAATACTGTCCCTCAGTTAAGATTCTTTGAAGCCGACCTAGTTTTGTAACAAGAGCAACTTCATTTGCTTTAACAGTAATTCGCTTCATTATTATAATATTTAAAAAATTAAAATTCTTATCAATAGGGTTTAATATCCTTAGTTCGTTCAATGAATACGGAATATTTATTAAGTAGAACTTTTCAATTATTTCCAGTTATCTAAATCTCATCTTTTCTCTCTTATCCTTTCTATTTGGACTAATTATACTTTAATTTTCAAGGTCAACGGTATCCTAAATCTTTCAAAGCATTCATTTAACTGTTCTTCATCAAATTTTCTGAAAAACTGAACTAAAGACATTACACCCATTTTGCATTTTTAAAGAGTTGCCACTCATCAAATTCTAGATTAGGAGTCTAGTGCTCGAACCAATTGAGCTACAATTCCAATATGGGAACTGACGGGACTCGAACCCGCATAAGTACGATGCTCTACCCTCTGAGCTAACGGTGGTTAACCGTATGGGAATCGAACCCATGACCCTCGTATCCTAAGTGGTATAAGGTCAGAATACTTGAACATCATCACCTACCGGCAGACGCAATGGAGCTATATAGAAACTCACATGTTAGTATGATCAAACCTTAAATCCTTCTTTACTTAAAGTGTTTATCTTTTTTTTTTAGAATTCAGATTACAACATTTCGTAATCATAAATCAAAATTATTTCACTAGTGCGCAATAGAATTGCGTGATTAAATTTTATAGGGTGATTCTGGGATTCGAACCCTATTCTTCTCGGTCACAACAAGATGTTTTGCCTATTAAACTAGAATCACCATGAAATCAAAAGAGCAGAAATATTAACTATTTAATTATTCTTTATAAGCTCCTTAATAGTACCCTACCTGAGATTTGAACTCAGACTTTATGGATTCTAAATCCATCGCCTCTGCCAATTGGGCTAGTAGGATTTTTGCAACCATGAAAGGACTTGAACCTTTACCTTGAGAGTCAAAATCTCAAATGCTACCATTACAACACACGGTTTTATTTTGCCCGCCATAAGGCGGGACCATTACGTAAATAATTAAAAACACAGTAGTCAGGAAAGAAGGATTTGAACCTCCAATAACCGTCATTCCAAATGACGTAACCACACCAATGGATCGTTTCCTGTAAGCAGTACTGACGGGACTCGAACCCGCAACTTTCCGAGAGACAGTCGGATACTCTACCATTGAGTTACAGTACTATTTAGATTTCAGCTTTTAAAAATCTTTGTATCCCGTGAGAGAATCGAACTCTCATTTCCCGATAGAAAGTCGGACGTACTCAACCATTGTACGAACGGGACATAATTATTTGTTCACCTGGAAAGACTCGAACTTTCGATCCCTTAGTTAAAAGCTAGGTGCTTTGCCAACTAAGCTACAGGTGATCATTTTTTAATTTAATCCAAAAAAAAAAGGCACCTCCTTAAGGAGATGCCTTTCTAAATGTGATGTTATATAATACATCACATACAGATCTCCTTTAATCGATCAAATACAAACTGCTCTAGTTTATCCATTGTATCGGGCTTAAATCCACTATGCTTTCTTTCTATGTCCATTTGATATTCCATTTCTAAAATTTTACAATACAAAGGTAAAGTCAAGATTTTGAAAAAACCAAAAAATTAAATGTTAAATAATTGATTATCAATAAATTACAAATTATAATACATCAATATATCACCAGTCTGACTTTTGTCAGTTCGTACATAATAATCCAACTGTCTGTCTCTCAATCGTTTATGTTTCAAGTCTGATTATATTTCTATTAAGTCCTATTTAAAAAAAAAAGCGTCCAATCAAAATGACTGGACGCTCTATTTTCAATTTATGTTTTTTTAATCACTAATATTCATAAACCAATAATATAAAGCGTCCGAAATTGTCTTGCACCTTTAGGTTAAGAAGTCTCAACTCCGGTCTTTCATCTATAATATGTTCGAAAATTTTATTCATTTAAGAGCAAAGTTATCTCTTTTTCTTTGATTTCTTTCTCCAAGGTGCATTGACTTTCCAATCGCCTGCCATTATACAACCATAAGGAATAATTCTATCCTGTATTTCACCTAATCCAAACTTCTTCATTTGAGACTGTACATTTTCAGCATTCTTATAAGCACTTGGTAATTCTGAAATGTCAACTTCCCCAGAAAAAAATCTTACATCCAAATCTTTAGTTTCTACTTCAAAGATTTCCTCTTTGGTCCTACCCTCTTTACTTCTTATATGTTGCGTTCTACTGACATCTCTACCTGCACCATGAGGAGCAAAACCTAAATTTGTTTCTGTCGTCTGACCTTTAACAATCAATATAGGTTCACTCATATTTAATGGAATTAACCTGAGTCCGTTATAAGAATCAGGAACAAACTTATCATCCAATGGAGTTGCTCCTTTTGCATGGAAAAACATATTATCTTCTTTAAAAACAAAATTATGCTCGTTCCAAAATTGTATTAATGGATCAATTCTCAAAGCCTTTTCTGTTTCAAGATGAATGACTTCATGATTTAGTTTAGTCCAATCTCTAATTATCTGAAGAGCTTCCCAGTATTGTTTTCCTTTAGGATCAGAATATGGAATCCAAGCATTATACTTCAGTGTTTTTGGAGAAATCTGTTTTCTAAAAGATTCAGCTAATCTCAATCCTTTCTTGTAAAGAGAAGCTCCTATACCTCTACTTCCATGGTGAGTGACCATAATGGTTTCACCAGTATTTTCTGATTGTCCTACATATAAAAAGTGATTACCATCTCCTTGTGTACCTAGATAACTTTTAGCTAATTGTAGACTATTATTATCCTTTAGAAATTCATTGCCTTTCATTCTCTCTATGAGACTTTTAGGTAACTCAAAATTTTGATCCTTCCTACCCCCTCCACCAAAATGAGTAATAGAATGCGCGAAATCCAAAACCTTCTTAGGATCGGTACTCCCAAAGGAAGTCATCATAACAGAACAACAAATATCAGCACTATGCATTGCTGGATGAATAGCATCTTCTGTCATTACTACTCCACCAACAGGAATTTGTCCTATAGGACCTGTAGGACAAGCGTCAGGCATCACTGCACCATTTCTTACAGTTGGAGTTCTCATAAGGGAATACATAGTATTTAAAACACTATTGACGTTATTCTGCTCTACCTCGTTCTCTGCTTCAATATTCTTGTGAAAATTGACGGGAGTTGCATGTGGTTCAACTACTTTAGGTGCCACAGAATCTAAGTATAAAAGTAATTCTGATCCACTTAATCTCATTTTGTTAACATGCACTAAAGCATCTTTAAACCACTTTCCTTGTTTATATCCCATTGAAATGAGATCCTTTCCTCTGATTTTCATAATAATTCAATTATAAATCAAAAATATTATCTAACTACGCAATTTATTTGCGTAATTAAAATTCTATGGCAACAAATAAGAATGCATTGATAAGGTACAGAACTATTGACAAGTGTCTTCAAAACAGAAATAGAAAATGGACACTTACAAATCTAATTAAAGCTTGTTCGGATTCATTGTATGAATATGAAGGCAAGGATACTTTAGTTTCTAAAAGAACTGTACAACTTGATATTCAGACCATGCGAAGTGATAAATTAGGGTATAACGCTCCGATAATATGTTATGATAGAAAATATTATACTTATGAAGATGAAAATTATAGCATTACAAAGGTTCCACTATCGCAATTAGATTTAGATGTTCTTAATGAAACAATGGCAATGCTTAGCCAATTTAAAAGTTTCACACTGTTCTCTGAAATGAACGGTATAATCCAAAAGCTAGAGGATAAGATTTATAGAACCAGTCAGAAGAAATCCTCAATTATTCATATGGAAAAAAATGAAAATTTAAAGGGGATAGAAAACTTAGATATTCTTTATCAAGCAATACAAAAAAGAATTGTACTAATTATTTCATATAAATCATTTACTGCTAGAAGAGAAAGTAATTTTACTTTCCATCCCTATATTCTTAAAGAATTTAACAACAGATGGTTTCTTGTAGGTCGATGTGACGGAAGAGAGAGCGTGATGACTTTGGCACTAGACAGAATCATGAGCATTGACATGGACTTGAAATTGAAACTTAACCAGAAGAATTTCAATGCCAACAAGTATTACAAAGATACTATTGGTGTTACAGTATTATCAGACAATGACATTATAGACATTGAGTTTAAGGTTGATCGAAAAAATGCTCCATATGTATTAACTAAACCATTTCATAAAAGTCAAAAAAAATTAACCGAAGAAGAGGATGGAAGTATTATATTTCAAATGAAAGTTCACCATAACTATGAACTTGAAAGATTACTACTTGGTTTTGGAGAATCGCTGACAATTTTAAAACCTAAAAAACTCAGAAATCGAATGAAAAACAAATTAAGAATGGCCTTAGCTAATTATTAATCTTAATGTAAATTAAAATACAAAGTAATTGTGCTACCCTTACCTTTTCCATCAGATTGAAATTTAATCTCGCCATTATGCTGTTCCATTATTTTCTTACAAAGACTGAGTCCTAGACCAGTACCATCAACTTTTGAATGAAGTTTAGTAAACATTGAAAAGATATTTTCCTGTTCGTCTTTTTCAACTCCAATACCATTGTCTTTAATCTCAATAACTACTTGTTTCTCATTACTAAGATTGGTTAACTCTATTATCGGGTCAATTTCTGGATTTTTAAATTTTATAGAATTGGAAATGATATTTTGAAATAGCTGAATCATACCTAATTCGTGGGCCTTCAAACTTGGCAATACATCAAAAATCATTTGGCAATTGCTTTCAGTAATTTGAAGAGATAAATTATTCAATACTATACCTAGTATTTCATTTAAATCTATATCTATATACTCTTTTTCTTGACCATTTAATGAGGCATAGTCCAGAATGCTATTGAGCAATTTGGTCATTTGCTTACATGAGTCAGAAATAATTGCCATATACTTCTTAGAAGAGTCGGTAAGGTTTTTTTCTTTTCTACTTATTAATTGTATGAAGCTATTTATTGATCGTAATGGTTGTTTTAAATCATGTGAAACTACATGGGCGTATTGCTCTAACTCTTGATTGGACTTCTTTAGTTTAGAAACAGTTTGCTGCAATAATTCTGTTTTTTCTTGGACTTTTAATTCTAAGGAATTGTTCTGTTCCTCGAGCTTTTTATACATGATTGCATTCATCAACTTTTCTGAAGTGAATGCTGCGATAGACATCAAGATTTCCATATGAAAAGAATTAAAGAAATTCTTTTGTGAATGCTCAGAATCAATTACACCTATTACCTTGTTATCGACAATAATCGGTACAGCTAGTTCCGAATACCTAATTGCATCATCGACAATATATCTTGGATCTTCGGATGTATCACTAATACACTCAGCAATACCCGTTTGTGCAACTGTACCAACAATACCTTCTCCTAAATCAATTTCGAGCCTATCCTTTACTTCGTTATCACCTTGATTTTTGGGGCCATATGCAGCTATCTGAACTAGGCATTCTTTTGATTCATCCAAAACATATACGACACAGTCTTCGAAACCAAGATTAGATATAAGACTATTTGTTATTGTCCATGCAATTTCTTCAATAGAATATTTCTTTTGGGAGTCAATTATAAATGCAGTGAGCAAGGACTGTATGCGATATTTATGCCTAAGCAGTTCCAATTCCTCAGATAGCTTATCTATATCTACTTTCTTTTTAATACCAGAATCCAATTATACCCTATTTAATTTCTATCAAACCTTAACAACTTTAATACCGATAGATTAGTATTCCCTGTTTTTACCAACAAAAGTGCTCAGTGATGCTAACAAATGACTTCAGAAAATAGCTTGTGTAAAGCATTGTACATTTTCTTGGACAATAAAAAACCCTTTAAAAGAAATACTCTTAAAGGGTGATTGCTCTTTGGTTCCTTGACTTTACATCTTATTACTAAGCTTTATCAGCCAATAATTTAGCCATTGTATCTCCGATATCTGCTGGTGATTCGACAACCGCAATTCCGCATTCTCTCATGATAGCCATTTTAGCTGCTGCTGTATCATCTTTTCCTCCAACAATTGCACCTGCGTGCCCCATGGTTCTCCCAGCCGGTGCAGTTTGACCAGCAATAAATCCGACCACGGGTTTTGTGCCATGCTCCTTGATCCACCTTGCAGCGTTAGCCTCCATATTACCCCCAATCTCACCAATCATAACTATACCATCTGTATCTGGATCATTCATTAACAATTCAACAGCTTCCTTTGTCGTCGTACCTGGAATTGGATCACCACCAATACCAATACAAGTCGATTGTCCCATACCTGCTTTGGTCACTTGATCGACAGCTTCATAAGTAAGTGTACCAGATCTTGAAACAATTCCTATTCTTCCTGGATTATGGATAAAGCCCGGCATGATACCTACTTTAGCTTCTCCTGGAGTCATAACTCCTGGGCAATTAGGTCCAACCAATCTGCAGTCCATATCATTAATGTAAGCTTTCACTTTTACCATATCTTGAACTGGAATACCTTCTGTGATGCATATGATAACTTTGATACCTGCAGCTGCAGCTTCCATTATAGCATCACCGGCGAATGCAGGTGGTACAAAAATAATAGATGTATCCGCACTTGCTTTTTCAACTGCTTCAGATACTGTATTAAATACAGGTACGCCTAAATGTTCTTGGCCTCCCTTTCCTGGTGTCACACCACCTACAACTGGTGTCCCATATTCAATCATTTGGGAAGCATGAAAACTACCTTCTTTACCAGTTATACCTTGAACTATAATTTTAGAATTCTTATTAACTAAGACGCTCATTTAGTCTTTATTTTTTCTGGTTCTTTAATCACGAAAACTTTCTCATTCGGCTTATGCATGAAATAATGCTCTCTTGCATATTTTTCAATATCGCTATTCATCACTTCTCTTTCTTTGATAGCGGTTTCTAATTGTCTCTCATACATTTCTTTACGCTCCTCTAAGTTGTTAAGCGTATTAGAAAGATGTCTTTGAGTCAGAAAATTGTACTTATCAAAAAATCCCAGCCAAATAACAAAAAGAAATACGGCAATCGAGTATTTGTTAACCCAATTGACATTATTCAAATTAATCTTATCTAAAATATTATCCATAATTACATGCATTCTTTAATGATTGCATAAGGTTCTATTCTTCGTAAGATTTGGATTTGTTAAGTAGGAAAAGCCCACATAACCACCGTAAATATATTAAAAATCAATAAGATATGAGTTTAGAGCTACAGCCTATTTCAATATTGATCTACCAGGATAATAAGCAACTTCGCCTAATTCTTCTTCAATTCTTAACAATTGGTTATACTTCGCAATTCTATCACTTCTCGAAGCAGAACCTGTTTTTATTTGCCCTGTATTTAGAGCAACCGCTAAATCTGCAATTGTTGTATCTTCTGTTTCTCCTGATCTGTGACTCATTACAGATGTGAATGAATTTACTTTAGCCAAACTCACCGCTTCAATTGTCTCAGTCAGTGAGCCAATTTGGTTTACTTTTATTAAAATAGAGTTGGCGGATTTCTCTTCAATTCCTCTTTGTAATCTTTCGGTATTTGTAACAAAAAGATCATCCCCTACCAACTGTACTCTATCTCCTAAGGACGCGTTCATTTTTGCCCATGCTGACCAATCATCTTCATGAAGACCGTCTTCAATTGAAAATATAGGATAATTGTCAACCCAATCTTTCCAATAAGAAACCATGTCGTCTGAACTCAATTTATCACCAGTTGACTTATGAAAATGGTATACTTTTTCTTCTTCATTATAAAATTCAGAAGCAGCCGCATCCATAGCAATCATAATATCATCACCAGGTTTAAATCCTGCAGATTCAATTGATTGAAGTACAATTTCTATGGCTTCTTTATTTGATTTAATATTTGGAGCGAAACCTCCTTCATCACCAACATTAGTAGAATAGTTTTTGGACTTAAGGACCTTTTTTAAATGATGAAAAACTTGAACTCCTTTTCTCAATCCTTCCGAGAAAGTATCAGCGCCAACAGGTACAATCATGAATTCTTGGAAATCAATACTATTATCAGCATGAGAACCACCATTTAAAATATTCATCATTGGTACGGGGAGCGTATATGCATTTACCCCACCAATATATCTAAAAAGCGGTTGTTGAGATTCTTCCGCAGCAGCTTTCGCTAGAGCTAAGGATACTCCTAAGATCGCATTGGCACCTAATTTTGATTTATTATTAGTACCATCAAGATCTAACATAATTGAATCAATCAATCTTTGTTCGTCTACTGGAAATCCTATTATGGCATCTTGAATAATTGTATTCACATTATTAACAGCTTCGATAACGCCTTTACCCATGTAAATAGACTTATCATTATCTCTTAGTTCTACAGCCTCATATTTTCCTGTAGATGCGCCTGAAGGAACAGCTGCCCTACCTAATATGCCATTGGTAGTAATAACATCTACCTCTACGGTTGGATTACCTCTAGAGTCTAATATTTGTCTTGCTTGAATTTCTGCGATTAAACTCATTAGTTTTTATGATTTTGTATTGTTTCAATAAATTGATCGAACAAGTATCTTGAATCATGCGGACCTGGACTTGCTTCAGGGTGATACTGTACGGAGTAAGCAGGCATTCCTTTTACTTTTATGCCTTCAATGGTATCATCGTTAAGATTCATGTGCGTTATTTCTACTTTCGAGCTTTCGCGAATAGCAACAGGACTCACGCCAAATCCATGATTTTGACTTGTAACTTCGCATTTACCAGTAATAAGATTTTTTACTGGATGGTTAATTCCTCTATGACCATTATGCATTTTATAAGTTGGAATATCATTAGCCAATGCTAAGAGTTGATGGCCTAGACAAATTCCAAACATTGGTTTACCTAATTCCATCAAAGCTTTGATTGTCTCAATCGCATAATCCATTGCAGCCGGATCACCTGGGCCATTAGACAGGAAAAATCCATCAGCTCCAAATTTCAAAATCTCTTCAACGCTTGTCTTTGCAGGAAAAACTTTTAAATAAGCTCCTCGTTCAGCAAAACATCTAAGTATATTCTTTTTAGTACCGAAGTCTAGTACTGCAATTTTGATTTCCGAAGATTCAGAACCTATGGTATACACTTGCGTAGTACTCACTTGTGAAGCCAACTCCAAACCTTCCATCGATGGAATGTCTTTACAAATCGATTTTAATTTATTGACATCTAATTCTGAGGTAGAAATAAGACAATTCATTGCCCCCTTATCCCTTATATGTCTTACAATGGCTCTTGTATCCAATTGATGAATACAAACAATTTCATTATCCTCAAAATATTTTTGGATATCAGCATCAGCTAAAGGCCTTGAATATTCATTCGTAAAATTCTTACAGACTAGACCTGCGATTTGAACCTTCTCTGATTCAACATCCTTAACTCGAGTGCCATAATTACCAATATGGGCATTAGTGGTTACTAATATCTGACCAAAATAAGAAGGGTCGGTAAAAATTTCTTGGTAACCCGTCATTCCTGTATTGAAGCAAAGTTCTCCAGTTCCAATTCCCTTTTTTCCAGCAGCCTTACCTTTGAATACGGTTCCATCCTCTAGAAGGAGGATTGCGTCTTGTAAAGATTTATCAGTCATTGATTGAAAAATGAGTTTTGCAAATATAAAAGATTGTGCTAATATGACTTGAAAAGTTAGAGCTTATTGCAATTGATTATTAAATAAAACTGCAATAGAATCGATATTACCGAAATCAAATGTTCTAATGTGGTAATGATATGAAAATTCATAAAAAAAGGTGCCGCTACGAAAGTAGGACACCTTTTAAATATGTTGGTTTTCACTATTCTTTATTCTTCTTCTGAGCTTACTTCTTTTCCACCATCTAACTCATCTTGCCACTTCTTTAATTCGTCCCACTTCCCTTGAGCTGCCATTTCAGCTTGTTTCGGCCAAGTAGTCGGGTCATGAGCAGCAAAATTACCTTCAGCCCCTTCTAATATAGATTTAACTTCATCTGCCCCCATATCTGCTAAGTCAGAAAAACTTACTACACCTTGAGCAGTTAATACTTTAGAAATTGCTGGCCCTATGCCTTCAATTTTTGTTAAATCATCAGCAGCTTTATTTTCGCTTGTTGCCGCAGTCGCTGCTGCTGCAGTAGCTGCTGCTGCTGCCTCGGTGTTGCCTCCTTTCTTTTTACGTCTTCTTCTTCCTTTCTTCTCTGGCTTAGCTGATGTGTAAATTGTATTGAAGTCTACAAATTCAATCATACCCATCTCTGCGCCATCACCTTTTCTAAATCCAGTTTTGATTACTCTTGTATATCCACCTGGTCTATCTCCTACCTTTTCTGCTATTGGACCGAATAATTCTTTGATAGCTTCTTTATTTTGAAGATACCCAAAAACGATTCTTTTTGAGTGTACGGAATCTGTTTTAGCTTTCGTAACCAATGGTTCGATGTGTACCCTTAAAGCTTTAGCTTTTGCTAAAGTTGTATTAATTCTTTTGTGTTTGATAAGAGCATTTGAAAGGTTCATTAATAATGCTCTTCTGTGTCCCTTCTTTCTTCCTAGGGAATTGAATTTTTTTCCGTGTCTCATGACAAATTAATTGCGCATCACCTGGTTTAAGTTAATAATCGACTTGTTTTTTATTAAACCTAGTTATATGCTATTTAGTAATGGATCCTATAGTAGAGTCGATACGATCCTTAAAAACAATTATTCTTCGTCTAACTTATACTTAGACAAGTCCATACCGAAAGTAAGACCTTTATTTTGTAGTAGTTCTTCAATTTCTACTAGAGACTTCTTACCGAAATTTCTGAACTTCAATAATTCGTTGGTATCATATTTTACCATCTCACCAAGAGAATTAATCTTAGCTGCTTTCAAACAATTGTATGCTCTTACAGATAAATCTAAATCTTCAAGTGGTGTCTTCAATAGCTTACGCATATGTAAAATATGCTCATCTACGATATCATCCTCTCTACTCTTCTCAGTTTCAAATGTGATATTTTCATCCGTTACCAACATCAGGTGCTGAATCAAAATTCTTGAAGCCTCTTTCACTGCATCTTCAGGATGGATTGTTCCATCAGTTTTGATATCAATAGTTAATTTTTCGTAGTCAGTTCTTTGTTCTACCCTTGTATTCTCAATTTTATAGGCCACATTTTTTATTGGCGTATAAATCGCATCAACAGGAATAACTCCTATAGAAGCATCTTTTGATAAAGTCTCACTAGCAGGAACATATCCTCTTCCCTTTGTAACCGTTAATTCGATTTCCAAATTTACACTTGAATCCATGTTACAGATTACAAGTTCTGGGTTCATAACTTTAAACACATTAGTATGTGCCTCTATGTCAGCAGCCTTTAATTGTTCTTTTCCACTAATTGTCAGATAAATCTTTTCAGAGTCCATATCTGGCATATCAATTTCAGGCTTAAGCCTTACTTGCTTCATGTTCAAAACGATATCGACTACATCTTCAACAACACCTTTGATAGTTGAGAATTCGTGATCAACACCTGCTATTCTTATTGCTGAAATGGCATAACCTTCTAAAGAAGATAATAGTACCCTTCTTAGAGAATTACCAATTGTTTGACCAAAACCGGGCTCTAATGGTTTAAATTCAAATGAACCATCAAAGTCATCTGCCTTGGTTAATAAAATTTTGTTGGGTCTCTGAAAATTAAGAATACTCATAACTTAGTTTAGCGTGTTTACCAATTGAAGAAATGTATTGATTGTTTAGAATTACTTAGAGTATAATTCTACAATCAACTGTTCATTAATGTTTTCTGGAATAGCTTGTCTTTCAGGATATTCCATAAATGTACCTTCCTGTCTTTCAGGATTCCACTCTAACCAAGACCATCTCTTAAC
>JAHDIN010000021.1 GCA_020630775.1 Saprospiraceae bacterium | reverse complement strand
TCTTGCAGTTCACTGAAAACAGCAGCATCTATCTCTATATTAGATTCTAAAGAAAGCAAACAACTATTTTCCTCTATTGAATAAAATATCACCATTCTAACTTCACCAGAAATACCTTGAGGTAAATATTTTTCGATCGGCTGCATAATCAATTGTTCGAATTCTACTTCAGTAAAGTTCTGAATCTTAGCAGGAACGGATGCTATAGCAAAAATTTCTTCAGGCTCTTCTGGATAGCAGTTCCCTTCAGCAATAATATCATTCTGATCAATCATCTCTTCATCATCATTGCAGCCAACGATACCAATTACTATGAAAAAAATTAGAGTGAGGAATTTGCCATTATGTATTTTAAAGTGAGTTTTGCTCATAAGGTGTTTAACTTTTTGACAGCTTAAGATCGATTACCTATCTATTTATTAAAAACAGGTTCTTTGAGCAATTGTTCACTTGTAATCACAGGTCGTCCGTCAAGATGATTTTTAATTAAATTATAGTCACCAGCTTGCATACGGCCCGCCAGATACTCTTTTTTTATTAGAGATTCAATCTCTTTAAAATATCTTTGCGGTGCGTGTCTAAATATAATGGCACCACCTGGATGTTCATCACAATTATACCTATCCTTACTTGGCCAACCCTTCAATTTTACAATTTCAATAAGCGTCTTTGTATTAAAAACATCCACTTCATTATTACTACCAAAGTTACCTTCAAGTCTAATTTTTTGATCATTCGCAACCATTGATATAATCATTTTACAAATCTCATCATCTGAGAGATTTTTAATACTTGATCTTTCGTGCGTACAACCCATCGTGATTAATGTAATAAGGAAAATCAAATATTTCATTGTCAATTATAAATTAAGATGAACTAAAATCATGTAGCGAAAAATCTATAACAATCTGAAATTACTGCAAACAAGAAGCTTCGCCAACTTTAATTTCAAAATAATATCGTCCATTGTTTGCAAATACACATCGATAATTTATATGAATGTAAAACCTCATAACGAAGTTCTTATTTAGAATGCGGATTAAAAATTTAATTCAGCTGAAATCGAGAAAGTTCTGGATGGCAAATAACTTTTACGACGATCAATTCCTGATATAAATCTACTTTTCCAAGTATATTCTATATCCTGTTCATAGAAGACATATTCATCATCCGTTAGTGATGGTTCAGGATCGGCGCCAGAGTAATTGGTTACAGTTACTAAATTTTGACCAGTCAAAATAAGCGTCAGCATTCGCCCATTGCCTAAATTTATATATCTGCCGATGCTTAAATTATCTAGCTTCATAAAATTTGCTGACTCCACGAATCTAGAATTAAACTCTACTTCGCTAGGGCGCATTTCAAATTCTGTCGCTATTCGATTCCTTATAATTTCTGGTCTAAATTGGGGCTCTAAAAATTGATTTGTTCTATTTACAAGTTGGTGACCAAAAGCGCCTCTAAATAAAATCGCGCCAAACCATTGCGAAGTATTCAATGACAAAGCATACGATAATTCAAAGTTAGGTAAACCATTCCCAAGTAAGGCAAAATCGTTTCTTCGATTAAAATTAGTTGGATTAGCTGAGGCTCTACCATCCATATTTATGTCTTCATAAATGTATTCCAGCTCTTCATCTAAACCCACTGGTATGCCGCCATAGATATCTCCAACACTTCCACCAGAATCCGCAGTTATTATAGGATCATACAAGAAACCGTTGGAAAAATCGGTGAGCGTTTCAAAACTATTTTCCTCTTGCACCTTTAACTGATTGAAAAAATAATGCATGGAGACAGTAGACACAAGAGCCACTGATTCCTTATTTGAATGATTTAATGAAAATTGCCCTTCCAGACCACTTGTCCTTAAATTATATGCATTATCTATTCTAGAATCAACACCAAATACAGATCTCTCGACATCGACAAATGCAATTAAATCTTCTAATTTTTTATTAAAATAAGTGACGCAAAAATTAAATTTTGATTGCCCATAATTTAATCCAATCGCATACTCTGTCTTTTTTTCGAATGTCAAATCTGGATTGGCAATAAGACCAGGTGTAGAAGCTGTATCTCCATTGGCATTCATAACTATTATTCTACGCTCCGCCGACAAGCCTCCCAGTTCAGGAAGACTACCTGATTTGCCATATGTCATATTTAATCTTAAATGGCTTAAGCTATCCATTTTAAGCAATTCATTAAAGTCTGCATTAAATGAAACACCATAAAAACTACCCCATTGACTATTCTGCCCTAGCTTGCTTGATCCATCATATCTAAAGTATCCATTGAAGACATAATTTTTTGATACTTCAAATTGGCCATGAGCATAAAAACTAATCAATTTTGTATCAAAACCATAAGTGGAAGACAATACGGTATCCTGAAATTCATCAATCGACTGCACACCAGTTTCATTGAGTCTTCTGATGTTTGATTCGCCTACTTGTAATGAAGAACCAATATTTAGACGTGTATTTAATTTTCCTAATGTAGATTTAAATGACAGACCTCCATCTAAGGTTGAAAGATTTTCATCTGTAAAGATTTGCTCAATCTGCCCTCTAGTTCCCATAGGATTAAAAGGCAATCCATTATAATTTGAAAATGGAGAGTAAAAGGTAACGAAGGTATTTCTACGATTCGAATTAAGTACTGAACCATAAACACTCAGCGTTTCATCTAACAAAGCGAAATCTACTTTACCATAGAAAACATCATAATCATTCTCCCCTTCCCTAAGATTTTGATCCACAATAGCTACAGGGTTATAATAATCAAATTCGCCTAAGGCTTGATAATAGCCATCAAATCGCTCATCATTTACTTGACTTAATATGCCTTCGCTAAAAATTGGCGCTGTCGGATTCATTATTTGAGCGTATCTAAATGCTTCTGGAAATCCATAGTCTTGTTGATCACGTAAAATAGACGCCCCAAGACTTATATTTAATCTATCATCAAGTGCCTTTTGGTTAATTGCTGCATTAAGTGCTTGTCGAACAAAACCAGATCCTGCTAAAATCCCATTTACATTTCGTCGGGTCAGTGTTGCATAGATATCCGTGTGCTTATATTTATAACTGACATCGAAATTATTTAAAGAAGAGATTCCTTGTCTAGTTATATTCGATATCCAATCATTTTCAAAACCAATATCAACGCCATTAGAATCAAGAAATTCATCTTTGCTGAATATTGAATGTTTATTTGAAACCTCAGAAATACTTAATTGTGTCTTAAAACCAATAGACCATTTTTTAGAATTCTTTTTTGGTTGACGTGTAATGATTGAAATGACTCCTTCTCCGCCTCGCATGCCGAAAACAGCGTGTAAAGCAGGGTCATTCACTAGTTCTATAGATATAATGCTTGCAGGATCAATACTTTCCAGAGGATACCCAGGAATACCATCTTTAATAACCAATATACCTTGTCCAGAATATGAAGACAAACCTCTCATACGCGCAAAAGTTTGAACATTAGGGTTACCACCACGATTATAGATTTGAACACCAGGTGCACGCCCCTGAATCATCATCAAAGGATCAAATATTAATCCTTGATTATAGGTCGTATCAAGACTTGAATACCCAGGCTTCAAATCTAAATACTGCTGACTTATAAGGTGGGATTCTAAGAAAGGATTGATGAACAAAACGAGAAAGAAGACATAACGTAACATCTATACATGATTTTAATCAAATGTCTCCAAAAAAAACCAAAATGACCTTATTCTAAATGATTAAATAAGATTAGTCTTTTACAGTTAGTGGTTAATAACCAACTGTACTTTGAATTGAAACACGTTATGTGTTTACACTAAGTCAAACATCAATGAGATAATCAATTTCACAAATAACTTTTTCCAATTGTGCTTTTTTACTATAATTTTCGACATTGGTCAGAAGCCTTAAATTAAGTATGACTAAAAAGGATGCGTTAATTATACCATCTATACAATCAGAGCATTATGAAATTACATCCAACTAAGCCACCCTACAGTTACAAAATCGAATATTGTATAAATGTAAAATAATGAGAGAAACGGCTGGAAGGTAAACCATAGCGCAAGGCAAAGGAATCCATCCTATTTTTTCATTGAATACCAGAAAAGATAATATCAGAAAGCAGGCATACATTGCGGTAGGCATCCACTTTACCTGAGTCGTTTTACTTGATTTGTAGATTGCTAAAAACGCTATTCCAAGAAATAAAAAATCGATTATCCTCCACCAAAAAGGACCTACATGGCTACATCGTTTAATAGAGGTTTGAGTCAAAAAAATGAATGGTGTAGCTAGACAATGAATCAAACATAAACCACTAGCTAATGCACCATACGCATCAGAGGAATTTGCAGTCAAGTTATTTTGTTTGATCATTAGAAGAAAGAGTAAATAATTAAAGATCTGAAGGAACTTAAAGCATTATACTATCACTATATTTCTACTCTAGTTCCTCCAGACTGTTTCAATTAAATAAATTTTAAACCGATGACACAACTTATTAAGTCACCAGTATGTTGCAATAACTTCTAAATGCAACGCCGTTGCAAATATAGGTAATATTTTATTAAATGCAACAATGTTGCATTTAATGCAAGTGAATTATTTCAGAAGTAACATAGAGTAAAGGACACCTATTTCAACAAAGTCAAACTCCCACTCAAATTCTCGATAGTCCCATCTACCAACTCTAACTCGGCAGTCCATACATAGACGCCCTTATTTAAAGAAAAGCCATTAGCATATCCTTTCCAAGCTTCCATAGGGCCATTTAAATTATTGGTTGAATGTACCAGATTACCCCAAGCATCATAAATATCAAACTGACGGACAGCTTCTACAATACACCCGGGATATAAATTGAATTCGCTATTAACACCAATGGCACTGAGATCAAATACATTTGGCACGTAAGCCGTTCGTTGTCTATCTAATTCGATGGTCAGTTCTAGGCTATCCGTACAATCATTATCATTGATGACAACTAGGTTGTAAACTTCCTCTACTTGTGGCACCAGCTCAGGTGACGGACAATCGGTACAACTCAAACCTTCAGCAGGCCACCAATCAAAAGTCGGATTTTGTAGACCATTTAATTGAGGTTGCAAAATGGTATTATCACAAAAATCTGTAGTAAAAACAGATGACATCGAAATATGAGGTGCTGTCAGAATTTCAATATTAAGTTGGAATGTGTCGAGACAGGCCCCATTATCAGAGATAAGTTCTACAATACCGGCTTGGTCAAACGTAATTGAATCTATGGATAACGTTTCACGATTAAACTGAGCGCCGTTGTTTGTTGACCAATTATGTATTAAGTCCTCTCCTCTACCCTCAGCTGTTAAGTTTAAAGGACTGCCTTCGCAATAAACAGAATTGCCGCGAATCCTCGCATTAATTGGCGGATGCACAACGATGTCTAAAGAGTCCAATTTTTCACAAAAACCATAAGTAGCCACCGCCTCATATAATCCACTTTTTTCTGATCGTGCAGAAGCTATAAAAACTTCAGAGCTTTCTAATCCAAGCACACCTGGACCTTTCCAAGTTATTAATGAAGTCGGAGATACGGTCGTATTGATATATAAGTCATCACCTTCGCATATGGGACTATTGGTCGTCATAGAAAGCTGGATCAAATCATTTGGTGGCTCCAATAGTATAGAGGTGTCTTTTAAGGATACACCACAATCATCGCTTTGAGAACGGATTTGATAGATTTGATAATCGCCTGGCATCAGAGAATCAATCACAATTGTGTTAGACGCATTGGCTTGTATATCAAATTGAAATTCATTCCAATCCTGTTCATTTCTCATTTTAACTTCATAAGTTAATCCCGACTCGAAAGCCATGGATTGGATAGCTATGAATCCATCATTAGCATCTAGACAGTCCGTAGGACCTTCCGCTTCCCAAGAGGCATCTTCCAATCTTGGAGGGAAAACAATAAAGAAGGAAGGATCGCCTTCAACACCTGATGCGCCAGGCTGATCTGAAGGTAAGGGCCCATCAAATCGTTCTGGCAAATTAGAAAGGAAACCTTGATTATCCGTGGGGCCTACTTCCGCATCGACTGATCTTACGCGCACATTGATTCTGTAATTGGTTTTGGGTGCGATATCAAGATTGGTAATTTCTAAAATATTGGTGCCAATACCATCAATCATCAATACGGCTTCTGGAAAATCTGATGAAACACTAGACACGATAAGTCCCTCTGGAAAAGTATCTCGCAATACAACATCATTAATTTGATCGAATGAATAATTTTCTATCGTAAAGTAGAAGGACTTTTCATCATTATTACAAACAATACCTTCGCCAGGTGCTTCGCATTCGAATGTAAATGCAAATGGGCAAGAACAGCCGTCACTATTTAGTGAACGCGGTGTCCCTAACACCACAAAAGCTTGGCCCGTGATAGGATTTATCGAATACCATAAATGTTGAGCCGGATTAAAACCGGGCTGACTTGTACCGATCGCATTTATGGTTCCCTCAGGAGAAAAAAGCAAACCTCCCAGATGAGAAACGATATTGGAATTGACGCGCGCTGCAGGGCTCACCATTCCTAAATTCGGACTATTAAGATCTATATTTATCTTTAGTAATTGTCCTTTTGTGGACTCTGGCTCTAACTCTGGGTGGAAGTGATTGCCTTGGTAGGTGTATGCAATATTCGGATTGTTTGGATCAACCGCTAGATCAAATATTGATGTCGTAAAGGGCTCATCAATACCCGAACTTGGATCCCAAAAAAGATTTATTGATCTAAGGAGGTCGAAGTTATTGACAACATCAAAAAATAAGAGCTGATCTGCATCATTATCATAAACAACAAATTGACCATCAACCGTACAGTCTCCGGAAAGTGCATTTAAGGAACTGCCCGCACCGACAGGTCCTAAAATGTCGAAAGTATTATCTCGTTTTAACCTGACGACCTCTCGCGTATTTTGCTTTATGCCATAGAGGTAATTATCCACTGAGTTAAATCCAATTGCATCGATATAAACATTTGGATATCTTACTAAAGGGCTTAAAAAAGGCGGATTAAAAGGAATGTATACAGGTCGATAAATAGTTGTAGATTGACCATCAAAGCTAGCGATCAATATCTGTCCATTACACGAAAAGCGTTGTCCTGAAGCTAATGTATTGATCCCAATGAAAAGAATGATGAATGCTATGTAATTCAATATTCTCATGCTGCCAGCTAAAGGTAGTACATTCTCAAATACCAATATTGAGGATCTGGCTCATTAAAAAACGAAGAATATCGCCTAAACTCTAAAATGCATTAATTTCTTGGCTTCTACTCTGATTATTGGCCGCCTCTACAGCGTTTAAGATTTGATTCAATGCAGGTTTATCCAAATATCGACCATCCAATACGACACCATATATTTGCTTCGTATTGTCAATATTCTCTAATGGATTTTGATCAAGAAGTATTAGATCCGCTTGATATCCTTTCTTGATCTGACCGCTTTTTACATTAAGCCATTTTGCTGGAAGGACTGTTGCGGATTTAAGAATATCAGTATTTGTCATTCCCATTGTTTGCAAGGTTACGAGTTCGTCATGCAATGAAAAACCAGGCACCTTGACAGAAAGATTTGCATCAGTACCTGCCAAAATAGTAACACCCCTATCATATAAATTCTTACCAACTCGTTCGCATGCCTCAGCATAAATCAACCAATAATCTCCTCTGCCCTTTTGTTCTTCTTCATTTAATCCTTCCGGAAATCTAACTCGATTGACACCAGGCAACCAACCCAAACCTCCACGAGGCGTAAAGTAATGCCCTTCAGTGATACCAGGATTGACATATTTTAATTCTAACTCCCCTAAGAGAGCTTTTAAATCTGTCTTTTGGCGATATAGACTCTGCATTCCCCATAATGTTGATGTGACGGCTATATTCTTTTCTAATAAATAGTCAGCTATATCATCACTTCGTTGGTCAATAAATTTATAAAATTGATCCTTCTCGTAATTTTCATAATATTCAAACTCTCGATTAAGAGCATTCATTATTTCCTCGAAATGCGCGACCTCTTTTTGTTGACCAAGCCAAACGTCTTCCAAACCAATATTAAACGGAATATGCCCAATAACGTCCATACCTAAAGCGTCAGATACACTTGAGACTTTCTGATAAGACGCTTTATTTAAGTGGCTATAAATCTTAATACCATCATAACCTTTTTCATGATATTTGACAACTGCTTGTTCAGCTTCTTGCTCACTAGTAACATTGGTAAATCCTTGGGTTTGTTCCATAAACCATCCTTGAAAAAATCCAAAACTGCCAAACCTTGGAGAAGCCACATATAGTTCAGGTCCTATACGCCCATTTCTAATTTCTTCCCTCCATTCTAAATGATCAGGTTCACCGATCATTTCCCTTACATGCGTTACACCATTAGCCACATATAATAAAAGATCATTAGGACTTTTAAAGAGATGTACATGAGAGTCAATTAATCCCGGTATAAGAAATTTTCCTGAGCCATCAATTTCTGGCCATTGATTTGTGTTAATTATGCTGCTATCAATCTCTGTAATCAATCCATCTTGAACTACAACAGTTTGTTGAGTAATAAAGCTGTCACAGTTTTCACTCAGGATGTTGACATTTCTGATTAAAAGAGAATTTTCTGCGACAGCAAATGCAACATGGTCAACCTCTTCTGTAAAACCACCATATAATGTTTTGACACCATGATTAAAGGTGAAGACTGAAACGATAATTAAAAGAATTAGAAATATGAAAATGAATTTTAAGATGCGTTTCACAGGTAAATTTTGGTGTTGTAATTAAAGAGGAGCAACCAACATACGATCCTCTTCGTAAAGATACCAAACATATTTTTTTCGTTGCTTCGATAAGATTTTTTATTGCTATCGCTTTTTATAAAAACATTTAATTAAACAACTTTACATTAAATAATGCTCGTGGAGCCTAGCAGAAGTCCAAAGACATTCAAAATAAAAGCAGGCATTAAAGCCAAAAGCCATATAGAAAAATATGGATTGGACCCTACAGATATTAGTGTCATACCTGCAGCAGCGGGTGGACCTAAATGGATTTCGCTTTACGGTTTTGACAAGTACCTTTTGAATAAGTGGTTTAAAAACAGATCAGAAACCTTGCACTTAGTGGGCGCGTCTGCTGGCGCATGGCGTATGTTATGCTACGCGCTACCTAATCCTACCGACGCCTTAGATAGATTTTTAAAGCACTATGTAGAGCAACGCTATCAAGAGATACCCCCTCCCGAATTCTTAACCGGAAAGATGCACGAACTCCTTAAAGGCACCTTAGGATCGTATACAGCTGCTGATCTATTCAATAATAAAAATAGGCAACTTAACATTATCAGTAGTCTATCAAAGAAAAACAATATCCATTTTCCTAAAGCTTACTTTCTGAGCTTAGTGAGTCAAAATCTCATTTCTAGAAACTGGCTAAGCAAATCATTACAACGCGTCGTCTTCACCAATCATCAACAAACAGAGTTTATTAAACCTGATGGATTTACCACACACTACATACCATTTAATCAAGAAAATATTATCTCTGCATTGAGATCTACTGGTGCCATACCTCTGATGATGGAACCCGTTGATGATATTTCAGAATGTGATGGTTTACTTTGGGATGGCGCTTTGATTGATTATCATATCGGCTTAGACTATAACACTGAAGGCTTAATTTTTTATCCTCACTTTTCGAGTCACATTACTAAAGGTTGGTTTGATAAATTTTTGCGGTGGCGAAAATTTAAAGGACCTGTCCTTGATAAAATGATCATGATCTATCCTTCAAACGACTTTGTTCAGTCATGGCCCGATTCCAAAATTCCCGACCGTAAAGATTTTGAAACCTACTTCAATGATAATGACCTACGGATTAAAAATTGGTATAAGGTGGCCAAGCTAGGTGAAGAGATGGCAGAGGAGTTTGATTGGTTTTGGAAAGCGGGGCGATTGGTGGATATAGTGGAAGGGTTTTAGGGTTGGGTGTTTCGATTTTTTTAATCTTGATTAATTGGGTGGAAAAAAGGGCATTCACTTTTTACCACATAGGTCATAAAGTTTGATAATTATTAATGTGCCTTCATCTTTGAGTAATTTGCGATTAAACAGAAAGCGGTCATAAAGCACATAGATAACATAGACTAAATCTTTGCCTTACAAATATCTCAAACCTTCCAATACACCCTGCCATCCAAGGTCCGGGCAAGCAGCTTTTGCCCAATCATAAATCGTCTTAAAGATGCAGGATCTTCAAAGCTATGGCAATTATTTAAAATGGAATTGACCTCAGTTTCTAAGTATTGGACATCCTTCTCAAATTGTTCGGACAAGAACTGAAATAACAATATCTGTAATTTCTTTTGGCGCTTACCCGGCATGATTTTAAAGCGCCCATCAGCACCTAAGTATCCTTGCAAAGATTTATATGATTCGGGTAATTGCATAATCATAAATTTAAGCAAACGAATAGTAAATATAGAAGAGGTTGTCACATATCTAATTAAGAGTAGTCAGTTTTATCCTTATTCATCTTTTATCCAATTGACCCCTATTTCCCCTTATAAGGGGACTGTCAATTTTACAATTACCATAGGTCAGTTTTGTGATAAATTAATTTTTTCTTACTCCACATTCCAGCTTCTTCATATAAGGTGTATTCACTTATCTTTACCGAATTAAATCCGCAACCAATAAAAAACCATGACAGAAATAATTGGATATATCGCTGCTTTTTTTGACAACAACTGCGTTCTTTCCTCAGGCTATTAAAACCATACAGACACGGGACACATCAGGTATTTCTTTTTGGATGTACTTATTATTTTTTGTTGGAATAGTCCTTTGGCTCATCTACGGAATAAGAATCAACTCAATACCCATGATTATCTCTAATGGGATAACGGCACTTTCTTCAGCGGTTATTTTGTTTTTCAAGGTGCAAGAGATTAGGAACAAGAACAAAAGAATGAAATAATTTACTCACACCATCTTCAAAAAACCTCAATTGTGGGCGGCCGAAAATCTGGCGGAGCAATTCAGATTTTCAAGCATTTTTTGGTTCGTTTTTTTTGCGATTGAAAAAAATGAACAAAGTCTTTTTTATAACAACAAAGCAACAAATTATCAAATAATTTTCACTAAAGAATAAAACTAATTTCATTGAAATACTAAATCTGTTTAGAAAATTAGTTAAAGACCAACCTAGAACTTTAATTAAAATCATAATAATACCCCCTTCCCTTCTTCAAAAATTCAACCTTCTTATTGTCTTTATAAATCGTAGGCATACATGATGACCCATTTCGTTCTACTTTGACATCGAAAAGATGATTGCCTAACTTAATATTTTTAAGCGTATAAATATCCCAATCTTTGGGTAAGCTCGGTTTCATTTTAATTTGGTTAAAGCCGGCAGGTTCTATGCCTAACAGGCCTTCTATGATGATTCTTGCATAAAGTGCACTTTCGGCTGATAGGTGTTTCATATTATTTTCAGGATACGCTTCGACAGCATACGGTACGTGATCACCTAACAATCTTTTGTTAGAGTACGCCATTAACTTTTCATATCCTGCTTCTACATCCCCTACTTTTAACACGCCCCTCAATGCATACAAGGTGGCTCTATCCCAAAACATCTGCTGCTCATCGGAAGATGGGCCTGGATCATATTCTACCAGAATTCCATTGTCCGTCCAAAGCTTATCAAACAATGCAGACAAGGTGGCTTCCTTTCGAGTGGTTATACCCATCGTCAATGGCAAGCATATCCAATGTCGCAACTTGGTATTACCGTCATAATATCTATAAGTGTCCAAGCCTTCAATCTGTGCACCGAAATAATTATCAATGACTTTGAGCATTTGCATTTTCCTTTGGAAATACTTTTCTGATGCTTCTTTATCTCCCAATTCTTTAGCTAAAATATGCGCAAAATGCAACCCACCATAATACAAAGTGGACGTGGATAAATTAGCTGTACCTGTTTCGATGCGGCCTTCCATTTCATCAGATTCAGATTGAATGGCGCCTTCTGTATTCATTTGATTATGGCAATAGTGCAGTGACCATTTAATTAAGGGCCAAAGTGTTTGAGCTTGTTGTATATCACTTTTTGCTAACAAATATTTTGAAGTCCCATAAGCGACCATAGCTGCATCGCCGCGATCCAAATGCATCATCGCGAAATTACCATCTACTTCAAATGCATAAGGCAAATGTCCTTCATCTGGAATATGTTTGCTGAATTTATGATACGCATTATATGCCGCTTCTACGCCTCTATCATAATTTAAATATGGAAAGAAAGGCCCACTGTATTCAATTTGATCATTAGCCCAAATGCCTACATAATAATTGCCTCCACCTGGAGAGTGCACTAAGCCCATACTTGATTCAAAAATACTTTCAGCAGCTCTAATTTTCGAAAAATAAAACATTTGATTGAGGACCTCATTAGGACTTTCCAATATCAAGTTATCTTTCATTTGCATTAGAAATGCTTCTCTTGTCGCTCTATTATATTCAAGAGATAAATTAGGCTTCTCTTCATTAAGCGTTGCAAAGTAGGTCACTGGAAATGCTATTGTTTCATTAGACTTTATTTCAATCTCTCTTTTTGAATTCGACTTAACACTAAAGCCATAATGTCCTTTATATCCCAGTTCACCTTCCGAAGCATCGACATTAGAAATATAGAGTGTTTTAGTTTCGTTATTATAGTTATGCAAATGCCACTCTTCGACTAAGACGCTTTCTTTCATAGATGGATAAATGACACGCTTTAAGCCAAGTCCATTTACAGGTGTCATGTAAAATGTAATCATGCCATCAATCTCAATAGAATCCACGGCATTATGAATAATAACCTGTCCATCAGACACTACGGAAGGACGCCTTTCATCCAATACCATTTTCCTATAATACGCCCGATACTTTTTCCAATCTGGTTCATTAGATTTATTGAATGTTCTTAACTGTGGAAATATAATATCTCGCTTAATCGATAAATTTCTATTTGTATCCAACTCATAATGGATGATTGCAGAAACCTTGGTGCCAGACATTTCTATATTGTCAGCATGCGGCAGCATTTGGGATGTTGTAGCATCAAAAAGAATCGATTGTCTATCCGTTATATCCCAGTAAGTACTTGAAATTTGAGCATATGACTCAATCGAAAAAAGAGCAATAAAGACAAAGGCCACACTATATGCGGCAGAATACCGACTCAAAGACAATCTTACGAACTGAAGTTTACTCATATAGATGAAGATAGCGAATCGCTAAGATAAATACTTCGATCCTTCCTTTATTGTCAAATTGCTTAATTCGGATCGTCTAGATTCAATAAATTCTTTAACTGCTGCAGGATTAACTTTCGAGTATTGTCGCAAGGCCCAGCCACTCGCTTTATTAATAAAAAACTCTTTAGACCCCTTCGTATCATCTATTAGTGCAAACAATAAAAACTCATGCGTATTATGCTTGTAAAATAATTGAAAGATAATGGCTGTACGCATCAACCATAAGTTTTCTGATTTAAAATATCTTGCAGAAACACTTTCCATTAAAAAGCGATCATCTTTTAAAATGCTACCGACAGCATGGCTAGCCAAAAAGTCTACTGTATCCCACCAAGACTTATGCGTAATCCAGTATTCTACATCATCCAGATCATCTATAGTCAACTTCTTCTCTACTTTCCGAATAATTTCCATTGCAAAATACTGATGCTCTCTTTCTTCGGCTTCCCAAAGTAAATAAACCAGTGCTTTCCAGTTCTTTAAGATATCTTCCTTGGCTGTATTCCAAATCTTTTTAAACACTGCTTTTTGTACTGGCCCTTTTGCACCAAACAATTCAAACTTATTTTTCAAGTAAGCCTTCATGGGTGGAGCTTGAAGGGGATTGGCTTCTTCTTTAAGCGTAGAACTGATTAATTTAAATAGAGAACTTGCGGACAACTTTTTTGTAATTAAAAATTAAGAATGAATAATTAAGAATGATTTTGGATTTTGGATTTTTTTATAAGTTAGAAATGAAATTAGTAAAATTTACAGATTCTCATTAAGCTTAGATTTTTTTATCAACTTCGCCTTCAACTTAATCTTCAACTTATAAACATGCAACCACTAGCAGAAAGAATGCGGCCCAACGCTTTGGACAACTATTTTGGCCAAGAAGAACTACTTGGAAAAAGTGGGCATCTTAGACAAGTAATTCTTTCGGAGAGAATACCATCAATGATTCTATGGGGACCTCCTGGCGTTGGAAAGACAACACTAGCTTCCATAATTTCTCAAAATACTAAACGGAAGTTTTTTAAATTGAGCGCCATTAATTCAGGGGTCAAAGATGTAAGAGAAGTCATAAAGCAGGCGAAGCAATCAAGATTTTTTGACGCGCCCTCTCCTATTTTATTTATCGACGAGATCCATCGTTTTAGTAAATCACAACAAGATGCTTTATTGGGAGCTGTTGAAGACGGAACGGTGACACTAATTGGTGCTACCACTGAAAATCCTTCTTTTGAAGTTATTTCAGCCCTGCTTTCCAGGTGTCAAGTATATGTCCTCTCTCATCTAAGCAAGGAAGATATGACTAAAATGATCAACCATGCTTTATCTGAAGATACTTATTTAAAGGAGCAGAATATTAGCGTAAAAGATTATGAAGCATTAATCAAGTTTAGCGGTGGTGACGGTAGGAAATTATACAATGTATTAGAATTGGTTATCAATAGCCAAGAAAATGATTCTATTACCATCACCAATGATATGGTAGAAAGCTGTATTCAGAATAATCTCAATTTATATGACAAATCAGGAGAGCAACATTATGATGTCATTTCTGCTTTCATCAAATCAATAAGAGGAAGCGACCCCAATGCTGCAGTATACTATTTAGCAAGAATGATTGAAGGTGGAGAAGATCCTAAATTCATCTGTAGGAGATTGATCATTTTAGCTAGTGAAGATATTGGCTTAGCTAATCCAAATGCGCTATTAATGGCTAATAATTGTTTTCAAGCCGTACATAACATTGGCATGCCAGAGGGACGTATCATTATGTCTCAATGCGCTATCTATTTAGCTTGTTCGCCAAAATCGAATTCTGCCTACGCCGCCATCAATGAAGCATTGGCTTTCGTTAAATCAAATATGAATTTAAGCATTCCACTATCCATAAGAAATGCTCCAACTAAATTGATGAAGTCTCTGGATTACGGGAAGGATTATAAATATGCGCATCAATATGATAATAATTTTGCGGATCACGAATTTCTTCCCGAAGAAATGAAAGGTACACGTTTTTATAACCCTGGTGATAATGGTGCTGAAAATAAATTGAGTGCACATTTGAGGGGACTTTGGAAGGAGAAGTATGGGTATTAAGTTGAAGCTTAAGTTTAAGTTGAATGGTTTTATCATTAAAATAAGTTTACAATGAGGTATGAAATCCCTAAGACTTAATACAATAACAACCTTTTAAACTTAGACTTAGATTTAAGCTTAGACTTAAACAATGCTTTAGACATAAAGCATCAAAAATCCGTTAAACTTAGACTTAGATTTAAGCTTAGACTTAAACAATGGTCTAGACATAAAGCATCAAAAATCCTTTAAACTTAGACTTAGATTTAAGCTTAGACTTAAAACATTAAAAACCCGTTAAACTTAAGCTTCAACTTCAACTTCAACTTATTCCCTTATCTTTGCCCTTTTCTAACTCAAAAAACAAATTCGATGGGATTATTTTCATTTATTAAAGGAGCGGGTAAAAAGCTTTTTGGAAAGAAAGAAGCAGCGCCTGTAGTAGAAGCTGGAGCACCAGTAGGACCAAGTAAAACAGATCTATTAAGAGGAGAAATCCAGAGATTAGGGATTCCTGTAGACAATTTAGGGATTGAAATTTCTGAAATGATTACTGTTTCTGGAGAAACAGCAACAAATGCTGACAGAGAAAAAGTCATTTTAGCATTAGGTAATGTTGATTGTATTGGCTGTGTGGAAGACAATATAACTGTCACAAATCCAGAACCTGAAGCTACTTTCCACGTTGTTGAATCAGGAGATACGTTATCTATGATCTCTAAAAAGGTTTATGGTGATCCGATGAAATATAATGTGATTTTCGAAGCTAACCAACCTATGTTAGAGCATCCTGATAAGATATATCCTGGTCAAACATTGAGAATACCAGCATTATAATTACATGTCAGAACAATCAAAAATACATTTACAACGTATTGACGATCACGTCAATTTTGTAGCTACCAACAGCGATGGAGAGTCTATCTTTATGGATGGGTCTCCCGCTATTGGCGGCAAAGGCAATGGTGTACGACCAATGGAAACACTGCTCATGGGTTTAGCAGGATGCAGCAGCATCGACGTCGTACTGATCTTAAAAAAGATGAAGCAAAAGATTGACAACCTCGAAGTTGAAATCACGGCTGACAAGGTTAAGAAAGATCACATAACCAGTTACACTAAGATTAATTTGCACTTTATTTTGAGTGGACAGATAAAGGAAGCCAAATTAAAAAAAGCCATTCAACTCTCTGTTGAAAAATACTGTTCGGTATCAAAGATATTAGAGAAGAGTTCCAAGATTACCACCAGCTATATAATTAAGTAAGCCCATGCATTTTGACACTAAGGCGATCAGGCAACAAATGTCTAGAACGCCATTCAGAGAACATGCTACGCCTATATTCCCTACTTCATCATTTGTTTATGATAATGCCGAACAAATGCGTGCGGTTTTCGCTAATGAAGAACAAGGATATATATACAGCAGATTCGTCAATCCGAATGCCAATGAATTTGAGGTAAAGATGGCATCATTAGAAGATATGGACGCCTGCTTTTCTACAGCGTCTGGTATGTCTGCTGTGTTTGCTAGCTTCATGCCTTTTCTAAATGCGGGCGATCACATTTTATCTTCTAGAGCCATATTTGGTTCAACTTACAGATTGATGACCAATTGGTTTCCACGGTGGAATATCGAACATACATTCGTTGATGGACAAAACCCTGAAATCTGGGAACGAGGACTCAAGAAAAACACCAAGCTGTTTTATTTAGAAACCCCTTCCAATCCAGGGTTAGAATTAATCGATTTGGAAAAAGCGAGTGCTTTCTGCAGAGCACATAACATTCTATTTATTGTAGACAATTGTTTTGCGACACCATATTTACAAAAACCTGCTCAATATGGCGCGGACCTTTCAATTCATTCCGCGACCAAATTTATAGATGGCCAAGGACGTGTGCTTGGAGGAGCTGTTTGTGGTTCTGAGGATTTGGTGCAACAAGTAAAAGGATTTTGTAGAGCTACCGGCCCTTCGATTTCACCGTTTAATGCTTGGCTACTTTCGAAGAGCTTAGAAACATTAGGTGTAAGAATGGATCGCCACTGTAGTAATGCATTCGAATTATGTCAAATTTTAAAAGGGCACAGTAAAATCAATTGGGTTAAATATCCATTTGACACAGATCATCCACAATATGATCTCGCTACGAAACAAATGTCCCAAGGCGGCGGTATTGTTTGTTTTGAATTGAAAGGAGGCGTCGAAAAAGGCGTTGATTTTCTAAACAACTTAAAGTTACTTTCATTGACAGCCAACCTTGGTGACAGTCGATCAATTGCCTCGCATCCTAGTTCTACAACACACGCTAAGCTAACCGAAGAACAAAGACTAGAAGCTGGTATCACCAATGGTATGATACGTATTTCGGTAGGCTTAGAACACAAAGAAGATATTTGTAATGACATATTACAATCATTAGATAAACTTTAAAATGTCTGCGTACAATCTCCCAATGCCCATTCCTGGATTGAAAACTTTCGATTTAGGGCGACTTACTCTTGAAAGCGGTGTCACACTACAGCAAGTAGAAATAGGATATCACACATTTGGTACAATCAACAAAGACCAATCAAATGTCATTTGGGTTTGTCATGCTTTAACAGCCAACTCTGACGTCACCGATTGGTGGTCTGGACTTTTTGGGAAAGGAAAACTATTCGATACAGATAAGTATTTTATTGTTTGCTCTAATATTTTGGGTTCTTGCTATGGCAGCACATGTACGAGATCTATAAATCCAGAAACTAACGCATCTTGGCGGATGGACTTCCCTTTGATTACAATTCGAGATCAAGTTCAAGCTCAAATTAAATTAGCACAACATTTAGGGATAAAACAAATTCAGTTAGCCATCGGAGGATCTTGCGGCGGGCATCAAGTCCAGGAACTATGCTTGAGTTCAATACCTATCAAAAATGCATGCCTATTGGTTACAAGCGCATATGAAACACCCTACTCCATTGCCATTCATGAGGCTCAACGTTTGGCATTAGATGCTGACCAAACATTAAAAGACAACTCTGACCAAGCTGGAGAAAAAGGCTTAATTGCAGCACGAGGCATGGGTCTGATTGGCTATCGTACATACAAGCAATACAATCTTTCACAACAGAGAGAAAACAATTCAATCTCCGATTATAAAGCGAGCAGCTATATCCAATACCAAGGTCATAAATTGCAAAAACGATTTGACGCTCAATCTTATTTTAAGCTCACTCAAACCTTGGACACGCATGACATCGGCAGGAACAGAGGTGGGACTATATCTGCTTTAGAAAGCATACAAACAAACTGCCTTATTATTTCTATAAGTTCAGATCAACTTATCCCAGTTGAAGCTCAAACCTTTATGGCCCAGCATATTCCAAACAATAAGCATATCACTATTGAATCTAATTATGGCCATGATGGCTTTTTAATTGAGACGGAGAAGATTGGGCAGGTGATTGGGAGGTATTTAGGGTTCAAGGTTTAAAGATTTAAAGGCTTAAAGGCTTAAAGGTATCTCGGATTGCTCGGGTAGCTCGGTTTTCTCGGATTGCTCGGTTTTCTCGGGTTGCTCGGATTGCTCGGATTGCTCGGATTGCTCGGGTTTCTCGGATTGCTTGGGTTGCTCCGGTATCTCGGGTAATAGTTTCAAAGTAGAAAATCTTAATATATTTTATCGTTCCAAAACGTATAATCCTTTGAGCCTCTAGGCCTCTAATCCTTAAAACCAAAACCGCGAAACCTTAATACCTTGAGACCTTGAGACCCTGAGACCTTGAGACCTTAAGACCTTAAATCTAATCCTTCGGCCTCTCCGCTAATCGATTAAACCCCGAATTATCCTCTCCAGCCACCAAAATACATTCTAGTGGTTTGGTTGAAAACTTGACAAGGCCTCCAGGGGTGGTAATTTCGTCAACATCAAAGTTATTATAGACCTTAACGTTATTGGAGGTGTATCTTGCAGCGAAGCCTAATCTCAATTTATCTGAAACGTTGGAGTAGGAACCATGCGTATTTAAGCTTGTGAAGATGACGGCCTCTCCGGGTTTCATGACTAATTCTACTGGCTCGAATTTTTCTAAATAGTTGGGTTTGTATTTAAAAAGATTGAGATACGGGATTTGTAGTTTGAATAATGTTCCTGGCGTAAACAATAAAGATTTCAGTGTGCTTTTAATGTCCGAATTATCAAGGCTCATTAAGAAGCCCAACTTATCATCAAGAATATTATTACCAAACTGTTCAAGATAACCATTATTAAAGGAGCCTTTTAAGATACGCAAACAACCGTTTTCTATTGTGGATTCTGTAACAGCCATCCATACAGTAATATTCACTAGAGGCGTTGACATATCTTTTGGAGGTTGCAGCTTATCTTTTGCAGAACCTTCTCTGAATGTCCCTGACTGATGCCAGAATGTCCCGTTGGCTCCCGGTGTTTTTTCGAAGAATTGCGAGCGCCAACATATTACATCATCACCTAAAATACTTTGAAGTTTTTGAGTGGTGATCTTATGACTAACTGTATCCCAGAGTTTTTCGAATTCTAAAGCAGAGTACAAGCCAGTTTGAGTAATTGAAGCATTATCTCCTACGCCTTCAATGTATGCCTTTCCTACTCTGCAGGTCTTTTTAAATTTATTATCTTTTTGGTTGGATCTTACATATTCTAAAAGTGCTTTCGCTTCTGATTCTTCTAAAACTTTAAAAGGACCATAGTATCCTGTTTTTTCAAAATCTTCGATGTCACTTTCTTTTAGAAAATGTTCGCCATCTTTTTCGAAAGTCTTTCCCTTTTGTATCTCCAATTTCAAATCATCGACCTTATCAAAATTTCTAGTCGGATTAAATCCTTTACCTAAAAGGGAACGAATAGGCTTATATGTATACTTTAAAAGAAAAACTAGGCAAGTAATCAGATTGAGTTTGATTGAATTCAAACTAGAAATGGGATGGTCTTTGAAATAGTCCTCCATAGAACTAAATCCTTTGAGCATCTCGTCTTTTTTATTTGGGTGCTTGGTCATAAGACGAATTTTAAACTAGATGAGATAATATAGTGCTTTCCGTCTTATTTACTTGAAGAGATAATGGGATTCGTAGGGATCAGGTAGTCATATCGTAGAATAGTCAGGTATTTTACAATTTAAACACAAAAAGAAATTAACTCCAAGTAAGAATTTCATCCCTATATTACGAAAGGGGGAATGTGCATGACGAATTTTTTCAAGGTCTCGGGTCGCTACGCCAAGCCGCAGATTTCGACCTGAATGTCGGAAGGTCTCGGGATATTTAAGAACAAATTATTTTTAAGAATAAAATTCATTAAAAAAACAACCGAGACACCATGAAACCATGAAACCATGAAACCTTGATACCATGAAACCTTGAAACCTTGAAACCTTGAAACCTTGACACCTTGATACCTGAACCCTCCAAACACTTCCCTAAGGCGTACTCACCTCTTCCTTTCCCTTATTCTTGACATATTTCTCAAGCCATTCATCTTGCTCCCATAACATATGTAATACGGATTCTCGTGCTCTATATCCATGACTTTCTTTTGGCAACATCACCAATCTTACTGTAGCACCTAGTCCTTTCAAAGCATTGAAATAACGCTCTGACTGCATGGGGTAAGTACCTGAATTATTATCAGCTTCGCCATGAATTAATAGCAATGGTGTCTTCATCTTTTCTGCATGCATAAATGGAGACATTGTATAATAAACCTCAGGGGCTTCCCAATAATTTCTTTCTTCAGATTGAAAACCAAAAGGCGTTAACGTCCTGTTATAAGCTCCTGACCTAGCAATACCTGCCGCAAATAGATCAGAATGAGACAATAGATTAGCTACCATAAATGCACCATATGAATGACCACCCACTCCTACACGTTCTCTATCAATATATCCCATACCATCAACAGCATCAATGCCCGCTTTGGCATTCGCAACCAATTGGGTTCTAAAGGAATCATTAGGTTCTTCATCCCCTTCACCGACTATTGGGAATGCTGCATCATCTAATACCGCATACCCTCTTAATACCCAATACAACGCTGAGCCATAGTAAGGATATGTAAATTCATTAGAAGAAGACGTTACTTGAGAGGCACTGCTTTTATCTTTAAACTCTCTCGGGTAAGCCCACATGATCATAGGCAACTTTTCCTTTTTATTTTTATCATAATTTGGTGGCAAATACAATGTCCCTGATAATTCTAGCCCGTCGTCACGTTTATATGTAATTACCTCTTTGTGTACGTCCTGAATCGCTTTGAAAGGATTTTCAAAATTTGTCAACTGCTTTAACTCACCAGTATTAATATTCCTTTTATAGAAATTAGGGTAATCAGTTTTTGATTCTATTCGACAGAGATATTCTCCTTTTGCAAAATCCAACGCATAATACATTGTTTCTAAAGTTGTCTTTCCATCAGCTTCATATAGTCTTTCCGTAGCACCAGTTTTGGGATCATAAGTATCTACAAATGGTTTTATCCCATCATCAGAATAACCATCTCCTACTCTATACAATCTGCCCTTCTTGTCTAGTTGCAAAACGTTTCGATCATACTCATTATCATCAGTTACGAAATCTCCTGGATCACTATATCTGTCCTGATAATTTCTATCTGTAATCACCTTAGGCTCTACGCCGCTATCACTTGGATTAAAAATATAAGTTTTTGTATTTCTTGAATTCCACCAATAATCATAAGCAACAGCCATATCATCATTGCACCATTCAATCCCTGAATACCTGTTGATTGTATTTAATAAAAACTTTTTCTTGCCATTAAAAGGCGCATCCAATTGATAAACTGCATCTCTATGATCCGCTTCAATATTAGCATCACCACCATCTAGAGCTTCAGCCCATACCAATGTTGCCGGACGATCAGCTCTCCAAGACATACTCCTTGGACCTTTTCTTGTTGACATAAATCCTTTAGGCAAGTCCTCAATTAGTGGCAAGTCTAACATCGTTTTAATCATCTCTCCGTCTGCTGTGTAAATATTACTTGTAGAAGGAAATCTTCTGTAAGGCACTAAATAAGAATAAGGTTTGTTCACCGTTGTCACCATGACATAGTTACCATCTGGAGAAAAAGAAATACCAGAGTAAATACCTTCTGGTAACCATTGCGTCATTTTTCCTGAAGTGTGGATTTTCATCAAAGTTGATGTTGCCAAGATATCAAAATTGGCTTCATCGTTTTTGTTTTTAAGCAAATCCTGATAGGTTCTGTTCTGAGCTTTTTTTCCGCTATTGACTGAAATTGTAGGCCCAGCTGGGATTGTTGCTGAAGTGTTGATTAATGCAGGACGCTTTTCTGGCAACATTCTTACCAAAAGTGTCTCACCATCCTTCAGCCAATAAAACGGACGCCCCATATTAGCATTTAAATTTGCATCCGTCAGTTTCTTAACCTTTCCAGAATACAAATCTAAGATCCATAACTCTACGCCATTTTCAACTGTATTTGTAAATGCTGCTAATCTATCATTATTGGATATCGAGAAGTTGGCCAATCTTGCATTCTCTGGAAGTCCTTCAATGGCCTTTTCCGTCTGTGTATTCACATCAAAGAGAGACATATTAAAGTAATAATTCTGTCTACTCGAGATATTGGTTTTCGGATTGATTCTCAAACCCGCTAATCGCATTTCCTTTTCCGATAATTCGGCAATTGACTTGTAAGATTTGCGATACATCAACACACCTTTATCAGCAGTAGAATTCATCCGCATAGCTGGTGGCAAGGGCGCATCTGCTAATTGCAAAATATCATCGTGCGGCAATTGATAGCCTAAATCAACCTGAGCGATTAAGCATAAAAAGTTACAACAAAACAAGAATGACAATAAGGACTTCATTGAATAAAATTTAATTAAATTAAATATACTCAATGGATAGCAAAAGGAAAGAGAATTCGATCAATTAACAAATACAATTGACGAGAAGAGACTTTAATATTGCAATATCTTAGAGTTTGATTAATGCATATTTAATCTTGATGGATTATAGGAAAGTATCAAATTAATAGGTAGGGAGTTATCTCTATACACCGATGCTAATTTAAATTCGCCTGGAAACTTATTATGAAAACGTGCAGACAATTTATCACCATTAGAGTTTTCTATTATAGCAGTCAGCTTATATTGTCGCTTTGCATCTATGACCAATTCTGATACTGTCCAGGTATCATTAGAAGTATACTCTATAAGTTGACCTGTCTTGAAATCGCGAAGCGCGCCATTTGAAGGTTTGTTTAAACGATACTCAAATCGTTGCAATCCTTTCAATGATTTATCCATAAAACCACTAGTGTAAAAAACAAAATCTTCGGGATGCTTTGGATACTTATAATAGCACTTTTCTCCTTTTGAATCTTCTAGTAGTAACATATAAACATGATGATTCAATCTATTTCTTTGGACGTCCATAACCAATTCTACATCCCTTACAATATAGATTTGATCTCCAATCGATGCTTCAGAATAATAAAAGTCACCCAAATTAAAAGACTTGTAAATATTATCTGGATACCTTCTGGTACTCCTAGTATTAAAAAAACCATCATATCCTGCAGAATTTGAAGATGGAATCAAATAGAGTTCTTGACCAATTAAAAGGTTCGGATTGCCATCGACATAATTCGTGAGGCTATCATAAACAGCACTCTCATTGATTATAATCTTCTTTGACTCTACTTTAAATGTGGTAGTACCTTGCGCATACCCCTCTATCGCAAGCAAGCACAGGAAATAATTTAAAAATTTCATTGTAAGGGTCTATACACTAATTTAAAAGTAATTAAAACATATTAGGGATTATTTTAATATGTATTAATTACTATACCTTAAAAGTTGTCAACACCCACTTTAACATTTTCGAATTTATATATTTACTTAAAGGAAGTAAGTTTGAAATAAACAATATTATTTAAGGACATCACCCATAAATCAACAAATCATTATTTAGAATTATGAAGATTTTAGCAACTTTCGTCATCACATTGTTTTCTATTTTATCATTAACAAGCCAAAAAGAATTTAAAAAGGGCTACATCCAATACAAGGAAGGCGACCAAAGATTTGGGTATATCAAGGAATTTAATTGTGATGCTGAAAAAATCATTTTTCGTACTGGACTAGAGAAGGATAAGGAAAAAATAAAGTCTTCTGATTTGGAAGAAATATGCTTAATAGTGGAATCCGATACTTTCTATTTTAGAAAGCATGAAATAGTCAGGTACAACGGAAAAAAAACAAAATTCAAAACCTACTTTAAGTCTGCTTGGGCCTCACCTGTATTTATAAGTGATGAAATCGAAGGGTTTTACTATAACTTTAAAGCTCAACAATCAGTAGCCCTAACAACACCCAGCGGCTTTATTGGCTTTATACCCTTCTCTAGATCAAAAGCAGCTTATGGCATTAGATTTCCTGAAGACTTTGAGATCATCGATATTTCTATGAGAAGAGGAAGATCAAAGCTTAATAAAAAGAAATTTAGAAAAAGATTAAAAGAATATTTGGACCACCATTGTAAATCCTTTGAAAGTATATCTATAGATAAAATAAACGAACTCCAGACATTTGATGATTTTTTAGGCAAGTATTCTGAAGTATGCAGATAAAGAAAAAAAATGACCTGCAAAAATTGCAAGTCATTGATTTTCAGTGACCACGGAAGGAGTCGAACCCTCAACCTCCTGAGCCGTAATCAGGTACTCTATCCAATTGAGCTACGTGGCCTGAAGTGGGGCAAAAATAAAAGAAATTAATATTAAAACCAGATAAATATCGCTATGAGATAATTTTAAAAGCCTAGGGTCTTTACCGACTTCATTAAAGGCGATTTATAAAGACGTCTGAATAAGTCTGCGCTTCCGCTGTATTGAGCTTAGAATACAATTTTAGCTGTTTTCGAATTTGCGTTTGTAAATCCATTAGTCTTCTAATAATAGCTGAAACAATCAGATTACATAACGACAAACATTTAACGCCAACAATCTTGGCGAACGACATTTTATCTGTTCTCATAACAAGTATCTTTTACTTACTACTAAGATACCTTGGTGACACATCCACTAAACTGACGAATATCATTCCACCAGATGATTAATAACATCGCAAAACAGTCATGACACACCCATCTTTGAATAAAAGAATTAATTATGAAATTATTTAAAGCAAGTTTTTCAACAATAATCCTCAGATACTACCTTATGATGTTCGTGGTTATATTTCCTTTTGTCATTGGGATGGAGTATCTATCCATTTTAGCCTTACCTATTTTCCTTAGCGCATTACTAGGTGTTTCTTTCAAAAAAGAAAAAGTACAAGCTGAGGCTATTATACACACAAGCTTAAGTCGTCATCAAGAATATCTAAAGTCAGCATAATATGAAATCTTACTTGTCAGGAAACACAGATTTAAGTCAATTTATAAGATTAGTTTTTGGCATTTATTTATTAGCATCAGCTATTTACAAGTCTATAGAAGGGATCTATATCAATCCAGAATGGTCTTATTACAACATCTCGTTTATAACAAACTTTATTAGTTCGAGATTGGCATTTAACCTACTGATCCTCAGCAAAATGATTTGCGGCTTCATGCTATTAGTTTCAAGATTTTCAGCTTTTGGTGCGCTAATGACTATTGTATATGCAAGTATCTTTTTGACATACAATTTGGTATTCCCGACTCGAGATTTTCTATTGATTGCATGTTTAGAATTTACAATCGCAACATACTTAGTATACAGATACCGCAAGTTTTATGCACCCCTATTTAATTCAGAGATTCTAAGTCATTAAAAACTATAGCCTGGCCTCTCAAAATTTATAAAGAAGTCATCAACTCATAATTTATCAATCATGAAAGTTCAAACTAAAGTCAACAGCGAAGCGATCAATTACATGAACCAAGAGCATTGGTCCGCATGCATCCATGATGCTTATTCGAAATATAAGAATATCGATCAAATTGATGTAGAAACAAGAAACGTCGATGACAATCAAGTGAGCATATTACTCAATATAAAAGTTAAAGAAGGCTTTCCGATCACAGTATGTCACTCAAGTACTGACTACAAGAAGGCATTAAAAGGAGTTATTCAAATTTCTAAACAACAAATAGAATCACATACATCATGAAAGTTATTGTACCTGTAGATTTCAGCGAAGTATCTAATAATGCATTCAATGCATCTATATTATTCGCAAAAAAAACTGATGCAGAAATTGAGATGTTTCATTGCATAGAACTGCCCTTCTTTTGGAATTTGACCGCCAAAAACAAAGCATTAATAACCAATATTAAAGAGGCCTTAATCGATTCTGCTCAAGAAAAACTAGAGAAATATCAAGGACTACTTGAAGACGCAAATATTGAATGCAGCTACAGTATAATAGAAAAAGAATTTAAATCCGCATTACTGGAAGAAAGCTTATACGAAGACATTGATCTCGTTATCATTGGATCTAATGGCGCAAGCGGTAAGAGAGAACGATTTATAGGTTCGAATACTCAAAAGATTCTTCGCAAAATAGACAAACCAGTTTTAGTCATTAAAAACCCAGTTGAAGAATTAAAATTCGACAAAGCTGTTTATGTTACTGGACTTTTTAAAAACGAACAAGAAGCATTTAGAAACTTCCTTAAGTACCTTTCAATATTTGAAACAAAAGAGCTCCATATATTGAGTATTGACACATTAGCCTATTTCTCTCAGCCATCCATCGTCATGGAGAATGCCTTAGAGAAATATGCCGAAATAGCCGGTGATTTTAATGTAACAACACACTTTTATAAAGACTTCTCTGTTGATGCTGGCGTTAGGCACTTTTGTATTGAAAACAACATTGACCTAATTGGCATTTCCAACTCACACAAACACCCCCTTAAAAGATTATTCCAAGGCAGCAATGTAGAATACATTGCCAACCACAATCAAATTCCAATTCTTACTATTACTTAAATTAAAAAAAAAAAAAAAAGAAAATGAAAAAATTAGATTATGTTCTTGGCCTTGTCACACTTCTTCTATTAACCAGTTCTTGCAAAGAGGAAGTATTCTTCAATGAAGCTATGCCATCCGATGGAGAGCACTTATGTTGCATTCCTGAAAACTTACATGGGGTGTATTATTTCGTCAGTGATTCAAGTCTGTTATTTGTTTCGAAAAACTTAGTCACCACAGAAACAACCATAAAGTATAAAACAACAACAAAAAGAGTTTTAGAATCTGAGAATTGCTCATTGAAAGACGGAGGATTACACCTAACTGGAAGAAAAGAGTGCTTCCCCTTTGAATATATAACCGAGGACACATTGCTTGTCACCATATCGGAAATAGACACATTGTTTAAATTCACTCCAGCTTCAAAAATCATTCAAAGAGACAATGCATTATTTGTCAATTTCAATGAAGAGAACCTTGGTTGGATAACATACATATTTGAAGAACAACCAGACCGTACAATCGAATTCAGCAATATCTCTATTCCTAATAAAGAAAGAATCATAAAATCGCTTGTTAAAAAATATGATAAACTCATAGACGCTAATAGTGATGAACTATATCGCATATATCCTACAGATAAAGAATTCAACAAAATCCTTAATTCTAAATATGTCAGGAAACAAGATGAATTAAAACTATTCAATTTTGAAGTGAATAAAATTGATTATTAATCTTGAAAAGAGGATGAGCCATTTATGTAATTATAAACAACAATCCTAAACACAACTAATGAGATAAACTTATAAATCGAGTCTTCTTTATCAAGGTAAGATATTGTGCCAAAGCATCTACAATACTGAAAACATCTTTTGGAAAACATCTAAATGATCAAATTGAAAATTGATAGCAGCATAAATAAAGAACTACTATTTTCTTTATGCTCTGGCACCTTATGGCTTGTAGGATTAGTTTTACTTAGTGCTCCATATGATTACATTCTATTTCTGATATCAGCATTTCTAGGAGGCATATATCCTCTTAGATATGCCATAAATGACTTACTAAAAGCTAAAATAAACAGTTTGCGCGGACATTGCCATCTTAACGAATAAACTGAGGAATATTTGCTTTAGTATAGAACTAAGCAAACACATAAAGAAAATAATCAATCAAAACATATGGATAAGCTTATCCATGGTATGCATTTTGGTTCCTATTGCTATCTCAGGAGTCAGCCCATTGGGGGCAATTGTATTTGCCCATGAAAGCTCTACTGTCCTGGTCGCATTAAACGCCTTGAGAGTCTTAAACTTAAAGGCAAAATGAATCGACTTAAGGCCTCTTTAGTCAATTCATAACCAGAAGAGGCACATCAATTTTATGAGATAACTTACTTGAATAACTTTGCTTAATAAGTCGCTGTAAAAAAGATGAATGCTTTTTGTTCGTGACTACCATATCGAAAGCAGAATGCCTTAGAAAAGACAGTAAAGTCTCAATAAAGTTAGAACCTACAACCTCGTGCTGTACAAGATCAAAATCCGTACTCAGCTTTTTCATTTTATCAAGCAACTTATCATGACTTGTGATAAATTTTTTATTAGGTTTTTTCACCACATTAAAAAGATGAATTATTGGTTGAAACATTTTGAACATATCCTGAACCCTAGAAAGGTCAAAGAGATCTGATTTATACATTTTTGTTGCGAACAAAATCGATCTTATAGGGCCAGCCTGCTTATAAGAAAAAGGCACCAGCAATGTTGGCACACTAGGGTCACCGACTATGGCAGAACTGACAGATCCAAAAAACTTGCTCACTGGATCGTAATTCGAACCTTGATTACCCATAATCAATAGATCAGGATTATACGACTTAGAAAGCTCTTTTATTTTATAAACTACTTGACCGATAACTATTTCATAATCAATCTTAAAACTTTGAGTGTGCAAATCCTTCCTCAATTGACTAATAATCTTAGTAAAAGCTTTTTTAGAATCTTGAATCATGATCTCAACCGCCTTTTCGTCTACAACTGCTCCATACGAATAGTCAATAGCCAATGGTGTTATGACGTTTACTAATTGAAGTTCTACACGTTCGTAACGAAAAAGGTCAATCGCATACTTTATAGAATTAAGACTTGCTTCTGAAAAATCAGTAGGTATTAATATTTTTTTCATCGTATAATCATTAAAGGAAATTCTTTATTTAAATCAACAAATCGTTCGGTTGTACTCCCAAATAGCACCTTTTCAATATTGGATTTACCAACCGCACCTATCATAATGAAGTCCACACCCATATCCCAAGCAGACTCATATATCAATGAACTCGTATTCTTATTTGTGCTATTAACACATTTCAAGGTATACTCACACATATCTTCTCCAATACCATCTAAGTACTTATTCCAAGATGTGACAGCTATCTGTTTATAATAATTATTAAAAACTTCAGATTCTTTTTCAACACTGTAATAGCCCATCCTATATTTAGGCAAAATATAAACGGGTGAAATAAGGACATCCTTTAAAGTTTGCTTCATTTTCAATGCAGCCTCAAATGCCCGTTGCGAATTATCAGAAAAATCAAACGGAACCAATATATGTCTGATATCATTCTTTACTCCTTCTGGAACAACCATGATATCTTCATGAATATTATGCGCAACTCTCCTTATTATAGAACCACTATTCCAAGGAGCTTTCTTACACCCAACAATTAAGATATCATAATCACCTGATTGCATTTTTTCAGATAATACATGTTGCGGAGACCCCTTCACTATTTCTAGATTGAAGGAAAAAGCCTCATGTGTTTTTAACTTTGTCTCCTGCAAACGAATTTCCAGAAGTGACTTTACATAGTCATTGATATCTTGCGAATAATTTAGCTCATTTTTCCTAAGCTCAATCCCGTCAGTGAAAACATCTTGAATCACATGAACTACTGTAATGGATTGAGGACTCAAAATATCAATTATATATTCTGTATAATTAATTAATGTCTCATCCATTGATGTATAATCTAGCGCTAACAATACTCTTTTATTTTTTTTCATAGCACCGAATTAAAACTTGATTCTTCTTTTCTTATTACGCAGGTCAAAATAGTCCCTAGCTTGGGCTACTTTTTGATTTAATGTTATAGAGTCTACCGTTAAGACATCAACAATCTGAGGACATTTTACAGACAAATCATTTAGATATTTCGCAAAATGATTCTTTATTTCTGCAGGCCCCATGAGCAGCAACTCATCGCCTACTTTAATGGTATCATATAAGTTTTTAAAGTAGGACTTGGTCTGCATTTTTTTTCGATTCAACAGCTTACTTTCTGATGTTTTATCCATAGGACCATAAGGCGATTTCGAGCGAGATCCACCCTTTAACGCATAGTGTTCAATTTCTGACTGAATGTGGCTAACGTTTGACTTGTCGGCATTGAAGTCAATGATAAATGCCTCTTCTAAGTCCAACCATACTGCAATTTGTTTCATGTATTTATTTTTTATAAATCTATTTAATACATGAAAAAATAGTGATGACAAGAATCATTACAACGAATGATTTCTACACACTAAAATCAGCCCAACAACAGACACAATTTCAAATTCCACTAAGAGCAAATCAGAACATCTCAACATTTAGAATGAGCTTAAAGAAATTATAAAAGCTCATCCTTAATGACAAGAATGAGCTTCGTTAGGCAATTTGAATATTTCTATAAAAACTTTTACATAAACTGAATTCTAAAGAGATCAAGGTATTAAAAACGAACCTCTCTCCTACCGGACTTAGAGGTACATTATCTATGATTCAATCCATCAAATTAGAAAGGTAAAAATTGATTGCAAGAAGGTAAAAACTTAAAATACATAGAATTATAAATACATAAACAATCGTCATCATTTTTTTAGAGTTTTAATTATGTGAATTCTGCTACATCCTTTTCCGCATACCATCTACGCTCTGAACGGAACAGACAATTATTGGTAAGCCGCTACTAATAAATCATAAGTCGTAATTATACCTTTTAGCTTATTGTCTTCTACTACAGGTAAGGCACGGAATTTATTTTGCTTGAAAAGATCAGCGCAATATGACAAAGACTGATCAGGTGCTACAGTCACACAGTTTTTCTGCATAATATCTTTGGCCAACATGCTATCTAAAATCCCTTTATTTTGAACAGCAGCCTCCTTTAGTTCAAACTTTGTTCCCCAGTGCTTAAGCACCTGTATATCCACTTTACTGATGATCCCTTGCAATTCATAATTATCATTTATTACTGGGATATGATGTATTTCAGATCCTTCCATTACAGATTCGATTTCACCCACAGTATCATTTAAGCCTGCGGTCAACATATTTTTTGTCATCAAATCTGAGACAAGTTGGTTTTTCACGAAAGTATTAATCATAACTATGAATTTTTATTTTTTATAAAAACAAGAATATCGTAAGAAGTAACTATACCCTTTATCTCATTATTGGCAACTACTGGCAGACAATTAATTCTGTTTGCTGTCAATAATTCGAGTGCATCTTTTAAGGTTGCTTTTTCATCTATAGTGATTGGATTTTCAGTCATAAATTCTTCAATATTATGAAAGAAGATATTGTTCTGACTTAGAAACTTATCTGTATGTTTTGAAATTTTGCGTTCCTTTATCAACAAGTCACCCATACTGAGGACTCCAACAACTTTCTTCATCACAACAATGGGTATATGATGTATATCGTATTGATTAAATATTTCTTTTGCCCTGGACGCCTTATCCTTAGGATGCAATGTTACCAAGGCATCTGACATGACTTCCGAAATTTGAATTTGATAATTTGCTAACATCTTAATTTGTTTATTTAAAGTTGAGAAGAAAATAAGAACGTGTTTATGACTGTTGTCATCTGCTGTAATGATTTTGGTCTAACTATTCTTATATAATTCTAAAAGCTTAACCAACGCCTCACCTAGTTCATAGCAAGGCCATTCAAATTCTTCAGTATAGCCACTTTCTAAAGAAAGAAGAAACTCATAAAAACATGAATTTACGGCCACTAATGCTTCATTATGTGCTTTTGCATCTATGTGAGGGAAATACGTTTGAATATCCGTAAGCTTAAAATTGTTATAATACTGTAAATCAGCAGAAAGCGTATGTACCATATCTTCAAACTCAAACCACTCTCGTAAACCAAACATTTGATCATGGACTGTTTCATGGACTGATAAATATGATTGATAGGCATTCCATGCTATATCTAAAGGATAAATTTGACTTGACTCAACTGATCTTGACTTTGATAATTCGGTAATTATCTTAGAAGAATAAAGTTGGACAAGATCAAAGTTTTTAGAATCTAGAGCTATTCTTAAAACAGAAAAATAACCATCAATAGCACAAGTATGTGTTTGACGTAAAATGTTACATACCTGGTCATCTGACTTCAAACTCAAAGTCGCTTCCCATAATTTGGCAGAGGTTTTAAGTGCGCTATTGGCTTTTGAATAATCCTCAGCATCGGCTGCAAAATAAAGATTAAGCAAAGCAGATTCTACTTGAGCATAGTTATTACTTTGCTGAGAAAAGCCACTAAAGGTGGTTATGATCGCAATAATTATAGCGCTAAATAATTTGTAAATTTTCATAGCTAAATGTTCTGTCAATTAATAAAGGTTAATTAGAGTCTTCATTTCTAATGCTAAACCAAATTTCTTACATCTAGCGGCTATATTTTATGACGATGGTCATTCCCTAGGATGACATTCGTTATACAAGAAAATTTTGGTCAAATCGACCCTGACGGTAATTCGCGATGTTCTTAAATGTAATAATGGCAATATTACGAAGTGCGGTATGGGTAAAGAATGCTTGATGACCTGTTAGAATAATACGTTCATTTTCAATCAACTCGTTTAAAAGAGGATCATTAACATTATGATGTTTTTCGAAGAAGAAATCAGCTTCATTTTCGTAAACATCGAGCCCAAGTCCTCTTACTTTATTATTTCGAATTGCTGTCAGCACATGTTTCGTGTTGATCAACTTCCCCCCACTTGTATTTATAATAAATACACCAGTTTTCATTTTTGATAGGCTATTCTCATCGATAAAGTATCTATTATTTTCATTCATTGGAATATGCAAGGAAATAAGGTCTGACTTTGCATATAGTTCATCTAATTCAACATATTCATAATCCCATCTTAAAGCTGAGTATGAACTAGGAAGGATATCATAGGCCATGACCTTGGCACCTAATCCTTTCAAAAGTCTTATGAAAGCCAAACCAATCATACCTGTACCAATAACCCCTACAGTCATTTCACCAAGATTGGTTCCGAGCAAACCAGTTAAATTAAAATTACACGCACTTATATTTAATTGAGCTTTTTTAAAGTTTTTCAATAATAACAAGGCTAACATCAAGGTATGTTCGGCAATTGACTCTGGAGAGTAAGAAGGCACATGAGCCACCTTAATTCCTAATTTGGTTGCAGTTTCTAGATCTACATTATCATATCCTGTCGAACGCAATGTTATGAGCTTCACACCTAGCTCTTTCATAACTGACAGAACCTCTTTGTTACATTTATCCCTAGAGAATAAACTAACAACTTCACAGCCCTTTACATAATGAACATTATCTAAAGAAAGACAAACATCATTCAACCTTAAATTATAAGTATTCTGATTAGCGAATCGAATAAATGAAAGTTCATAATCTTTTACAGAATAAAAACAAATATTGAGCTTATCCATTGCTTACATTATCCAAATTCTTGATAGTACCCTTTGAGTAAATCATAAAAAGTAACAATGCCTATAGGGCGATTATCCTTAACAACGGGTAATGCATGAAATTTCTTTTGGAGTAATAATTCAACTGCGTAAGCCACATCATCGTCAGGTTTTATACAGATTGGTTTTTCAGTCATTATATCTGCAGCTGAAATACCTTGCCGAGAAAGTGCCGAATAAGTTTTTCCTGATGAATTTTTTGTAAGGAAGTCCAGTCTAGAAACCAAGTCTGCCTTAGATATTATGCCCATCAATTGATTATTTTCATCGCTAACCAACAGATGCGACAGTCCTGATGTTTCAAACTTTTTTAATATTTGATTTAAACCAAGATCAACACCAACAAAAGATGGATCTTTTATCATATACATTGAAATAGTCCGTTTCATTTGATCGATTTTAAAAGAGAGACGACTAGCCAGCAAAACCAATCGCCTCAAACCTTAATTAAGTGATAGCAATAATCCTTTTATCTTCTTGATTTACCTCGGTCTTAGGCACTACAATAGTCAAAATGCCTTCAGAATATTGTGCTGAAACATCGTCAGGATTTATATTATCTGGCAAAGTAAAACATCGAGCAAAAGAGCTATAGGAATACTCTCTGCGTTTGTAATTTTTGTTTTCGGATTCGTTTTCGGTTTGCGATTCAGTGCTTACACGCAAAGTATTACTTTCGATTTCTAATTTAAAATCCTCTTTAGCCCTTCCAGGCACTGCTAATTCTAAGGTATAATCATTCACATTTTCAACAATATTAACTGCAGGCATGGCCATTGATGACTGTATCAATTCAACGGGACCATTGTCAAAAAAAGAATCCATCCAAGCATCTACACTTGGGGAAAGCAAACTTCTATTCCATTTTACAAGTGACATATATTTAAGTTTTATGGTTAATTAATTATATCAAAAGTGATGCATTAACTATAGTGACAAAATGACCTAAGTCATCAGCAGATATGTTTATGATCAATCGGATAAAACCAACAAAGGGAACTCTAAGTCATACAAACTTTCTCGTAAAGAACTAAAGTGAAAGATGTTTTTAAACCAACTGCGTTTTCTGTGCAAATAACATATGAGCTGTACGTCATTTAATGCTGCATATTTATTTAGTGTATTAGAAATACTTACCTCTTTTTTAATCTTTGCGACTTCGAGCTTATATTCTCTTAAGTAATCGTCAATCCTATAATCGTACTCAAACTGATCACTGTAAATATCATCGTCAACTTGAGTTATAATGATCTCAGAAGATTTATCATATAACAGCTGATTTAATCCATCCACTACCGATGGGTGCTTGACCTCTAGTTTATCTACACCAATTAGCGTTTTGCGAATGCCTTGATAAGCATAATTATCAGGAATCAATAGCGTTGGAATATCTATGTTATCAATCACATAATTACTGACACTACCAATAGTCATCTCCTTAAATTGACTTAATCCAACTGAACCCATCACGACCAAATCTACAGGATGATAATTCAACTTATTTACTAAAAACGCTTTCGGATTTGCCTCATAAACACTGGACTCAACTCGAAAGCTAGGATATTTACTATGCAGTTGTTTAGCCAAGTCCTTAATCTTTCTCTTTGCTACTTCTTTAATCATTTCAGGATCAGCGCCATTCAAGCTTTTAAAGCCTTTTAATTCCAAACAATGAATCAAATGGACATCTATATCATTTTGATCTTTAAGATGTTCAGCTATCCAATTGACTGCATTAATTGAACACCTAGAAAAATCTATTGGACATAGGATTTTCATACCAAAATATTTTGAGGATGGATAAAAAGAAGTGGAACCTTAGATTTTTGAACCAAAGACTTTGTCACACTCTTCAAGAATACTCTACTAATAAAATTTTGCTTCTCAGGCATAGTCACTATTAAATTAGCGTTGAAGCTCTCAGCTTCATTTAAAAGCATCTCGCCAATGTTATCCCCTTCTTTCTGGATCAAGTCAAACACAAATTGCGGGGCATCACCATCAAATAAATCCGTAATCAATTGATCCGTTTCTTTATGAAATTTTTCCTGCCCTTTTTTAACATGAAAAAATCTAATATAAGCTCTAAAGGATTTGTTCCATTCCTTTATTTTTCTGCCTAAGCTGCTTGTAAGCAAATGATAATCACTTGCGACGAGTACCTTTTTATAAGGTGTATATTTCACATCCTTAGGTATAAGGTAGGTTGGAACTTGTTGACTTTTAATGATAGCCAAAGAAGTTGTTCCAATAATTTTGTCAAACATATCATACTTGTCCCTAGTCCCCATCACAATTGTATCGATGGCTAATTCTTGAGACAACTTATTGATCACTGGCAGAATATCCCCCTTTCTCATAATCAAATTCAAATTACTAGGAATGTCTTCCAGATTTAATTCGAGCTTAATGAGGCGCTTTACTTCATCTTGCAAAACATCCGCTTCTGTTCTTATACGATTAAGTAGGGAATATTTTATTTCTGTAGTATTTAAAGAAGGAGGCGTTACATGCAATACTAAGATATTAGATTCAGGAAAAGCATTTATCGCATATTCTAAAGCATTAAAAGCTACCTTAGTAAAATCTATAGGAACTAAAATATTTTTCATTTTACAACATTTATGATGTGAATAGGGATATTAGAATACATAACCAATTGCTTGGTAAAACTTGTAGAAAATAAGTTTTCGAGAAAACCTTTTGAACTTCTAGAAATGGTAATTAAATCAATGCTTTCTTTCTCAGCATAGTCAGAGACCCCTTGCACAATATTTTCAGCCTCAACTGTTTCGAATACAATTTTATGCTTAGAATAATTTGATCTGAATGCTTCGATCAAATTATAACTTAAAGGCTTAGCATCATCGATATTAAAATGAACCACATGAATTTTTGCATCAAATAATTCCGCCAATTCCACTAATGAAAAAATAGCTTTAATATCCTTTTGAGGATCTTCAGTACAAAATAGAATCTCCTGAAATGGTTTGAAATTATAATTACCTGGCACTATGATAGTATCATTATTGCCTTTCTGAGCTACAGTTGTCGAAACAGAACCAAAAGTCTTTGCAAACGAATTGCCCTCCCCTTGGCTTCCCATAATGACCAAAGAGTCGCTTTCGAAATCATTTTTCAAACCATCGATTACAGAACCGACTTCTAATCTTGATTTTATGAACTTCGGAGAAAACGGCACGTTGAAGTTTTGCTTTTTCAAATTATCCACGTAGGTCTTCAGTATTTCATTTGATTCCTTCTCAGTCAATTCATACGTATTCCCAGATGTTGCATACTTTGAAAGACGGGGACGGAAGTAATGCACTAGTTCTATAACACAATTCATGTACTTTGACAATTGTATCGCAAACTTGACAGCATTATGTGAGTGATCAGAAAAATCAATAGGGACAACTACTTTTTTAAGTTCTCCATAATTCTCTTTTTTTAACAGCTTGTCGGTAACTTCCATAATGTAATTATTTATATCTGATGAAGAATTATAAATCAAGTTGCCATCAATCTTAACAGCAGGAATCTGCATTAATTTCTCTTCTACAAATACAGCTGTATCATTTATCTCATTTAGCTGCAATTCAAGACCAGCCATTTTTGCACTATCAGAAATTTTCATTTTAAGATATTCATAGACTGAGGACTGCTTACCATATATTGTCATTTGCACCATAACTATTCGTAATGATTTGTTACACTTTTCTTCTCAGAGATCTGATTGATGATATCCCATGTCGTTACGATGCCCACTAATTGCTCATCCTCCACGACTGGAACAGCATGAAATAAATTCTCTTTAAGCAATTCTATAGCCACATTAATTTTTTGGTCTGGAGCTAAAGTCGCCAAACCGGTTGTCATGATTTCACTTACAGTATGCGTACTGAGTCTTATTAACTCGAGGCGCTTTAAAGAACTATCATCTAAAAAGCCTCTTCGGAAAAACAAGTAATCAGATTTACTTACTAGTCCAATTATTGCCCCATCCTTCACTACAGGTATATGATGAATCCGGTTGTTATCAAATATGGTTTTTACTTGTTCTAAATCATCATAAGGAGATACAGATATGAGATCGGTACTCATGATTTCAGAAATTGGAGATAATAAATTCATTTCTTATTAATTTTATACAAACATAAATCCGTAAACCGTCAGCTCTGATGATCTTAATCAGTCTTACAAATGACTTTAGTCACTTATGTCAGAAAACCTTAAGGATATTGCTTTAAAACTGCAAGGAATAATAGATACTGCCATTGATGGGATTATCACTATAGATGATAAAGGCATAGTAGAATCTATAAATAAATCAGCAGCAAAACAGTTTTTATACTCCCCAGATGAAGTCATAGGTCATAACATAAAAATGCTCATGCCTAACCCCTACCATAGCGAACATGATGAATATATAAGTCGGTATAATCGAACTCGTAAACCAAAAATCATTGGCGTTGGAAGAGAAGTTATCGGTCTTAAAAAGGACAAGTCGACATTTCCTTTTAGATTAGCTGTAAGTGAGGTTATTTTAAATAACAGGGTCATATTTACGGGCATTATCCATGACCTTTCGGAAGTCAAACAAGCTGAGGATAAATTAATTAAACTAAACGAACAACTTGAAGACAAAGTCGAAGAAAGAACCAATGAGTTAGAAAAAGTAGTTAATAATTTACTAGAAGTAAATAACAAACTAGAATATCGAGAAAAACAGCTGGAGGAAGCCCTTACAAAAGAAAAAGAACTAAATGAATTGAAGTCTAGGTTTGTATCAATGGCATCTCATGAGTTTCGCACGCCTTTGAGTACCATTCTTTCATCGGCTTCGCTTATTTCAAAATATAATGACAAAAAATTATATGATAAAAGCGACGGTCATGTCAAAAAAATAAAAGATTCAGTTGCTCATCTTACTGGGCTGCTTAACGACTTCCTTTCATTAAGTAAAATAGAAGAAGGAAAATTAAACATCGACTTCTCTGAATTCAACGTCAATATCGTATGCAAAGATGTCATTGAGGAAGTCAGCGGACTTATAAAAGGCCATCAGAAAATTACTTTTTCGCATGATGACAAGGAGTTTAAAATCAATAGCGATGTTAAGATTTTAAAAAATATCCTGTTCAACTTACTTTCCAATGCTATAAAGTACACCAACATAGATGAAGGCATTATAGAGTTGAAGATTGAAACTAAAAGTGACTCTATCTTGTTCAGTGTATCAGATAATGGCATAGGCATTCCTGAAGCAGAGCAAGCGCATATGTTCGAAAGGTTTTTTAGAGCAACCAATGTTGAAAACATTCAGGGCACAGGGCTTGGACTGAATATAGTCAAACGCTATACTGAAATGCTTAATGGTGACATTTCTTTTAAAAGTCAATCAAATATTGGTACGACATTCTTTGTTTCGCTTCCCCTAAAATAGAATAATGAAAAAAATCCTTGTCATTGAAGACACTAAAGATGTAAGAGAAAATCTTGTCGAAATACTAGAGTTAGCTGATTATGAAGTATCCAGTGCTAGCAATGGTAAGGAAGGTGTAGCTATGGCTAAGTCAGACACTCCTGATTTAATCATATGCGATGTAATGATGCCTGAATTAGATGGTTTTGGGGTTTTAAAGATTCTAAATAAATCTGAAAAACTTAATCATGTACCCCTTATTTTCCTAACTGCAAAAGCTGAAAAATCAGATATCCGCAAAGGCATGGGCCTTGGTGCTGATGATTATATCACAAAGCCATTTGACGATACAGAACTGCTTGAGGCAATTGAAATCAGGTTAAAGAAAAGCGAAAAATTAAAAGGCTTATTTGACCAATCGGATGAAGGTTTACAAAGATTCTTTTCAGAAGCCAAAGCTTCCGAAGAATTTAAAAAACTTTCATTAGACAAAGAATTAAGATCGTTCTCATCAAAAGATATCATCTATGAGGAAGGTCAGCAAGCGCGATGGTTATACTTCGTTGTTAATGGGCAAATAAAGGAATACCAAACGAATGAAGTAGGCAAACAATTAAATACACAATTATTCAACCCAGGCGATTTCTTTGGATATTTCCCTTTACTCAATGCCTCTAAATATTCTAACAATGCTGCAGCAGTGAGTGATTGTACATTACGACTTATCCCTAAGGAGGATTTTTCACTTCTGTTATTTAACAACAGAGACTTTGCTGCCCAATTTATCAAAATGATTGCCAATAGAGCTAACGAAACTGAAAAACAGCTTATTGAATTAGCCTATGGCTCCGTAAGAAAGAAAGTCATCAACGCGCTCCTATTCTACTGCAAAGGTAATAGCGAAACACCTATCACCTTAAAAATCAGCAGAGAAGAATTAGCCGCTACGGCAGGTACAGCTAAAGAAACGCTCATCCGAACCTTATCTGAATTTAAGTCAGATAATCTTATAAAGGTAGAACAAGGCCAGATCATTATAGAAGACCTGGAGGTATTGAGGGGTTATGAGTATTGAATGAAACCCCACAACCCCCTAATTCTTTAAAACTATTTTGCACAGCGCTTACATCAACGAATTTGGAAATCAAATCGACCATCTTCACTTATGATTCTGATTGCTTCTTCTGGGTCTATCCCCTCTAAACTGATTTTAAATTCGTCTTCACTATTGTTCAAAGTAAATTTTCTTAAAATCCTCAGACTTGAATTGTTATTAATTTGAAAAGCTGATTCATGCCTTAAATTAGACTTTAAGATCAAACTACCTTTTTCAATTATATATTCGATTGACTCTAGCCCAACGTATATCTTCCCTCTTACTTCATCTTCAGCATTTTGACCATTTGGAATGTTACAATCAACAATTATAGCCAAGAAATCAGCGTTTTGCTTGACCTCAAACCCAGGCTCTAATAAAATATGATCACTAGCTCTATACTCAACATTATTTGCTGCTAGGACATTCCCTGATGAGTGGATAGTAACGGCACGATAAATATCTGTTGGTATATCTAAAGTATCTATTTCCAACACAGGGGTTATACACGAACAATAGTCATTAATATCACCGACGACTACAACAGTCGAACAACTCGATTGATTGCCGGCATTATCTACTACCGTTAAGATGACATCTCTTGCTCCAAGGCTACTACAATCAAAAGTATCTTGATCTAAAAGCGACTGCTGAATGCTACAGTTATCTGAACTTGAATTATCTACATCAGCTGGACTTAACACATACGTCCCGTCAATATTTAAATCGACATTCAGTTGCGTAACACAATTGGCAACAGGTACTATTGTATCCAAAATAGTTGCTGTGACAATGAGACTATCGCAACCTTGCAAATTAGCCAATGTTTGATACGTTGTATCTACTAGACTTGGATCACATGTCAAATATTCGAGGTAAGTGCTATCAGATTTAACAACTTCAAAATTCTGGCTTATTACTACAAACCCACTAGCACTAGTATTCCTAATTTGATACATAAACTGATTACCATCTAATCCATTCAGTGCATAAGAAATACTCATACTATCTACATGAATATCTTCTGCTATAATTGTAGGAAAACTGATACCATTATCTGAAGACAATAAAATATCAACTAACTCTATATTTCCAAAATAATCCCATTCTATATCTAAAGTATCTGTTTCACAGTATATTGAATTGGGTTCATCTAGCAAATACAATGAATCCAGCAATTCAATAAAGACATGAATCTGATTTGTATGACTTTTCTTACCATCATCAACTTCCAATAAAAAAGTATAAACTTCTTCATGATCTTCTTGAGTAATCATAAAACTAGGTTGAATAGCAAACGAATCACTGATTGGTTTATTAAGAGGTGGATACCATACATAAGATAAACTATCATTATCTGGATCAGAAGAATTCGAACCATCTAAATAATGTAAGCCAGGATAAACTAAAACTGTATCGACACCTGCATCTGCATTGGGTCTTTGATTTAGGTCCAAAATAGTCCATGAAATCGTCGCCCATCCAGACCCTTGAAGACCACTAATATATTCAGTGAATGATTCTAAACCTACACCAAATGTATACACCCCTGGTTCATTTATATAGTCGTCAAAACCCAAGATTCGATAATGCTGCGCTGTGACTTTTTCAATGACGATTTCACTGAGTGGTAAATCATTATTGTCCCAATTCCAAATCAACAAAGAATCATTAAGTGTTGAAATATCAAACACATCTTCATCTAAATATAGATTTAATGTATCGGGATGATAGACCAATTCTAATGCATCTTCTTGATCCCAAGATCCAAAGATAGTTGACTGATCTAGGTACATGTCAACTGTAGCTGACACAAAGTTTCCAAATTGATCATGTGCTATAATCTCTAACTCTGAATTCCCCCAATGAGGAAATAAGACATTATGTGTATGTGTACCCATTGATCCACTTGCAAAAGTATTAAGCCATACCTTAGAGCCATTGATCAATTGATATAATTGAATATCCCAAGCATCTTCATTTAGATCAAAGGAAACATCTAGCGCATTTGTTGATGTTTTTAAATCTTGATTATCATACCCTAAATCGGGACTAACACTTATATTAGAGATGGTTAAAGCAGAACTCCTATTAACAATCCAATCTTCACTTTCAAGCCCTGCACCTTGATTGCCTGCTAAATCATAGACCTTGGTTAAATCTAAATCAAACTCATATGAACCACTAGGAATAGTTAGCGTGTCATTCCATAATATCTCATACCAATCATCTGCGACTTTCACAACTTCATGAGCAAAAATTGTTTGATTGTTACCATTGAATTTTAAAGCAATCATAGAAGTATCTAGAGACACAATATCCTCGCTGAAGTTTAAACTTATTTTAACGAAGTGTTGATTATCGATACCTCCTGAATTACTTAATAGTTTATTAATTAAAGTTGGTGGTTGCGTATCTAAGATGAGCGGAATGGTTTGCACACTTAAACCATTGGTGCCATCTTGAGATGAAATATTTAATAAATCAATATTCAATTCATATTCATCATTAGACCCAAGGAATGAACTTAAACCACTCAACTTAAACAACTTATCATTATTACCTAACAACTCAAGAGTTAAATTTCCGGTTTGTACTACACCATCTAACGTAATGCTAATATCATCCACCCCAAAAGTACTCGTATCTATAGGCATATTAAAGAGCAACTGAACGGTGTCAAAACTGTTAGCTGAATAATTTATGGGCCAACCAATGAATTGATCCACTACTGGTACAGACATATATTGTGTCCAAGAAGCTTGTTCGCCAACTTGCCCAGGAGTTCCCGTTAAATCTTCTACTCCCGCTGCTTGGACTGTAAAAACATAAAATCCATTTCCTGTAGTTACAGTAGCAATATCCACTTCAAAGGTCAATGAATCAATTTGACTAATGATTACAGTAGAATCAATCAAATTAGCTCCTCCTTGAAAAGCAAGGTTCAAATCCTCAATCCCAAATGTAAAAGGATTAATTTCTTCAGTAAAGCGTACTGTTAATTGTGTTACTTGCTCTGAAGTCAACATAGACGGATGCCCCATAATAGTATCTACCGCTGGTGGATTCGGATCTAAAGGTGACCAAACAACAGTATAGGTTTCAGGATTGATTGAGGCAAAATTATCGACAAAGTGAAATTTACTTTCATAAATAGGCGATTGTCCATCTGGAATGGTAACATGTGTCAACCAAACATTAGTTAAGGGAATCAATTGCCCATCGCTATCTCTTGTAACACTTACCAATTCAAACAAACCATTACCAGGGTCATCTAGCTTAATGTAATTCCAACCTATTGCTAAAGGATCTACATTCAGTATTGTCGTATTTCCAGTCGCATATATATCTCCTGTATGTTCACCAAAATCTGCAGGATAAACGTCTAAGACTTGATTGCCTTGTGACAAATAAATTGATTCTGGATGATCATTGATATCCGCTACATCATTGACTAAGAAATCCTCTATGCCATCATTCGGTGTATCATACACTGAAATGGTTTTAATCAATTCATGAATTTCTGTACCACTAACTAAACTCAAATCCGGATTACCATAACTATCGAGGTGTACAATATTCGATTCATAAGAAGTAAAATGGCCCAGCAAGGAAGAAGTGAAATACCACTGCCCTACTTTTGCTATTTGAGGGTTAATATTCCCAAAGTCAATTGTGGTTAATCCGAGATCCTTTTCTTGACCTTGCAACTTTGATCCTACTAATTGGAATGAAATTGCCAAACCTTTATCATTATCGACTATCTCAGGTTGAGCCGATTCGATTAAGATATTTTGCCCAACACCGAAACCATTATTTTCAACCATCACTGCGAAGTCCGCTGGTAAAATAGGTTCAATGACATTTGTCAAAGGATCATCACCATAGATATCTCGTTGCATGAAATAATGCAAGAATAAATCAGGACTTGGGTTGACTTGTAAGGTTACAGGTATCAATGGCAACTTAACCATCAGGTTTGTAAACGGGTCCATATATTCAATATAGCCGCCGAAAGAATAAAACTGAGGTGCAGTTGGTGCCGCTCCTTTTTCAGGAATAAAAATAATGGTGGCTGTCCCTTCCGTATTAGGATCAAGCATGCCTGTCCCATCTATGGCCGTCAGGTTACTCGTTGTCTGAGGTACTATTTCAAACAAGTGATTACTGAGCACGCCCATATTATCTAATATCTCTAACTCTAATGAAAAGTCAGTCATTTGATCGGTAAGAGAACCATTGAAAACGGTGAGTGTGCCTTGGAAGGCTTCGCGTTCCATGGTAAGTGATTGGCTCATTTCTATGCTAACTGAAGCGCAGACTTCGTTTATGGTTGGATCATCGCTGGCTGAGTATGTTTGTACAGCAGTTAAACACTGCTCATACATATCTATAAAACTATCGTAACCCCTTAAGCCCACATGTGTTTTAATATCTTGAATTAATGACTCCTCGTCATCTAAAGCAGATTTGCTTATAATATTAGGAAATGACGCATTTGGTTCATAAACACTTTGATTCCAAGCATCCAAGGTTTGATTCCACCTTGAAATAAAATTTGAAATCAATGTAGAATCAATATCGAACACTGACATATAAATCAAGACTTCTTGACTATCTAATGGCATTATTTTCTTTCTCTGAAGTAAAGAATCCTGAGTTAAACCTAGAAGCTCGGCATAATTCTCATTTTCAAATACTTCAGACCCTGTATATAATTCAGTTTGAGTTTCCTTTGCCTCGTAATACATTTTTATTACATGCAAATCATTAATAGGATCAATAAGTGTAGATGGAATACTGGCTGAGGTTAAAGACTTTTCAAGAATTTGATTTTTATCTGCATTACTTGTTTGTGGCCCCCAAAAATATGGATCAACAATACAATCATTAATAACAGTACCGATTCCCCAACCACACTTGAAAGCATCTATTAGCTTACCTACTGGGGCTACACCTTTAAGACCAGGAACATTTAAGCTTCCTTTGCTAGCCACATAAACAAGTACATCCCCAGTATTATCACTAGTTGCTAAATCGATAGCATCCTTTACTTTTTCATATTTAGATGGTATAGGGATTGGAATACAGCCAAAAATTGCACCTAACGCATCCTTCCAACATGCATTACAATCACAATCAATATTTATATCAGGCAAATCAATTTCAGGTATATCTGGAATTTCAATACTACAATCTGAGCACCCTGGAAAGTCTATGCCTGGCCCACCAGTAAAATTACCTGGACATATTTCACCCAAAACAAATATTTGTTTAGCTGTAGCTTCCCATAATCCATCAACACATTCATATGTATAGGCAACTAAAGTGAATTCTACACAATCACCACTATTCTTTAAACTCGGCCCACTGATTCCTAAGTGATCTGCAACTTTACCATATATATCTGGATCACTATCTGAAATATTTCCAAAACCTTTTACACGCATTTGAACGGGAATTTGAATAGACTGTTGTGCAGAAATATCCTGAGGGACATAGTTTGTTACCCATTCGTAAGTAGGATGATCCTGAGGTAAAGTCAATTGAACTTCTTCCGCTGTAATTAAACCAACATTTGTCAATGTTGCATAAAAATCAAATGTTTCGTTACCGAGCAACTGCGGCATTGTATCTGGCATTTCAATAATGACAACTGGCTTAGGTACATTGGTTTCAAATTCCATATTCAAATTCACCAAATATTCATCTTCGATTGTAGTTGGGAATACCTCCCAAGAAAAAGTAATGGCTTGATAATCCAAGAATACAATTTCTGTTATTGAATCTCCTGGATTAACATAAACGGGACCATCATAGCCTCTATGTTTATCTGATTCCACTACCAACCTATGATTTCCTTCAGGAAGATTTGAAAATGTAATCAACCCTTGCGCGTTAGTTGTTCCTTGTGCTAAAACTTGACCAGTAAAATAATGACTGATCGTCACCTCTGCATTCTCGACATGAGGTGCTTCCTCCGTAAAGTAAGTATATTGATCAACGGCATCAACCGTCAATGCTCCAGTTTGCGTTGATACTTTTTCAACCGTAAAAGGTATAGTTATTGAATTTCCATTTAAAGCATTTACCACTATGGTTCCTGTAGCCGGCGTATTCAATGGTAGGTTTTCCGATGGCAATAATTCTAGTACTACATAGGCCGTATCGCCTGTTTCGACTCCACTAATCAATGTTTGACTTTTTACCATCATCCAATCTACAGCAGGGGTTAAAATCTCAACATCAGTAGTCCCTATACCCTCATTGAATAAAGCAAACTCAATTATACGCGTGGTATCTTTATAATACTTTGCATCTATTGAGGTGATATCGGATCTGATATACCCTTGCTGTGCTTGACAAAAATATCGTGCCTCTTCGTCTTGTATGACTCCAAACTCGGCACTAATAACATTGAATTCTAAATTGTCATACCCCTGAATGTTTGAGACTTCTGAACTTTCGATAATGTACTGAATAGAGTCTAATATAAAAGGTGACAAGGTGGCAATGGTATCAAAACTAACATTACAACCAAAGGGTAAAATTGTCGTATCAAATGTCACTTCAGAATAAGTAGTATCATTAAGGTTCTCAACCAGAATATATCCTGTATCTGGTTCATTTTGCATGAGGTCCCAAGTAATTTTATTTCCTGCATTAAGCTTCAAACCAATCACCTCAAATGTATCTGTCATCACTTGAGTACCAGCATTAGGATAGCGTGCACCGAGTTCAAAATGACCAATCTCATTATCTAATAAATCAAAAGTCAATTCGTAGCAGCCTAAGGAATCTGTTTGAACTATTTCTGTGCGACTTAAAACATTATTTTCAACATAAACCTCTAAATCGACATTTGGAATAACACTGCCATCTGGCAATATAGATTTACCATGAATCACAACTTCTTGAGTTCCGCGCATCGTGTAAACAATATCAGTAAATGCATTTCCTGAATAATCCGCTAAAACCGTAAATGTAGATGGCGCAGATACATTGTTTAAATAATTTGTTTCAGTTAGTTCGTTATTATAATTAACCTGTAATAATAAATTATATACACCGGGTTGCGCAGGAGCTTGTAATAAATCCGGCAACTCCAAAGTATCCCCTACTTCGATAGGATACTCAAGCAGCATCTCTCCCAAATCGAAATCATTCTCGTCAATTATATCATCATCTGACAAATAAGCTTTTAATAAAACGCCTGTTGGTGCTGTGCTTAATCCTTCATTGATCACGTAGGCTCTTATATCAAAATTTTCACCAGGATGCACCATATCAATTGGTGTATGGATGTGGGATATTTTAAAATCTGGTTTATTAATATCAGTGACTAGAGCCCAAGAAGCACCGGAATTAAATCCTGCATGACTCGCAGTTATGCTCACATTCTGATTGCCATCTGGGATATTATCTTCAATAGTGCCAATAGGTACATCAATCGATGTTTGTCCAGCAGGAATTGTAATTGTCGCTGGCAAAGTCAATTCTGTGGGATCGTTATTACTCAACGACACTATCAAATCCGCACTTGTATCTGTATTTCTAGATACAGTTAATATGCCTGCGTTTGACAAACCTTCTTGCATTGATAATGGATTCACCAATAAATTAAGAGATGGGCCGTCATTGTCTGTGATGACTAGACTATCAATACCATAACCTAAGCTTGTTGCGCTAGCTGCACAATTACAAGAAGGAATCCAATATTTAGCATCAATAAAAGTTTTTCTTTCACCTTCTGACTGCGCATTATCAAGCGCACCTATATAAAAAGATTTGCTCAACTCGTCAGGTTCTAAATGCACACCTGAAGGGATGATTAGATCAGAATAAGGATACTCTTCTAAAAGTACTGTCAGATCCGTACTATCATCAATTACCCTAGTCACTATACCTTGAGTTGCATAAATCCCAGCGGATTCAGAAATAGTATCTTGAACAATTTCAAAAGTAAATGCGGGGATATCGCCATCATCAGACAACAAGGTATACCCAATAGTCCCATCCAAATAAGGCGCCCCTACTGTAATACCAATAATTTCATTTTCTTCAGGTTCGGTATCATCTGGTATCGATATTGTCACCTGTGTAGTTGTTAACCCAGCTAAAATCTTAACCGTATCAGGCATAGGTACTTCTATATCATTATCACAATAAATATTAACGAACAAATCTTCGACAGGAGCGTAATCGACACTAACATCAAAACTAAAGGTGGTCCCTTCTATAATTGTATCAGGCAGATTTTCGATAAAAACTTCAGATATCGCAGAGCCATATTGACAGATAGCCACCAACTCATTTTCTGAATTACACGAATTGGCATTGTTTGAAATATTCAATTGTCCTCCAATACCTGCATTCTGAATGATATTACAAATTGCCAAGCAGTCGTCAAGTTTTAAGTTATACGAAATATCTAAATCTGACCCAATAGACATCAATTGCTCTAAGCCTCCTAAAAGTTGTAACGAATCATTACTGTAGATCTCTAACGCATTTCCAACAGTAAGCAGATTTGACAACTGAGGTATACTATCTAGATTTATATTATTTTCAATTATCAAATCCCCACCAACACCAGTTACATTTTGAAACCCGTCTAAATCCTGTATCAAATAATTATTGATAAATTTTAAATCACCAGCTACATAAGTCACAAAACTTAATCCTGACAGGTCCGTGATATTATTTCCTCCAGATATGATTAAATCACCACTTAAAGAATCACAAGTAGCAAACTGAGACACAAAAGCATCTACCTCGATTTGATTGTATAATGTTACGTTATCTATTGGACATTCGTAAGGAGAGCAAAACATAGTTAATTCAGTCAAACTGCTGCACTGAGATGGATTACCAGTTATGATTGAATTCCCACCGACTATGTTATTATTGATAATATTGCAAAGGCCTTCACAGTCCGATAAAGCACTATTATTTTTTACAAGTAAATTAGATTGGATCAAAGAAATATCTACCAACGAATCCACTTGAATTAATGCGTCATTATGTTGAATACTCAATTCACCATTAATAACAGACAACTGATGCAAACTATCTAAATCAAGCAGCAAGTCATTATTAACTAGTTTTAAACTTCCATTGATTTCTGTTAAGGATTGAAATCCCGACAAAGTCGATATCAAATGTGTATTTTGAATAGTAACAGAACCATTTACATATTCAATAAATGACAGACCTGATAAATCTGTAATCATGTTGGTGCCATTAATCATCAAATTCCCTGGTAAAGAATCACATCCATTAAAGGCAACAACGAATGCATCGACTTCGGTTTGCGTATTCAAAGTAACATCTCCTGAAGGACAGGTACTATTACTACAAAGGGTCATCAATTCATTCTCTGAAGAACAACCAGTCGGATTATTATAAACATCTAAGTCTCCAATAATAGATGCACTATTAATGAGATCACAAATTCCCGAGCAATCAGATAAGAAAGGATTGTCATGAATTTTTAAATCACCAAATACCGTATCCAATTCAACCATCCCATTCACATTTACCAAGCTATCGTTACCATATATACGCAAGTCGCCTCCAACGTAACTAAGCAATGAAAGATGAGCTAAAGATTCTAAATTGTCATTGCCATTTATCCTGAAGTCGCCATTGATGCTAATTAAGTTTTCAAAACCTGCAAGATCAGTTATTTGGTGTGTACTCTGAATTTGCAAATTCCCTTCAATATGTGTTATGAAACTCAATGCAGATAAATCGACAATAGCATTACTTCCTGAAATTGTTAAGTTATCAGGTAAAGAATCACAACCGCTAAAAGCAGCCACAAAAGCATCCACATCTATTTGACTAGACAAGACGACTGCCGCTTCTGGACAATCGGTGACTGCACATAATGCTGTTAATTCTGTAAGTGAACTACATTGTGATGGATTATTTGATATATAACTGCTGCCTTGAACCCCTCCATTATTTATTATACTACATAACTGACCACAGTCTGATAAAACGGCATTGCCACTAACAGTCAAATTAGAGCCCACAGTCTGCAAGCTATTCAAATTATTTAAGTCCAATAATGCATCATTATCTGAAATACTTAAGGCACCAGAAACATGTTTCAATTGCGCCAATCCAGACAAGGATAGAAGTCCATGATTCTTTTGAATAACCAAATTCCCTAGCACAGTATCAATGCTGCTTAATCCATTCAAATTAACTAAGCCCCCAGAATATTGTATCCGTAAATCATCTCCAAATTCAATATTACTCAATCCAGTTAGATCAGATAATGCATCATTATCATGGAAGTATAACTCCCCTTCAACCTTTAGAATATTTTCTAAACCAGTCAAGGAAGACAATGATGATAAATGCATCAAATCCAAATCGCCTTCAACATGGGTAATCATAGCCAAACCTGAAATATCAGTAATAGTACTTCCGGTAATTCTTAAGTCGCCAAATATTGTATCACAGGAACTATAAATATTGGCGAAAGCATCCACTTCTGCTTGATTCGCTAAAGTGACATTACTCATAGGACAAGCACCCGAAGAACAATAAATGGTTATTTCATTAAGTGAAGTACATTCACTTGGATTACCCGCTATTGAATAAGCACCCGCCACGGCATTATTATCAATCAATGTACATAACGCAGAACAATCCGTTAGACTCATATTATTTTGTACGGTTAGATTATTCTGGATGAATGTAATATTTTCTAGCCCGCTCAAATTTTGCAAAGAGTCATTATTGATAATAGTTACATCAACGAACTGTATCCAAGTAGATAGTTCAGAAATATCATTTAAAATGGAGTTGTCATTCAAAACCAACTTTTGATCAAAACCTTCAACATTAGATAAAAAGTTTAGATTTAACAATGAATCATTACCAATCAATTCCAAATTTCCAAAGATGCTATCCAAATTACCTAAGCCAGAGAAATCTGAAATTTCATCTAGATTGTTTAACTCAAAATCACCATGAATTTCAGTAAGAAAATTCAAGCCTGATATATCTGTAACATTGTTTGTTCTAATTTCAAGGTTTCCATAAAATTCTGGACACGAACCATAGGCTTGAATAAACGCGTCAACATCTATTTGTGTAGATAAGATTAAATCTTGTGCTGGACAACCAGCAGGTGTACAGACTAGTGATACTTCCGACACACTACTACATTCAGATGGATTACTTGATATGCCAATAGTGCCATTCACACCATCATTATTAATGAGATCACATATCGCGCTGCAGTCTATAAGCATTGCAGACTGTTGTATGGTTAAACCACCACCTACACTTGTAATATTTTGAACACCCATCAAATTGGGAAGCATATCTAAATTGTACAAGCGTAAAGAACCCGTTATTGAAGTCAAATAAGACAGTTCGCTTATACTAGGAAGATTAGCGCAATCTTCAATAACCAGATCACCATTAAAATTGATTTGATCAATACCGGTTAATGCAGTTAATGCACTATTATTATCAATAATTAAATCATCTATGACTTCTAGACCTGCAAAACCAGAAAGATCAGTTAAACTATTATTGTTATAAATCCTTAAATCTACCGAGAGGAAGTCCATAAAGCCCAAAGCGGATATATCGTTTACAGTTCCAGTAATATGAAGGCTTCCATACAGACTATCACAACTAGAATAATTAGTTACAAAATCATCTAACTCTGTTTGTGTGCTTACCGTTAAATCACCAATAGCACAAGCGTTACCAGCACATTGCCCACTGATCTCTGTGTAATTACTACAAAATGAGGGGTTATTGTAAATACTTGTTCCATTAGGACCACCACTTAAAATCATCGGGCACAATGCAGAACAATCACTCAACACCGCATTATTACGAATAGCTAATATGCCACCAACTTCAAACACATTTTCCAATCCTACTAAGTCAATTAATGCATCATTATTATCTATTTCTAAATATCCAGATATGTTGTTAAGTGTGTTTAAACCAGAAAGTGAAATCAAAGCTGGATTATTTTCAACAATCACATTGGCGCCCACATAATCAATACCATCAAGCACGGAAAATTCCTCTAAAAGATTACAATCTTTAATTACTAAACTGCTATTTAATGAACCAATCAACGCACCATCAAGGGCATTAATACTTGTAATAGCATCCAAATTCTGAATTACTAAACTCCCCCCTATTGTATGAATATTTTCGAAACCAGTTAAATCAGTCAAACTATTACTGCTACCTATTGTCAAAGACCCAGTAATAATTTGTAAAAAATTAAGACCTGAAATATCAGACACAGAACCACTAATATTTAGATTCCCATCGTGCGTATCACAGTTTGAATAATTGGCCACGTAAGCATCTACCTCAGCTTGTGTGCTCAGATTCATGTTACCTACAAAGCATGAATCAAATTGACAGTTTAGAATAATTTCATCATAGCTTGAACAATCACTAGGATTATTATATACAGATACGCCTGAAAAAACACCGTTGTCTGACAAATCACAAATAACACTGCAATCAGTCAAATTAGAATTATTATTGAAATAGCTAAAGTTTCCGACATCTAATAAATTTTCAATGCCTATTAAGTTTGTTATAGTAGGATTAGAACTGACAAAAAGTCTATACCCTACTGTTTGCAATTGAGATAGCCCATTTAGGTTGGCTAGACTTGAATTACTTTCTACCCTAACGGTACTCCCTACATGTTGAATACCGTTTAAAGCATCAATTTGAACTAAACCAGAACAATCTTCAACAGTCAATGAGCCATTATGTAAGGTTTGAATTTGAGCACCATCGATACCAGAAAGATCAGTCAATCCATCAACATCTGATATGGTTAAACTTGTACCTATTGTATGAATATTCTGAAGACCATCTAAGCTCGTCAAAACTGAATTATATCTAATTGCCAAACCACCCGTTACCTCTTCTAAAAAGCTAAGTCCAGAAATATCAGTTACAGACCCACTGATTTCTAAATTGCCATCGTGTATGGTACAATAAGAATAATGGTCAACATATGCATCCACTTCTGCCTGACTATTCAAATTAATATTTCCAACATAACATGGATCAAATTGACAATTGATTACTATTTCATCCAAGCTAGAACATTCACTTGGATTTCCATAAACTTGAAAATTTGAAGTGGCTCCATTATCTATAAGTGTGCACATAGCACTACAATCCGTTAAAGCATTATTGAAGTATAAGTCGAATCTATTGGCAATTTGTGAAATGCCTTCAATCCCACTTAAAGTACTTAAACTGTTGTTACTCTGAATGGTTAACCTATAGCCGATCACATCCAATTGGTCGAAGCCTTGCAAGCTGATTAGTGAAGAGTTGCCTCTTATACTAATTGAACTTCCAACATAACTTAGTCCCGATAAATCATCAAAATGCACCATTGAGCCGCAATCTTTAATAGTTAAGGTACCTCCAATAGTGTCTAACTGAGTTCCATTCAGCCCCGAAACATCTGACAATCCACCCATATTTGTAATATTTAAATTACCTCCAATGGTTTTGATATTATCCATTCCTGTTAGACTGGATAAAACAGAGTTATTTTGAAAAGTCAAATGGCCTGTTACCTCCTCCAAAAAACTCAAGCCTGAAATATCCGAAATACTGCCACTAATTGTCAAATTCCCATCGTGGACTGTACATGTATTAAAATTAGCGACGTAGGCATCTATTTCAAGTTGAGTAGTTAGAGATAAATTTCCAACATAACAGGAATCAGAAACACAATTAATAATTACTTCATTCTGCGACGAACACTCACTAGGGTTACTATATACTGACAGGTAATTAATTGCACCATTATCATATGGCACACATAAGGCACTGCAATCAACTAATTGCGCATTTCCAAATATATAAGCCCAGTTTGCGACGTTGGTAATATTTTCTATACCATTTAAATTAGGCAAGGCATCATTATTGTCAATATACATACGATAGCCTATTGTTCTTAATGAATCTAACCCACTCAAACTAGTTAGGGCGATATTATCTTCTATAGTCAAAGTACTACCTACATGACGCAATCCTCTAAATGCGCTAAACTCTGTAATCAAATTACAATTGGTAATTCTGAAACTCCCATCAATAGAATCCAGTTTCATACCATCAAAACCTGAAAAATCAGTAATGGCATCTAAGTGATTAAACGCCAAACTTCCTCCGACTTTCTCAAGGTTTTCAAAACCAGTTAAGCTCGTTAAATTGTTATTAGCATTGAAGGTTAGGTTGCCTGTTATTTCAGTTATAAAGTTTAACGCAGAAACATCTGAAACACTTCCGTTAATTGTTAGATTACCATTATGTACAGAACATGTGCCATAAGTAGATACATATAAATCAATGTCGCTTTGATTATTCAAAACTGTATTTCCCGCAGGACAATTTTGTGCGGCACAACTCACATCGGTAAGTGGGCTAGGTGTATCTGTATTGAACTGAGGCAAGTTATTGTTGCCAGAAGCACCTACCCTGGTCGAATGGTAAGCATTAATAGTACAATCTTCTATATCATGAACGGAATTAAAATCATCAAACTTATAATAAGCTACTAATCCATTTTCTGCACCATTTAATTCAGTATTCATTAAACTTTGAATTTCAGTTTGTGAACGAGGCCCATTCCAAATCCTGAATTCATCAATTTTGGCTTCAGCATAGTTACCCCAACTCGTCCCAGTTTGCATGAAGGGTTGACATAAAGTTTGTTTATCAACGAACTCTATACTACTTGTCACTGTAATTGTTCCGACCTCATTAATCCCATTAATATAGAAATCTACTTCAGTAGGACTTTTTCTTATGTAAGCAATGTGGTACCATGTATTACTCTGCAAAGGATTAGCACTAACAGGTTGAGGTGTTCCACCAGTAGAAATGCATAACTTTTGATTATTATCTATATAAATACCATAGATATCGTTATGCGATGATTGAGCAGATAAAATTCTATCATTAGATGACACCGAGGTCAAATTCAACCACATTTCTACACTATAAGTAAATGAAGATGGAATATTATCTAAATCCGCATAATCATCTGTACCATCAAAGTCTAATGAATTATTATAATCTATTCCACAGGCTGCATCTGTAATTCCACTTGGAATATCTGTGTCATATTGTGGTAAATTATTGGTTCCTGAAGTACCTAATCTAGTAGCATGATTTAAATTAGGACTACAATCGACAATATCATAAATTGAACTGCTATCATCAAACTTATAATATGCCACTAAGTCAACCTCATCACCTACTAACTCCAAATTCATTCTAGAACTTATGTCTGTAGCACTCAGGGGACCTTCCCAAATCCTAACTTCATCTAGTTTACCTTCAAAGTACTTTCCAAACGAATTTGAACCAGAAGCATAAGGACTGCCTAAGGTTGAAAGATCTACAAATTGCACATCTGATTGAATAGTAATTGTAGATTCTAAAACACCGTTTACATAAGCTTTAATCTCAGTAGATGACTCCCTACTTAATGCTACATGATACCACGTATCCACAGTTAAGTTGTCAACTATATTTACCCAAGACGTACCAGTCCAAAAATCAAAGGCATCAAAATGCCATCTAAGGGCAAATGGATCTGATGAACTTGTTGTATTGGCAGATGTTATGCGCATATCCGAATTACTAGATTCTGGCTTAATCCAAGCCTCAAATGAATATGTTGCACTAACAGGTAGATTTATTAAAGCAAGATGATCATCACTACCATCAAAATGTAAAGAAGAATTTTGTGCATTGGATATTATTACAAAAATCTGGCACAAGCAGATGCAAATGATTGTTCTCATTTACGTGAAGGTTTAGTGGTTATTTATGGTTAAGTAGTGTAGATTTAGTAAAAATCGTTACCATAAATTACTTAATTATAGTGTGCATCCTGATTTAAATAGTATTCAAAATGATTAAATACATATAATTAGTTATAAGCTACATCCTCTGCCTTATGAACGCTTTGTTACATTATAGGTAGATTAATGCCGAATACAACAATTAGCTTGTACTTTTCACATAGATTTTATTCCCTTTAATTATCTTACCGCACAAAACTAAAACACATGTCAGCCTTAGACAAAATAGACCCAGGTCACATCAACTTAGGAATGCAAAATGCTTCATTTGATTCAGATATCGACATTTGCATTCATACAAATAAAGGGGATATCAACATGACCCTTTATGCTACAAAAACACCAAAGACTGTATTCAATTTTCTTGAATTGGCTAAAGCCGGTTATTATGATGGATTAACCTTTCATAGAGTAATTCCAGACTTTATGGTTCAAGGTGGTTGCCCTTATGGAAAAGGTACTGGAGGTCCAGGTTATAACTTTGAGGATGAATTCCATCCAGACTTAAAGCATGATAGTGCTGGTATCTTGTCTATGGCCAATGCAGGTCCTGGCACCAATGGCAGCCAATTTTTTATCACACATTTAGAAACACCATGGCTGGACGGTAATCATACGGTCTTTGGTAAGGTGCATGGTGATGCGGATCAAGAAACTGTCAATGATATTCGTATGGGAGATGAAATATTAAGTATTGAGATAAAAGCATAATCAATTTTATTTTCCATTTCATTCAATAGTTTAATTGAATAAAAAAGGTACTGTTTTAAATTCCAAGTAACCGCTCAATAATTTTATAGATA
>JAHDIN010000062.1 GCA_020630775.1 Saprospiraceae bacterium | reverse complement strand
TTTCTTTAGAATCTAATATAGAGATAGATGCTGCTGTTTTCAGTGAACTGCAAGAGGAAATAAACGATAAGATAATTTTTGTGCCTGTGCGTCCATTTGGAGACAACGTTAATTCAATTGGAAAGACCAATTTGGCTATCACAAACGGGCTGGTCAATTCAATTGAACATCTAAACTATGAGTTTAATTAGTCAATTATCAAATTTAAATAACCACGCCTTGTATTCAACCTGATAAAGTTTTTAGCTGTTAGAATTTTGTAAAATGATCTAACTAACAGTTGAATGAATAAATCCTTTAGATTAGCCATTGCGATTATGGTCCTCTTCGTCGCTGCTTTATGGTTTGAAAAACCAATTAGAGAGTGGCTTGAGTATTTCGAAATTGAATATAGAACTGCAAAGTTTATTTCAGGATCAATAGTCAGACTTTTATTGATAACAGTGGCGATAGGGTTGATTAAAAAATTGAAAACAGTAAGTTTTTGCGAACTCAATCAATGGCGAAACGTGAAAAATATTCACGCAGTTTTTATTGCCTTTGTTTTTATAACCGTTGGAGTAGCTAGTAATTTGAATCACTATCTCAATGTGACTTCCCTGCTTTTATTTTTATTCATAATTATGAATTTATGCGTTGGTATTTTAGAAGAGCTGGTTTTTCGGGGTCTTGTTTTCCCATTAATGATTAAAGCTTTTAAGGATAATAAAAATGCAATTATTTTATCAGCCATTATATCTAGCTTAATGTTTGGAGCCATTCATTTCATTAATTTATTTAGCGAACCAAATAATATAGTTGGTATAACATCTCAAGTCTTTTTTGCAACAGCTATTGGTGTTTACTTTTGTGGATTGTTAGTCAGGACAGAGAATATTATCATACCCATTGTAATACATGTTTTTGTCAATCTGAGTTTTGGTGCTGGCGATCTAAAACCATTGGTTGAGACCGTGACTAAAAGTACAGATACATTGACGCCAAATTGGGGCTCCATTGTACCTACAACACTTTTTTTCTCATTTATTTTTATTGGTGGGTTATATATGATTTTTAAATCCAATCAGGCTAAAGTCCTACAAACGCTTTAAAACAATATCATAGTAGAGGTAAAAGCGTTTTTACCCCTTTGAAGGATTGTAGATTAAATTGTAGATAGGAATTTAGCTAATCCTAACTATTAGCTCTTGGTTTTAATTCGGATACCGAGAATGAGGAAAATAACTCCTGCAAGAAAAAAAACGACTTTCCCTGCCAAAGCGCCTTTTCCATATTCTGATAGTTGGGCCACATTAGGCAAAAGTGTCGCTGCAGTTATTAAAGAATAAACTGTCAAAAAAATACCGAGGCCTAAAAAGATCTTTTTTTTCATGATAAAAAAAGAGGCTCTCGATTTAAGAAAGCCTCTGAGTTTATCTTACTTCTGAACAATAGTTGTCGTCGGCGTGTAAATACCGAAAGTCAATGAGTTGATCAAGCCATCGATAAATGTATGCTTGATAGTAACACCATAATTTTCTGCATTACCAGCCATTTCTTTGTGATCAGATTGTTTGCCTTGTGCTAATCCGTATACAAAATAGTGGTTTTTAGCTTGTACTGTTGCGCCACTCTGAGGGCCATCGCCAACTGTAAATGTGTAAGTGTAACAAGAAGTTAAACACATGCAAATGCACGCTACACATGCTAATTGAAAGAATTTTTTGTTCATACTAATTTTTTTTGGTTTAAGCTTAGACCAATAATGGCCTAAATTCAAAATAGTTTTAAATCAACATAGTTCGGCGTAAATATCGATAATTATTCTAATCATTTTAGATTTTAAGACTGCATTCTTTTTACTTAGATATTTCATTTAAATGCTTCCTCAATCAAGTATTTTCTTATTCCTTGCTCTTTAAAGACCCATTAATTAAAACTGAGGTATCATAAGCTTAAATTTCCATTAACAAAGTCTCATATCATTTAATTCTTCGATCATATTCTCTTAAACCCTCCTTTGTTTCTTTACCTATAGCTTAAGGAAATCTTAATTATGGGCTTTGATGTGCTGCTCAAGTATCATTAAAGCCAATCCAGTCTTATTCGATGAGGATAGTACACTTAACGTGAAGTACATCAAACTAACAAAACATAATCATGAGTTTACAAAGGGTGAAATATTTAATTCTATTCGTTTCGTTTTTGTTTTTAGTCCTTTTCGTAATTGAAATGGATCTCGATCAATTGCTTTATTACTTGAATGAAGTGGGCCCTAATTTTATCTGGATTTTACTAGTTTCTGGTCTTTCTTATCTATTGTCTTCGGCTGCCTGGATGCTTATTCATCATAAAGCCTTTGGGTTTAAGCATCTCATCTCTTTCTTTATGTTTCGTCAGATTGGTGAATCTTTTGCCACTTTAAATCCAACTGGTGTTATAGGCGGCGATGCTTTAAAAATAAATCTACTTAAAGAAAGAAGCTATAGTTTAGAAGAGGCTGTTCAGTCAGTTTCAATTTCAAGAATCTTAACCTTACTGAGTCATATCGCCCTGATTCTATTTGTTGCAGTTTATTTGCTTATTCAATTCAGAAGCCACATAGACCTTGGTGTACTCCTGGTTTCTTGCGGCCTTTTATTTATAGTCGGCTACGTGTTATGGAAAAGCTTCTTTTCACCTAATCTGCTTTTTTATGAAGGGGTCAAAAAAGTAAACGGCTTTCTTAAGATCAAGCGTATTTCTAATGAATATGACGCTCTAGAAAATTTTAATCGGAAGACTCAAAAGTTCTATTCAGACTATCCTAAGATATTCTACTCTAGTTCATTGTTACTGATGCTGCATTGGGTACTAGGTGCAGTAGAGTATTTTTTAATTCTGAAGTTTTTGGGTGTTCATGTTAATATAGCGGAGGCTTTCATCTTAGAAATTGGTACATCTTGTGTCAGAAGTGTGGTCGCCTTTGTACCAGGGCAATTAGGCTTTGATGAGTACGGTAACAAGTTGTTTTTGAGTGTAATCAATATCGCTGGTTCAGGTATTTGGATCGCTGTAAGTATTCTTAAACGATCAAGGCAATTTTTCTGGTTGCTCTTTGGGGTAGTGGCTTACTTTATTATCAACCAACCTTCACTTCTAAAAATCTCTCAAAAAATCCAATCATATGAAGACAGGAATATTATTCATTAGCTACAAATTTCCACCGGGTGTAGGGGGCATGCAGAAACAAAGTTTTGAATTGATTAATGGGATGACATTAAGTGGAGACTTCGACTGTTATAGCATAACCAAATCTAAGCAACAGCATGTCGTTTGGTTTTTCATTCTTTTATTTTTTAAAGTTCCACGATTATTAAATAAGCATCCGCATATTCAATTGATACATTGTAATGACGGTATCTGTGCTTTGATTTGTAGTTGGATGAAATGGTTTTTAAATGTGAAAGTCGCCATGACATATCATGGATTAGATTTAGTTTTTCCCAATAAAATATATCAATCTTTTTTGTTGCCGCTTGTAAGGACATTAGATGGATTCATATGTGTTTCGGACTTTACAGCCAAGGAGTGTTTAAAAAGAGGATTTAATCCCTGTAAAGTTTATGTGGTTCCTAATGGGGTAGATAATGCATTCGGCTTAGATCATTCGCAAGTACAAGATTATGTCAGGCGGGAGATTAAAAAATTGCAATCCCAAGGCAAAAAAATATTGGTCTCAATAGGACGACCAGTAAAGAGAAAAGGGTTTTCAAAATTCATTAAAACAACACTTAGTCAATTAGAGGATAGCTTCCATTACATTATCATTGGCCCTTACACGGCTAAGTCTTTAAGCTTCCTTTGTTGGCTTCCGTCTGAATGGCGTCACCATATAGAATTATTTCTCGGTGCGCCTTCAGATGCTAAAGATTTGTCAAGATTAAGTCTAGACACTCATATGTCTAAGCGATTCACTTGGTTTAAATCGCTTAATTATGAAAGCTTAAAGTATGTTTTACGAATGGCAGATGTTTACGTAATGCCAAATCAACATGTCAAAGGTGATGCTGAAGGTTTTGGTTTAGTGGCATTGGAAAGTGTAATGTCTGGCACCGTTGTATACGCTTCCGAAATTGAAGGTATTACTACTGCTATTAAAGATCAGTCAAATGGTTTTTTATTGAATCCCAATAATGCAGCCGTTTGGATAAAAGCATTAAGGAGTCATTTTAAATTACCTAAAAGCGAAAGACTAAATCTTACTGAAACACATAAGACGTATACTGTTGAAAATTTTAGTTGGCTTAAAATGATCCAGGGGTACAGCAAAGTTTTCAATAGCACTTTAGCATATCAAGTACCTCAGCCTCAATTTATAAATCAAACTAAACCATTAGAGATATGAATAAGATAAAGATTGCATTTTTTGCAGATGTACTTATTAAAAATTACGATGGCGCTATTCGGACGATGTACCACATCATTGATAGAATGCCTCAAGATAGGTTTGAATTAAAAGCATTTTGTGGTGACCCACCCAATCATGATTTCCCTCATGCTGTCTTTAAGGTAAAGACCATCACCTTGCCTTTCAATAAAAATTATAAAATGGCTATCCCTATATTTGATAAGGCCAAACTTGTTCAAGCCTTAGATGCTTATGCACCTGATGTCATTCATATTTCAACACCTTCGCCATTAGGTTTTTTTGCATTGCAGTATGCAAAGCGTAAAGGGATTAAAGTAAGCACCATTTATCATACGCATTTTGTCTCCTATGTAGATTATTACTTAGAATCAATAAAGGGTTTAGTTAATCCTGCTAAACAGTTGCTAAATAAGAAGTTAGGTCAATTTTACAATCAATGTGATCGAGTCTTCATACCAACTAAGGAGATGCGTACACATTTAAAAGCAATAGGCATTAAGGAAGATCAGTTGGTCCTTTGGCCTAGAGGCATTGACAAAACGATATTCAATCCATTGCAAAGAGATAAAGACTGGTTAGCTAATCAAATCGGAAATAAAAAACCCAATATACTTTTCGCAAGTAGATTGGTATGGGAAAAGAATTTAAAAACATTAGTCGAAGTGTACAGGCATTACGAGTCTTTAGATGCGCCCTATAATTTTATCATTTGCGGAGATGGTGTTGCTTTTAATGCATTAAAGGAAATGATGCCCAATGCTTTTTTTATAGGAAAGGTTCAGCAGAAGACATTAGCTAAGTATTTTGCTTCTTCAGATGTCTTCTTGTTTCCCTCAATTTCAGAAACTTATGGCAATGTAGTCACCGAAGCCATGGCGTGTGGCTTACCATGTGTAATCGCAAATGGAGGCGGATCTAAATCTTTCATTAGGCATGGTCATAATGGTTTTCTAGCCGAGCCATATGACATAAATACTTATTGCACACATATAGATCAACTTACACAAAGTCCCAACCTGCATCAGAAGTTCAAAGTAAATGGGTTAAAACATGTTAAAGGTATGGATTGGGAAGATTTAGTTTTAAGTTTTTACACTCAACTACAAGATTTATGCTCAGAAAGCGTCAAAGGTAGGGTAGCCGCGTGAGACTTGGAGGGCTTGGTCGACTCGGTTGGCTCGGTTGGCTCGGTTGGCTCGGGTGACTCGGGTGACTCGGTGGGCTCGGTTAGCTTGGCTGTCTTGGTTTGACTACTCTAGAGCTTTTACTTATTGAGTAGCCCAAATAGATACCCAACATGTCTGGATTACAAGAAAACTAAACTTAAGCTTAGACTTAAACTTCATCTTATAATCCTTTTAATACTTCCTTAACCCTTTATTGACGCATTTCGTTGTTAATTTAGATGTACAAAAGAATTAATTATGAGATATGTGATCAGTGTTATTTTGTTGATGGGTTTAATAATGCCCGCTCAAGCTCAGTTTGATAAATTAATAAAGAAGACTAAAGAGAAAGTACTCGGTACTTCATCTGACGATGATGATCAAGTAGGTTTAGGTCTAAAAGAAGCTTTAAATGTCGGTATTGAATCTGCGGTAGACCAACTATCAGCTGAAAACGGTTACTTCGAATCACCATATAAAATCCTCATCCCTGAGGAAGCACAAAAAGTGACCTCTAAGGTTTCAAAAATCCCTGGTTTTCAAAATGTAGAAAAAGATCTCATTCAAAAAATGAATGAAGCCGCCGAAATTGCAGCCAAAAAAGCCACACCTATATTTTTAAATACCATCAAGCAAATCACTTTCAAAGACGCCACTAAGATATTAATGGGTGAAGATGATGCCGCAACACGTTTCTTAGAAAGCGGCTCTAGAAATGCGTTATACGATGAATTTATGCCCGTAATCCAAGCCGCACTCGATGAAGTTAACGCTAGAGAATATTGGGCATCTGCAGTCAAAGCATACAACGGTATTCCATTCATCAAAAAACTAAATCCAGAACTCGATGATCATGTCAATCAAAAAGCATTAGACGGCATGTTCAGTTTAATTGAACAAAAAGAAAAAGGAATACGTAGCGATAAGAGCCTGAGAACATCACCATTGTTGCAGGATGTATTTTCCGTTTTAGATTAAAAAACGTTTACTCTATTATTAGTTGTCTAGCTTCATTAGCATCGAAACGATAAGAGGTAGGCATAAAAGCATTCTTATAGACGTAATTAAAAAAGCAATATTTAGGATTATCAAATTGGGTTGAATCCAATTTTTTATTTTCTCTTATTTCAAAAGGAGGTTTGTCACCATGAATATCCTCATATTGCTTGTAGGCGGACTTTAAATCTTTCTCTGTTTTCGTAAATAAGTCTAACATATTGAGCTTGTAGTCACCATCTTCTTTTCTAAATCTAATTTCCTTTGTTAAATAAACATTTGACATAGTTTTACGGCCTATAGTAATATATGCATTACTACCAGCTTTAGATTTCTTTTTAAAGATCATTGGTTCGCTAAAGATATCGAAAAAAGGCACAGCTGAGAATTGATAGTATTTTATAGGAGCAAAATATTTTTTGTCAGCATCAAAAAAGGACAAACCGAAATCATAAAGGTAGTTGAGTGAAATATATTCTAAATCGTATGGTTGGGTTTTTAATTGCATACTATCAAAATTCATATTCGCAGGATTAGTTATGACTTCTAAGTATTCACGAGAACGCGCATCGATATTATTTAGAAATCCATCAAAGTCATCGTTTTCAATTTGATTTTTAATTTGATCATATTTCTCAAAAAGTTCTTCTTTGCCATTGCAGGAGATGCAAATAGTAATAGAGAGTAATATTATTGCATTTTTTAGAGTTTTATTCATTATCACTTTGTTGTGGCTGATAAATATAATTATTACTTTATCATCATGTGCGTTACTCTATTTAATATTCTCATTTAATTTAAGTCATCAACTTAAATATTGTCCATAGAATACACCTAACCATCCTTCGTCTAAGTCGGAACCTGCAACTTTACCACAAAGCCTCTATTCCTTTAAACCACCAAATCGAGTAAACCGAGTAAACCGAGTATGCCGAGTAAGCCGAGTAAACCGAGTATGCCGAGTAAGCCGAGAAACCAAGACCTACCCCCTAACCAACCCCAAAATCTCCTCCCCATACTTCTTCAACTTCTCCAACCCAATCCCTTCAATCCTAAGCAATTCGTTTTTAGAATTGGGCTTATGTGCAGCGATTTGATCTAAGGATTTATTATGTAGTATGACATATGCAGGTACATTTTTCTCTCGAGCCAATTGAGTGCGCCACTGTTTTAATTTTGAAAGTAAGTCTTTGTCGATCAAGGCTTCATCTAAGGCTGTTTTTTGAGGTTTATATGGTTCTTTCTTTTTAGTTGGGGCATTGAATTCTGTGAGTTCAACTTTTAATTCATTTTTAAGGACACTTTGGGCTAGGGGCGTCAATTTTAAATTTGAATATTGAGATAAGTCGATTTTTAAAATGCCTTGATGTATCATTTGACTGATGTAGTGATTCCAATGACTTGATGGGATGTCTCTACCAACACCGTAAGTTTTTATTTTATCTAAACCCAACTGGAATATTTCTTTACGTCCTGATCCTCTTAGCATATCTATTAACAGCTGGATACCTAACTTTTCTCTAACACGCGTCACAGCAGATATAGCCATTTTAGCATAGAGCGAACCGTCTATAGTTTTAGGCGGTGACTCACAAATATCGCAGTGATTACAATTCTCGGTTTTATATTCACCAAAGTAACTTAAGATTTGATTGGTGCGACAACTTTGTGAACTGGCGAATTGAAACATGCGTTCCAGCTTGGCGTTTTGTATTTTCTTGAATTGTTCTTCTGCAGGACTATCATCAATAAACTTCTTCAGATTTATATAATCGCCCCAACTATAAAACAGAAGAGTTTCTGCAGGGTCGCCATCTCTACCTGCTCTACCAATCTCTTGATAATAGGACTCGAGGTTTTTAGGCATAGAATAATGGATAACCCATCTGATATTCGATTTGTCGATGCCCATACCAAATGCAATCGTTGCGCATATGATGGATACCTCGTCTTCTTGAAAGCTGGCTTGTACTTCCTGTCGCTCGTGAGCCTCCATGCCAGCATGATAATAGCGACTTCTAAATCCACGCGCATTCAACTTTTGAGAAACTTGCTCTGTGTTTTTTCTACTCAAACAATAGATAATCCCCGAAGTCTGAGGCCTAGACGCTATCCAATCTGTAATTTGTTCGATTCGTTTTTGTCCAGGTCGACTACTAATAAATATATTTTGACGCTCAAAACTATTAACGAAGGTTTGTGCTTCTGTGAGGTTTAATTGTTTTAGAATATCTTTTTGAGTCGTGTCATCTGCAGTCGCCGTTAAAGCAACCACAGGAACATCTGGCCAAAGTGTTTTAAGTTGACCTAGTTCAACATAGTCAGGTCTAAAGTCATTGCCCCACACAGAGACACAATGCGCTTCATCAATGGCGATAAGTTTGATAGGTTTCGCTTGGAGATACTCTAATGTTCTTGGATTGTTAATCCGTTCGGGCGAGAGATAAAGTAGATTCAAGGTGCCATTTTCAATTTTGGCGAATAAATCTCTTCTCTCTTCATCACTTATCTGACTATTTAAACAAGCAGCTGCAATGCCGTTTTGTTTCAAAGCACTCACTTGATCTTGCATCAATGCAATGAGTGGCGATATTACAATGGTTAAGCCTTTAAGATACAAGGCCGGGATCTGATAGCACAAACTCTTACCTCCACCTGTAGGCATAATCACCAAAGCATCCTTCTGATCAATCACATGTTGAATAATAGCCTCCTGATTCAATCGGAATGAGCCATACCCAAATTGATCTTTAAGTATTTGATGAATGTCATTGCTAATTTCTGTATCCAAATCGATGCCCTTACGTATAATTTGCTAAACTATGATAATGCTTAGTAATAGTTTATAAAAGAATGGATAAAAAGTAAACTGGTTTTGGTTGAGTCGCGAAGTAAAGTCGCAGATTCCGATCGAGGCATCGGATGGTCAAGTGGTCAAGTAGTTAAGTAGTTAAGTAGTTTAGTGGTTATGTAGGTAAGTATTAAACTATTACCGCTATTCGAAGTCTCCAGACTTCGAATAAATATATTGCACGATAAAATTTTTACTTGAAACTAGATTGAGAATAGCAGTACAAAGTAATTCGTGCATGATCAATGATCACTCCCTATTCCCTATATCTTAGACCCTAAACCTCCCCTTGGGGGGCTTGTACAGACCTAAACATCATAACAGCATTGTAAGCTTTGACTTTTTTAGCAAGTCTAACTTGTTTTTCCAATCTTGAAATTTCATTTTGAAGTACCAGTGTGGTAGGCCTATTACCAATACTAAGGCGAAAATCAGGTAGATTTTTTTCTGAGTCATTGTTATGTTTTGTTTTCATACCACAAACTTAAAAGTGATAAGTATCCATAAAGGGATGTCTAAATCAAGCAATTGTGATCAAATTGTAACCAGATAGCTAAAATCTGTACTAAGCCCTGTCGATTATCACATAGATTGACTTAATCCCTTTCCTAATTCTCAATTATTAATTCTTCATTATTAATTACTAATTATTAATTATCCATTAATAATGTTTTAATGTACATTTGTACCCCGTAACGTAATCAACTAAATCAATGACGAAATATATCTTTGTTGCGGGCGGTGTAACCTCATCTTTAGGTAAAGGCATTATCTCAGCTTCACTAGCTAAATTGCTTCAAGAGCGCCGGTATAAAGTCACTATTCAAAAATTAGATCCTTATATAAATGTCGATCCCGGCACATTAAATCCTTATGAGCATGGTGAATGCTATGTCACAGAGGATGGAGCAGAGACAGACCTTGATTTGGGACATTACGAACGTTTTTTGAATACACCTACCTCTCAAAATAATAACGTTACGACAGGGAGAATCTACCAAACAGTTATTAATAAAGAACGTGAAGGCGCTTATCTAGGAAAGACAGTACAGGTTATTCCACATATTACTGATGAAATCAAACGTCGAATTCAGTTGTTAGCCGAAAAGGAAGATTTTGATATTGTGATTACTGAAATCGGCGGCACAGTTGGAGATATTGAATCATTGCCTTATTTGGAAGCATTAAGGCAGATGCGAAGGGATTTAGGACCAGAGAATTGCTTGTGCATCTTATTGACCCTAGTTCCTTACTTAAGTGCAGCAAAGGAATTAAAAACAAAACCTACCCAGCACGCGGTAAAGCAATTGTTACAAGCAGGTATTCAAGCGGATATCTTGGTTTGTCGAACCGAACATCAGTTGACAAAAGAATTAAAGCAGAAGCTCGCACTATTTTGCAATGTGGATTATAAGTCTGTAATTGAAGCCATTGATGCAGATACGATCTATGATGTCCCACTTTTAATGTTGAGACAAAAATTAGATGTACGTGTTTTGAAGAAACTCAAAATGAAAACAAGCACGACACCAGAATTGATAGCGTGGAAAGAATTTTTGTGGAAACTTAAAAACCCTGCTGAAGAAGTAAAGATCGGTTTGATCGGAAAGTATAACGAGTTGCCAGATGCTTATAAATCTATTTATGAAGCATTTGTACATTCTGGAGCTTATAATGAATGTAATGTGAAGGTCGTCTCTATTCATTCTCAGGTTATTGAAGCTGGAGAAGTAGAAGAGCATTTGAAGGACCTACATGGCGTTTTAGTAGCGCCAGGTTTTGGTGAACGAGGTGTAGAAGGAAAAATTGAAGCCATTAATTTTGTAAGAGAGGCAGGGATTCCATTTTTTGGAATTTGCTTAGGGATGCAATGCGCTGTAGTAGAATTTGCAAGAAATGTAGCTAGATTAAAAGGAGCGGCATCAACAGAAGTTAAGTCGAGAACACAAAGTCCAGTGATTGACTTGATGAATGATCAAAAGAAGGTCAAAAAAATGGGCGGTACAATGCGGTTGGGCTCCTACAAATGTAAACTAGAAAAAGGCACGATTGCACAGAAAGCATATGGCAGACAGGAAGTCTCTGAAAGACACAGACACCGTTATGAGTTTAATAATAAATTCAAGAAGGATCTGAAGAAAGCAGGCTTGGTTCTGTCCGGAACAAATCCCGATACTAAATTGGTTGAAATCGTAGAATTAGCAGATCATCCTTTCTTCGTCGGTGTGCAGTTTCATCCTGAATTAAGATCTACACCTGAAAAGCCACATCCTTTATTTGTCGCTTTTGTGAAAGCAGCTATGAAGTACAAAGCCGATAATGAGAAAGCTTAAGCTTGATGAACTCAACAGACTAGATGTTGATGCATTTAAATCTGCTGACAAAATCCCAATTATCGTTGTGTTGGATAATATTAGGTCCGCGTTAAATGTAGGTTCTGTGTTTAGGACTTCAGATGCATATGCTATAGAGAAGGTAGTCCTCTGCGGTATAAGCGCCACGCCGCCAAACAAAGAAATTAATAAAACAGCTATAGGCGCTCATGCCTCAGTAGCATGGTCTTATGAAGAGGATATAAAGTCTTATATAGAAAGTCTTGACAAGCAAAACCATTTGATAATTGGGGTAGAACAAACCGATCAATCTCTCATGCTGCAACAATTTGAATCCGCCCCCGAAAAAACCTTGGTACTCATTTTCGGTAATGAAGTCGAAGGCTTATCAGAAACCATTTTACCCTTGCTCCATCACAGTCTTGAAATTCCTCAATACGGCACCAAGCACTCCTTAAATATTTCTGTTTGCGCCGGTATAGTGATCAATCATTTTTCTAACCTTTTGAGAGGTTGATTGGTTTTTAGAAACTAGAAACTAGAAACTAGAAACTAGAAACTAGAAACTAGAAACTAGAAA
>JAHDIN010000020.1 GCA_020630775.1 Saprospiraceae bacterium | reverse complement strand
ATTAGAAGAATTGCACACTAATTTAAAATCTAGTGTAATCTAGTATATAATCACCCTTAAAAGGGGACTATTCATTTACATTAGATTGAAATCCAGTTAATTGTTGGCTTCTTAATCTCCAATCTCCAATCTCTAATCTCCAATCTCCAAAAACCCTAATCCTTGATTGCTGTTCAAGCAATCAAACCCGTGCTGCCAAATGCGCCGCTTCCTTAATCGCCCGCTTTGCATCCAATCCACTAGCATTAAGCGCACCGCCAATAATGTGAATATTTTCTGAGGCTAAATTTAATTCGGCTGATATTTCGTCGCGTTTTTCTTGACCAGCACAGATGATGATATTGTCCACTTCAAGAGCAACAATGTCATCACCACTTTTAACCTTAAAATATTGACCATCAAATGAATGGTATTCACAATTGCCGAGCATGTTGACTTCTTTCATTTTTAGACTGGCACGATGTATCCATCCTGTAGTCTTTCCTAAATCCTTTCCATGTTTGCCTTTAGATCTTTTTAAAAGATGTATTTGTCTTGGCGATGGTGTTGGATTAGGTGGTGCAAATGCGCCTCGAGTATCGTATTCCATATTGACACCCCATTCTTTCATGTAATCATTTGTAGGGATTGGAAGGGTGTGATCATTGGTTAAGAATTCAGCGACATCAAAACCGATGCCCCCAGCACCGACGATAGCTACTTTTTGACCTACTGGTTTGTCATCCCATAATACATCACGATAATTTAAAACGCTAGGGTGGTCAATTCCATCGAATTCTATTTTTCTTGGTGTGACACCTGTCGCAATAATGATTTCATCGTAATCTAATGTATTCAGTTGCTCAGCAGTAATTTTGGTATTTAGAAATATGTTGACAGCATACTTGTTTAACATAGTTGTATAATACCTGATAGTTTCTGCGTAGTCTTCTTTTCCTGGGATTCTAAATGCCATATTAAATTGCCCTCCTAATCGATCAGAAGCTTCGTATAGATGCACTTGATGACCTCTTTCAGCAGCTATGCTTGCGGCTGCTAAACCTGCTGGACCACCACCGACTACAGCAATTTTCTTTGGTTGCTCTGTAGGAATGTAATTTAACTCTGTTTCATAACAGGCACGAGGGTTGACGATGCAAGAACAACGCTGCATGCTGAAAGTATGATCAAGGCAAGCTTGATTACAAGCAATACATGTATTGATTTCATTGGATCTTTTTTCCATAGCTTTCAAGACAAACTGAGAATCTGCTAAGAAAGGTCTGGCCATAGATACCATATCAGAACAACCATCAGTCAATACTTTTTCTGCTATTTCTGGTGTGTTTATTCTGTTGGTCGCAATTAATGGAATACGCACTTCTCCCATTAGACGTTTGGTAACCCATGCAAATCCACCTCTAGGTACACATGAACCTATTGTCGGAACACGGGCTTCGTGCCAACCAATGCCAGTGTTGATGATTGTCGCGCCGGCTTTTTCAATTTCCTTGGCTAGTGTAACCACCTCTTCCCAAGTTGATCCTTCTTCTACAAGATCAAGCATAGATAGTCGATAAATGATGATGAAGTTTTCTCCAACAGTAGCTCTCACTTTTTTGACAATCTCTATTGGGAATTTCATGCGGTTTTCATAACTGCCGCCCCATTCATCTGTTCTTTTATTGGTCCTGGTTACAATAAATTGATTGATGAGATATCCTTCAGATCCCATGATCTCAACGCCGTCATATCCTGCCCATTGTGCCCACTTAGCGCAGTTGGCATAGTCATCAATAGTTCTGGTGATGTCTTCGCTGGTCAACTCTCGAGGCGTAAACATATTGATGGGCGCTTTGATAGGAGAGGGCGCAACACTTTTGGTAGAATAAGCATATCGTCCAGTATGCAAAATTTGCAAACATATTTTCCCGTCTGCTTCGTGGACCGCATCTGTGATGACCTTATGATGTTTGGCCTCTTCTTCGTTGGAAAGAATGGCCCCTCCTTCTCCAACAACCCCTTCTTCATTAGGTGATATACCACCCGTTACAATCAGTCCCACTTGTCCTCTAGCTCTTTCAGCATAGAAGGCTGCAGCCAATTCATGCCCACCTGGCGTTTCTTCAAGCATTGTATGCATAGAACCCATTAAAACTCTGTTTTTTAATTGGGTAAAGCCAAGGTCTAGAGGACTTAATAATTTATCGTACATTTTATTTTTTTAGTTTGTTGAGATGCATGATTCCTTTATCCAAACCATATCTATAGTCAAGCATCAAGCTGGCTTTTGAATAGGAATAAGTACCACTCTTTAAAAATTTCTTAGGTGCAATTTGATCAATCTTCACTCCCTTTGGAGGTGACTGCATTAATTCAACAGCGTTGTTGTAATATTCAAAACCCTTTTCAAAGGTGGCTGCCAACTTAGGTGTTGTCTTAAAATATTTGCTTCCAAAATAATCGGCCCAACTTTGCTTGACAATAGCATCTTTAGGTCTGGTTCTTAAAACTAATATCTTTTTAGATCCATTCTTAATTGCCCATTTCACAGGAATCGGATCAGACCAACCACCATCGAAATAAACCTCACCTTTTAATTTATGTTCACCCTTCGTGGCAAAAGGTAATGTACTTGAAGCAATAACGGTAGATATCCAATTTTCAGAATCAGGTGTATGATACTCTGGTTTGCCTGACTTACGATTGGTGACAACGATATACGGATTTACCTTCTTAGAGCATTTGATCGCATCCTTTAAATTAAAAGGCGCCTTCTTTTTAGCAACAGTCGCTAAGAAATCAATATCTAAATAGCCTCTAGGCGAAAAGGCCTTTTTGAAATCTGTAAAGTTTTTAGTTTTAACCAAAACCAACATAGAGTTGATGCCCTGCCTGTATTGCATACTCATATAATATGACATGGCCACAGATCCACCAGAAATACCTGCTATCGTTTTAAATGGCATATAGGAATGACTAATAAACGCATCCAATATCCCGCAAGTAAATGCAGTTTTAAATCCGCCACCTTCAATTATGAGACAATCATACGGCATATCTATCTAAAATCTTGATGTGTTTGATATGCTTAAAATTAGTAAATAATTTAACTCCAAGTATAGTTTTTTATTAGTGTTGAATTAAACAAGTATACATCTATTTAATAGTGACTCTTTTATAGCTTTACGTATAGATTCGATAAACTTATGACAGCACAAAAAAAGCATTCAAAACATCCACCTATTGCCAGATTGAAATCTGGAAAATTCCACACCCATGAATGGGGCATCATGGGGACGGTCTGCACAGAGATAGACCAAATGGCAGACAAATTAATGGGGGCTTTGTATGCACGTAATCTACAGTCGCTTTATTTGGATGAGTCACACAATGAGAAAGGGGCAGGCGTAAAGTTTAATTCTAAATTAACAGTCGAAGATGGTTTTAAATTGAACTCTAGTAAAGCCATAAATACTTTTGATATTCATAGGATTTCCAAGGCATTTGATATGGTGTTAGTTAATTCTAATCATTTTAAAGCGGCACAATACATCTTAGTTTTTGATGAGCGAAAGTTTGAATCTTTGGGTAGAAAACTAGATAGACTTCCTGATGTAAAAGTCGCTATGGTCAACAATGACCTATCGGATTTTCCTGACTCTATTCAAAATCATTTGCCTGAAGATGTAGTCGTTTTAAAAAAGGATGATTTGGATGGCTTGGTCAATTACCTAAATCAACACTTACAAAAATCCATAGCGCCACTGAATGGCCTTATTTTATCTGGTGGAAAAAGCCAGCGGATGGGTGAAGACAAATCTGAGATCAATTATCATGGTATTCCACAAGGGCTTTTTGAGGCTCAACTTCTTGAAAATAATTGTCAAGATGTTTTCATTTCATTGAATGAACAGAGTGGAAAGGTCAATGATAAATATGAAGTTATAAAGGATGTCTTTTTAGGATTGGGCCCATTGGGGGGTATTCTATCTGCGTTCCAATTCAATCCCAATGCAGCATGGCTCACCTTGGCTTGTGACTTACCCTATTTAAATCAGGAGGTTCTTACATTGTTGGTTGAATCTCGTGACACGACTAAGTATGCCACTTGTTTTCATAATCCGGAAACAGATTTTCCCGAACCATTGATAACCATTTGGGAGCCACGCGCCTATCCTCAAATGTTGGAATTTTTATCAAGAGGTTATGCTTGTCCGCGAAAGGTGTTGATTAATTCAGATATTAAAATGATCAAGCATTCTGATAATCTATTTATGAAGAATGTGAATCATCCAGAGGAAAAAGAAGAAGCAAAGACATATCTATCTAATCAATCCAAATGATGGGATAATTTTCACCTTGCTTAAAATGATTTTTGCCACGTGGAATTTCCATTAATGCATTGGCATGTTTCAAATTCTGGAAGTCACCTGAACCGTTTCCTGGATAAGTATGTGCATTGAGCGCTCCGTTTTTATTACAAGTTACATGCACGGGCAAAAACAAGTGCAAATCAGGATTGAAGAAAAAATCTTCAGCTAATAAGGCATATGGCTGCGATGACTTGTTCATTTTAAGGCAACTATCTATCCATGTCTGAACATATTTATAAGTACAAGCTAAACTGGATACAGGGTTGCCGGGTAGTCCAAAGACCACTGTGTTGTCATTTTGGCCAAACCATAATGGTTTGCCTGGTCTTTGCTGTACACGGTGAAATACTTTTGCAATGCCTAGTTCCTCAAGTACGGCAGGAATAAAATCAAACTTACCTTTGGACACGCCACCACTTAAAATAATTAAATCTGAAGACTCAATAATTTCTTTTAAGGCTTCTGTAATGGCGCTTCTATCATCAACAAGATGTTTTAATTCTGCATGGATACCATACTTTTTGAGAATAGAAGCGATAACATAGACATTAGACTTTCTGATTTGGTGGGGCGCTACAGTTTGATGGATGTCTACCAATTCATCACCAGTAGAAATGATAGTGGTACGCGGTAACTTCTTGACTCTTAATTGAGGTAGTCCTACACTTGCAGCAATACCTATACTGGGCGGATCAATCATCTTTCCTGCTTGAAGAAGAATTTGTCCCGATGCTATATCACTGCCTTTGTAATGAATATTTTTATTGGCTTCTATATTTGTTGCAACGACCTCAGCTATGCCATTGCTAATCTTTAGATCTTCATAGCGGATGATGGTATCTGCACCTTCTGGACAGACGGCGCCTGTCATAATTTCTATGCAATTTTCTTTTGAATTTAATGTTTTAATGGCCTCACCTGCCTTTGCCAAATGTTCAATGCTAAATTTTCTTTGCCCTTGAGCATAGCTTTGAAAGTGTATAGCAATTCCATCCATAGCTGCACGGTTATATGGTGGTAGAGGACGATCACTTATGATGTTTTGATCTAAAATTCTGTTCAAAGAATTTTCTAGTGAAATGTCTTCAAAACCCATTTCACGCGAATGCTTTTGAACAAGTTTCAAGGCCTCTTCGTACTTTATCATGTATTTGTTTGACTTTATTAAGGTTCCTTTTATGCCTAATGCAAAACAACGACAATTTATTTAATTCCCTAATAGGCCTATCTGCAATTCAAAATTGTTAATTTGTAAGTCTATATGAGTCATGTTGTTATAATTGGAAACGGAATCTCTGGTGTTACCGCAGCCAGATGGATTCGAAAATTAAGTGATCATCGCATTACGATAATTTCATCTGAGTCGGATCATTTCTTTAGTCGTACTGCTCTAATGTACATATATATGGGGCACATGCGTTATGAGGATACCAAACCATACGAAGATTGGTTTTGGAAAAAGAATCGAATCGACCTCGTCAAAGATCACGTATCATCAATTGATTTCGATAAAAAGCAGTTAAGTTGCCAATCTGGAAATGAGATGCATTATGATAAACTCATTTTAGCACTTGGATCAAAATCTAATAAATTCGGTTGGCCAGGTCAAGATTTGAAAGGTGTTGGGGGTCTGTACTCCCTGCAAGATCTAGAGCAGATGGAAGCTTATAGTCCCAATCTTAAAAGAGCTGTAATTGTAGGTGGAGGATTAATAGGCATTGAAATGGCAGAGATGTTTCATTCAAGGCATATCCCAGTAACCATGTTGGTCCGAGAGGCGAGTTATTGGAACAATATTTTACCTCCTGAAGAATCCGAAATGATATCCCAACATATAAAGGACAATGATATCGATTTAAGGTTGGGCGTGAATCTTGGAGAAATCAAAGATGATGGCAACGGTACCGCAAAATCTGTTATAGTAAAAGAAACTGGGGAAGAAATTGAATGTGGATATGTTGGGTTAACCGCAGGTGTAAGTCCCAATGTAGGGTGGCTCAAAGAAACAGGTCTTGATATTGGTCGTGGTATTAAAGTCAATGTGCATTTAGAAACGAGTATAAAAGATGTATATGCCATCGGCGACTGTGCAGAGCAATCTCAAACTCAACCTGGTCGGAGGCCTGTTGAAGCCATTTGGTATACAGGTAGAATGATGGGAGAGACCGTAGCCTATAATATTTGTGGTAAGCCAGTCAGCTACGACCCAGGATTATGGTTCAATAGCGCAAAATTTATAGATATTGAATACCAGGTTTATGGTGAAGTGCCGAGTAAGTTGCCGGATGATATGAAAACGCTATTTTGGAAGCATGCGGATGGAGATAAGTCTATTCGGATCAATTATGACTCCAATACTTCGGTTGTGCGCGGATTTAATCTATTGGGTATTCGCTACAGACATGAGGTCTGTGAAAAATGGATTTTGGATAAAACACCGATAGAAAGTGTTTTAACCAATTTAGGCATGGCCAATTTTGACCCTGAATTCTTTAAAGAATACGAACAAGAATTGGTCAATATCTATAATCAACAAGAAAACAAAAACATTCAACTTAAGACAAAGCGAGGGTTATCCAAAGTGCTGTCGTTTTTCAAATAATCAGCATGAAAACAATTCAATACATCGGCATAGGGTTATTTATTTTATCGCTTTTAATCTTTACGGCGATTTTAGGAGTAGGGCATAATGAGCTCAAGTCAGATAACCTCGGCATAACCAATGATTATCATAGAGCAGCAATCATTACAGCAGCGAATGAAAGTGGCGTTTTAGATAAAGCGCAAAATCCTTTGGCTTCAGTGGCTTCTATAAAATCCATTCTTAATAAAGCGGCAGAGCGATTAGATGAACAAAATGCAATGGGAAGACCTGATGGTGTAGCCGAGTGGGATTTTAGAATGGGCTCCTGGAAGATAGAGGAGTACACGAATACTATTGTTTCTAACACAGCTTCTGGTCCAGTACAAGATAACCCTTGGTTATTTTTCTTCCTGACTTTTGGTTTAGCTATTATTGGCGGCTTACTCTTTATCTTACCTAAATTTTCTGAACATGCAGGTATAAAACATAATGGTATTTATCACAATTCACTCACCCGTGGGTTGAAGTTTAATGTGAAAATGGCATTCTTGATTCCAGCTATTATTGGAACCATAGTGTATGGATTTTTAAAACTCCAAAATCTATTTTGGCCATTGGTGACATTGGGTTTGGCTCTCTTGATAAGCTATCTAGTTTTCTATAGACAAAACTCTAAGGATAATACACCACAAAGACATTCTTGTCCTGTAAATACAGGTTGGTTGGGTGTCATTGCAGGTGTGTATCTTATTGGTTTTTATATTTTACTGTATTGGGCACCAGCTTATATCAACAATTGGGTAGCTATGGTGAGCCCGGTAAGTGAAATGATTAGCGGAAATAAGGCGAGTAGATGGTTTTTGTATGGTTTGATGTATACAGTCATTGTGATTGTGATGGGTATCAGAATGTTGACCAAGTATCGACATAATAAATACCAAAGAGTAAGAACCTATTCGGTGATGTTTTTTCAAACGGCTTTTGCCTTTTTAATACCAGAAATTTTGGTAAAGTTGAACCAGCCTTGGTTTGACTTTAAGAATATATGGCCATTGGATTATGATTTCTTTTTTAGTTATAACATAAAAGAATTATCGACGAGTGGCGGCTTGGGTATATTCATGTTGGTCTGGGGCATCATTCTGACTATAGTAGGTGTTCCGTTGATTACCTACTTTTTTGGCAAACGTTGGTACTGTAGTTGGGTGTGTGGCTGTGGCGGATTAGCAGAGACAATGGGCGATCCTTTTAGACAATTGTCAGATAAAAGTTTACGAGCTTGGAAATATGAACGTTTCATTATACATGGCGTATTGTTAGCCGCCGTTATTATGACCACTTTGGTTTTATATCATTATTTCACAGGCAAAACCAATCTGCTTGGATTGAATTCTGAAAATGTCAAATCTTGGTATGGCTTTCTAATAGGCGCAGGATTTTCAGGGGTTGTCGGTACAGGATTTTATCCTATCATGGGTAATCGTGTTTGGTGCCGTTTTGGTTGTCCATTAGCCGCTTATTTAGGGCTTGTTCAAAAGTTTAAGAGCCGTTTTCGTATTACAACCAATGGTGGACAATGCATTTCGTGTGGTAATTGCAGTACTTACTGTGAGATGGGTATCGACGTTAGATCATATGCGCAGAAGGGGCAAGATATCGTAAGAAGCAGTTGTGTAGGTTGTGGCGTTTGTGCGGCGGTTTGTCCAAGAGGTGTCTTGAGATTAGAAAATGGATCTGAAGATGTTGGTACGCGAACGGCTGAGTTGAGGACGGTGCATATAACGGAGGATCAGATTCAAGTGCTTTCTTAATGGGGTAGTTGTAACCTAATTTCTACTATCTAATAATGTAAAGTAAAATGTGCTACCTGCATTATATTCTGATTCAACCCATATCTTTCCGCCATGTAGTTCTACAAGCTTTTTGCAAATGGTTAAGCCAACGCCACTGCCTTCAATCTTTGACTTAGAGTGGAGTCTTTTTAAAAGTTCAAATATTTTAGATTGGTATTCTGCTTTTATACCTAATCCATTGTCTGAGACTGAAAACTCATGATAGTTATCTTTTACTTTATGAGAAATATTTATGTTTAAATCTCTGTCAAACGATCTGAACTTTATAGCATTAGAGATTAGGTTTTGCAGGATAAGTTTTAAAGCTATTGGGTCAGCTTTAATGACTGGCAAGGCATTGCTGTGGATATTTATTTGCTGGTTAGTAATCAGCGAGTGAAGATCTTTTTTTACTTCATCTAAAATGTAATGAACGTTGACACTTTGCTTGTTTATAGTTTCTCCTGCCGTTGTGAAAGCCAATAAACCTTCAATCAGATCATGCATCCTTTGACTAGAATCTGAAATTATTGAAAGAAATTCCTTTTGTGTGGAAATGTCTAAATTTTCGATTCTATCTTCTAGTAACTCGGTGTAATTTTTTATCGTTCTAATCGGTTCCTTAAGATCATGGCTCGCCATATAATTGAACTGCTCTAGTTGTTCGTTTTTACTTTGAAGCATTTTTATGGCGTACTCAGCATCTATGTTTTTCCGATACTCTGCTTTGTATAATTCAATGTCTTCGTGCAGTAGTTTTAATCCTACTAAAATATTACGTTCGATTTCAGAGAATTTTTCACTGCTTAATGTATCAAGGTCAATTTTGCATTCACCTTTTGAAATGTGAAGTATTTGTTCGAAGATTTCTGAGAGAATTGTGTTATTGGAATTGTTGTTGTCCACAAAAGTTAATTGAATATTTTTTTGATATTTTCTACAGCTTCCTCTCGGGTTTTGTTAATCGAAAAGGAATCAAGATTGGTTTGAAACATCACAAATTTAGCTGCGGTATTTATTATAAAGTTCTTGCCAGTTACAAAAGCGACATGTTTAACGTTATTTAGGGTTTCTTTAAATTTCTTATTTAAAATTCGTCTAGTTTCTGCATCGGGTAACTGGGTTTCTGAAATATCAATAATGTAAGCACATTCATTAAATTGATTGGCTAATTTAGTCATCTCAGAAAACATGATCTCAATTGAAAAAGGGCTAAAAATGGGTATTTCGTCATAAAGAATAATCTTGTCTTGAAAAATAGTAACTCTTTTTCTCATGGCCTCTTTAACTTGTTCAGAAGCACTATGGTCATACTTTTTCTTTTCTATCAAAATGAATTAAGTTGGCCGCTTTAAAGGATGTCATTGATATCTTTCAAAGCAATATTGTTTTAAAATGGGGTTTTAAACTAAGGGGTTAAACTAAGTTACAATATTCAAATTGAAATGTAAATATTTACTGTATTTTGAGGCGTAGTTAACTAATTATGAACAGAATACTATCCCTTCAGCAAAAACTCATCAACAAGCCATTTGGCAAAGCTATCTTTTCAAGAATGTTGGCGGCTTATGCGCCGTACTTTAAAACGATAAAGCCAAGAGTTGTCGAACTCAAGCACAATTACCATAAGTGCAGTATGAAAAAACGTCCAGCAGTGCATAACCACCTAAAAACTGTACATGCTATCGCTTGTTGCAACCTATGCGAATTCACAGCTGGGATTTGTATGGAGGCCTCTATACCGAAGCATCGGCGTTGGATACCCGTAGGTATGGAAGTGGCCTATGTTGCTAAAGCAAAAACGGATTTAGTAGCTGAATGTGATTTGTCTAATGTAGATTGGGAGACAACCGATATGGTTACTTGTCATGTGCCTGTAAAAGATACACAAGGGCAAGTCGTTGTAGAAGCATTTATTAAAATGAAGGTATCAGACAAAAAGAAAAAATGAAAGCATTAGTTTGTGAAAATTGGGGTCCAATTGAAAATCTTAAAATTAAAGATGTGGCAAGCCTTGAGCCAGGTCCTCATGAAGTGGTGATTGCTACAAAAACTTGTGCTTTAAATTTTCCTGATTTATTGATTGTTCAAGGTAAATATCAGTTTAGACCGGAGTTGCCATTTTCTCCTGGCAGTGATGTTTCGGGTATTGTTATCAAATGTGGTGATAAAGTAACGCGTCACAAAGTGGGTGGCGAAGTCTTTGGGATGCTGCGTTTTGGTGGATTAGCAGAACAGACATTAGCGCATGAAAATGCATTATACCCTAAACCTCAAGAAATTAATTTCGAAACGGCGGCATCATTTTTATACGCTTATGGAACGTCTTGGCACGCATTAAAGGATCGAGCACAACTTAAAGAAGGGGAGACGATTGTCATATTAGGTGCTTCAGGTGGTGTAGGTTTATCTGCTGTGAAGTTGTCTAAAATATTAGGTGCAAAAGTGATTGCTTGTGCATCAACATCTGAAAAATTAGACTTGTGTTTATCCAATGGTGCCGATGTAGGTATCAATTACAATGAAGAAGATCTTAAAACGCGCATTAAAGAATTAACGGATGGCAATGGTGCGGATGTTGTCTTTGATGTCGTAGGTGGAAACTATACAGAACCTGCATTGCGCGCATTATCTTGGAATGGTCGGTTGTTAGTGATAGGTTTTGCGGCTGGTGATATTCCTAAAATACCCCTCAATTTACCTTTGCTCAAAGGATGTGACCTAAGAGGTGTCTTTTGGGGAAGGTTTGCTAAAGAAAATCCTAAAGCATTCCATAATAACAATCTGGAATTGATTGACATGTTTAAATCTGGAAAAGTGAGCCCTTACATTTATAAAACCTTTGATTTGGATAATGCGATAACAGGCTTAGAAATGTTGTCCTCAAGGCAAGCTATGGGCAAAGTGATAGTTAAAATTTAGGTATCTTTAGTGTAATCATTAAAGTTTCCATGGATTTCAAAAAGCATATCCTTTATTTACTTTTATTATTCAGCATACTTTGGAGTAATATCATTTATTCTAACTGTTCCCAATCTAATTACACATTTACCAGACAATCAGAAATAGATAGTTTCTCTTTACTTGAGCCAGACTGTACAGCAGTAAATTCTATTACTATTGAGGGTGTAGATATTATAGATATTTCAAGCCTTCAACAAATAAATACCTTTTACTTTGGATTGAAGATTAGTGGTACATCAATTGATACATTACATGGTTTCAACAATGTCAATCAAATGCCCGTCTTACAATTAAACGATAATTTTTCGTTGAAGTCTGTCAATGCTTTTCATAATGTAGCTTATGCTGAAAATGTAGATATATTAAGGAATCTAGATTTAGAATACATCAGTCTATTTGATATTACCAAAGACATAAATTTTCTAGAGTTTAGAGATTTAGAATCCCTACAAATGATAGAAGGGTTTTCGAACGTTGGGTCAATTCGCAAATTAAGTATTTCATTTTGTGAAAATTTAAGGAAGATTCAGGCTTTTGAAAATCTTGAAGTTGTGATAGGTGACTTAGAGCTTAATTGGTTATTTAACTTAGAAGATGTCTCTTTCTTAAATAAACTCAAATCCGTTGGTGAAAGTTTTGAGTTGACGCTTGCAAGAAAGATCGAATCTTTGGAAGGTATCGATAGCCTCAAAACAATTGGTCATGATCTGCTTTTGACTACCCTTGATAGCCTTAAAGATTTTAATGGATTTAAAGCATTGACTACTGTTGGAGGTGACTTAGAAATGCGGAGTAGTGGTTTTGAAACGATCTCAGGTTTTAATCAATTAAAGCGTGTTTCGGGCCGAATGCAATTCAATAACTTAAATAGCTTAGTGAATTTGGATGCTTTTAATTTGTTGGAATTTATAGGTGGAGAGTTGATAATTAATACCAATCATAATCTTATAGGTATTTCAGGGTTTCAGTCATTAACAGAAGTAGCGGGAGGACTTTTCTTATCCACAAATGAATTGCTGAGTGACCTTTCAGGAATGGATGCGTTGGTGTCAACAGAAGATATTCTGATCAGGGATAATCATTCATTAGGTATACTACGTGCATTTAATAATTTGCAATTTGTTTTAGGACCTTTAATAATAGATGAAAACCCAGGCCTAATATTAGTAGACGGTTTTAATAAGTTGAGGATCATTGATGGTGCTTTCTCTATTTCTGAAAATCCTGACCTCGTTACTATTGATGGGTTTGATGAAATTCTCGGCCTAAATTCTGGTCTTAATATTAGATCCAATGATCAGTTAAGAAATCTATGGGCATTTGAGAATACTTTTGTTGCTTTCACAATAAATATTTATAGGAACCCTCTTTTAGAGTCACTAACCTCCTTCAGTAAACTACGAAGAGCTGCTACATTAAGGATTGCGGATAATGATCAAGTTGTTCAATTACCTGTATTCGAATCATTAGAAGAAATTGAATCCTTATTGGATATATCTCTTAATGAGCAACTTATAGATATTGATATTTTTCCAAAGTTGGAAGCTTCTAATTCCTACAGATTTAATGTTGAAGATAATCCTTCGCTGACAGTATGTAACTCAAAATTGATTTGTGATTTTTTAAATGATTTTCCCATAAAAATAAATGTTGAAAATAACGGGGTGGGCTGCGATTTGGAGGATGTTGTATTGGCGAGTTGTACGCCAAGTAGAACGCAGAATTTAGAAAAGGGATTTGAAATCTTTCCTAATCCAACAACTGGTTGGGTTGATGTTTACAATGTTCGCTTTGATGAATTGAAAGTTTATGATTACACTGGACAAATGGTAATGACATTTGAAAAATATACTGAGCAAGTTGATTTATCCTCCTTGGCTTCTGGGTTTTATGTTTTTGAATTTGTTATGGATGATGAGAAACTTAGATCTATTGTACTTAAGCAATAATTAGCCAACCTTAATCATAATCATATGTACTACTTCCGAAAATGCTTTTTAATCTTTTTTATCCTCAGCCAATATCATGTTACTTTTTCCCAATGCGGAGACATCGATTTTGACTTTGTACGTCAATCTCAGATTGATAGTTTCCCGATAGCCTTTCCAGATTGTTTAGTCGTCGGTAATGTGAATGTCATTGGTCAAGATATCACGAATATTGATAGCCTTCAACAGATCAGAGTCATTAACGGCGTACTAACGATTGGTTCTACGCATATAGACAGTTTAAAAGGATTTGAATTATTAACGACTTGTGAAACTATATCTATTGCTGGTAATCCTTTATTAGAAGATATTACGGGATTTGAGCGATTAAGAAATTTGGATAATCTCGTTATTATAAATAATCTTTCACTGCTCGGTGTCAGATCATTTAATAATATAGAATTTGTAGTGGGTGTAGTCGTTTCTAATAACCCAAATGTTATCGAGCTAGAGGTTTTAAATAATACTTCGGTGATTTTTAATATGATTTTATCAGGTTTCGATGAACTTATTGAAATTGATGGCTTTAAGGAACTGCATACCATAAACAGAAATTTGGAGTTGAGTGATTTTGAAAAATTAGAATCCTTTCATTTCTTATCCAACCTCAGTACAGTTTTTGGAGATTTGACATTAATGGATTTGAAAGCATGTAATAATTTTCAGGGTTTCAATAATCTAGAAAGTATTGAGGGTAGACTTTCAATTATTCAGAATGGGCGCTTGAAAAATTTTCAGGGTTTCGAAAGACTGCGAACTATAAATGAAGATCTTATTGTACTATTGAATTATGAACTGGAAGACCTTTCTGGTTTGGATAATCTTCAGCGTATTTTTGATACCTTAATTTTTAATGATTGTAAGATTCAAACCTTTGAAGGATTTCCTGCATTAAGGTCTGTAGTCAATATCTTTATGAGGCGAAATGAGTTTCCTGATACCTTAGGTGGGTTTAATAGCTTAAGAGAAATAGAATCTATTTTGGCAATTAGAAATAGTAAGGGTGTAAAAGTTATCTCGGGATTTCAAGAGTTAGGTGATTTAGGTTTTCTTTCAATTGATGACAATCCTAGTTTATTAACTATTGATGCGTTTGAGTCATTAAACTTTGTAGACAATAATATTTCGATTAGGAATAATGAGTCTTTAATCTCCATTTCTGATTTTGCTGAATTAACTGTTGTAAAGGCGGGAATTAACATTACTAATAATGCACACCTTGAAGCTATATCAGGTTTTAACGAATTGCGATTTTTGGATGGAGATTTATCTATTAAGAATAATGGTGCTTTGAAAGTAATAACTGGCTTTGAAAAACTATTACTTTTTGATAATAAAATCCTGATTGAGGACAATGCTTCGTTGTCTGATCTAACACTACTTCAAAACTTATTTGAGTGCAGAGCAATCGAAATTGTTGGAACTGACAGTCTTGAGCAAATTGCAACTTTCGAAAACCTTAGATCCATAAGTAATTTGGAAATAGGAGATAATGAAAGTCTTAAGGCGCTTCCTAATTTTTCAAAATTGGAGAATGTTAGTTCTTTCATGTCGTTGGTTTCAAATCCAAAATTAAAATCAGTAGAATCATTCCCCAATCTAACAGTAGATAATACAAATAGCATAAGGTTAGAGTCTAATCCACAACTAAGTGCCTGCCACTCAAGCTTGTTTTGTAATATGGCGACTTGGAAACCAGAAAAATTTAATGTCTTTGATAATGATGTCGATTGTAATGATATCGAATCCATTTTAAATAAATGTCCACTTGTTAGTCAAGAAGAGGTCGGCATTAAAGATCTTAAATTGACGCCTCAACCAGTCATTGATTTGTTACAAATAAATAATGATCGCGCTTTAGATATAGATGTGTTCTCTGTAAATGGTCAAAAAGTATTGACGCAATTGCTTAAGCCTAATGGATATTTAGATTGTACCTCTTTAAATCCAGGGATGTATATTTTACAAATAAAAGACGCCAACCTTAGTTCTTCTCTGTTGTTTATTAAGGTATGATGCTTAAGATGTCTCGTAGTATAAAGCACGTTTCTTTATCATTCATGAGAGGGATCTCTGTGATGTTTTTCTTTTGTTTATGCTTTAGTTTAAATGGACAATGCTCCATTGATCGATTTGTATTTACCAGGCAAGGGCAGATTGATAGTTTTAAATTGACAAATCCGGGTTGTGAGGTTGTGAACGCTGTTTCATTATTGTTTGAAGATGTCGCAGATTTAAGCGGCTTAGATCAATTGAAATCGGTGAGGGACTCTTTGTTGATTTATCGAACTAGTATAGCTGATTTGTCTGGGTTACACACTCTTGAAAATGTGGGCACATTGACCATTTGGGAGAATCAAGAAATATTAGTCGTTGATAGTTTAGATCAACTCACAGATATTGGATCTCTTCAAGTATTGAACAATCCGAAGTTAAATACGATCCAATTATCTTCTGATATTGATACAATTGATCAACTCACATGTCTTTCCAATAATGTTCTAACTGCAATACATGGTCTTGATTCAATTCGATTTATTGGTGATCTAGATTTAACGAAGAATAAGGCATTGATTTCGATAAATGCTTTATCGAATCTTGAAAGTATTGGTTCTCTGCGCATAAAAGCTAATAATCTCATGCGTACCATAGATTTTCTACCTGCTTTAGTATCTATTGAAAATCAATTTGAATTAAGTGAACAAAACCAAATTTTAAATTTAGATGGACTGCAAAATCTAGAAACCATCGGAGGAAGTTTGTTGATGGTGGGTTTGCCTTCATTGAATGATTTTATAGGTTTTGATAATTTAACAACAATTGGAGGCACATTTCAACTTGTAGATACGGGTGTAGAATCATTTCAAGGATTGAATCAGCTTGAGCTAATAGGTGCAGATTTCTTGGTTACGAACAATTTCGATTTACAGAATTTTAATAGCATTGAAAGTCTTCAGACTATCGGCTCCAATTTAGCAATCACAGATAATGGTTCTTTGTTAAATCTGGGCGGCTTTGATAGTTTAAGAAATATAAACAACAGACTGACTATAACGCGCAATGAAAAGCTCTCAAGTTTAGATGATTTTCCAGAGTTGATTTTTATTGGTGGTAAAACAACTATTGACGATAATAGTGGACTCTTTAGCGTCTATGGCTTCGATAACTTAGAAGCTGTGGGTGATTGGATTATGATCTCTAACAATGACGCATTATTGGAGATTAATGCTTTTAATAAAATCCCCATTACAGCTTTTCCAATTGTTGTAGAAAATAATTCGAACCTGACACATTTTAGTGGTTTTTCAAGATTGGAAACATGCCGTAGTGAATTGGATGTACTATTAAATGAACGCATGGAAGTTTTCGATGCGTTTCCCATATTAGCTACAGCTGAATTTATCGAAATAGGTAATAATGTGTCTATGGTGGACATGCCTGCATTACAAAACCTTAAAAAGCTTGGTATTTTGAATTTCCACAATAACCAATCCATGACAACCATGCCTTTGTTTGATTCTTTAGAGTCTGTTCAGTATAGGATTCGAATTCATAATAATGATAATTTGTTAGAGGCAGCAGGTTTTGGTAGAGTGAGCTTAGATAGTGATTTGACGCTAACGGTTGAGGCTAATGATAATTTACAATCGTGTTACTCTGATTTCTTTTGTAGAATGGCAGAATTTAAACCATTAGGCACTTCGATATATCGTAATGGGACGGGTTGTACAACTCCAGAGATTGTTAGACGTGAATGTGCATTGCAAGCCCCCGTGGCATTAACACTGGCAGATATACAATTGTCTCCTAATCCGGTAACTGAACTTTTATCTTTTAATAACGTAGAAGTAGAGACAGTAGAAATATTTGATAGCTCTGGGAAACGTATTTTATTTGAATCTTCTGGTTTATCGGCTTTAGATGTTTCAGATTTCCCTAGAGGGTTATATTTTATTTTATTCACAAAAAATGGACTACGCGAAATAAGACGATTTGTCAAAAGCTAGGTCTGTAATATCATTTCATGAGAACCTTGTTTTTATTTCTCCTTTTATTTGGTACACAATCTTGTAAATCCCAATCTATGAAATTGATTTATGTTGGAGATCCCATGTGCTCTTGGTGCTATGGTTTTGCTCCAGAATTGAAAAAGGTGGTTGACGAAACTAAAGATGATTTATCCTTGGAAATAGTAATGGGTGGTTTGCGTCCATATCATGATGCCAAAATGAATGAAATGAAAGATTTCTTAACCAAGCACTGGAAAGAAGTTAATCATGCCAGTGGACAACCATTTAAGTATGATATTTTAAATAGGGCAGACCTAAGCTATGACACGGAACCGCCAGCCAGAGCTGTTGTCTGTGTTAGAGAAATGGATCCTTCAAAAGAGTATCCGTTTTTTGAAGAGACTCAGAAGTTGTTTTATTTTGAGAACAGAGATATGAATGTTGCTGAAACATATCAGTCTTTGATTGAGTCACTTTCTTTAGACTATAAAACCTTTCAATCTTTATTTAATTCGGAAGGTATGAAAATGAAAATTCGTGAGGATTTTGAGCGCGCAGGTGCTCTCGGCGTTAGAGGATTTCCAACATTATTGTTACAAGTTGATGAAGTGCAAAAACCAATAGTTTTATCCAGAGGATATGTGCAGGCATCTCAAATCTTGGATCGTATACAACAAAGTCAAGGTGGGAATTAATTAAAGCTTAATTATAAATATATTGTTGTCATTAATTAAGACTCACAAGATGAGATAAGATTATTATATGAATATTTTTAAGGCACTCTCTGAAGGCAACGGTAAAATTTCAGAAACAAACATTACGTCATTTCTCAACTACCTATTGGATAGCTCAAATGAATTAAATAATTCATTTTTTATTTTATTTAGCAATCTAATAGATCAAAATCTCGACAATCCAATCCTTAAGACCAATTTATTTTTGGAGGCCCGAAGTTTAAGAGAACAAATTTTATCATTTTCAACAATGTATACTGTTCAATGCGAACCAGAGTATTCGATCAAGAATAACTACGGAAACAAAGTTATACCTGACATATTGCTTAGAGTGGTTCATAAGCAATCAGAAGAGGATATTCTTTACTGCATCATTGAAAATAAAATAAATAAGAGCGCAATTTCAAATGGGCAAATAGAGAAACAATTTAAGTTTTTTATTGATTCAGATGATTATAAAACTGGAGCACCAGTTATATCAATTTACATAACACCTGACGAACCAGTTTATCAATTCCTTGTCGACAATAGTAAAACCGAAAATCCTAATACAGCCTGGATAAAGTGGGTTAATCACAAAGAAAATGAAAACTCAATTGAAGCAACATTGAAAACTCTAATTGTAGAAGAGCAAAAGGCTGAAATACAGCCCATTGATTTGAATACAAAATTTATAATTAAATCTTTTATTGACTACATATCAACCGAATTCCGAGAGCGAATAAATGGCAAGAAAAACTTTAGCTATAAGGGGTTTAATGTGTCTTCCATAGCTGAAACTACTTATAAAGGAGATAAACTTATAATAAAAAGATTCTCAAACAATATGATAAGGTTTTTTGATGAAGAAGACAATCTTAGAGAGGTTGAAGTAAAACCAATATTAAGAGATCTAAATCAAGAGCTAAGACTTAATATAGAACTTACTCATAGCACAGGAAAAGCAAAAAATACTCAAATATTGGGAAGAGAAATAATTAACAAACTGAACTCAATTAATAATCAACAAAACGTATAGTTTTTGAGGAATTGCTCCTCGGAAATTTCTCTTAATATATTTTGATCATACATCTCCTCTAAATTACAAGTTGCTTCAGTTTTTTTATAGATGCATATGTAGACTAAAATAAAAAAAGGCTTTTGAAAAGCAAACCATATTTTGTTTACTTTCCAAAAGCCTTTCACTCGAACGTAGTGATAAATTTTAGTTATTCGATCACCAATTTCATTGTCTTGACGCTATCGTCCTTTAATTCTGCTCGAAGGACATAAATGCCTTTATTAACAAGTGCTAGATTTACTTTACTGCCACTTAAGTCATTTGTTGAATATACTGTTTGTCCAACTGCATTGATTAATGATAACTGACGGATTTCATTCTGCCATTCCGGATCAATATTTAAAACGGCTGCATTCAATGGGTTGGGGTAGACCATTGGATTGTTTGATTCTGTATTTTCTGAAGTTGATGTCGGCGGATCTAATGATAATAAATCAAACTTCCACATAGAAGAATCATCCAATTCTTCTCCTGTCAATTGATCGAAAGCCAATCCTCCAAAGAAGTAAACAGTATCGTCAATAACGAATGAAGATGGTGCCCATCTTGATCCAAATGGTAGTTCTGGTAGATATTCCCATTCTCTAGTAGAGGCATTATATCTCATAAAAGTTTCAAAGTCAGGAATACTTACATGTAAATAATTATCACCAGCTAATATGTAACCATAGTCACCGTGATTAAACTGTGTGCCAGCTACTCGACCTGCTGGAAGATTGTCAATCTCTGACCATGTTTCTGTTTCAGGATTATATCTATTCCAGTTGAAAATATGACCACCACCTACATATACATCATCACCTATAGTAAAGAAAAAAGGATGATGTCTTCGTGCTCCTGGAATGGGTTCTTTCTGTGTCCATTCTTGAGTGATCATGTCATATTCCCACCAATCTCTTAAGTCACCATTACCAGTACTTCCTGACCCCATAAAAATTTTGTCATTATGTGCTATAAAAGCAGGGTGCATCCTACCTTCACAAGGACAAGATGGAAGCTCCGTAAAAGTCATTGTTTCCGGGTCAAATTCCCATATATCTGTAAAGTATTCAGTGTTACTGCCTCCAAATCCATAATAATACTTACCATTCCAGTCATCACCAATAGCTAATTGCCTTTCAGCTCCTGGGAAATTGGCCATCTGTGTCCAAGTATCTGTCGTTGGTTCGTATTCATACATTTCGTTAGATAATTGGTCGTATCCACCAAGAATGACATAAGCTTTGCCCTCATGACCAAATCCATTGGAGTGGTGTCTATAGAAAGGTACGTCATTTAATTGTTCCCACTGCTGCGCATATCCTATCGATAAAAAGCTGAAAACTGAGAAAAGAAGTAAAAAGTAACGTGATTTTGCAAGTAAATTTATTGCCATATTATAGAGTTTTAACTGAACGCAACGTTAGTTGATTTAAATAAAATATCGTAGGATTATCATGTCTGTAAAAGACAAATTGTTCATTTTGGAAAGAATAAAGGAATAAAGTGCAGAAAACAGACAATTTTTATTGGATTTACGATTTTGGATTTTCGATTTTCAATTCCCATCCGACGTCAAGGTAGGAATCTGCGACTATACGTCGCGACTCACCACCTTACCACTCACCACTTCACCAATTTCCAATCTCCAGTTTCCAATCTCTAAACCCAACCCAAACCCAACGCAATAGAAAGCACAATAAGCATAATGGCAACCACAACTTGAAGCGTATGTAAAGTAATTTTTTTCAAAAGCCTATGCCCAATAACGGCACCTGCGATGGCAGAGCCTGTGGCACATAAAATGAGTTGGATATTATCAGTAATGCCAGAACCAGAGATTTTAGTAGCATACATACTCAATCTAGAAAAGTCAACAAGTGTGGAGATGACTACTGCACTACCAATAAAGGCCTCTTTAGATAAGCCGGCTCTGATGAGAAAGGCAGTCCTAAGCGCACCTTGATTTCCAGAGAGTCCTCCAAAAAACCCACTTAAAATGCCACCAATAGGTAATTTACTTTTATCAAAAGATAAATTTTTAAAGTAGGGAATAAGGTCCATGGAAGCAAAACCAATAAGAAGGATTGAAATGATAAACTTCACTGGATATACTTCAAAGTGGTGCCCCATTAAATCATAGGTAAACAGAGGATTATTGTCAGGAATTTTGAGTAGAACCCACGCACCAAAGAATGCGGCGACTATTGCGGGTAAACCAAACTTGAGGACCACCTCTTTATTTGCATCTTTTCCAACCAATATGATTTTAAATAAATTGTTGAAGAAATGCACAATGCCCGTTAATGCAATCGCTAATTCAACAGGAAAGAACACCATAAACACTGGCGTCAAAATGGTCCCTAAACCAAAACCTGAAAAAAACGTCAAGATAGCTACCCCAAATGCAACTATGGAAATAATGAAAATATCCATAGTCGCAAATATACCCAGGAGGGTTAGGTTTTGGTAATTAGAAAATAGAAATTAGTCCCTTGTTAAATTCCGACTAAAAAAATAGGTTGCACTCCAAAGACCAAAGACCAAAGACCAAAGACCAAAGACCAAATAATCCAAAATCGTAAATCCCAAATCCATCCCTACCTCTCCTCAATCAACTTCCGTATAAGCCGCTTTTGTTCATCAAGTCGTGATTCCAACCTCTCTTTTTCCGCATTTAATTCTTTCAATGATTGGATGACAATAGGGAGAAGTTGAGTGTATTCAATGCCCATATAGCTTTCTCCATTTTTATCCTCAAGAATATCTTCTTTGATAATTTCAGGAAGCAATGATTTTACTTCTTGTGCCATAAGGCCATATTGTTTATCAGTTGAAAGTCCTAATTCTTTAGAAATAGCCTTATCATATTTATAGGAATAAACTTGAAGTTGTTTGACTATGTGTGTAGCATTCTCAAGATGCTGGATATTTTCCTTTAATCTCATGTCACTAGGTGCGATGATAGATCCAGATACAGCGACGTCTCCCGTTACATGTAATTTCGAAGTAGGGTTAGAAGTACCAATGCCTACATTGCCGTTATTATAAAACGCATTAGATCCAGAGGTGCCCCATACGCTGCTGGCATTATTGTTAAGATTGACCCAAGATCCATTGGTATATCCTTGAAAGTCATTGCCATTATATCGGATGCTTCCATTAGAATTGGTGCTGGTTGTCCCGATTTTGATAGCGCCGACGACCTCTAACTTTTGCCCTGGCGATGTTGTCCCTATGCCTGTATTACCACTTACTGCCAAGCCATTCCCAGGAGGCGCTGACGGCGTTCCAATACTGGCTCCTCCATTTGTACTCACGTGAAACTTTAGTTGGCCAGCTAATTCTGCTCTTAAAGGTATTTGTGATGCTGCTGCGTTGATATGAACTTTAGCCGCTGGATTGGGTACACCAACACCTAAGTTGTCAGCAACCTCTAAATCTCCATTAATCTCTATAAAGTCGTTGTTAAATTCACCATAAATCAGCGGAGCGTTTGATTCTTCAACATCAATGTATAGACGATCACTTTGATTAACAAAACCAGTTGGGCCACTATCTATTCCAATACAAATATTTCTCGAGCCTCCACTGAAGTTTATGCCAGCTGCTTCACCAATAAAAGTATTATAACTTCCAGTAGTACTATTTCCGGCATCAACGCCAATCATCGTGTTGGCAGTTCCCGTTGTGATGTCATAACCTGCATAAGCACCAATACAGATGTTGACAGAGCCTGTGGTAATATTATTTCCTGCAAAGGGGCCAAACAAAGCGTTAGCCGACCCGGTCGTATTAGAATTGCCTGCAAATGAACCAAAAAAACTGTTGTTCACTCCTGTGTTATTATTCCCAGAGCCAACACCCATAAAGGTATTTGATGAGTCACAGGATTCATTGTTGCATTGACTCTTAGCAGAAAATGACAAGAGGTTAATAAATAAGATTACAAGGAGGATTGATTTTAAATTGGACATATTTAAAGTATTTGTTAATACAAATGTCCTTTTCACCAACCAGAATTACATCCCTTGTTTCAGGGGTTTTTATTCTGGGATTGGGAATTCGAAATTCGCGACGCTAAGTCGCAGATTCCGACTTAGACGTCGGATAGTAATTGGAAATTAGAAATTCGAGATTCGAAACTCGTGTGTTTCACGCTACTAAACCACTAGCCCTCTAAACCGTTAAACCGTCCGACGCATAAATCAGCACCTTCGACTATAGTTCCGATTGATAACATCGAACTCGTCGTGGAGCAACCGTCCTATGTATAGGTCGGAATAAGTAATTTAACCACTTAACCACTTAACCGAGCCACCGAGCCACCCGAGTCACCGAGCCACCCGAGTCACCGAGTCACCGAGCCACCAAGCCACCGAGCCACCGAGCCACCGAGCCACCGAGCCACCGAGTCCCCCAAGCCACCGTTCTAAATCCTAACAATCCCCTCACTTTTAACAACTATACCATTTTCGTAAATATTTAAATAATAAAATCCGCTAGGAACCAGACTTAGGTCAATGGTTTGTTCAGTGCCAAATAATTTTTCTGAATAGATCAATTGACCAGTGCTATTGGTAAGTGTCATATGCGGTTTAACAGGTACGTAATTTGTCCAAGCGATTCTGGTGTGGCTATGTACGGGGTTGGGAAAAATATTAATATCTACCTCAATTTCAATGTCTTCGGTATCTACAGTTCCAATGATTAAGGTTTTGCAAAAGGTGTGACTGCTGTTTTCGTTACTTACAGTAAGGCATACCTCATAAGATCCAGTTTCTTTATATCTATGAGTGGGAGATTTTTCATTTGAAAATGCGCCATCTCCAAAATCCCAAGACCAAGCTTCAGGTCTGAAATAAGAGACATCCCAAAATTTAATTTTACTTGGATTAAGGGAGTCCTTAGATTCATACCAGAAACGCGCTTGGGGTAGGTTGTCTAAGTCGAGCGTATCACATAGACTACCATCAAGAGGACCTAAACGATAAGTGTTAAAATTAGGGATGGTCCCATTTGTATAAGTAGGAAGAAAAACCTGATTTTGACCGACATTGCAAGCTTCCCCGCGAACATCTGGATCATTGATGACATGTATGTTAAAGCATTGCACAGCTCTTCCAATATAAATTTTATTATCAGCGCCCCTTTGCATCAGACCAAACACATTAGGTGATTCGGCAGCATCTTCGCATAAGGTACCATCATAGGTGGCTACGGTTTGTTTAGAATCGAAAACGTTTTGAGCCTCAAGATCATATTGAAAAATATTTAAATGGGTGCTGATATATAAGAGCTTTCCATTAGGTGAAAACTCTAAACCATTGGATATTACGTTGTCAATGCTTGGCAAGGTGTCCAAGACGGCATTGAACAACTCACCAGTACACCTATCAAAATCTGCAATCATAAGATCTATACCGTCGCTCGTGCCTATTTGATTTCTCCCATACAGGGCAAATTTATTTCCCTGGGGACTGAATTTACTTTGTCCTTGAGAAAGAGGTCTCAGTTCAAATGGCAATTCCAATTCATTACTTGAAGAAATGCCTTGGGGTGTAATCAAATATGCTTTATAAGTTTTGCCATAAAACTGCAATAACCACCAGTCTCTACCATTAGCATGTTTGCACGCGTGCAAGTTACCCGCCAATCTGACGTTATTATCCAAAACTTTATCTTTCTCAACGATAGTATAGCCTTGATTGTTAGGAATGATTTTCGAAGACCATAGCGAGAAAAAACCATTTTGTATGATTAGATCGAAATTTTCATAATTATGATATAATGCTAATATGGTATCACTTTGTGGAATCGGAATAAAGCCCATGGCCTGCACATAACGCATTCCTGATGGTTTTTCTTCACCGTGTTCATTGGCCCAGGTTAATGCTGTCCATTTGGGACTGAAATTTATAATTTCACCATTCTCGACCGCTTGATAATCGGGGCCATGAATAGACTGTCCGTTAGAGTAAAATAAAAGTTGACCTTCATGATCACATATCGCCCCATGTTCTTCGTTAAAATCTAATGTAATTTCTTTTTGCCGATAACCAATAGGCGGTAAAGTATTAAAATCTAAAATACTCGCACCACATTCAGTACCTAGAACAGAAAACTGGTCACAACTATCCACGCTACTAAAATTAAATATCCACTGATGATCTTCCTTTTGGGCAGAGCCCCAAAAGGGTAAAGAAAGCAGGCCTATTAAGATTAAATATTTCATTTTCGTTATGGAAGACTAATTTAAAAAGCATTTAGAATTAATGACTAAACTTCTAAACCGTTAAACCTTTAAACCGTTAGGCCTCAGAACCGTCCGACGCATAAATCAGAACCTGCGACTATAGTTCCGATTGATAACATCGAACTCGTCGCGGAGAAACCGTCCTATGTATAAGTCGGAATAAATAACTTAACTACTTAACCGAGCCACCGAGCCACCGAGCCACCGAGCCACCCGAGTCACCGAGCCACCCGAGTCACCGAGCAACCCTCGGCGTCAAAATCACATTCCTATACTGCACAGGCCCATGATCTCCTTGAAGAAAAATAGGGCCAGGACTTCCTTCATCACTATCCAAAGCACCACCTGTAATCCCAGGTATAGTCTGGTCAGCAATTATCGTTTGACCATTAGCGACAACTGTAACGCGTTGTCCAATTAAAGTAATATCATAACTCTGCCATGTTTCAGCAGGGAAAGCGGCCATTTGGTTAGGGCATAAGAAGCCGTATATGCCTCCAAAGTTCGTCGGCGTAGGTGCTTTTCCATAGTCGTCTTGGACCTGTACTTCGTATCTCCCTCTGAGGTAGATGCCGCTGTTGCCATCTTTAGGATACTTAAATTCGACATGTAATTTAAAGTCTGTAAACTTTTCAGTTGTAATTAGATTGACGCCTGATTTCGGATTGTTTAAAATGCCATCTATGACTTCCCATTGTGTATTGTCATCATGTATCCAACCATCTAAATTTTTTCCATTAAATAAAGTGATAGGTTCGCCCCATTTTGGAGCTTGAGTATGAGGCAATACCGCCTGTTTCTGTCCTGTCCATTGATATTTGACACCGTCAGTGTATGTCATAGTTCCCTTAAGTCGTCCATTCATCAGCTTAAAAGTGAATGCCATATCTTGACCTTCAGGTTCCCACTGACGTGGAATGCTAAATTGGTATTCCCCGTTGCTATAAGTGATGTGAGATATCGGTCGCGCACTTCCAAATGCATATACAAATCGGCCAACCAATGTCTCGTGACCTGACTTTGAAACTTCTAACCATGAAGGCCAACTACTATTGTCTTCGCCGTACATAGTCAAATCCCATCTCCCTAAACAATCATATTTACCTTCCATCTGCCCAGTTAATTGATTCGAAAATAAAACTCCCAAAATCAATAATCCTAAATACCTATATAAACCCATTCCTAAACTATTTAAATACAAATTTTTTTGCAAACCTGAATACCCTAAAATATTTCCAGCCATACTCCTTAAACCCTAAACCTTAAACCTTTACGCGTGTCCTCTTCTCCCCAGCTCCACCAACCTTAAATTCTCAATCTTTCCATTCAAACATTCAAAAAGTAACATCGTTCTAAATTGATGAAAGCCCGCGTGTCCACAAGCTCCAGGATTCATATGAATCAGATCCAGTTTTTGATCCTTCAATACTTTGCAAATGTGAGAGTGACCACATATGTATAAATCAGGTCGAATGTCTTCTAGTAATTCTCTAACACGTCGTGTATATTTTGGAGGGTATCCGCCTATATGTGTCATGAAAACTTTAACGCCTTCACATTCCCATTCAAGATTTAGAGGACAAGATGCTTTGACTTGATGATCATCAATATTGCCATATACTGCCTTTAATGGCTTAATAGCATTCAATTGATCTATCAAACTGACATCGCCAATATCGCCGCCATGCCAGATCTCATCAACATCCTGAAGGTGTTCGATAACATCGTCGCCTAAAAAACTGTGGGTGTCTGATATGAGAGCGATTTTCATGTTAAGTTGAAGATGAAGGTGAAGTTGAAGTTGAATTTTTTACTTTAGTAAATATACCTAGAAACCTAGAAACCTAGAAACCTAGAAACCGAGAAACCTAGAAACCTAGAAACCTCGTCTCATCCAATCCCCTCCAATACATCAATTTTCAAATCCTCAATGTTTTCTATGCCTACAGACATTCTGATCAAACCATCAGTAATGCCTGCTTTTTCTCTTATTTCTTTTGATACATTAAGATGAGAAGAAGTAGCAGGATGCAATAATAGTGTATCGACATTTCCTAGGGTAGAGGTGATGCTGCAAAGCTTTGTATTATTCATGAAGTTTTTAGCGTCCTCTATTGTTCCATCTAATTCAAAGCTCATCATACCTCCAAATTGACTCATTTGTTTTTTTGCAATGGTGTGATATTCGAAATCGTGGAGACCGGGGTAATTGACCTTTTTCACTTTAGGATGATCATTTAAAAATTGAGCTAATGCAAGTGCGTTGGCACTATGCTTATCCATTCTTAAGGTCAAAGTTTTTAAGCCATTATGGACCAACCAAGCATCAAAAGGATTGCAATTCGTACCCATCAACTTCATTGTCTTCCAAATTTCCTTTTGATAAGATGTGTCGGTTGTAATAATGGCTCCAGCGATGCCATTGCCGTGACCATTCAAAAACTTCGTAGTAGAATAAATGACAAAATCGATTCCTAAATTCAATGGTCTTTGTAAATAGCAAGTCGCAAACGTATTGTCAATAGCTGTAAGAATGTTTTTTGATTGTGCTATTTTCGATAATTGAGATAAATCAATACATTTTAATGTTGGATTAGAAGGTGATTCGAAATACATCATTTTAATTGAATCATCTTTCGAAATCAAAATTTCAACTTCTTTCAGATCATTCAAATCGGTGAATATTATCTCAATGCCATATTTCTCTAAAATGCTTACAAAGATCTCTGTAGTTCCACCATATAAATCACCTTGAGTTAAAACTTTATCTCCAGGCTTAAGTAAACTGATGGTCAAGGTGCTTATTGCTGATAATCCTGAACTGGTTAATACACAATAGGCATCCTGCTCAAGGTCTATAGATTCAAGCTGTGCTAACTTATCTTGAACAGAAGAGATCGTAGGATTGCCATATCTAGAATAGACAAATCCTTCATTTTGACCGGTAAACACATCAATTGAATCCTCTATTCTCTTGTATGAAAATGCTGAAGTGGCGTGTATAGGTAATACATGCGGACTTCCAGTAGTGATTTCAATGTTTTCTTTCGCACAAATCGTGTCAAATCGGAGCTTTAGATTCTTTTCCATGATTAATTTGATAAACGAACATAAAACTTGCAATATAGTTACCTTTGAGGACTAATCTTTATAACGATTTGTTGCAATGAATAACTTGAAGATAAAATTGTATTTACTGATATCTTTCTCCTGCTTTTCTTTGGTAGGACAAGGACAAGATGCGGAAGTGGTGGACACATTAACTGGAAAATTGAATTTTTTAGAATTTGCATTTGATAGGACTTTTCCTATCAATACATTTAAAACAAACCTTGATAGGAATTTAAGTGGGGCTTCAATGACCTTTGTCACCCAACTTAAAAAGGAGCGGTTGGACTATTTAGGAGTAGCCTTAGAGTATGCCCATATTGGGAATGTAACGGTAGACTTCCCAGAGCAAACTGTCGTCACTGGATCCAATATTTTAGCTTTTAAGGCATTGTTTAGACATTATCCTAATTTTTACTTTTGGAGGATTGAGCCTTTCGTTGAGTTTTCATTAGGCCCTCAATTCTTTTACACACAATCAACGACTTCATTCTTTGATGCTGAAGGAGGCTCAGATGTAGATATTGATGAATTTGATACCAGTATTGGATATGGCATAGGCGCGGGATTCTCTTTCCACATATATCAGCAAGTGTTTATGGTCAGCCAGATTAGTTACAATGGTGGTACAAGTGTCACTTATTTAGTTGATCGGTCTGATGATCAACCTTTTCCTTTAGATAACTTTAGGCCAGAAACTACCCAAGCTAATTTCCTAAGATGGAAAATTGGCATTTCAATTTCTTTATAAAAAGCGTTTTAGTTTGAGTGATGAAAAAGATATAGCAAAGGAAAAGCACGAGCATTATAGATTCACCGCAGATCCCAATCAAAGTCCAATGCGGATTGACAAATTCCTACTGGATAAACTAGAAAAGATTTCTAGAAATAGAATTCAAAATGGCATCAAACAAGGATTTGTTACTGTCAATGGGAAAGTGATTAAATCCAATTACAAGATCCGACCCTTGGAAGAAATCGTGGTTTACCTGCCGCATGAACCTAGAGAGCGTACAGAAATTCAAGGCGAGCCTATGGATTTGGATATTCGCTATGAAGATGATGATCTGATTGTACTCCACAAACCAGCAGGATTGGTGGTGCATCCAGGCGTGAGTAATTGGACGGGTACGTTGGTTAATGGCTTGGTCCATTATCTTGAAAATAAGGAACTTCCAGTAATGGAAGGGAACTTGCCAGATCGACCGGGCTTGGTACATAGGATTGACAAAAATACAAGTGGTTTATTGTTGATTGCTAAGAATGAAAAGGCCATGACGTCCTTAGCTAAACAGTTCTATGATCACACGATAGAAAGAACTTATTATGCTTTAGTGTGGGGACAACCAGACCCAGAAAAAGGTACCATCGATGCACATATTGGTAGAAACCCCAAAGACCGTATCAAAATGTTTGTGTTTGTAGATGGGGAAGAAGGGAAGCATGCCATTACCCACTATGAGGTTATAGAGCCCATGTATTATGTAAGTTTGGTAAAGTGTAACTTAGAAACCGGTCGTACACACCAGATCCGTATACACATGTCGCATTTAGGGCACCCTCTATTTAATGATGAAATGTATGGTGGTAATAAAGTGGTAAAAGGTACTGTTTTTTCAAAGTATAAAACTTTCGTAGAAAATAATTTTAAATTGATCAATAGACATGCTTTGCATGCAAAATCAATTGGTTTTGTGCACCCAACAACCGGCAAACATATGACCTTCGATTCTGATTTGCCTCAAGATATGGTAGATGTACTTGACCGATGGCGTCATTATGTGACTTATCAAAAATCTAAAAAATAGATGTTGGAGAAGCGTATAAAAGTGTTGGCAGAATTAGGCAAGCAATTATCATCTGTTGATGGGGAGATTGAGTCGATTATCCAAAAAACCTACAAAGAGAACCCTTGGTTTACAAGAGAAAATGTCCTTAAAGCCGTTCAAGGCATTGCTTCCGCTTATCTGAATGAAAAGGCTTTAAGTGAATTAATATCAAATTATAACTTGCCAGTCAGTAAACCTAAAGTGATCGGTTTGGTTTTGGCAGGAAATATTCCTTTGGTAGGTATTCATGATGTCATATGCACCTATATATCAGGACACCAAGCACAGATTAAGTTAAGTGATAAGGATAAAGTCTTAATGACCTACTTTCTTACTAAGCTTTTTGAACTTGATGCTAATGCCAATCATCAAATAAAAGTCGTTGATAAATTAGATGCTTATGATGCAGTTATAGCTACAGGAAGTAATTCGACGGGCAAGTATTTTGAAAAGTATTTTGCACATGTGCCTCACGTTATAAGAAAGAATAGAAATGCGGTAGCTATTATCACTAATAAAGACGTAGAAAAGGGTATAGAGCCAATTGCTTCCGATATACTAGATTATTTCGGATTGGGCTGTCGTAACGTGTCGAAACTATATCTCGAAGAAGGTGTGGAAGTAGATAGAATTTTTGAAGCTGTTGAATCATGGAGTCATGTAGCCAATCACAACAAATACAAAAATAACTATGATTACAGCTATGCATTATATCTCATGAATAAAGAAAAGTTTTTCACCAATAACTATCTAATCTTGAGACCTAATGAAAATATAGCTTCCAGAATAGCTTGTGTACATTATGAAACATTCAATGATATCAATCAATTGGAGAAGGACTTGATTCATAAGAAAGATCAAATACAATGCATTGTATCATCTAATCCAGTTGAAGGCTTTCGCCAATTTGATTTTGGGCAAGCACAATCTCCAGCATTAGATGATTTTGCAGATGGTGTCGATACTTTAAAATTCCTTGCCGAGCAGTAGTATGAAAAAACAAGAAGTTGCCAATGAGATTATGGCTATGTTGGAATCGTACTATCCAGAGGTCCCCATTCCTCTAGATCATCATGATCCCTACACGCTGTTAATAGCCGTATTACTCTCCGCTCAATGCACCGACAAAAAAGTCAACGAAATCACACCACACTTATTTGCAGAAGCCGATACGCCCTACGAAATGATTAAATTGGATGTGGATCACATTAGACAAATTATCAGACCATGTGGTTTAAGTCCAAGAAAATCAAAAGCCATATCTGAGTTATCACACATTTTAATTAATGAACATAATGGCATCGTGCCCGAATCCTTTGAGGCTCTAGAAGCTCTGCCCGGCGTAGGTCATAAAACTGCCTCTGTAGTCATGGCTCAAGCATTCGGCGTTCCTGCCTTTCCTGTTGATACCCATATTCATCGTTTAGCCTACCGATGGAAATTATCCAACGGGAAAAATGTAGAAAAGACTGAGAAAGATCTGAAGCGTTTGTTCCCCAAAGAGAAATGGAACAGACTGCATCTCCAGATTATCTTCTTCGGCAGAGAATACTGTCCAGCAAAGAAGCATGATCCCAATTTGTGTCCTATTTGTTCTCGGTTTGGGAGGAGGAGTTTGTTTTAGTAAGTTGAAGTTGAAGGCAAAGTTGAAGTTGATCTTTTTCTATCAGCTTACTGTAAATTTTTTAATTATGCTTTTGATTTTATACCTGTAATCAGTTCTATTAATTCAAGCTTCAGTGCAAAACTGAAAAATTCTTTTACCTTCATCTTCACCTTCATCTCCAACTTCATATTCTTACTATCAGCTAAGTGTAATGCTTTTAATAATGTTTTTGGATTTATGTCTGAGATAGGTTCTGTTAATTCAAGCTTTAGTGCAAAACTGAAAAATTCTTTCAACTTAATTTCAACTTCACCTTCACCTTCATCTTCAACTTAAAACGGATAATTAACCGCCACATTAGGATTTCCAAACCATCTTTGACCTTTTAAAGGGATCCATAGCTCTCCAGTATCAGGATGGCGAACTGGATTTTTAAGCTGGAAGCCAAAGTCGAAACGTATTTTGAAATAGGTGAAATCAAATCGAATACCATAGCCATAACCAAGCGCAAATTGTCTAAAGAAGTCTCCAGTAAATTGTGAGCCAGGTCGGGCTTGTTCTTCTTTAAGCGTCCAAATGTTGCCGCCATCTATAAATAAGCCGCCTTCAACGAGCCAGAATAGCTTTTGTCTATATTCTAAACTGAATTCTGTAATGATATCGCCTCTTTCTGCAAAGATTTGACTTCTGCCTTGGTTTCTGGTAAAAAATGCACCAGGCCCTATTTCCATGGGTCGCCAAGCTCTGATACTATTAGGTCCACCTACTGAAAATTGTTTTAACCAGGAGACAATAGAGCCATTACCATAGGGCACGGCGACACCAGATCGAAAACGCCAAGCCAATTGGCCACCAGTTTTTAGGTCTTTTCGCCATCGGAGATCGATATCTAGTTTGGCAAATTTGGCGATATCTGTGTTGCGGATTTTCCAGACGTTGTCTTTATTTGTTACAGCATTGTACGCTTGATTTGCTAAGAATAATTCTAAACCTGATAATTCGAAATAAAAGATATACAGCCAATTGATTTTATTCGCTGGGCGGTTACTTTGACGGTAATAGGTGATGTCATTAAATAGGAATCCAGTAAAGAAGGCACTTTGAAATGATTGTTCTAGTAAAGGGTTTCTTAGTGATAAGGTTTCAAAACTGTCTAGTTTCGTATTCAAGCTGAGATTGATACCCATTTGATTGACGACTATTCTGTTTTTATTATCTAGGGTAAAGTCATAGCCGTAGCTTGCATTAAACGAGCGGATTTGGTAGTAGTCTAAGACATCGATATAATTGTATCCTGCACTAAATTCTGTACTGCCTTCTTCATTGAGCTTAGACAATGCTTTGTCTGAAATGAGATTCAATTTATTAAGTAAAGGTATCGTATTGAGTGTCTTACTCATTCTTGGTAATTGAAGACTACTGTTTACGCCGAATGTGAATGTGGTCACCAATCTTCTGTTGTTAGCATCTGGAGTCAATGTAAATTCAATACCACTCTCCAATCCAATTTTAAATATTTCTGAACCCCTAAATGTATTTCTGTTTTCAAGACTGGTTCCTAATGTTAAGCCCACTAAGTTTCTGTAGACGCTATTGATGTTTGAATAAAATACATCGTTATTAAGACCAATGATCCAACGGTCTCTTTGAGGTGTCAAAAAGATATTGTAGTCAATTATAGAATCAGAAACCGTTGAGACAGTAGGAGAGAGTTTAGCAAATCTGTAGGTATCTAGACTAAACAGTTTTCTTACCGTTTTGTAATAAGCTTGATTGCTGTAATAGCTATTTGTCTTTAGAAATATTTTCTTATCAATCACATTGGGCTTTACTAAAAATCTATCTAATTGCTTGTAGTATTTTTTACCAAAAAGATATTCGTGATTTAAGCTATCTGTTTTTTGAAATTGATGGTAGTCGGTAAAAACATTTATCTCTCCAACTCTATAGCGTGTGTGTGCTTCCTCCTTATTTGGAACCAAGACTTTGAAAAGTACATCAACTTTATGCTTTTGATTGGTGCTGTCTCCTTCAATTTCAACATGACTCAAATTGAAATTGGCATAACCTCTGTCTTGAAAGGCATTAACAATACGTTGTTTTTCTAAATCAAAAGTTAAGGCGTCTAATTGATCTTCTGTTTTGAGAAGACTGTTTTTGGCTACTTGTTGAAGAGTGGATTCTAAAGTGGTATCCAGTGAAACATATTCTAATTCTCGTATTCTGTACGGTGGGCCTAGTTGCACTTCATAAACGACGGATGCTGTTTTTCCAGATATTTTAATCTCGTGATCCACTTCTGCTTCATAGAAGCCTTTCTTATTTCTGATATATTGTTGAAGGTCATTTGTTATCCTCTCGACTTCATCTTTATCAAGAATCGCAGGTTTTTCAGCAACCTTACTGTCTTTAAGTTGCTCAATCTCTAGTGAATCTCCTTTTTCTAGCTTTTTAAAATAATAGTATTCGCGAGGTACACCATACCAAGTATTGGTATTGGGCTTTAGAGTTACGAATTGATCTAATTCTGACTCTAGTGCTGTTTTGAACTTATAATTTTCTTCGGTTTCAATTTCGAAATCGTAGCGTGTGACAAGAACTTCCTCATTTTTCAAGAATTTCGTAGTATTACAAGAGCTGCTTAATAGCAATATGGCACAAAGTGCTGTAAACCAAAGAGTAGAGAAATTTATTTTAATGTAATACTTCAAATGATCTTCACCAATAATTTAAAAAAGTTTATAAAATCTCTGCATCAGATTAAGTACAGGCAAAAGTATAATAAATTCATCGCTGAAGGACCAAAACTAGCGTCCGAATTCTTAGATGCCGGTTGCTTTGACGTATGTCATATTGTAGTTGTTGAGGAATGGGCTATGCAAAATCAGAACCTACTATCGAGGTATAAGTCGAACTGTTATCAAATTAAAGAAAAAGAATTAGCTTCTATTTCATCTTTAAAGCGCCCTAACAAAATTTTAATGGTTTTTGAAAAGCCTTCGAGATCAGAGATAGATAGAGATTTAAATTGGAGTCTTTATCTAGACAAAGTGCAAGATCCAGGTAATATGGGTACCATTTTAAGAATTGCAGATTGGTATGGGATTAAGCAAGTTATTGCGTCTTCTGATTCCGTAGATTTTTACAATCCAAAGGTTGTGCAATCTGCTATGGGCGCACACAATCGAATTAAAATGTTGGTTGAGGACAATCTTGAGCTAGAGGATTGGAATTCTATGGCGATGACGCTAGATGGCAAAGAAATAAAAGAGGCTCAGGTCAACCCCAATGGCAATCTTTTAATATTGGGGAATGAAAGTAGAGGCGTTAGATATGAGGTATTGGAAAAATCCAATCAAAAAATTACAATTCGAAAGCGACACCATGGCGCTGAATCTTTGAATGTTTCAGTAGCCTGCGGTATCGCTTGCGAATTGCTTATAAACTAGTGTCTACAGTAATTTTCTTAATTGTACTTCTAAATCTCTTCTTGGATTTAAAGCCGCAATTTTTCCATCTCGATCGATAAGGAATGTAGTAGGAATGCTGCTGACACCATATTCTTTAGCAGCAGGGCATTGCCATTTTTGTAAAGCACTCACATGTGTATCCCATGCTAATTGATCCTTTTCTATAGCTTTTAACCACTTCGTTTCCTCTCTTTCCATTTGTGACTTTAATTGTGCTTCATCTTTTATAGCTGAACGTCTTCTATTGTCTAATCCATCTAATGATACGCTAAAAACTGTAAATCCTTGATCTTTGTATTTGTGGTAAGTTTCCACTACGTGAGGATTGGCTCTTCTACAAGGTCCACACCAGCTAGCCCAAAAGTCTAAAAGCACAATTTTACCTTTTAGGTCTGATAGTTTCATTTCTTTACCATCAGGGTTTGATAGGGCGATATCTGGTGCAGGTTGTCCAACTTCTACGTTATATTTTCTACCGCCTCCACTAGCCGTGCCAGTGCCTCTTTGCTTAATTTGTTCTGCAAATTTTTTGAAATCAGCACTAATGCTTGCTTCAGGATAGGATTCGCTTAACCTTGTTGCTAAAGCATCATACTGTTTGCCTTTTGAAGGATCAATGGGAGGAATACCTAATGTTACAGCTGCCCCTAGTAAAGGATCTTCATTAGCTCTTATTTCATCCAATTTTGATCTTTGCATAGATCTATCCTTAATACCTTTTAATGTACTTAAAAAAGTTTCTGAAAGGGGTGAGCCAGCTATTGTATAATCAAGTTTACCTATCCCGTTAAAGTCTCCGGATAATTTGACTTGTTTCTCGTTGCCCTTTAATGCTAATTCAATACCTCTTCCACCCAACTTTAATCGATAAAGTCCTGGTTCAATACCTTCAGGAAAAACCATATCAAATTGCCCTTTTTTCATCTCAACATTCGAGACTGATTTAAGAGAATTGAGCGTTTTCTTTTCCAAAACTACCGGACCGTCGGCTGCGTTCAGAAAAGATCCATTAATTGACGTACCTTTTGGCGAATTACATGCGCTAATCGCGATAAGGCCTAAAAGGAGGATTGAATATGAAGTTATTTTTAAAAAATGCATCTTACTAAGATTGTATTAGAGAAAATCTTTATATGTAAATATCTCAATATTTTAGAATATTATGTGTCGAATTAGCAAATTTATGGTGTCTTACCTTATTTAATAACATGACTACGTCTAGATATACTTACTTGTTCAATTTAATTCTTGTGGGATTCCTATTTTGTCAGTGTGGCGAACCTGAAGAGCCCACAATAGAATGCGTTCCTGATGATTTTGTATTAGCGGGCGTATGGAAATTTGATTTTATTGCCGGTGAAGGTGTCATATTTGGCGTGCCTCAATCGGATCAAGACGAAGATCCCGAAGGCACTGTAGAGTTTTTTGATTTTGGTCAAGGCATTTCCTCGGTAAGAATAGAGCTATTGGGCGGCGTTATCGAAAAAGTTGATGAAGACATTGATTGGCGTTGGCTCAGTTGCAATGAATTGAGAATTGAAGAAGAGGATGGGGCAGAAGAGATTTGGCAAATTACCAAAGCAGAAGAAAACAATTTAGAAGCAGAATGGGATATTAATATTGCCGGAAATACAGCCACAATTACAGCAAGACTAAGCAGAATGTAGGCGTTTTTCTATATAAGCATATACAACCTCTAATGCTGTATCATAGCTTCTGTTATTGTTTATGACGATATCTACATCCTTCTTATACAAAGAAATGAATTGATCATAAGACGGCATCACATGTTTCTCATATCTGTAAAGGACATCTTCTAAAGGATAGTTTCTTTCTAATCGATCTCTGCGGACTCTTCTAATGACCTTGCTGACCTCTCGAGCATCAATAAATAGTTTTAGATCAAATAGGGCATTTAGCTTTTTGTAATGATAGATAAACAGCCCTTCGATGATATAGATTTTTGAAGGCGTGTACGAGATATCTTTACCTTCTTTTTGTTCATTATTAAAAGTATACTCTTCTTTAGTAACATGCTCCCCAGATTTTAACTTTTGAATATCTTGATACAGGGATTCGCTATCTATTGACTCAGGTAAATCAAAATTTTTTATACCATTCTGGTCGGTTTCTTGTTTGTCTCTTGGATGATAGTAATCATCCAGAGAAATAAAGCAAACACTTTGATTCGTGCATTTTGCCTTCAAATCATTAATAAAACAGGTTTTGCCTGAGCCACTGCCTCCTGATACGCCAATAAAGTATGCTTCTTGATTCATTTAGGTCAAACTAGAGTAATCGGTAATCATCATTGTACTTAAACCCAATCTATGCATTAGAAAATCTATTACGATCCTAGATTGCTGCAAATCAGAAGCTTCGCCAACTTATATTCTCTAACCATAACGGTGCTATGCTTTTCGAATTTAAGTCGCTGATTTATTGCACTTTAAGATCTCATAACGAAGTTCTAACGCATAGTTTGGGTTAAATCTCTCCAAAATTAAAAATTTGATTAATTTCCATGCAGATATATTCTGTATGAACATTTTAAGAGGCGTCATTGGTATTGTGGTATTCCTTGGAATCTGCTATCTGCTATCATCCAATAAGAAACGCATCGACTGGCGATTGGTAGCTTGGGGTATTGGTTTGCAATTGGTATTAGCGATTGGATTATTACATGTGCCTTTTATAAAAGCCGCTTTTGAAAAGATTGTGAATTTTTTCGTTTTAGTCATTTCAGCATCAGAAGAAAGTGCAGTATTTATGTTCGGTTCCCTTGCGCAGAAGGGGAGTGAATTTGGTTTTGCTTTTTATGTGTTGCCAACTATAATATTTTTCTCTGCCTTATCCTCAGTGCTTTACTATTTAGGCATTCTCCAGAAAGTAGTTTATGCTTTTGCATGGTTGATGAAAAAAACCATGCGTTTATCAGGCGCAGAAAGTTTAGCTGCCGCTGCCAATATTTTCATTGGGCAAACCGAGGCTCCATTAGTGGTTAAACCCTACTTGGAAAAAATGTCTAAATCAGAAATCTTATCCTTGATGGTAGGGGGTATGGCAACTATAGCAGGTGGTGTGTTTGGTGCGTATTTAAGTATGCTAGGTGGGGATACCTTAGCGAGCAAGCAATTGTTTGGTTTGCATTTGTTAACAGGCAGTATCATTTCGGCACCTGCGGCTATCGTAGCTGCTAAAATCATGTTTCCTGAGGTTGAAAAATCAGTGGATACAGAACCCTTGAAAGTACCACGAACAGAGGCTGGTAGCAACGTGCTAGATGCCATTTCTAAAGGAACAACGGATGGTCTCAAATTAGCTGTTAATGTTGGTGTTATGCTCTTGGCATTTACCGCTATTATTTATTTGATTAATAAGATGATGATGCCTCTGGGCGAATTTATAGGCATTAATGATAATATCGCTTCATGGACAGATGGTAAATTTGATGGACTATCGTTGCAGTTTGTTTTTGGGCTTTTATTTGCACCTTTTGCATGGTTGATTGGTGTGTCTGGAGATGAGATATTGATAGTCGGCCGACTGCTCGGCGAAAAGACGATTTTAAATGAATTCTTTGCTTACGCTTCTTTGCAAGAACTCATCGCTACGGAGGGCCTTTCCCAAAGAGCGACATTATTATCTACTTACGCACTCTTGGGTTTCGCTAATTTTGCATCTATAGGTATTCAAATCGGTGGTATCGGGGCCATAGCTCCCGGTCGACGTAAACTTTTAACGCAATTTGGAGTTAAAGCATTGATTGGCGGCACCATTGCGAGCTTGATGACAGCCTGTGTTGTTTGCATGTTGCTCTAGTGTTGGATGGCAGACAATCACTTAATCCTATTTTATTACTTTTGCGAAAAATTTTTAAAAGCATGAAACAATTATTAGCTATCCTTTTTGTGTTAGCATCAATCTCGTTAACAGCACAGATAAAAGTGCCTGCAGCAAGTCCTTCTTCTAAATTAGAACAAATGGTAGGTATGACTACAGTAACTGTAGAATACTCAAGACCAAGTGTTAAAAACAGAGTCATTTTTGCAAATGATGGTTTGGTACCTTTCGGAAAGGTGTGGAGAACAGGAGCAAACGCTGTAACAAAAGTAAGTTTTGATACAGATGTAACTGTTGAAGGCAATCCTGTTGCAAAAGGTGATTACGCCATTCTGACAAAGCCCTCGGCAACAAGCTGGGATATTCATTTTTACAATTATGAAGGTAGATCTTGGAGTAGCTACGTAGAGAAAGAGCCGACAGTTAAATTTTCTGTTTCGCCTCAATCTTTACCGATGAATGTGGAATCGTTTACTATCTCAGTGGATGATATCACAGACAAAACGTCTACGATGAATATTATGTGGGCAAAGACTAAAGTTTCAATGAGAATGACTATGGATTCTGACGAAGCTATCGTTGCTAACATTGAAAAAGTATTGGCTGGTCCTACTCAAAATGATTATTACAACGCTGCGTCTTACTATCATAGTTCAGGTAAGAACTTACAGCAAGCTTTAAATTGGATTGATAAAGCTACGGCAGGTGACAGTCCTAAATTTTGGCAAGTGAGAAGAAAGGCGATGATCCTTTCAGATATGGGTAGACATAAAGAAGCTATCGCAGCTGCTGAACAGTCTTTAACATTAGCTGAAGCTGCTGGTAATGAAGATTACATTAGAATGAATCAAAAGTCTATCAAAGAATGGACGCTTTTAGCAAAAGCTAAGAAGTAAGCTTAAGATAAATTAAGCCATTTGGCTATTTAAAGGAGGTGTAGGCAAAAACTTACACCTCTTTTTTTTGGCTTAGTCGAAGCTAAGTTTAAGACTAAGTCTAAGACTAAGTCTAAGTTTAAGACTAAGTCTAAGTTTAAGCTTAAGTCTTTGATTAATAAAGTTCCGATCGCAGTTCCTATCGCAGTTCCTATCGCAGTTCCGAACGCAGCATCGGACAATTTCATTATCTTACAGAAAACTATTCTAAATGCAACCGCTTTCACGTCGAGACCTTCTAGAAAAATTGGGTTATACCTTAGGGGCTTTAAGTTTTCCTGTTTCTTCTTGGGCAACTAACGAATTAGGAGAGAAATTAATCCTTCCTAATAGGCATCGACAAAATAGAATTAAAAAACAGATTACAGCTATCACGCTTGGTGCAGGAAATAGAGGTAATGTCTATGGTGATTATGCTACAGCATATCCTGATCAAATCAAAATTGTTGGTGTAGCAGAACCAATAGAGATCCGTCGTAAAAGATATTCTGAAAAGCATAATATACAATCTCAAGATCAATTTACGACTTGGGAACACGTTTTTGAAAAAGAGAAATTTGCTGACGCTATTATCATAACGACGCCTGATGATTTACACTATGGCCCATGTATGGCTGCTCTAAAACAAGGCTACGATATATTGCTTGAAAAACCTATTTCGCCTTCAGAGGAGGAGTGCAGGGATATACTGGAATTGGCTAATAAAAATAAGCGTATTGTTGCAGTATGCCATGTGTTGAGATATGCGCCTTATTTCGAGAGACTGCGAGAGATTATGCAATCTGGATTATTGGGAAATGTTGTTAGTATGCAACATTTTGAGCCGATACAGCATATTCATATGAGCCATTCTTTTGTTCGTGGAAATTGGCATAACTCCAAAGAAACGGCACCAATAATTTTGGCTAAATCCTGTCATGATTTAGATATTATAAAGTGGTTGATTGGAAAGAATTGTAAGAAGATTCAGGCCTTTGGAAAGTTGTCTTGGTTCCACGAAGGCAATGCACCAGAAGGAAGCACTAAAAGGTGCACTGATGGATGTAGCGTCGAATCAACATGTCCATATTCTGCATTAAAGATTTATCATAGAGATAGAATTTGGTTGCACCATTTCGACTTACCCGAAGACAAGTCCAAGCATGGCGAGGTTATCATGGACTATCTAAAGCATTCGAATTATGGAAGATGTGTCTACAGGATGGAAAACGATCAGCCGGACCATTACACCAGTAATATGCTCTTTGATGATGATATCACTGTAAGTTTTAACATGGAAGCGTTTACGGACTATCATGGAAGACGGACTAGGATAATGGGCAGTATGGGCGATATTGTCGGAGATATGTACAGCTACAAATGGTCCAATTTCATCACCGGCGAATCAGAAGAATGGAAACATGAATCCGATGGTCATGGCGGTGGCGATTGGAACCTTATGAGCGACTGGATTGCCGCAGTATCCAACCAAGATGAAAGCCTATTGACCTCCACAATTTCCGATTCGATAGAATCCCATATTATGGGCTTTGCCGCTGAAAAGAGTAGATTGAATCATACTGTTGAGGATATTGTATTGTGATTTTTTTTAGGCTACTCCTGCATGCTTATATCGGAAGCATAAATTATTGGGAATAAGTCTTTAGCTTTTGGCTTTTGGCTTTTAGCTATTGGTCTTTAGTCTTTAGTCTTTAGTCTTTAGATTTAAACCGACTTCCCCGAGCCTTCCGAGCCCCCGAGCCTTCCGAGCCCCCCGAGCCCCCCGAGCCCCCCGAGCCCCCCGAGCCTTCCGAGTCCCCCGAGCCCCCCGAGCCCCCCGAGCCTTCCGAGTCCCCCGAGCCCCCCGAGCCCCCCGAGCCTTCCAAGCCCCCGAGCCCCCCGAGCCTCCCGAGTACATTCATCCCAAAATTCCCCAACATCGTCGAATCTCACATCTGTTTAATTGACATATGAATTAACTTTGTGTCTGACTATACAACTATGAAAAACTTTTTTAGCCTTATTTGTTTAGGGTTTAGCCTGTTGGTTAATGCCCAAGATACCCATTCTATAAAAGGTAAGCTTATTGATGAAAATCAGACAGCGGTGGCCTTTGCCAATTTGGCCTTGCACAGTCAAGCAGATTCCAGCCTGGTAAAGGTAGAGACTACAGATCTTGATGGACTTTTTGAAATTCGAAATATTTCAAAAGGAGATTATTTTTTAAAAGTCTTATTCGTAGGCTATGATGAATTGAATTTATCAATTTCGGTTATAGACCAAGATGTGGATTTGGCTACTCAAAGTATATTGCCTACATCAGTTGAATTACAAACAGCAACCATAACAGCCAAACGGGCGATGGTAGAGGTTAAACCAGATAGAACAGTTTTTAATGTTCAAGGAACGATTAACGCTGCTGGAGATAATGGACTTGAGTTACTGCGTAAGGCGCCAGGCGTTATTCTAGATAATAATGATAATATAAATGTTTTAGGACGAGCGGGTGTGCTTGTATATGTTGATGGGAAGCGACTGCCTTTATCTGGTGATGATCTTACGAATTATTTAAGAAACCTAACAGCAGACCAGATTGATAGAATTGATATTATCTCTAATCCTGGAGCGAAGTATGAAGCTGAAGGCAATGCAGGTATTATCGATATCAGATTAAAGAAAAATGAGAATCACGGTATGAATGGTTCTTTGTCGAATACCACAACGGTAGGTAGGAGAGAGCGATATAATAATAGCTTCAATGGTAATTATAGAAATGCCATTATGAATGTCTATGGAATGGCTAGTTATTATCATGGGACACACTTCGAAAACTTTTCTTTTAGGGATTTTCAAAATGGATTGGATCTTCAAAAGAAGACTGATTTAGATTTACTTAACAAAACCATTTCTTACCGTTTAGGAACAGATTTTTATTTGGGAAATAATCAAACCGTTGGGTTTTTAATCAATGGTAGCGATGGTACTCAGGATGGCGTGACAACAAGTAGAGATGTGATTGCAAGAACGGGAAGTATGGCAGGAATTGATAGTATTCTAATTGCAGGTAATAATTTCGAAGGCGATCAGAAAAGCAATACGTTCAATATTAATTATGTTTCGAGTCAAGAAAATAATTCTTTAAACATCGACTTAGATTATGGACGATATAGAAATGAAACGTATTACGAGCAACCTAATGCTTACTTTAATGAAAATGAAACTGAGTTGCTTTCAAGAAATGATGTAGAGAATGACACACCCGTCAAGATTGACATTTATACTTTTAAAGTAGATTACGAGACGAATGCATTAAACGGTAAATTGGGCATCGGTACCAAATTAAGTAGAGTCAATACCAACAATACTTTTCTTTTTTATAATGTGCCTGTATCTACACCCGTATTCAATGACCGTCGAAGCAATATCTTTGATTACGATGAAAAAGTGTACGCGCTATATGCTCAATATAACCGAACTCTAAATGAAAAATGGGCGCTGTCTGCAGGTCTAAGATCTGAAACGACAGATGCACAAGGAGACTTGACTGCATTTATTCCAGAATTAGAGGAAGATCCTGTTGAATTAGATTATACAGATTTATTCCCAAGTTTTGGGTTAACTTATTCTCTAGTTCAAGGCAATACTTGGGCCTTTAATATAGGGAGACGTATCAATCGCCCAGACTATAATGTACTCAATCCTTTTGAATGGCAGATAAGCGAAATATCATTCAGTAAGGGTAATCCCAATCTGCAACCTGAAATTGTCAATAATGTAGAATTAGGCTACACTTTAAAATGGCGGTATAATTTCAAATTATCATACTCTATAACTACAAATCAAATTACACGATTGATAGCGCCTGATGATAGAGATGTAAGAGCAGGATTTATCAATTGGGATAATTTAGCAGAACAACGAATTGTAAGTTTCAATATTAGTGCCCCAGTCACTATTACCAATTGGTGGAATGCTTACGTGAATATTAATGCCATACGTCAGGACAATCAAGCAGATTATGGTGATGGCGATATTATTGATTTACAAGCATTTAGTTACTCTTTATATCAACAGCAAACCTTTACCTTGCCAAAAGGATACACAGTCGAATTATCTGGTTGGTTTTCGGGGCCAGGTATATGGGGTGGTGTCTTTTTATATAATGAAAGTTGGGCTTTAAACATTGGCGTACAAAAGAAATTTTTCCAAGATAGACTCAATGTTAAATTGACAGCTAATGATATCTTCTATGAAGCTTGGTGGGATGGTTACTCAGAATTCGGCGGCCTTAGATCTGAAGGGATGGGTTTGAATGATACTCAAAATGTTAGCCTGAGTCTTACTTATAGTTTCGGTAACAATAAAGTGAAGTCAAGAGATCGCCAAACTGGATTAGAAGCAGAATCTAATCGGGTAGGTGGATAGAGGTTAAGCTTGAGTTTAAGTCTAAGTCTAGGTTTAAGTCTAACTGGTTATTTAGCAGTTAATGTTAATGCTTTGGGTTGCATCAATTGGATTAGATGGGCAATAATTATAACTCCCAACGCACCAATTACATTTAACCACAAGTAAGGTAAGACATCCATAAAGTAAATGGTAACAATCATAGCCTGTGTAATCAATCCAGCTATAAATACGGCGTTGCCCTTTATTTTCTTAAAATAGAAAGCAACCAAAAAGATACCTAGTATAGTGCCATAGAAAATGGAGCCGATAATATTAACGTATTGGATGAGGTTCTCGTATAGCTTACCCGAACTGGCAAAGCCTATGGCGACTATACCCCAAAATAAAGTCCACATCCTTGATGCTTTCAAGTAGTGGGCGTCTGATCCATCTTTTTTGATGAGCCTTCTATATATATCAACAGTAGTCGTTGAGGCTAATGCATTTAATTCAGACGAGGTAGATGACATCGCGGCAAAAAAGATGACAGCTAAGAGTAAGCCGATTAAGCCATTTGGTAAATATTTCAATATGTAACTGATGAAGACATAGTCTTTATCATTGGTCTCTAATTTTGGATTTGTAGCCCTTATTAGATCCTTAACATCTCCTCTTAAATTCATTTCTCGCTCTTTGATGTTTTGGATTTGAATTTTTGAGCTGGCGAGTTGACTGTCGTTGCCTGTTCGTTTTGCTTGAATAAGCGTATTATTGGCCTGAGTCTTTTCGTCAAGCAATGCTTCATAGGTGTTTTCAAACGATTTAAGTTGGGCAGCGTTGGCGGACGCCCTTACTTCACTTAATGCCTTGTCATTGAAAAATATTGGTGGTCGATTGGTTTGGTAAAATAGAAAAACCATGACACCTAAAAATAGAATGAAGAATTGCAACGGTAATTTAAGTATGCCATTCATGATTAAACCTAGACGACTTTCGGCAATAGATCTTCCAGATATATAACGCTGTACTTGAGATTGATCTGTACCGAAGTAGGAGAGGAATAAAAATAAAGCAGCCATAGCTGACCATATGTTGTATCGATCATTCCAGTCAAAGGAAAAGTCTAATACGTTTAGTTTTTCATTGGCTTTGGCAATAAGTAAGTTTTCGCTAAAGCTATATTGCTCTGTCACATTATTAAGCAGGATAAAAAAGATCACAAACAGACTCAAAAGGATGACCACCATTTGATGTTTGTGTGTAATATGCACGGCTTTTGTTCCTCCGCTGACGGTGTAGGCAATCGCTATAACACCAGTTGCTAAAGTCGTAATACCCAATTGCCAACCCATTACAGATGAAATGACAATAGCTGGGGCATAGATCGTTATCCCTGTTGCCAAACCCCGTTGTATCAGAAATAGAAATGAAGTCAACGAACGTGTTTTTAAATCAAAACGCCCTTCAAGGAATTCATAGGCCGTATAGACCTTCATTTTATAAAATAGCGGTATAAAGGTGATGCATATAATGATCATTGCTACAGGTAGCATCATATAAAACTGAGCGAACTCCATTCCGTCATTGTAGGCTTGCCCTGGAGTAGAAAGGAAGGTTATCGCTGATGCTTGAGTGGCCATAACAGATAGTCCGACTGTCCACCATTTCGCTTCATTTCCACCTAATAAATAGCTTTGTATATCCTTATGACCTCGAGTTTTCCAAATGCCATAGCCTACAATAAAACTTACAGTAAAAATTAAAACGATCCAATCTAAAGTACTGAGCATCAAATACTTTTAAAGTATAAGTAAATAATTGTTAGGACGGCAATATTGACCAAGAGGACGATAAGATACCAAGTGTTCCAACTTTTGAAAACCGCAGGCGCATCAGCCTGGGTGCTGTCTGTAGAGCTATTATGGTCTGTCATTGTCACTATCTGATAATGCAAGAATATTAGCAAAGAATCTATAGGCACCTGGTACGCCCGCAGGCAATTGCCTGAACCATGATATGGAGGTATATACAAAGTGTCCTTTTCCATGAGGAGCAATTAATAAGCTTCCTTGCAAAGGATCTTCTCCCTTATCGTTACAAGCTATGATGGTATCAAACTCTGGACCCCACTCTTCTGCAAAGTATAAGCCTCTTTCCTGCACCCATGACTCAAAGTCTTTGTCTGTAATCTTATTTGGCGAATTGACTACAATATGATTAGGATTAATGATATCCATATTAGATACTTCATCAGTCACACGTTTTCTTGATAGCTTAATATCATAGGGTGCAAGCATATCAAAATTTAGACGACGGGAAGTATTGTACTGCACAACTAACGTACCGCCATCATGCGCATAATCCCAAAGTATTTGGTTATATAACTTAAGGTCTTTTTTAGTGTTGTAAGCTCTAATGCCGATAACAACCGCATCGTACTGATTTAAATTGGTCGTGTTAAGATTGGCAATATCTATTTCTGATACACTGTAGCCTACATTAGTTAATGATTCTGGGACTTTATCGCCGGCGCCCATAATGTATGCGATATTAGTGCCTCCTTTTACAAGAGGTACTCTAACTATTTTAGATTCTGCAGGCCTTAAAACTGTTTGTAAGGGGATGTGATCATAGTCAATATTGATTAAGGTTTGATTACATGTTTCATTGTCAGTTTTTACCACAGCAGATATAAAGGCTTCGGATACTTTATTAGGTGGTGTTAAGTTGAAGGAAAAATTCTGTTCTTGACCTCTTAATGGTATTTCAATATCAACAAAAGCGGGTTCTACTTTCCAGTCGTTTGGTACATTTAATTGTAAACGACCTTTCAGATTTTCTTTACCTGATTTTACAATGACATCAAACTTTTGTGAAGCGCCATCACCAAAAAGGTAAAGCTCTTTTGAAAACTTAACCGATGCTTCAGGTATGACAACAAAAGGTTGTCTGATTTCTCCAATAGCAGGATCTACATATCTGTAGTTGACATCTCTGGTTACGGCGACATTTTGCCCATCAATATCAAAATTGAATGTGGCTACATACGAAGATGGACTTTGAGGCATTGTCCTTAGCTTTTCTTCCTCAACCTTATAAGTACCTAGCGTCCCCGTTTCATTGAGCCAATAAGGGTTCGAAAATGGGGCATCTGAAGCAACGCCAATTTTCTTAAACCATTTGTTTTGCGTGTTCGCTTCTAAAGCTTCAGAAATTTCTTGGTCCTGTTGATTTAAGCGTACGCTTTCCAAAGTACAATTGCTATTTGATGGGCTACGGAATGTAACTTCATAAGTAAGATCAATACTGTCTCCTCGTGTGCATTGCTGCACCTCAGTGCTGGCTTCAATGTGCATGCCTAGGCAGGCAGTAATAATGGCATCTAGGTGTTCTGACTTAATATCTTTCCAATGGTCATTCTGAATGCTTGAAAGTTGTGATTTTATTTGGAGTAGTTGAGGGACAATTTCCGAAGGATTTTTAAAGTTGAAATTGGCGAGTACATCATCCATGATATCCTTTATCTTTTGTCCGCCTTTTACTCTTGTCCAAGTGGTATTTATGCCATCAAATAGATTTTCCTTGTTTTCTGGAAGTGAGCCATTTAGTAACTCTAAATATTCTTGATATGAACCTCGGGCACCTGAACTTCCGAATCCTTGGGATCGGTGTTTACTTCTAGCCAAAGAAGATATTTCTCCGTTTGAAATACCTCTAACTGGATAGTAAATGCCTGCGTCGACACTAATCATGTTGCTTTTGTCAGCTTTGTCAAAATTTTCTCTACTGCCATAAAACCACCATGAGGTATTCATAAACTGTCTCGTTACCTGCCAAGTGCCATGCTTTTTGGCTTGTTCTGGATAAGCCTTTGGATCTGCAGCTAAATCAAATGCCTCAACAGATAACATCGCAGAACTTGTGTGATGCCCATGTGTACGACCTGGTGTTCTGTGATCAAATCGATTAACAATAACATCTGGTTTAAATGTTCTAATAACATATAAAATGTCTTCCATCACTTTATCCTTATCCCAAAATTCTAAAGTCTCATCTGGATGCTTAGAGTAGCCAAAATCATTAGCACGTGTAAAGAATTGTTGTCCACCATCAGTAGCTCTAGCCATTTGTAACTCTTGGCTTCTGATGACACCTAATAACTCTCTTATTTCTGTCCCAATTAAGTTTTGCCCACCATCACCTCTTGTCAAGGATAAATAAGCAGTTCTCGCGTGTAGACCATTTGAAAGGTAGGATATCAATCTGGTGTTTTCATCGTCGGGGTGCGCTGCCACATAAAGAGCAGTGCCTAAAAAATTAAATTTTTCTAATTCCTCATAAATCTCTGGAGCACTTAATTGCTTGGGGCTTTGTCCGAATAAAGACACAGTGCACAGGAGGCACACTATCGACAGAATATAATTTCTAAACATGAATAGCTGATTTGAGTTGTAGATATACAATTTACAAAGCTTAACCTTTTTTGACTTCTGGCATTTGACACGCCTCTTCTGGCTTGGCACCACAAACATTGCATTCACCTAAGTTATTCTTAATCATAGGGTTATTAGTGGCGCAAGTCCCTCGAAACTCCTTTCCAGTAAAAAGTTGTCTGATGTTTATAAGTGCAAAACTTATCAACATGATGGAAAAAATAATGATGAATGTAGAAAGTAAAGTGTTCATTGTATTATTGTATAACAAATTAACGCTAAGATACTTTAAATCGTTTAAGATGGATGGCAATGCTCAAGCTTTCTCAAGGCTGGTAAAAATCATGGATGAACTGCGAGAACAATGTCCGTGGGATAAAAAACAAACCATTCATACGCTCAGAAAGCTAACAATAGAGGAAATGTATGAATTGGTAGATGCCATTATTGAAGAAGATTATGAGGGTATCAAGGAAGAAATAGGCGATATATTCTTACATCTTGTCTTTTATGCTAAAATTGGATCTGAGAAAAAAGCTTTCACACTAGAGGATTCATTAAATGCCATTTGTGATAAACTCATTAAAAGGCATCCGCACATTTATGGAGATACAAAAGTTGCTTCCGATGAAGATGTCAAAAAGAATTGGGAGCAAATCAAATTAGCTGAAGGAAAGAAAAGCGTCCTCCAAGGTGTGCCTCAAGCATTGCCTGCATTGGTCAAGGCTTATAGACTTCAGGAGAAAACAGCAACCGTAGGATTTGAGTGGGAAAAAATTGATCAAGTTTGGGAAAAGGTTGAAGAAGAAATCGGAGAACTCGAAGAAGCCGTTGAGTTGAAGGATCAAAATAAAATTGAAGAAGAATTTGGCGATACGATGTTTGCTTTAGTCAACTATGCACGATTCTTAAATATTGATCCCGAAACAGCCCTAGAAAAAGTCAATAAAAAGTTTAAACGCCGTTTCGAATATATTGAAGATAATGCATCAAAGGCACTTAGTGATATGTCTTTACAAGAGATGGATGATTTGTGGAATGAAAGCAAGGCTTTGGAAAAAAGATGAAAGGAGATCGAGATTGGAAATTAGAGATTGGAAATTAGTGCTGACGTAAAGTCGCAGATGCTGAATGTAATGTTTAATCTATTACTATTAGAGGGTGGCCGAAAATCTGGCGGAGCATTTCAGATTTTCAAGCATTTTTTGGTTCGTTTTTTTTGCGATTGAAAAAAAATGAACAAGATGAATTATCAATTTATCTATCATATAACCGCTGTTCTAAACTCTGGTAAAAATTAGGTTATATCCAGTATGGCATGGTACGCCATTTATAGACTAATGCATTGGTCGGGTTTAACTCAATTGATTTTAAATTTATACGTCTAATGTCTTGAAAATCCATCGTCGGTTATGTAATAGTTTTTTCTATTGGATAACCTTGAGTCATATACTTAAAGCTTACTATTCCTTTACTATCTGTTTTGTCCAAATCAACCGATCACTTTTATCATCTGGAATAAATTCTAAATTGTATAGGCCAGCATTCAAAAATGCAAGATTCACTCTTTTGGATGTTGACTGTATGACATTGTCTTCCCATACCAATTGACCAGTTATGTCAAATAAAAACAGTCGCCCTTTTCTGTTTGAAGGAATGTCAATAGAAAGCCAATCTGATATTGGATTGGGGTATGCGTGCAAATCTCGTCGATAATAAACATCATTACCGAATACTGATGATATTGTAGGATCGCATTTTTCAATATCGTCTACTCTAAATCTTGGAAAATGTGGCATATTTCTAACAGAGGATACAAATGGTAGTTGAATCCCTTGCTGAACAAAATCACATGCTTTCCCTTTTTCATTAGGTCTATTTATAACATGATAGGTGTTAGTACCACTTCCACTACACATATAAATCTTACAATCTGGAGCTAATTTCAAAAGTGTGAAATGAGTTTGAAAAGGATCATTTACTCCATTCCAACTATCAATAAGTTCAGTCCCTTGTTCTAATTCAGTTTCCCATGTGTCAATTTGCCATAAACTATCTTGGACTGCCACATATAAAAATCTACTGTTTGATGAAAATTCAACAGAACTAAAAAATCCTATAGTCGGTGTGTTTTCCTTTAAAGTGAGTTGTCTCAGATTAGAAAGCCATCCTGTTTCTCTATTAAAATTATAAAGAAGCAGATTATCATCCTTGTTGAAATATGCATATTGTTTTCCATCTGGTGAAAATACTGATGTACCTGAAGTGGAAGCATTCCAATGAAACCTTGGGCCAATATCTTGGGGTTCTAATACATTTAAACCGGTCTCATCAAGTAAAATCCTTAAATATTTATTTTCGCGATGTACAGGATTGATAATCCACCAATCCTTTTGATTTGCATGTGGAATAGCATTTAAATAAGCACCCAAAATTTTTGAATATTCAACGAATACCTCGTTTTTCATAGTTACATCTCCTTTTCCTCCGTTCTTACTAAGATCGACATAGGTATATTTCATTTTATCGATGTCTAAAGAATCAGTTAATTCAAAACTTTTGTGAATAATATAATATCCATCCTGATTACCAGGATCAGGTATTGTTATCATATTTTGAATTGCTCTATAACCGTTACATGTATCCATAAATACTTCTACAAACTGACCTTCATTCAGACCAAAACCATTTGGCATGATTTCATGATCAGCTCCTACCACGTGACAACCATTGGTGTAAAACAATAAGTTGCCATCTTTATCACATATAGAATTATTCTCTCCCCTAAAAGATATTGGGATTGTATTAGCAAATGCTGAAGGATAATTATTGGAGTTGAAATCAAAAATATACGATTCTTTTCCTGGTAAAGAGCCATCACTATCATGACCAAATAACCAAATATAATCTTGTTTATTTTGCGCAATAACAGTCTGCGCAAAACAACAAAAAAGAATGCCAAGTGATACTAAGAATTTTTTCAACATTACTCCACAAATATTTTACGAATTTCTATAAGTTTATCATCTTCTAAAATTTCCAAGTAATATATACCTGTTCCAAGATTTTCAATATTGATACTCGTACCCAACCTATTTAAATTAGCTTCACAGGCTATTTGCCCCAAAACAGAAGTCAATCTACATTTGAGCTTTTGTTCAAAACGGTAATTTTCCCTTTGCTCAAAAACAACATTCAATAATTTCTCAGCAGGATTCGGAAAAACTTGGATGCCTATTTTGTCTGCTGCTAGTTCTTTATAAAACTCCTCAACGGGTTCAAAGCAATTATCAAATATACGATAGTCTGTATCATTGTAAATTGATGCTATGCCTCTAAATGTGTGGACCCCCTTTCCGTACTGATCCGCACATAACTCAGAATTGAATAAAACTAAATTCAGTTCCTCTTGATTTAATTCATCCTTCTGACTCATTTGTAATCCCTGTATTTGAAGCATACTTACGCTATCAGTGAAATTTGACACATCAATTGAGTTTAATTGTAACCAAAAATCTTCATCCATCTGCTCAATATCAACATATTTTTGATTTATATTTTCAATAATTAAAATGTAATCAGCCCAAAGTGATTCTTTTTCTTCGAAACTATTTCCTGACACATTTACATCATAGACTAACCAAGACTTATAAGCATTGTTTTTCATAGAGTTTAAAACATCTATGTATAATAATTCTTCTGAAAGTTGACTGCGGTGATTTTCTAAAAAAATATTTGTTTTTGTAGTCTCATAAATGTCAGAATACTCCATTGACATTAATACCTCATTCACGCAATCTGGAATTTTTTGGGATTCAAAGTTTAAGTAAACCCCTGTAATAAGATCAGTTAAATGAATACATGTAGTGTTTTTCATGACATTATTATCAATATTATCTATATATGAACTTAAAAGTTCACATAATTCTTCTTCTGGATTGGAGATTCTAGGCGATGGAACACCAGCATTTTGAAGACATTGATCAGTTGGTAAATTATCATTATCTACTTCAAATAATCCAGAGGTATGAAAATTGGGGAAGAAAAGACCATTATTTTCAATTTGATCAACTGTAAATACAGATGCTGCAGCAGCTTGTGGACTTATAAACTCTCCAATAGCTCTTTCTGCTCCAAAAATATTTCCTGTATGGTCTTGATTTACAATTATAGATCTTGTGTATAAGTCTATAAAGCCTGACATCTCATTCCCGAATGTGAATGAAAAATCGCACCCATTCCTAAATTCTATAGAAGTTGGTTGAAAACCATTCATTACCATTTGCCTATTTTTAGGCAAATGAAAATTTTCACAGTGCAGACTAAGTGCATGTTTCAAATTTTTTTAAAACTAAAGCTCGAATTTGAAATTAAAAAACCTCAAACAAAAAATAATATACATCATGGGCGTCTCCAGTAGTGGCAAGTCCACCATCGGACAAGCTGTAGCGGAAGCATTATCCTTGCCTTTTTTTGATGCGGATGACTATCATCCTGAATCCAACCTACAAAAGATGAAAGAAGGACATGCGCTTAATGATGAGGACAGATGGCCGTGGCTAGATAGATTAAATACTTTGTCAAAAGAAGCTATGCTGAAGGAAGGGGGCGTCATCGCTTGTAGCGCATTAAAACAATCATATAGGGATAAATTAGAAAGTGGTATAGAGAAAAGTGTCAAGTGGTTTTATCTTAAAGGTGAATATGAACTGATATTGGCAAGGATGAAAAAAAGAAATCATTTTATGCCACCATCACTTTTAAAGTCTCAATTTGAAACACTTGAAGCGCCTTCAGATGCTCACGTGATTTCAATAGAAAAAACAAAGAAAGAAATGATTGATCAAATATTAAATATCGTAGAGAATGGCTGAATTTGGATTAATAGGTTTAGGTGTAATGGGCAAAAGTTTGGCCAGGAATCTAGCTGATAAAGGCTTTGCATTAGCGTTGTATAATAGACGCGTAGATGGTCTTGAAGAAGAGGTGGCCCAAAACTTTATTAAAGAATATCCCGAATTAAGTTCTGCTGTTGGTTTTGAAGCGTTAGGTGCATTTGTTGGTGCTCTAGAAAAGCCAAGAAGGATTTTTATCATGGTTAAAGCAGGAGCTGCGACAGATGCAGTTATCGACAACTTGCTAGAATATATCGAAGCAGACGATGTGATAATTGATGGGGGTAATGCTTTTTACAAAGACACTGATCGGCGTTTTAACACCCTTAAAGAGCGAGGTGTTCATTTCGTTGGTAGTGGCGTTTCGGGAGGAGAGGAAGGTGCGCTTAAAGGGCCTTCGATAATGCCAGGTGGGTCAAAACGTTCATTTGAAATTGTTAGTCCTTACTTAACCGCTATTGCTGCAAAGGATAAAAATGGTCAAGCTTGTTGTGCACATATTGGGATAGGTGGCGCAGGGCATTTTGTTAAGATGATCCATAATGGTATTGAGTATGCAGAAATGCAATTACTAGCAGAATTGGTAACGATTTTAAAATCGATGTACGGTCTTACCCAAAATGAAATAGCTGATATTTTTACTCAATGGACTAGTTCTGAAAGCAATAGCTATTTGCTTGAAATAACAGCTGACATCCTAAGGAAAAAGGAAGGCGATAAGTTTTTATTGGATAGTATTTTAGATCAAGCGGGTAACAAGGGTACTGGTGGATGGAGTACTGCCGCCGCTACTGAATTAGGTGTGCCAGCAACGATGATAGCCTCTGCACTTTTTGCAAGATATACTTCAGCTTGGAGAAATGAAAGATTAGAAGCATCTCAAATCTATAAATGGGATGGATTAAATTCAGCTAGTTTTGAAATTGAATCATTAAGAGCCGCTTATCAAGCGGCACGAATTATCAATCATCATCAAGGATTTCATTTAATTGATGAGGCTTCGAAAAAATATCAGTGGCATATTGACTTATCTGAATTGGCGAGAGTGTGGACGAATGGATGTATTATAAGATCTCACTTGATGGAATCGTTGGTGGATGTTTTGAAATCAACTAATAGGTTGTTGATTAACGCATCTATTCATAAACAAGTTAATGCTCAATTAGGAAGTTTAAAGCACTTGTGTGCATTAGGCAATAAGACTTCTACGCCAATGCCTTGTTTTCAAACGGCATTTCAGTTTATACTGGCTTATAGTACTGAGAAAAGTGCAGCCAATGTCATACAAGCACAACGAGATTACTTTGGTGCTCATACTTACAAGCACGTTGATGATCCGAGTGGGCCATCTCATCATACTATATGGAATAACGATTAATGGCATACAATATCTTGATATCAGTTCTTCTAGGGATCGTCGTTCTACTTTTTCTTATTCTTAAGTTGAGAATCCATGCTTTTCTTGCTTTACTCATTTCGAGCATAGTGGTAGGATTAGGAGCAGGGTTAGATGCACAAGGAATAATCGATACGATCCAAAAAGGAATGGGGGGCACTTTAGGCTTTGTGGCTACTGTAGTGGGCTTGGGCGCCATATTTGGTGCCATTCTAGAACATTCAGGAGGAGCAAAAGCTATCTCAAAATATCTCCTTAATAAGATGGGAGAGGAGAAGGCACCTGTGGCCATGCTGTTGACAGGTTTTATAGTGGCGATACCTGTTTTTTTTGATGTGGCCTTCATTATACTGGTGCCTGTTATTTATGCGCTTCAAAAACGGACAAAAGCATCCTTGTTTTTATATGCGATACCCTTGTTGTCAGGTTTAGCAATTACACATGCCTTTATACCTCCGACACCCGGACCTGTAGCTATAGCAGATATTTTAGGTGCGGACTTAGGTTGGGTTATCCTATTTGGCATAATAGTGGGTTTGCCGACGGCTTTGGTAAGTGGCTTGTGGTTTGGAAAAAGAATTGCCAATCAAATACATATTGAAGCGCCCTTGCACCAAGAAAAAGAACTCGATGAAAGTCAGTTACCGCCGATAGCTTATATCATTACAATTATTGCGGTTCCAATTTTTTTAATTGTTTTAAATACGCTGACTAAGAGTGGCATTCTAAACTTAGAAGAATGGTCTTTTTTGAAAAATCTATTTCTGCTGATTGGTCATCCATTCGTTGCATTGATTATTGCGAATTTGCTAGCTTGGATTTTCTTGGGTTTGAAACAAGGGTTTACGCTAGAAGAACTTTATAAGGTGTCTTCGAAATCCTTTTTACCTGCAGGCACCATTATTTTGCTCACAGGAGCGGGTGGGGTATTCAAACAGGTTTTAGTGGACACGGGTGCTGGCGCTCAGATGGCAGAACTTTTTACAGGGATGGGCTTACCCATTCTGGTAATTGCATTTATAGCAGCTGTATTGGTGAGAATTATTCAAGGATCAGCAACAGTCGCTATGATTACTGCTGCAGGTTTGGTGGCGCCATTATTAGCAAGTCAAGATTTAAGCGCGATACATTTGGCGTTATTGGTCATTGTTATTGCAAGTGGAGCCAGTACGATGTCTCACGTTAACGATAGTGGCTTTTGGTTAGTCAGCCAATATCTCGGGATTAACGAAAAGCAAACATTTAAATCTTGGTCTATGATGACCACAATCTTATCTCTTACCGGTTTTGTAGTAGCGAGTTTACTTTTTATTATTTTATAAATTATGTTTTCATTCTTCTTCTAGCCAGTCTTTTGGTTTGTAATTCTTTTGTTTGGTTAGTGGTTTAAGCTTTTTAGTTGGATTTTTTTTAAGCTTCTTTTGTTTGTCTTTGAATTCAATGTCAAACGTCGATCCCTTCTTTCGGAATTTTTTCAAATTCTTAGTCATAGTAAATGGATTTAAACTATGCAGTGCTTTATTACTTCTTAAAAAATGATGTTTTGTCTGGTATGAATGTCTAAAATCATTGGATAAAAAGAAAAGGAACCAAGTGGCCTTAGTTCCTTCTTTTTTTTCTTTTTAGTTAGAGTTTTCTTGAATGATTTGTTTTGCTAAATCAAGAATATGTGTGTTCTCAATATTAACAATACCGCCATTCGGTCCAGGTTGATGATGTTTTCCCGTAATTCCGCCTTCATCATAATCACTCGCACCAAAGTAATTCCTGACTGTCTGTTCATCTAGATTTAATTCTTGTGCAATTCTACTGACACTTCCAGTCGGTAATTTGTGTTTGATGTCTCTGAGTTCGTTGTAACTGATATTCATTCGGAGAATTTTAGTGAGGAATAAAATTTCAATGGAATTAAGTTATGAAAATTAAAACTTAATAAAAAATATATTAAACAATATTTAATTCCTATTTCTATCAAAAATACAACATATTATGAAAATTATATATGTTTTAACTTCTTAGTGAGATATGAAAAACAAACTTGCCCCACTATTGGTCAAATGCGGTCTGAATTTAGCTTGATCACCTTATTATTAAATGAACCAAGCCCATAATTCGCTGTTTAAAACCTTTAACTTGTTTTCGATCTATGGTAGACAATAGAAATTATCTTATTCATCCACACTTCTTGGCTTTAGGCTTACTTTTATTAGGTGTCACAGCTTTATTTCTAGGATTTTCGGCATCATATATTTATTCAAGAGTCCAATTTGATCTAGAGCCACTTCGACCACCTTTATTGTTTTTGTTGAATACACTCATTCTTGTCGCTTCTAGTTTGACACTTATGTGGGCCATGAAGTTTTATAAATCAGATCAAACAGAAAAGTATCAATGGAGCTTAGGCATTACATTGTTCCTAACGCTTCTATTTCTTGTCAGTCAACTAATAGCATGGAAACAGATGTACAACCAAGGCATCTTTGTCAATCACAGTAATATGGCGGGCTATTTATATATCATATCTATTGTGCACTTTGCTCACGTAATTGCAGGTATTCCTTTCTTAGCTATGTTTTTATACACTTCCATTAAAAAGATGAAAGAACCTGTCAGTGTATTGGTTTATTTCTCTGACCCAGATAAGAAACGGAAGTTGAAGATATTGACCATTTATTGGCACTTCTTAGACTTACTTTGGATTTATCTTGTACTGTTCTTCTTGGTAAATATGCTTTTTTAAGTTGAAGTCTAAGCTTAAGTCTAAGCTTAAGTCGTCACATTAAGGATTTAATGGAACTCAAATCTAACTAAGAGAATTTCGTTAGCAACCGAGCAACCGAGCAACCGAGCAACCGAGCAACCGAGCAACCGAGCAACC
>JAHDIN010000019.1 GCA_020630775.1 Saprospiraceae bacterium | reverse complement strand
CATTAGGCATGATTTGGTGATTCTTGTCGACAACTGTACATCCGTTAGAATACATGAGTAAGTTTCCATCTTTATCACAGATGGAAGCATTTAGGCCAGAGATTTCTATTGGAACTAATCCTTGTAATGATTCTAAAGAATCTGTTTCATTAAAATCAAAACCATAAGCTTCATTCCCTTCAGTAGCTTCCGAATCATTACTAAAAATCCAGACATAATCCTGTTTACTCTGAGCTCCCAAAGTCAAATAACAAAAGAATATTATCGCTAATATGCTTGTGTTTCGTTTCAATGTACTATTATTTTCTTGGTGATTAATTCTCCTGAGGCAAATATACATTGTACATAGTAAACGCCAGATGGAAGAACAATTTCTTAGTCTATTGCTTCACTATCTGTTTAGTCCAGAGGAGACTTCCAGGATTTTTATCAGGAATAAACTCCAAACTATAAACGCCTGCTTCCAAAAATGAAAAATCTATTTGCTTTGTTTCCGAACGCTGGCCAACGCCTTGCCAGACAAGTTGTCCATTAAGATCAAATAAAAACAAACGCCCTGAACGATTTTCTGGAATTTCTACGGTCAGAAAATCATGCATAGGATTAGGGTAGGCCTTGAGGTCACGGCGATAAAAAACATCTTTACCGAAAACAGAGGTAATCGTCGGATCACACTTGTCTTCCTCATCGACTCTAAATCGTGGAAAGTTGGGCATATTACCTAATGAAGAGGTATAAGGTAATTGTATGCCTCTCTGTACAAAATCACAAGCCTTTCCTTTTTCATTAGGCTTGTTAATCACGTGATAGGTATTGGTACTACTGCCGCTTGCCATGTATATTTTACAATTAGGCGCTAATGCCATAACGGTGAAAGTGGTTGCAAAAGGGTCCATGGTGCCGTCCCATACATCGATGAGTTCTAAACCATCTTCAAGGTCTTCTTCCCAAGTGTCGATCTGCCATAAACTATCAAGTACGCCAACATATAGAAATTGACTATTAGGTGAAAATTCTATCGTTGAAAGATATATTTCTTCTGTATCCTTTATTTTTAATGTTTTCAGATTGCTTAACTTACCAGACGACCTGTCAAAATCGTACAGAAGTAAATTATCGTAAGGATTAAAGTATGCATACTTCGAACCGTCAGGCGAAAAAACTGATTTTCCAGAAGCCGATGCCCATTGATCGAATAGAGGACCAATTTTTTGAATACTAGTATTAAATCCACCTTCATCTAAGTTTAAAATTAGATAATCATTAGATTGCTTTAATGGTTGAATTATCCACCAATCTTTCCCATTAGTATGATTGATTGCTGTCAAATATGCAGACATGGGCCTTAAAGTGGAATCCATTACAACATTTTTTTCAAGAATTTCTCCCCTTCCATTATTCAAAGCCAAATCAACATAGGAAAATCTGTTCTCAATAAATCTATCAGGTGTACCAGGCATAAGTGCTTTATGTAATATATAATATCCTTGCTCATATCCAGGATCAGGTAGTATCATGATATCCTGCTTTCCGAGATAACCATTGAAACAAGAATCACCAAGCATCTCAAAATAGTCGCCATTATTTAAATGGCGACCATTAGGCATGATTTGGTGATTCTTGTCGACAACTGTACATCCGTTAGAATACATGAGTAAGTTTCCATCTTTATCACAGATGGAAGCATTTAGGCCAGAGATTTCTATTGGAACTAATCCTTGTAATGATTCTAAAGAATCTGTTTCATTAAAATCAAAACCATAAGCTTCATTCCCTTCAGTAGCTTCCGAATCATTACTAAAAATCCAGACATAATCCTGTTTACTCTGAGCTCCCAAAGTCAAATAACAAAAGAATATTATCGCTAATATGCTTGTGTTTCGTTTCAATGTACTATTATTTTCTTGGTGATTAATTCTCCTGAGGCAAATATACATTGTACATAGTAAACGCCAGATGGAAGAACAATTTCTTAGTCTATTGCTTCACTATCTGTTTAGTCCAGAGGAGACTTCCAGGATTTTTATCAGGAATAAACTCCAAACTATAAACGCCTGCTTCCAAAAATGAAAAATCTATTTGCTTTGTTTCCGAACGCTGGCCAACGCCTTGCCAGACAAGTTGTCCATTAAGATCAAATAAAAACAAACGCCCTGAACGATTTTCTGGAATTTCTACGGTCAGAAAATCATGCATAGGATTAGGGTAGGCCTTGAGGTCACGGCGATAAAAAACATCTTTACCGAAAACAGAGGTAATCGTCGGATCACACTTGTCTTCCTCATCGACTCTAAATCGTGGAAAGTTGGGCATATTACCTAATGAAGAGGTATAAGGTAATTGTATGCCTCTCTGTACAAAATCACAAGCCTTTCCTTTTTCATTTGGCTTGTTAATCACGTGATAGGTATTTGTTCCACTGCCACTTGCCATATATATTTTACAATTAGGCGCTAATGCCATTACGGTAAAAGTAGTTGCAAAAGGGTCCATGGTGCCGTCCCAAACATCGATGAGTTCTAAACCGTCTTTAAGGTCTGCTTCCCAAGTATCTACTTGCCATAAACTGTCAAGTACGGCAACATAGGCAAATCTACTATTAGGAGAAAATTCTACGGAAGAAAAGTAACCAGCATTAGGTGTATTTGTTTTTAATACCAATTGACGTAAATTACTCAAAACACCAGTATTCCTATCAAAATCATATAAAAACAAATTATCATCTTTGTTGTAAAACGCATACAATTTTCCGTCGGGAGAAAATACTGAAGTTCCAGAACCAGACGCATTCCAGTGAAAGTTTGGTCCGACCTCTTGAATAATTTTAGATTCAAAACCATTTTCTGTCAACAATAGTGTTAGATACTGGTTACCTTGATCAATAGGTTGCAAAATCCAGAAATCAACACCATTGGAATGATTTATTGCCGTTAAATATCTGGACATCAGCTTCAGGGAATCACTAATAACAATATTCTTTTCTAGTACTTCACCCCTATCGTTGTTTAAAGCAATATCAACATAAGAATACCTTAGCTCCCTGTACATAGGATTTTCTGGAGGCATAATTGGCTTATGTAATATATAATATCCTTGCTCATATCCAGGATCAGGTAGTATCATGATATCCTGCTTTCCGAGATAACCATTGAAACAAGAATCACCAAGCATCTCAAAATAGTCGCCATTATTTAAATGGCGACCATTAGGCATGATTTGGTGATTCTTGTCGACAACTGTACATCCGTTAGAATACATCAATAAGTTACCGTTTGCATCACAAATTGAGGCATTGAGCCCTCTTGTTTTTATAGGTACTATACTCGTTAGTGGAACTAATGTGTCACTTGAATTAAAGTCAAAAAAATATGCTTCAAAGCCTGGGTCAGATGTCGAATTATTACTAAATATCCAATAATAGTCTCCCTTAGACTGAGCACACAAAGTTTGACAAATGAAAACTAAAATTAAAATGCTTGTCCTTTTCAATAAACTATTACTTTTTTTGTTGTAGAATCTCCTGATTTAAATATACATTGAACGTAATAAATACCTGATGTCAATTTAGCAGAATTAATATTAATTGTCCACTATACCACTATACCACTAACCACTATACCAAGAGTTCTCACATTATTAAAAATCCCCATACGTTTGGTACGGTATTTGTTTACAATAAGATACATATTAAATATTTTCAAAATATTTAGTTCATTGGCTTTACACTAGGTGCACCTTTTTTTCTCTCTGAACTATTGATTGAGTAATTATTATGTAATCTTAAAAACAACCTGAGTGAAACAAGATAACTATATCCGAGAAGAAGAGGATAAGAAGAAAGGCGCTGTTATCAGCACTTTCATTCATGTCCTAATTTTGCTATTGTGTCTATCTCCGTTCTTATCGTTTAAGTCGGAGAAGCCTAAGCAAGAACTATCAGGTATTTTTGTTGCCGTTGGTAATCCTAATGCCGCGGAGAAATTAATCAATCCTCAACCTTCATCGAGTTCGAGTACTCAAGCGTCTCCATCTAAATCTAAGAAAGTAAGTAAGCCTAAAGCAAGTAAAACAAAAACTTCTAGTGCTTCAAAATCCTCTAAAAAAGTAACTTCAGATATTGTTTCTGAAACGCTAGTAGAAAAAGAAATTGTTGCCGTTAAAAAAACTTCAACTACGCCAAGTAAAGTAGAAAATAATTCACAAAGCAAAGCTGAGGCCAGGGCTCAGCGTGAAGCAGAAGAGAAGAAAAGAAAAAAAGCGGAAGCCAATGCTAAAGCAGAAGCGGAGGCAAGAGCAAAAGCAGAGGCAAAAGCAAGGGCCGAAGCTGAAGCAAAGGCTAAAAAAGATGCTGCAAAATCAAAGTTTAGTTCCTTGATGAATAACTCCAAATCTAATGCTCAAGATTCGAAAGGGGATCCTAACGGGAAACCTGATGGAAAAGTATTAGAAGGTATCAGTACGGGATATGGTCGTCAAGGTGATGGATTGGGTGATAGGCAATTATTGTATGCGCCTCAGATAAAGGACAATACTCAAAAAACGGGGAAGGTCATCATAAATATATGTGTCGATCAATCTGGTAAAGTGACTAAAGCAAAGTATACACAGAAAGGATCAACTACAACGGATAGTTATCTTATTCAATTAGCTGAAAAAAGCGCAAAGAAGTATAAGTTTGACAAAAGTGATATCAATGAGCAATGCGGGGATGTTGTTATTGATTTTAAGTTAAAGTGATTTTTGGGTTCCCATTTTTAAGAAATTTAGAATTAATTATCTGAAAGCCTCTTTGATGTGCTTTTCAAGTAATTGACAATTCTTCATATGATTGTTCTTTTCTTGCCTTTGTCTTGATACAAAGGCAAACAAAAATCAAGGCTTCACGCATTTTTTAACGGCTGAACTAATTTAAATTCCTAAACAAGCGCAAACTCGCCTTCGGCTCAAACATGCCATTGTTTTTAACGGAATTTAAATTAGTTCAGCCTAAAATGCGCAAGGCCAAATTACTTTCTTGCATCTCCTTGTCTCATGCACAAATGATCAATATAAAAAAACTGAAAACCTAATTACCTATGGGTATGATGCCAAATTTACGGCTTTGGAAAGCCCTGACGTCGGGTAAATTAAAAAGTATTTTGCATTACTATTATTCTGCTCTATCCACCCACTCTGTTAAGTTCATTTTTTTATAAGCATCAGTGCTTATGTAACTTAATTCTAGGAGTAATTCTGCAGGTTTTTTATAGCCTGGTGAAGGCATAATTTTCATGACATTTTCGTCAAGATATACAAATGAAGGAAAGGCCATTCTGCCGTTTAATAATTCTTTTGCTAATTCATGTCCACCTCTTCGACCTATTGTTTCATCGAAAATGAACTTTGAGTCATTAAGTTTAATCGTATCCTTTTGCTCTGCATTGAATTTAACAGCATAAAAATCTTTATCTAAGGCTCTAATGACATCCTTATCCATGAAAGTGCTTTTGTCCATTTTGATACACCAACTACACCAGTCTGTATATACATCAATGAAAAATTTCTTTGGATTAGACTTGTTAGCCTCTACAGCTTCTTCGAAAGTGAGCCAGTTCACCATACCTACTTCTTTTTCAGGTGCAAAAGAAGTCATAGCCAAAGCTGCTAAAAACAATAGAATTAAAGATCTCATTACCGATATTTATTTAGAATTTATTAAAAATGAAATAATAATTTTATCTAGATTATTATCTCACTCATAAAAATAAGCTTTTCTTGGGTATAAAATTTGATTCAAATGGCAGATAAGAAACGATGCGCTTGGTGCATGAAAGATGAGATTTATATGGATTATCATGATAATGTTTGGGGCATTCCAGAACATGATGACATCAAATTATTTGAGTATTTAAATTTAGAAGGGGCTCAAGCAGGATTGAGCTGGTATACGGTACTTATTAAAAAGGATAATTATGCCAAAGCATTTGCAAATTGGGATCCCAATAAGATTGTGAAATTTACAGAAAAGAAAATTGAAAAGCTTCTTGCTAACCCTGGTATCATCAGAAATAAATTGAAGGTCAATGCGGCTGTTCAAAATTCTAAATCCTATCTAAAGATGCTAGACGAAGGAACTACTCTAAATGACTATTTATGGAACTTCGTAGATGGAGAACCTATTATCAATAAGTTCAGAAAAATGGAGCAAGTACCCGCAGAAACACCTTTGTCTAAAACCATTTCAAAAGACTTAAAGAAAAAAGGATTCAAGTTTGTAGGCCCAACGATCGTCTATGCTTATATGCAGGCCATTGGTATGGTTAATGATCATTTGATGTCTTGTTGGACAAGAAAATAGCGTAGGTTATTTTAAAACTATATTTCAAGTAGTTGCCAAAAATATCTCCCTAAGGTTGTATTCATTGACACTATTCAAATAAGGCTAGTAAATCTGATTTGGACATATTTTTGAAAGTTTTTTCATCAGCATGAATCAGTTGTGAAGCTACCTTCTTTTTGCGTTTTTGAAGCTTAATTATTTTTTCTTCGATGGTATTTTTACAAATCATTTTATAGGCAAATACTTTCTTCGTTTGACCTATACGGTGCGTTCTGTCAATCGCTTGTGCCTCAGCTGCAGGATTCCACCATGGATCTACTAAGAAGACATATTGTGCTTTGGTTAAGTTGAGTCCAGTGTTTCCTGCTTTTAGACTTATAAGAAAGATGCGACATTCGTCATTATTCATATAATCTTGGACAACAGCTTCTCTATTTTGTGTTTGGCCATCTAAGTAAGCATAAGGTATGCCTAGTTGATCTAATTGTTCTCGAATTAGATTTAGCATTTGTACAAATTGCGAAAAGACAAGCGCATTGCCATTAGCGAGCTCTTCAGTTAATTTAAAGATGAGTGACTCTATTTTAATAGAGGCTGCTTTTTTACCTTTTAGTTTTTTATCTACAAGTAATGGTGAGTTACATAACTGTCTCAATCTAAGTAAACCGTCCAATACTTTAAATTTTAATTGGCTATCATCTTCATCTATTGTCAACAGGTCACGTCTGATCTGTTCTTTTAATTCGTCATACATTTTTTGTTGATGAGGAAGCATTTCACAATAGATGATTGATTCTGTTTTCTTTGGAAGATCTTTAGCCACCTGCTCTTTTGTTCTTCTGAGGATAAAAGGATGAATCATTTTAAGGAGTAAATCTGAAGCATCTTTATCATGTTCCTTATCAATTGGATTAGCAAAGTTTTGTCTGAAATAACTTTGATTTCCCAATAGTCCAGGATTAACAAAACTAGCTTGTGTATACAAGTCAAATGTATTGTTTTGTATAGGTGTTCCAGTCGCGCAAATTTTAAATGGGCTTTGTAGTAGTCGTATTGATTTATATCTTTTAGATGTAGGGTTTTTTATAGCTTGAGACTCATCTAGAATAATATGGCTGAAAGTGATTTTCCTTAGTATTTCTATATCTCGTACTACTGTTCCATAAGTGCTTAAGATGATGTTAGTGGATAGTAATTCATCTTCTGTGCCGTGTCTTTGTGTTCCGTGATGGATATAAGTTGTCAAAGAAGGACAGAACTTTTCAATTTCGTTGCTCCAATTGAAGATGAGACTTTTAGGAACCACAACAAGTGCATGGCATTTCTCTTTTTCTTTAGCATGTGCGAGTAAACAAATTAATTGAAGTGTTTTTCCTAATCCCATGTCATCAGCTAGAATGCCTCCGAAACCAGAAGAATCTAGAAAGCGCAACCACTGAAAAGAAGATTTTTGGTAAGGTCTCAGTTTTGCTTTAATACTTTTAGGGATCTCTTTTACCTTGTCTAAGTTTTTATAAGAATTTAAGAGACGTTGTTTGGCTGTGATCTCTTCTAGAACTGATTTATTGGCGATGTCTTTTAATAATCCATCTAAAACATTAAATCTGAGTTTATTAATCTGAATATTGTTTTTTGATACTTCAGCTAGTGTGAGTAAGTTTTTCATTTTAGTGACCCATTCTTCTGGTAGAATACCTAAAGTACCATCAGATAATGTAATATACGAGCGTCCTTCTTTAAGTGCTTTGATCCATTCTTTCCGTGCTATTTTTTCTTCACCAAATACAAGGGAAACGTTTAATTCGAACCAATCAATTGCAGACGTTAGGTCTGTTTCTATTTTCGCTTTATGTTGACTAAATTTTATGCGCTCAAAATTTTCTAACCCTTCTAAATCGATGTTTAATCTTGAACAGGTTTCGAAAAAATTGAGGTGCCAATTATTTAATATATAATCATCAACGTGCAATGATGAATGGATTTGATCATCGGGTATTTCTGTAAAACTCTTATGCAGATTTTTATATTCTTGTAGAAATAAGTTTAATTCATTTTCATTGGGTGCTTGTATTTTATTCTCTGAAATGAGTGGTTGTGGATCTAAAAGATTGAACTTGATATTTTTATTACTTAGATATGGTAAAAAGACAATATAATCACCAGCTTCAATGAGTTCGATTTTTTTATCCAAATGGCTAATAACTGACTTAGTATTCGAAATGGATGATTCAGTATCGACTTCTATATATTTAGAAAGCTCATGAATTAATTGATGAAATTGCGCTTTATTTCTTGGTAAGAAGAGAGTAATTATCCTGAATTCTAAGATTTCCTGAATTAAAATAGTGTTGGCATTTTTGTAGATATATCCATGCCCATTTAAGTAACAGAAAAAGTTTAAAAAGGCTATCGAAGAAGCTTTGTTAGTGTCAATAGGTTCTCCATTAATAAAAAATTCTTGCTCTATTTTGAAGAGCTCCTTGTCTACTTTAGCCGATATTTTAACTTCGAGCAAATGATAAGAGAATTTGAGCAGATAAAGCTCTTTCTTCATTATTTTAGACTCATCAAAAGACCATCTTCTGGTGTCAGGATTAAAGAAATAATTGATGTTTTTATTCAGCAATTCAATGTTGTTCTGCAATTTTCTTACACCCTCGTTGATTTCATTTCTTTGCTTTAAAGTATCTTCTTTGTCTTGTATTGAAGCCGAAATTTTTTCTACCTGTTTATACCAAGTTTTCGTTGCGTAACTTAGATATTTAAACTCTTCAGATTTTCTAATGTTAGAGAGAATCCTGTCTCTAGTTTTATTCACTTTTCCTTCAATCAAGAAAACATGATCGTAATAATTGTTACTTGTTAAGGAGGACCAAACGATTGCTTGAGTAAAGTCAAGGCCTGATTTTAATGTTTGAATTGAGTTTTTAAGGTAATTGGATTTTGCTTCGTTGAATCTCTGACTGATCTGGTCGATTTCATAGTTGTGAAGTAGATGATCGTTCTCTAATGTAACATTTATGGATTGGTGGTTTAATGTAATATTAATTAAGGACTTAATATTTGATTCAGATATGTGCTCTTCTTCAGCTTTTGACTTTATAATTTGATTATAGTTGATTTTTCCTTCTATGGATTTATATACATTTAAAAATCCTTCAAGACTATGATGTGCTTTACCACATAATTTGTTTTTGATATAAAAACAAGTACACTTGATGGTCATTGAAGTGTCATCCCATAAGATAGTCGTATCATGAGTTATTTTAGAGGTGTCTTCTTTCCAGTAAGTTTCTTTCTTTAAAATGAAAGAGCGCACTAAGTTTTGATCTACAAGATTGTGTTCTTCAATTTCATCGTAGTTTTTTCTGAAGCGTGTATGCGGAATTAGTTCAATATTTTCAAATAATTTGTCTATATCATCGAACTGAAGGTGATGTTCTTTTTTTTTAGTAATGCCTTTAAAGCTTATTGTTTCAGGAAGTTTAGTGACTCTGTTTTTAAACTTGATTTCTTCCGGATATTGTAAGATAGCTATAAGTACAGCTGCTTCATGCTTACACAAATTTTTATATGGGCATGTACACTGACTGCTGATGCTACGATTACCCTTTTTTAGTAATACTTTGATTTTATAAATGAATGTGCCTTCAACCTTAGCTTCGACTTCTTTTTTAGCTTCGTCAAATATTATTTCTTGAACCTTTAACCGAAATACTAAATCTAATCCTCTGTGATAAATGTGTGAAGGAAATTTAAGTAAATGGTCTTGAATTTGATCATGGTATTTTTCAGTCTTAAGGGCTATTTTATTCATTATGCTGTACCGTGTAGAATAAGAGTAAAACGTAATTTAAAAGCAACTAAATGGATTTCGTAAATCTAAGTCAATTAATTTCGACCCAACTACTCAAAGATATATTTTTACGTGTATTCTATTTGCACTATAATTTCGGAGATGTGCCAATCGACTTATTAAATTGAAAAACTATCCATTTGATTTATTTTTTAAGCCTAGAAAAGAATTTATACAGGACCACTAATTTATAATCCTAATATCCCTTTAAACCTTTAAACCTTTAAACCTATAAACCTATAAACCTATAAACCTATAAACCTATAAACCTATAAACCTATAAACTTCTACCAACCCATCGCCTCTCTCATCTTATCATAAATCGCCGTATTCTCATAGATCCCTGAAAATAATTCAGCCTTTGGTCCTTTCGCAAAAACAGGAATAAAGTCTCCAGAATGCTTCGTAGATGTAAAGGTTGTCACCAAAGAATCCATTTGTGATCCAGGTTGAAGTGTAAAGCCTCCAGTCTCATGATCTGCAGTGACTATGACTAAAGTGTTGCCATCTTTTTCAGCCCAGTCCAAAGTTTCTTCAATAATTTTGTCGAATTCAATAAATTCAGTGACGATATAATTTTCATCATTAGCATGTCCGCCCCAATCAATCTGAGAACCTTCGACCATGAGGAAGAATCCATTGTTATCCATAGATCGCTGACTTAAAAACCGAATACCATTTGAAGCGGCAGGTATTAGATAATCTCTTCCTTGACTTACTGGTAATGGATCTTTATCTGCAGTTAAAAATCCCATTTTTTTTGCAGAAGTATTGGCCTTGTAAAAATCTTTAAATTCTTCAAGATAAGTGCCCATTGTATAGCCTTTGGCTTCTAATTCTTTGATCAAATTACGTTCATCTTTATCCCTTCTGTCAAAGAATTTTTTTCCTCCACCAACAAAATATTCAATTTCTGTTTTTAGAAAATCCTCAGCAATTTCTTCGTAATTTCTTCTTGAGGCATTATGGGCTATAAATGCAGCAGGTGTCGCATGCACAATAGTTGAACTAGCAACTAACCCAGTGACCATACCTTTTTGCTCAGCTTCTTCTAAGAAGGTAGGGACGGGCATGGAATCCATATCAACGCCTATAGCGCCATTAAATGTTTTAACACCTGAGGCAAAGCTCGTAGCTGCTGCTGCGGAATCTGTTATTAAAGAGGTGGTGCTGTAAGGTTTGTGCAGCCCCATATGTGTAAATCTTGAAAGGGCTGTTTTATTACCGTTGAGATAGGTGCCAGCAGTTATTTGGCCAATACCCATACCATCGCCTATTAGAAGTATGATATTCTGAGGCTTTGTCTCAAATACAAATTCATTCATTTCAGTTTCAGGAGTAGGTTGTGACATTTTCTTAGTATCACATCCAAACAGCATAAATAAGCCAATGCAAAATAAAAACCTTTTCATAGAGCGAAATTTCAAGCCAAGATATATTTTTTACCTGGTAAAGATTTTACAATCCCCTTAAATTCAAGATTCAATAATGTAGAAGTAACCTCAGACAACTTTAATCCTGATTTGTACATCAAAATATCAATACTTTCGGCACTTTGCTTAAGTATATCAATCAATTTTTCTTCTTTATTATCTAAGTTTATTTGAAGTTCTAATTGTTTGGCTGCTGTTTTCTGGTCCCACCTCATGATATAGGCGATATCCTTCGCAGAATTGAGCAAATGGGCTTGGTTGGTTTTAATTAGGAAGTTGCACCCCGCAGACATCTCATCTGAGTTCTTGCCAGGTACAGCAAAAACATCCTTGTTTTGATCATTAGCGTATAAAGCCGTTATCATAGAACCTCCTTTGATTGCTGATTCTATGACAACAATGACATCTGATAATGCAGAGATTATCCTGTTTCTTTTAGGAAAGTTTTCTCTGTCTGGCTTTGTATAAATCGGAAATTCTGAGATGATGCCGCCTCGTTGGAGCATTTTGCGAGAGAGACTATAATTAGTTGCAGGATAGACTTTTCCTAATCCGCTACCAAGTACGGCTACTGTTTCTATATTTTCGTCCAGGCACTTTCTATGACTTGTTGTATCCACGCCATAAGCTAATCCGGAGATAATTTGAACATCAAATACTTTCAAGTCGGCTATCAGCTGCTCACATTGATTGATGCCATAGTGGCTTGGTTTTCTTGTACCTACTATGGCAACAGTTCGTTGATGCTCAAAATTAAAATTGCCTTGGTAATATAGGACAACTGGAGCGTCTTGAAAGTGTTTTAATCGCGATGGGTAGCCATCGTCAAGATAAAAATGAAATTGAATGCCTTCTTTGTTTAAGACTTTGAATTCTTCCTCTGCTTTTATTAAAGCATCTGAGTTTAAAATTTCAAATACTTTTTTTTCTCCTATACCTGGGATCTTTAGAAGCGTTGATTTTTTCGCTTTAAAAACTTCTCTAACGCCACCACAGTAACTGATGAGATTTCTAGTATTGACTGCTCCAATTTTCGGTAAAAAATTAAAAGCCAATTTATAAATCTCATCATCATTCATTATCTAAAATTTTGGGCATCTGCTGTTTTACCTTGTTTCATTAAAATATCATAAATAGCTCCTCTAATTTGTGTATTATTTGGAGCCCCTTCATAGGCAATTAAAAGGTAGTGTACTGCCCAATCCAATCTGTTTTGAGAAACTAAAGTCTTTTGGATGTCCAAATAAAAGTCTTGTAGTAGGACGTCGTTTCCACGGCCATTAAGATATTTCAAATATTCCGTGAGGTAATCAACGTCAGGCCTGTAGGCAATAATTAATTTAAATGACTCGAGTAGTTTTGAAAGATCTCGGTCAAACTTATAAGACTCGGCTGCAATACCTGCTTGCATCAGTCGAGCGTTTTTGTAATTAGGAAGAATTTCGGCAGCACGGTCTGCATATGGCTGTGCCCGTTCTATAAGTTCTCTTCTTTCCTTACTATCTGATATTTCTTTATATCTATTAAACAAGGCGGTTGCCATAAATGAATTGGCTCGTGCACTGTTTTTGGACACTTTGATAGCTTCACTATTTAGGGCCAATTCAGATTCCCAAGCCGGAACCCGCTCAAGTGTTTTCCAAGAATAAAAAAGTGTAATTAAACCAATAATACCCAGCAAGGCTTTAGGATAAAATTTGGGAAGAAATTTATGGTTTAACTCAGCGACTAAATACACAAGAATAATACAAGTACCTAATGAAGCAGAAAAAGCAAATCGTTCATTCATAAACGTACCAACATTAACAACAAGGTTAGACACAATTGATATCGCCGCTATAAAGAAGAAAAGGCCAAAGGAGATTTTAGGATGTTTTTTTCTAAGAAAAAATATCAAAGCAACAATAATTAAATAGACTATAGCTGAAGCGATCACTTGCCAATCTCCTGGATTCATAATTGGAATATGGTAAGGATAATAATCGTGGGTTAAAGGCACAGGTATGAAAGCTAATTTCAGATACAATAAAAGTGTAAAGAGGATGGTGCAATTTTTTTGAATTGCAGTCATCCCTACAAATGGGTTATTCATTATATCTGTCGAAGCAGGAGCGAACATGTCAATTATTGAGAAACGAACACAGAGGTAAACAATAGTTGTGGTAAATATTAATCCTGTAATTAATCCGATCGTTTTGAAATCTGGCTTTCTGAATAGCCACAAGCCAAATAGAATGATAGCTAAAAAGGTGATTGTATTTTCTTTAGACAATAATCCAAGAAAGAATACAATAGGTAAACCAATAAGAAACTTAATCTTTCTGGTGTCAAAGTATTTTAGCGAGAATAAGAATGTCAACATGCTAAATAAAAAGGCCATAATCTCATCTCGTCCTTTTATATTGGCGACTGCTTCTGTATGGATAGGGTGTGCCAGAAAAACTAAACTTATCAAAAATGATAAACACGCTACAACTTTGAAATCCGTGCATTTTTCAATAAATAATCTTCTGAGAGTAATAAAACTCAAAAACCCAGAAAGACCATAGAGTAGTACATTGATATGGTGACTTACTTTCGGATTGAGTCCAAAAAATTGATATTCAATGGCAAAACTGATTAAAGATAAAGGACGGTATCTGCCTCCTTGGAGAAGATTGTTTTCAGCTCCTAAATACCCCATAAAGGTATCTGTCGTAAGTAAATCCCAAATTCCGCCAAATCCCTTTTTTGTAAAGTTGTTTTCTGAAATGGCTAATTTGTCATCTAGGACGTAGCCATAAGTTAAGCATTGAAAATACAAAGCAAAAGCAACAAGGATAAAGACAATAAATAAACACGAATAGACGCCCGATTCCATCTTAGGTACAGGATCTTTAAAGACTAATTTTTGAGTTGATCTAGAAGATGTAGTTGTCTTCTTTACCGAACTTTGACTTTTAGATTTCTTTGTTGCTTTTGGTTTTTTCTTTTTTGCCATAACTGTCGAGTAGGATTAAAGACAAAATAAATTAATTTTGATCATAATATGTTGGGAATAGACCTTTGATTTGGAACGAGTTAATCAAATAGCATCAATTAGAATTAGCATAACCTGTGTTTTGCTTGGTATGCTGTTTTTTCCAATGTACGGGCAATTCAATATAAAAATTGGTTACAGTTTTAACATACTTTCGGCAAGTGAGAACAATGCTTTATTGGATGCTTTCAATATGACAAAGGGTAACGAAATTGACCTAGAAATACCATTCAGTAATTTGAATTCTATGCATGGTATTCACTTAGGCAGCAGATTTCTTTTGGGAAATTCAAATGCCTTCGAATTTACATGGGAAAATATGAGTCGCAAAAGGCAGGCTGTTGGAGAGAATCAAGATGGATCCTTATTTCAGACTGAATTGTTTTATTCTTTCAATCAGTATATGATTGGCTACCAAAGTTATTTTGGCAATTGGGGGTTGGGTAGTGGATTTGGTTACAATAATGTAAGTGTCAGAGACCGGATTGCTAATTCGGATTTTAAGAATACAATAATCTCTGATGGTCAATGGATCGCAAGAATCAATCTTTCTCTAAACTTTGGTCAAAACGAAAATGTATCGCTATCGTTACAGCCATTCGTTCAATTTCCAATTACTAGTATCAGTTTAGATCCCTTAGCTTCAGAATTAAATGTTGAAAGTACCGACACCATAAATGAATCTTTTTTCAATTATGGCGTCAGTCTTATTTTTTATAATGGAAGACAATAATTAATTAGTAGTCAATCTTAGGTCAATACTTTTTATATCTGGATTAGGATTAGCCAAAATGCAATCTTCTGTAAATTCAATGCCTAGAGGTTCAAAGGTATAATCTAAAGACACGCCAATATCCGCTAGTTGAAAAGATTGATCAGGGATGTAAGCCGTTTGAGACTCAAATGATTGACCATTCTCTAATGTTATTTCATAAGAAATTAGAATTTGACCAGGGCTAACACAAATAGCCTCACATGGACAAAGTTGATTTTCCATTGAATTGATGACGAGTTCTTCACCTTCAGGTAAGCAGATGCGATCACCTGGCTCAAGTACGAATTCTTCGCCGTCATTAATCTCAGTGCATTCATTTGATTTAGAGCAAGCAATAAAAAGTAGCAAGCTCAATAGGAAGCATAATTTTTTCATGATTCATTTTTTATATAAAGACTTGATAGAATATTGTCTCTGTTGGTTTAATAGTCTTAAAAGAATCTTAAACCTGCAGGCTAGTTATTGGAAACTTGAAATTGGAAAATAGTAAAACGCGACTGGCTCATGTCCATTTTAAATCTTTGGACCTTCGTTTGGAACTTTTAATAACTAGTTCTACTTTTTGGAGCCACCGAGCCACCGAGCCACCGAGCCACCGAGCCACTACACCCCAACAGCTTTCTTAATCAAGGCAGCTTGTTGTTGATCATGCATTTTCTTAAATCCTGTAGCTGGGCTAGCAGTGGCTTTTCTTGAGATACGTTCTATGTCGGTATGTCTCCAATAGCGCATCAGATAATCCCAAGCCCCCATGTTAGCAGATTCTTCTTGTACCCAAAACTTTTCAGCTTTACCATATTTTTTTAGAATTGTATTAACTTGATCTTCAGGGAAAGGGTAGAGCTGTTCGATACGAACTATAGCTACATTGTCTTTCTTGTTCTCTTCTTTCGCTTTTAATAAATCGTAATAGAGTTTACCAGTACAGAATAAGAGACGATCAACTTTTTTAGCATCTGCAGAAGCGTCATCAATAACTTCATGAAAATGTGTGCCGGTTACAAATTCATCTTTTGATGAAATAGCTTTTGGATGTCTCAACATAGATTTAGGAGACATTACAATCAACGGCTTCCTTGTATTCATGGCTAACTGTCTTCTTAATGCATGGAATAAGTTGGCAGGTGTTGTCATGTTGACAATAGTTAGATTCCATTCGGCTGTCATTTGAAGGAATCTTTCTAATCGAGCACTTGAATGTTCTGGACCTTGCCCTTCATATCCATGAGGCAATAACATAACCAGTCCGCTACTACGTTGCCATTTGCTATCTGCAGCACTAATAAATTGGTCCACCATAGATTGAGCACCATTATAGAAGTCTCCAAATTGTGCTTCCCAAATAACAAGCGTGTTAGGATTAGCTAATGAATAACCATATTCAAAACCTAAAACTGCAAATTCAGAAAGTAGGCTGTTGAAGATTCTAAATTTTCCTTGCTTATCTGCAATTCCATCAAGCCTGTTGTATTCTGTAAAGTTTTTAACATCATTAAAAATGGCATGTCTATGCGAAAAAGTACCCCGCTTCACATCTTGACCACTCATTCTTACATCCTTCTCCTCAATTAAAATTGAGCCATAAGCCATAAGTTCTGCCAAAGCCCAATCTAACGTATTATCGTCAAGTAGTTTTTTAGTATTCTTTAAAAGCCTGTTGACTTTTGATAGTGCATTTACACCATCAGGAACTTTAGATATGTGATTAAGTATTTTTTCAATTTTTGTTTTAGCAATACCTGTCTTTGGAGTTGTAATGTCTTTAGGGTCATTAGTGCGTTTTAAAGTACGCCATGCTTTTTCTGGTTCTTGATAGCTATACGGTAAATCTTTTTCTTTAACGTAATCTAATCTTTCCTGTAGCAACGACCAGAAATCTTTTTCTAAGTCTTCAGCAATTTGTTTTTCTATATCCCCACTTGATAATAACTTCTCGACATATATTTCTCTAGGATTTTTATGCGATTTGATAAAGTCATACATCTCTGGTTGTGTAAACTTAGGATCATCGCCTTCGTTGTGACCGTGTTTACGATAGCAAACCATATCTATAAACACGTCATTGTTAAACTTCTGTCTGTACTCTGTTGCTAACTCACATGCAAAGACCACAGCTTCAGGATCGTCGCCATTGACATGGAATACAGGTGCTTGTACTAATGAAGCTGCTGCAGTACAGTAAGTTGACGATCGAGCATCATCAAAGTCAGTTGTAAATCCAATCTGATTGTTGATGACATAATGAATAGTCCCTCCAGTATAATAGCCTTCGAGTTGACTCATTTGGACAGTCTCGTACACAACCCCTTGCCCAGCAATGGCGGCATCACCATGAATTAAAATTGGTAAAATCTTATCGTAATCACTATCATAAAGAATATCCGCTTTAGCCCTTGAAAATCCTTCAACGACTGGGTTGACTGCCTCTAAGTGAGAAGGGTTAGGTGCTAATTTTAAATGAATATTCTTTTTGGAGCTGGTTTCTACTTGTGACGAATAACCCATATGATATTTGACGTCTCCATCACCAAAGCTTTGATCTGGAATAGCGCCTCCTTCAAACTCGTTAAATATATTTTCGTAAGTCTTTTGCATGATGTTGGCTAAAACATTGAGTCGACCCCTATGCGCCATACCAATAACGACTTCTTCTACTTTATCTTCACCACCTTTATTTATAATAGCATCTAATGCTGCAATTGTGGATTCTCCACCTTCCAATGAAAATCTTTTCTGACCTACATATTTAGTGTGTAGAAACTTCTCGAAAATAACTGCACCATTAAGTTTTTCTAATATTCGTTTCTTCTTGTCACTGCCCAATCCATAGCTGCCATCCAATTGACGCTGCTCAATCTTCTGTCTTAACCAAGTTCGCTTCTCACGATTTTCGATATGCGCATATTCGAACCCAATGTTACCAGCGTAAATCTCTCTGCATCTGTCAATAATTTCTTGAAGCGTAGATTTAGGCATGCCCAATTCAACTCCAGCAGAAAATTCTTTATTGAGATCGGCATCAGTCAGATTGTGGTCTGCTAAATCCAAGTGAGCTTTCCTATCACGACGTTGGCGGATAGGGTTGGTCGTTGATAACAAATGACCTCTCCTACGAAATCCTGAAATAATTGAAAGCACACCAAATTCCTTGCTTGTGTTCTTTAGTTCTGATGTTACCGCAGCGGATGCCTGTCCATTTGATAGGCCATTTGATGCTGTTTGTCCTTGAGTATCTTCGTTGTGATTACCAAATTCGAACCCTTCAAAAAATACTCTCCAGCCTTCTTCTACAGAATTGGCATCAGAGATATATTTCTTATACATTTCATCAATAAAACTCGGATGGGCATTAAATACGTAGGAATAGTCTTTCATGTCTCAATAACTTTTTCTAATCTTTTAAGCTTCGTTCAAATAGGTATATCCAATTTCAAGCCAAATATTATACTAATTCTTAATTTCTAATCAACTGTATTTCAATTAGATATAAATATGTTAAAGCTAATTGAAAGACTTGGTAAAGGGATTTGAAAAAATAAGAACATGGCTAGAATCAGATCGTTTAATGAAATTATTAAATTTTCGAACGAAGAGAACTAAAAAACACTAAATTTGCAGCCCAAATTAAAATAGAGTTTAATAAATGGCACAACACGCATCATCGAAAAAGAGAATCAGACAAGACGCTAAGAAAAGAGTACGTAACAGATATTATAAGAAGTCTACACGTACAGCTATAGCTAAATTGCGCTCATTGACAGATGCAAAGGAAGCATCTACATTTTTGCCTAAAGTTGTGAGCATGATAGATAAATTGGCTAAATCTAACAATTGGCATAAAAATAAAGCAGCCAACTTAAAGAGTAAATTAACGAAGTTCGTTAATTCTTTAGCTTAATATTCAAGGCTGGATCATCTTCCGGCAATTCATATTTAGGCACTTTCTTTCCAAATACTTTGAAGTATCTTCTAGGATTCAATCTGATATCCTGCAATAGAAGGTCCATCTCTCTTGTAGTTTCTGATAAGTTATTATACAAGGATTCGTCATTGAGAAGTTTTCCCATTGTGCCTTTTCCTTCCTTCAGTTCAGCCATTATTTGAGTTAATTCTTTTAGAGTGGCATTAGCCTCCTGCATTGTCGTTTCGACACCAGCTAAACTAGTATTCGCTTGATCTATCGTAGCGTTTGTTTTATCGACTGTATTTGATAATTGAATTTTTTTGAAATCTTCAGTAGCTACAGACACATTTTCTAGGATTCGACCTAATTTATCTTGGCTTTGGACAAGTGATTCAGTAAGTACAGCAAGATTGCCCATCGTTAATTCTATATTTTTTGATGATCTTACCATTAGGCCATTCATCCTTTCAGTTAAAGAAGAAAAATTGGCCATAGTTTCAGAAAGCTTTCGAATAGAAACATCAATGGCTGTGTTTGAATCTTCTGACCCTAACCGACCAAGCGTACTGTCTATGATGCTGTTCACATTAGATAATGCAGGATCCAATTCGGCAGGATTGATTAATGATCCAATTAGGCCAACCGTTTCAGATGCGAGTAAAGTTTTATTTTCTGCACAATTGCTTCCATCACACATTTTATCGAAAACTAATTCTATCACTTTACCACCTAAAGCGCCTGCGGATCTTAATTCTGCTACAGTGTAATCTGGCAATTTGATGTCTTTATTAACTGTAAAGCCCAATCTAATTTTTCTTACGTTTTGAGGTTCTGGTTGAATAGTTATAACTGACCCTACAACAAGACCGTTAATTTGGACTTTGGTTGCCGTATTCACTTCTTGAACATTATCGTAAAGACCATAATAGACTTGATCTCCACTTAAGAAGTTTTTTCCAGATAAAAATTGATATCCCCAAATAGAAAGGGCTAAAGAGACGATACCTAATAAGGCAATTTTAATTTCTTTGCTCATGGACTACAAAGCTACTCGAATTGCCAATTATATGTAAGTAGATAGAATTAAATAATTCTAAAGTCTGCTTTGATTTTTTAGGAATGCCTTCACTGCGGTGGCAATTTTGCTTGCTATTTCTTCTTGACAAGTGCCGTCTGTAAGACATTTTCTGTCTCTTGCATTTGTTAGGTATCCTGTTTCAACCAATACTGCAGGCACATTAAGCTCTTTCAGTACCATAAAGTTGGATTGTTTGACACCTCTACTTTTGTGACCAGCCCTTTCCTCTAAAGTACCTTCAATTAATTCAGCTAGTTTGATACTTTTTTTCAGTGCATCAGATTTGTTACTCGCATTCAGTATAAAGGACTCTATTGATGAGTTAGAGGCATCTTGATTAAAAATTAATGAAGCATTTTCTCGTTGAGCCACCATTTTTTGATGATGTGTTTCAGAATCCCCAAAAACAAAAGTTTCAGATCCTCTAATACTTTCTAAATCAATGGCATTTGCATGTATTGATAAGAAAAGGTCGGCATTCCAAACATTAGCCAATTCTGCTCTATCTCCTAGACTTACGAATTGATCAACTGTTCTGGTTAATACGACTTGGATATTGGGGTCCGCTTTTTGAATAGCTAATGCTAATGCTTTACTTACCTCCAAGCAAACGTCTTTTTCCATATAGTGATCTGAATGACATCCTTTATCCTTTCCGCCATGACCTGGATCAATGACTACAATAGGTCTTTTATTTGTTGTACCATTGTCCGCTAAATATTGGGCGTGTAAATTCGTTGTAATAAGGATCAAAAGTGTAGTAAACAAAGGCATAGACAATACCTTTCTAGAAAAGTGCTGTAGTTTTGAGACCATTAGTGTGTACTTAATTCGTTTTGAGTTGTAAATATATTAAATAATTTTATAATATGAATTTGATATATAGGCGGTGAGAGCCTTTTTTAGCATAGTATTTTTGATGGTTTTTTCCTATAATCATTTGATTTCCCAAATCGAAAAGGACGATTCTTTGGCCATTAACACCACTTTAACGCCTGAGTTAGAGCCTACCAAAACATCAGATGAAATAAAATTTGCAGATACTGGATTAAAACAAGACCTGATTTATGGAGCGGTAGATTCGCAACGTTTTGATAATAAAAATAGCACGGTACATCTTTTTGGCTCTGCTTATGTCAAATATGAAAACAGAGAAATAAAAGCAGACTACATCATTCTCAATATTGAAAAGAATATCGCTTCAGCCCATTCAGAAGCTCAAAGGCCGAATGCTATAAAACCCATTTTTTCGGATGGAGGAAAAGAATATCAATATGATAGTTTAAAATACAATTTTGAAACTGAAAAAGGATTGATGTATGAAGTGGTGGGATCAGAAGGTGAGTTTTACATTCATGGTAAAAAAACCAAGTATGTAAGCGGTGGTAGTGATAAATTTTCCAACGATGATGTTGTTTATAATCAAGGTGCTACAATCACAACTTGTAATCACGATCACCCACATTTTGGATTTCGAGCAAGAAGGATGAAAGTTGTAAAGGATAAAGTCGCAGTGGTCGGGCCTTCCAATTTAGAGTTAGGTGGTGTGTCAACACCTATTTGGTTGCCGTTTGGATTTTTCCCACTGGTTCAAGGCAAGAGTTCAGGTTTCATTTTCCCTCAAGATTATGAATTTAATTCCCGGACTCAAGGGTTTGGTATTAGAGGCTTTGGCTGGTATTTTCCAATTAATGATTATGTACATACGACAATCACTGGAGATATTTATACAAGAGGTTCCCATGCATTGTATTCAAGAACCCAATATCGTAAACGATACAAGTACAGTGGTTCAATAAACTTAAGCTATAATGATCAAAGAATTGATGGTGAAATAACCAATATCATTGATGGAGAACAAATAACTGAGGTAGGCACCCTTTCAAATAAAGGCTTTACAATTCAAATTAAGCATGACCAAGATCCTAAAGCTCACCCCTTTGTAAAAATTGGGGGATCTATAAATATAGTTGGAAATGATAACCAAAATCGAAATTTTAATGATGCAGGTAACGTATTGACACGTACGTATCGATCTAATTTCTATTACAGGCATTCAATGCCAGGTACACCATTCAATTTTTCACTTGGTTTGGACCATGGCCAGAATACCAATACAGGTGTCATGAATATCACATTGCCGGATATTGCATTAAACATGAATACTATCTATCCTTTCAAAAGAAAGAATAAAGGATCTAATGCAGAGAAGTGGTATGAGAAAATCTCTTTTGATTATGATGCAAAGTTTAAAAGTCTGATAACCACAACGGATACCACTTTATTTTCTAGGGAGACGCTTGAAAACATGAAAACTGGTTTGTCGCAAAAAACCGATGTGGGCTTTTCTGCAAGAGTATTGAAGTACTTTAATATCGTACCTAATGCTAATTATGAGGAGATAACCGTACTCAATTCGATAGAAAGACGCATCGATACCATATTTGATCGCGTTGACACCACGATCATATCTGAATTTAATGATACGATTTTAACAAGGGTTATAAAGGATACTATTATTGATAGGACTTTGACCGGTTTGGAAAGTTACCGAACATTCAGGGCTGGGGTAGATATTAATACCCAACTTTTTGCGACGGCTCAATTTAAGAAAGGGTGGTTGAGAGGTATCCGCCAAACTATAAAGCCTAGGATAGGATACAGCTTTGCACCTGATACCAGATCTCTTTTTATTGATACACTAAACTTTATTGCAGATCCAGAACGGACGCCTATAACTTATTCTAGATTTGATAATGGGCCTTTTGGTAATCCACGCCTCAATGATTTGACCTCACAAATTACTTTCGGTGTTAATAGTATTCTCGAATTGAAGCATTGGTCAAAAAAGGATTCCACAACCAAGAAGTTTAAACTCTTTGATAATATAAGCGGAAATGGATCTTACAATTTTGCGAAGGATTCATTAAAATGGAGCACATTCTCATTTAATACTACTTCTAGGTTTTTCAAAGGAATGACTCAGATTACAACAAGCTGGACCTTGGATCCTTATTTAGAAAAGAATAATCGCGCCATAAATCAAACCGTTTGGAGTGATAGAAAGCAATTGTTCCGGCTCGAAAGAGGCAATATAAATATTGCTAACAGATTGAGTATGGATAAAATTATTGGCTGGTTTCAAGGCAATGATATTCCAGATGATTTTGATCCAGGTGAAAATTCGAATAGGCAAAGAACAGAAGATGAAGAGGGGCCTCCAGGAGCACCTGGGCAAAGAAGGCCAACTGTTCAACAAAAACGACTCACTAGATTTGCTGATGTAATCAAGAGCATAAAAATAAATTGGCAATTGGTATATGCATTTAGTAGTGTAGATGATGTCCAAAAGTCAGAATTAGCAACTAACAGTTTAACTGTAACAGGCACTTTGCCACTCACAGAAAATTGGTCCATCAACATAGGGAATCTCGGATACGATTTTGCTGGGACTAGGGGATTGACCTATACAGATATAAGCTTCGTAAGAAAATTACATTGTTGGAATATGAGATTTTCGTGGTCACCAAATTCTAATTACTATTCCTTTTTCATAGGGGTTAACTCAAGTAATTTAAGCTTCTTGAAGTACAACTATGGACAGAATGCCTTGGACGGATTAAGTCCTTTTGGGAGACGATTCTAATTTAATGTTGTTCCTTTCGCACACCAAAATGGATGTATCTCCATGATTAAACGACCTGCTTTTACAGCGGGGTCTTCAGAAGTAAGTTTTTTGACTTCTTCTTCGGTAGGTACACTGTATATAACTATACCTCTTACTTCACCATCATCACCAAAGGGCCCAGCCATTTGGATAATGCCTTCTTCGGCTAATTTGGCCATGTGATCCATATGTCCTTTTTGAATAATGGCACTTTCTTCAGGGCTTTGATCTCTTTTTTCACCTTTTTTAAGAAAAACCATGAAGTATTTCTTCATGATGTAGGTGGTATCTCCTTCAGTCATTTCGAAAGTTTCGAACCCTTTCTCATCAATTTGTAGCTCTTGAGCAAAATTTAGAGTGGTGAATCCCACTGAAAACAATAGAATTAAGATGATTTTTGTCATGTCAAAGTGCTTAATGTGGATTTAAAAAGAAGCCTGTTTTCTTTGTTAAATAATATTATCTTTGCGCTTGCTAAATTAAGATTTTCGTAATCCCTTTTGGTAAAATTAAAACAATGGCAACGTACTTAACAAAAGAAGCAAAAGAAGAAATTTTCAAAGAACACGGTGGCACTACAGCTAATACCGGTTCGATCGAAGGCCAAGTAGCCTTATTTACTTTCAGAATCAAGAAGCTTTCTGAACATCTCTTAGAAAATAAAAAAGACCACTCCTCTAGAAGAGCCCTTCTGGCTTTAGTGGGAAAGAGAAAAAAGTTGCTTAATTATCTTGCGGATAAAGACATTACAAGATATAGAGCTATCATAGAGAAATTAAGTATTAGAAAATAAGACTTAGGTCTTATTTGATTTTATCCTGAACAATCACTCCCATCTCCGATGTAGCAGGATAGATGTATTACATACATATATAAAAGTTAACTAAATGGGCAAACAGACGCCGACTACAACTTCATTCAACTTACCTAATGGTGAAGAGGTCATCATAGAAACTGGAAAATTAGCAACTCAGGCACATGGTTCTGTAGTCGTTAAGATTGGAAAAACAATGCTTTTTTGTTCTGTAGTCTCTGCATATGAGGCTAGAGAAGGGCAAAGTTTCTTTCCACTTTCTGTTGACTATCAAGAGAAGTTTGCTTCAATCGGAAGAATCCCAGGTAACTTTTTTAGAAGAGAGACAAAGCTTTCTGATTATGAGGTATTAACTTCTAGATTAGTAGATAGGGCTATAAGACCATTGTTTCCTGATGGATATATGTTTGATACTCAGGTGATTATAAACTTAATCTCTGCTGAAGAAGATAGATTGCCAGATGCTTACACCGCATTAGCAGCATCTACAGCCTTGACAATATCTGATATTCCATGGGATGGTCCTATATCAGAAGTAAGAGTAGCCAAAATAGATGGCGCTTATGTGATCAATCCATCTAAGACGCAACTTAGTGAAGCAACATTGGAAATTATAGTTGCTGCAACTATGGAAAATGTGATGATGGTAGAGGGTGAAGCAAAAGAATGCCAAGAAGCAGAATTGATTGAAGCTATTAAAGCTGGACATGAAGCCATTAAAGTACAGTGTCAAGCACAATTAGACTTAGCTGAAAAATTAGGAAATAAGCCTAAAAGAGAAATTGAAACTGTTGAGATAGATGAAGATCTTAAAGCTTGGGTAAAATCTAAGATTTATGATAAAGTGATGGACATCTCAAGAGGCGCTTTAGATAAGAAGACTAGAAAAGATTCATTTAAAGCTTTAAAAGAAGAATTTAAAGCTACTCTTTTAGAAGAAAAAGGTGAGGAGTTTGTTGAAGAGAACGGTTCAAAAGCCAGCGAGTACTTTGATAAGATCAAAAAAGAATCTATCAGAGGTATGGTTTTGAATGAAGGTTTGAGATTAGACGGTAGAAAGAATAACGAAGTACGTCCTATCTGGACAGAAATAGATTATTTGCCATCAGCTCACGGATCTGCGATTTTTAATAGAGGTGAGACACAGTCTTTGACTTCATTAACTCTAGGTTCTAAGTTAGACCAAAAGATGGTTGACAATGCTTTAGAGAACTACTACGAAAAATTCATTTTACATTATAACTTCCCAGCATTATCTGTAGGTGAGACCAAGCCGATGAGAGGCCCGGGTAGAAGAGAGGTTGGTCATGCTAATTTAGCGAGCCGTGCATTACGTCAGGTTTTACCAGAGAGTACTCCATATACGATCAGATTAGTATCTGATATTTTAGAATCTAATGGATCGTCTTCAATGGCCACTGTTTGCGCCGGTTCTTTAGCACTTATGGATGGTGGTATAGAATTAAAAGCTCCGGTATCTGGTATAGCAATGGGTATGATAGCCGAAGGAGATAACATTGTTATTTTATCAGATATCCTAGGTGATGAAGATGCTCTTGGTGATATGGACTTTAAGGTGACAGGAACCGACAATGGTATTACAGCATGTCAAATGGATATCAAAATTGACGGTTTACCTTATGAAACTTTAGAAAAGGCACTTGTCCAAGCTAAAGAAGGTAGAATTCATATCTTAAATGAAATGGCTAAAACCATTTCTCAAGCCAATGATGACTTTAAGCCACATGCACCAAGAATCATTGAATTTACGGTTGATAAGAGCTATATCGGTGCTATCATCGGACCTGGAGGTAAAATTATTCAAGATCTTCAAGCGAGAACAGGTACAGTTATCAATATAGAAGAGGTCGACAATAGAGGTGTAGTTTCAATTTCTTCTAATGATAAAGAAGGATTAGATCAAGCAAAGCAGGCAATTGACGATATCGCTTTCGAACCACAAGTTGGGGATGAATACGACTCAGTTGTAGCTTCTATCCAGGATTATGGATTGTTTGTAGACTTTAAAAGTAAGAGTGGATTATTACACATTTCAGAGATTTCTCATAGCAGAATCAATAATCTTCCGGAATTATTTAAAGTTGGAGACCCAATCAAGGTTAAATTAATAGGTATCGATCCTAAATCTGGCAAGATGAGGTTGTCGAGAAAAGCACTTTTACCTAATCCAAAAGAGAAAAAACCTACTTCTTAATTCAGGTCAATTTTTCTAACTTTTGTACCTTTAGAGTCTATTCTGAGGTGATTTCCTAAATTATTTAAGGCAATTGGTAAAATTCTTACCAAAAACTGAACTTATTTGGTTTAATACTTGTACCTATTGGTACAGGTTTACATAATTTTTATTAGAAAATCAATAGTCCAATAAAAATGTGTGACCAAATCAAAGTTCAACTTCATTTTAAAGATAGATAATGAGACAATTAAAAATTACCAACAAGATTACGACTAGGGAAAGCCTTGCTTTGGATAAATATTTAAATGATATATCCAAAATAGATATGTTGGTTCCTGAAGAAGAAGCAGAATTAGCAAGAAAAATCAGAGCTGGAGATATGGCTGCTCTTGAGAGAATGACTCAAGCTAACTTGAGATTCGTTGTTTCTGTAGCCAAGCAATACCAAAATCAAGGTCTTTCATTAAGTGATTTGATCAATGAAGGGAATGTGGGATTGATGAAAGCAGCTAAAAGATTCGATGAAACCAAAGGTTTCAAATTCATTTCTTATGCAGTTTGGTGGATCAGACAATCGATCCTGCAATCAATAGTAGAAAATTCTAGACTAGTAAGATTACCTCTAAATAAAGTAAGTTCTTATTCTAAAGTCAATGAAGCATACGTATCATTTGTTCAAGAATTTGAAAGAAATCCAACCCATGAAGAGTTAGCGGAATTATTGGATATGAAAATTCAAGATATCTCTAACGTAATGAATGGGGGAGGAAGACATCTTTCAATGGATGCACCAATCGGTGGAGAAGAAGGAGAAAGTACAATGTTAGATTTATTTCAATCCGATGATCAGAAGGCGCCCGATTTAAGTTTAATGGAAGAGTCTCTCAAAGAGGAAGTAAGTTTTGGTCTATCCTTGTTGAGCTCTCGTGAGATTGAGGTATTATCAGCATATTATGGTTTAAATGGTCACAAGTCTTTGACTCTTGAAGAGATTGGCGAATTATATGGATTAACTAGAGAGCGTGTTCGTCAAATTAAAGAAAGAGCATTGAGAAGATTGAGAAAATCTGTAAATAAAAATGCGTTGAAGTCCTACTTAGGATAATAAATTTCAACGATTAAATAAAATTTCCTATTGGCTTACGATGTACACATCGTGAGCCATTTTTTTACCTATACTAAATGACATTTCTGTTCAAGTTTATAATTGTTTTAGGAGCCTTCGGTGCATTTACCTTCTATTTGATGTATGAGATTACTTCTTTCATTCTAGGTACTAGATCTGTAAATAGAGCAATGGCAAAAGATGCTGACTTAATGAAAGAAGATTTGCAGATAAAGGCTAACGACTTAGTAGAATTAGATACAGAAGAATGTAGTTTAATTTCAACTAGCTTAACCCCTCAAAAAAAGCGAAAGTATAGAAGTGGATATGTCCAAACCATTTATCAGGAAAAACTTTTTACTTGGGCTATAAAGACATACAGTAATGATAGATTCCTTCTTGTAGTCAAATCAAAGAAAGATACTTACTCGTTTAAAATGGTTGGACAAAGCCTTAAAGTTTTTAAAAATGGACAGAATATTGGAACTATAAGTATCGATGGTGTATTAGTTTGTTTGGATGGCGATAGAATATACTTGACAAAAGCGGATAGTGAAAAGTCTGTCAGAACAATTTTTAGAAATAATCAGGCTTTAGCTTACGTTAGTGCTCCTGACAAACAAGGTAGATATCAGTTAGATAGATACTTTACGCTTTTTGAAAATAAAACTTTGAAGATCAGTGATGGTTTTATAGCCATAGTTTTATATGATCTTCTAATAAATCGAAAAATTTAAAGATGAGACTATTAACCTTTATTCTGTTAATTACTTTAAGTCTGAATTTATCTTCTCAATCTAAAGATAAAACACCCCCTAATGATACTGAGCAATCCTTCCAATCAGCAATGGAAGAACTGGAGAGGGCTATGAGTGAAATTGATCTTAATGAAATTTTTTCTCAAGATTTTTCAAGGATATTCCAAGATAGTATTTCACCTAATTTGAAAATGGATGATATAGACAGCTTGTTTGGTTTTTTCAACTTAGGCGAGATGTTTGGCGAAGAATTTCAAAGTGAATTTGATCAAAACTTCACTCCAGAAATGCTTGAACAGCAAATTGGCGAAAGTATGAAGCTGTTAGAGCAGTTAGATATGAACGAATTCCAGAATCTATTCGAGGGTTTAGATTTTCAGCAATTCAACAATATGTTTGATAGCTTGGATATGAATTCTTTTGATGAGTTGTTTAAGGAATTCAACTTTGAAGGTTTTGATATGCAAAAAGAGAGATCTGATGAGAAGAATAAGAAGATCAAGCGCATCTAGGCTCGCATGTCTATTATTTATAATATTTAAGAATTAAAGGCTTTATTTAAAACATTTTTACCGATATTGACATTTAAATACAAATTATTGAAATGACGGTATTGGATGGTGTTAGAGTAATTCTTTATAGATGTCATGAGAAAGGTCTAGAAATTCTTTTGGTCAATCATGAAATGGCGTCTGATCCACACATATGGAAATTACCAAATCTACTTGTAGAGTCTAATGATGAGATGACTATAGAACTCGATGATATCAAAAATGAGTCTGGTCAGACAATCAAAACTATTGCAATAGAAGCGGATTGGCATGATATCCCCTCTATAAGAGGTATGATCAAGTATGATGTCAAATTGGTCAAGACTAAAATCAAAAAATCAATACCAGTATTAGAAAAAGGTGCGTATTTCACTATTAAGGAGGCCTTCAAGAAGGTTATGCCTCAAGAATATAAAGCACTAAAAGAATTGAAGGATATATTACTAGATAGGAATCTAGCTACGAATATTTAATCCGCAGACAAATTTTTGTGTGCGCCGTCGCAAAACCCTGGATTGTTAGTTTGCTTGCAATTGCAGAAGTATACTGTTTTAGTTTCTTCAGCGACGTAAGGTAATGGACTAAACTTACCTTCTGCTTTATGCTTACCATCACAAAAAGGCTGTTTTTCACTCAATCCACAAGTACACCAACTATATCTTTTACCTGCTTCAACATCAACTTTTATAGGTGTTAAACCTGCTATTTTACCTTTTTCCATGGTTTGTTTTTTATAAATAAGAAATCAAGGTCAAACCTGATTGGTTTAACCACAATTAGCCAATGGGTAATTTAAATTACCAGCTTAAATCTTCTTCTGAAGATGTATCAACATCGTCAGTTGATGGAGCATCATTAGATTCTGCTGTGTTCGAAGTCTGCCCATCAGATTGAGGACTATCCAATTCACCAGAAGCTAATTTTTCTTCCCATTCTTTTTGCCTTCTTTCATAGAGTTCATAGTCAAAATCTGGCATCAAGTCGGTCTTCACATGATTAACAGTGTCATTTAGACTGTTCATAAAACGATTGAAATCTTCTTTGTATAAGAAGATTTTGTGTCGCTCATAGCCACTGCCATCAAATCTCTTCGTGCTTTCAGTGATTGTGATGTAATAATCTTCACCCTTCGTTTGTCTCACGTCAAAAAAGTAGGTTCTTCTCTTTCCCGCTCTTACTTTCGTTGAGTAAACGCTTTCAAACTTTTTGTCATTTTCCACGTCGCGTCGCTTTTAATTTCTACTAAAATAGTTTTTTTCATTAAAAAACAAGATAATATTAAATTTTTAGGGCAGGCTAGTGACTTAAAATACAGGCTTTGAGGCAGATTAGGACTGTTTTTCTATTATTTGACTATAATATCCGTCCTTTTTAATCAGTTCATCATGAGATCCAAAGTCCTCAATTTCTCCAGATTCTAAGACTAAGATTTTATCAAACTTGAGTTGCGGACTTATCCTATGAGTGACAATAATAGATGTCTTATTTTCTAAGACCTCATTAAGATAGTTCAATATTTTATGCTCTGTATTTGCATCTAGTGCAGATAGAGAGTCATCGAAAAGAATAATATCTGGATTTTTTATCAAAGCTCTAGCAATGGATACGCGTTGTTTTTGACCTCCAGATAAGGTAACACCCCGTTCTCCGACCATTGTAGAATATCCATCGGGAAGTTCTGAGATATCTTTATGAATGGCAGCATATTCTGAATATTGCTTTACAGCATCCAACTCTGCTTCATTTTTTCCAAAGCGTACATTGTCTTCTATAGAAGTTGAAAACAAGAAAACATTCTGAGGTATGTAACCTACGTTAGATCTTAAATTGAATAGATTTAATTCTTTGATATTGATACCGTCGATGAGGATTTCTCCTTTGGTGACATCATAAAATCTCAAAAGCAAATCAGCAATAGTGCTTTTGCCAGATGCAGTGCGTCCTACAATAGCCAATTTTTCTCCTGGATTTACTTTAAATGAGACATTTTTTAATGCTTGAATTCCTGTATCAGGATAAGTAAATGAAACATTCTTAAATTCAATAGAGCCTTCGAATGTTTTTTGATCCTTAGAAATATTTTTTATTTCTGGATCTACTTTAAGTACTTCGTTAATTCTGTTTTGAGAAGCTTCAGCTTGCTGAATGATTGATGCAATCCAGCCTATGGAAGTGATGGGCCAGTTGAGATAGCCTATATAGATTATAAACTCCAGTAGATTTCCCATGGTAATTTGATCCTGCGCATAAAGTTTACCTCCTACATACACAGTCAATAAGGTACTGACATTCATTAACAGAATCATTAAAGGAAAAAACAATGCGTTTACACGGGCTAGATCTAATGCTTTATTTTTATAGTCAATGCTTTCATCCTTGAAGTACTCTGAAAACTCTTTCTCTTTAACATATGATTTGACAATCCTAATGCCTGAGTAGACTTCTTGAGAGATACTATTTAAATTGGCTATTTGCTTTTGGATGATGTCACTCCGTTTATTGATAATGCTACTGACATAATAAATCGACAAGGATAAGAAGGGTAGGGGCAGCAGCGCAAACATTGTCAATTGTGGATTGACTCGAATCATGGCAAAGATTACAAATACAACTAAGAATGTAACTCTAATACCGTACATTAAACCCGGTCCGAGATACATTCTGACCTTAGTGACATCTTGAGATATTCTAGCCATTAAGTCACCTGTCAAGTTTTTCTTATAAAATGCAAAATCAAGAGATTGATAGTGCTCGTAGATTTCCTTTCTTATATCGTATTCAATAAGTCTCGAGACGACGATTATGGTTTTTCGCATACAATACATGAAAAAACCCATAAGTAAGTAAAGGCCGATAACTGTAACCGCAAAACGTAAAATATCATCACCAAAAAAATCTAGATATTCTGCAGATCTTTCATCAGCAGAGACTTCCTTTGATTTGCTAATGATAAAATCAAGCGCTCTACTTATCTCCTTAGGCGCTAATACCATAAAGTACTGAGATAACCCTACGAAAAGAGTACCCATAAGCAAGCGCCATCTATATTTCCATAGGTATTTGTTTAAGTAACGGAGATTTTTCAAGAGATGGTGATAATTTGGTATAAAGTTAACAAAGCTAAACGTTATGGAAAGGCAATTGTTCGGATGTAGCTATATTTCAATGTAAGGGTAAAGCTTTTGATATATAGAATCGTTGAGTGCTTTAACAGCCTTTAGCCCCTCTATATTCTGAAATGGTCCATGATGCGATCTGTAGTTAATTATCGCTTTACTTTGTTTGTAATTGAGTAATGTTTTTTGAGCTAAATCTTTTAGTTGGATTTCATTGATATTTAGTTTACCGACAGGACCTTCACAAATAATACGATTTCCATTTTTAATAAGAATTGAATCTTGAATACCATACACATCTAAAAGTTGGTAGGTAGAATGAAAACCTCCAATTGAATTTCGATACTTTACAATACGCTCAGACAATTTGGGTCCTATGCCATATAGAGATTTCAGCTCATCTGCATTGGCCTCATTAATATTTACGGTAGGTTTTCTGCGGAAGGATTGTCGATTAGTCTTTCTTTTTATATTCGATTTAATTTTACAGCAATCTATCAAGCTTTTTAAACTCCTGTTATCAATCCCATATATCTTCGATAGATCAGAACAAGAAGAAAAATAACCTCCTTTGGATCTGTAGTTCAAGATATTCTTAATGATATAGTGCTTTAATCCAAATTGATTTAATGCAATACTGTCAATAGTATTGGGATTAAAAGTTTGGCATTTAATTTCTTGAATGGGATTGAAAGTTTTTGGATCTGGCCTTTTTTGAAGTTGGCGTACTCTTTCTGTTATCGCGTCTCTTTTAGAATGATCATCGGTGTAATGTTGAATTAATTCGTTTAGTGATATTTCTGCTTGAGGAATTTCAAGCTTAGGCTGGGTAGACAAGTTGAAAATATAAGCTGATAAAACTAAAGTTAGGAGAATACAGATCCCTCGTCTTTCAGATTTTGTAAATGCTATTTTGGATAAGTTATTCATAAGAAAAGGATTTAAGAAACGGACCATCAATGTCGATTGAATGGACCTTATTAATGCGCTTTGATGAAGGCGGTAAATCGATCATTTTAGGATTTATATTTTTAAGAATAAGATGATCAACAGCGTTAGATCTAATGAATTCAGATATCTTGATATCAGGTATTTTTGATAGTATCAGGAAGTCTATAGGTTGACACACTTTTATGCTTTTAGTGGGATTAATAACTATGACCTTGTTCTCAAAGTAGTATATGTTTTTTCCTTTTGACACCTGGGTTAATAAATCAGGAGGAGCCTTTTGAGGTCCGTATTTAATTCTAAATTTTTCTGAGTTCCTTTTAATATCTTTTGGGCTTACATTCTCTTGTTTCATTTGTATATGGTATCCATTTTTACATAAATCTATAAGAAGCCCCTTAGGTGTATCATATACCATTAATTTAGATGACTTTGACTTTTCAAACTTTTGCTTTAGATGTATAAAGTTCTGACTGATTAATAACAAGCAACCGAATGCTATGGTCCAAAATTTTAAATAATTGAATCCGATGATGCAGATAATTAAGCCCAGATATATTAGGATTAGGTCTGTTTTTTCTAGCCAGATATTTGATATTTCATGAAAAGGGAGACTTTGAATTTTGAGTATGCAGAAATTAAGTTGCTCAATTATAAAGTTTAAAATTTGTCCTACAGCATTATGTAGGAAATCAAGAAGAGAACTACAAGAAGTTATTATGAGTAAGATTCCAAGAGATAGAATTACACCTGCAGCTGGTACAGCAATAATCCCACTTAGCCAAAAATAATTAGGGATATAATGAAAGTAATATATGGAAGCAGGAATTATCAATATTTGAGCCGATAATGACAATACAATCAATTGTTTGAATTTGAGTAGAACGGGGTTGGTAACTAGTATTAATTTATCAAGTCTGGGATAGAAGAATAATATGCTTGAGAGCGCTAAAAAGGAAAACTGAAAACTAATAGAGAATAACTCTTGTGGTTTTATTAGAAGAATAATGAAAGCGGCAGTTCCAAGCGTGTTCCATGTTTGATTATATCTACCTAAGATTTTGGCTACACAATAAAGCGATATCATACATCCTGCGCGCACTGCCGGTGGGCCGCATCCAGTAAGGTAAACAAAGCTCCAAATTGAGATCAAATTAACAATTAGGATTAGATATTTGCCTGTCTTAAAAACTTTTAAGGGTCGACATAAGAAAAGAATGATTAAAGAAATCATGCCAACGTGTAACCCTGAAACGGCTAAAGTATGAATGGCTCCAGTTTTGCTAAATGCTTGATATAAACTCTCGTCGATCTCAGATTTGTCACCTAATATCATTGCTGCCGCAATCGCATAGTTTTTTTGATCCGGGATATGTCGTTTCAACAATTTAGAAATGTATTTTTTTGACCTTAGTGATAAGTTTGATATCGATGTTTTTGGTGTAGTATAAAGTTGAAGTATTTCAGTGTCAGGCTTAATTGAAGCACTGTAATGGATGTTTTTTCTAGAAAGGAATTTTTTATAATTAAAGGTTAGAGGATTTTTATTTTCAGAGATTTGATTTATTGAAAGTTGAGTAATCATGATATCTCCAGTATTATTATTCCTCAAAGCTTTGTTTTTGGTCCAAAAGATAATCTTGCAAGCATCTGTTGTACAAGCTTTATTCCCTTCAATCGAAAACAGTATGTTGGCTACAACTTTAGATTGATCTTCTTTTATTTCGTGAGAAACAACTTTTAGAACGTAGATTTTTTTCTTACCAAGTTCAATTTTGGTATTTGGTAAAGTATGTGCGTGAAGTCCGAGTAGGCATCCAATTATGATCGTATTTAATCCTAGATATAAACTAGATAATTGTCGATGATTGAGTTGTACAATGGCAATGCCTAAAAGGATTGCGGATATGATCACCAATTGATTTATCTTGATGAAATTTGCATCAATATATTCAGAGCAAACTAGCCCAATGATAAATAAACACGCCAGTTTAAACATTGGCATAATTGGAAGTTGTGCTTATGAATGATTTTGAATTCTTGAGGTAAACAGATATTCCGATTTATTAGAAATATCTTTGAAAAACATTTATGTCATATGCTATTAAATATCTTATCGAACTTTTGTGATTATTGGTGGTTAGCTTGGTGTATTCCATTTTTTATGGGCTTAAGCTTAGGTTATTTCATTTGGGCTAAATTTGCTAAACGTGTACGTTTATTAGAGGACGAGATAATCAAACTAAAATTACAATTGAAGAATAAATGACAAACAAAATTTATTTTGGAGGTGGCTGTTTTTGGTGTACAGAAGCCGTGTTCCAATTATTAAAAGGCGTAGATAATGTTCAATCAGGATATACTGGTGGTAATATCAAAGATCCCACATATAGAGAAGTTTGTTCTGGATTAACGGGGCACAACGAAGTAATAGAGGTCGAGTATGATGATGAGATTATTACTCTCAAGGATTTGTTATTTGTATTCTTCACTAGTCATGATCCGACGACTTTAAATAGACAAGGTAATGATGTTGGTACGCAGTATCGGTCAGGCATCTACCTTGAGTCATTAGTTGAAATAGAAGAAGTTAAAAGCTTTATAAAAAACGAAGCGAGTCAATTCTGGGATGATCATATCGTAACTGAAGTATTGCCTTTAGATATATTTTACCCTGCTGAAGATTATCACCAAAACTACTTTCAATCTAATAAAGAAAAGGGCTACTGCCAAATTGTAATTAATCCCAAGGTAGCTAAGGTTAAATCTAAATTTAAGCACTTACTTAAATCAAATAGTGTCTACAATGACCTTACGCCTGAAGAAGCTTATGTAATTGAGCAAAAGGGTACAGAAAGACCATTTACTGGCGAGTACAATGATCATAAAGAAGCCGGCACCTATATATGCAGAAAGTGTAATACACCTTTGTATAAGTCTGAGGACAAATTTAGTTCTGGCTGCGGATGGCCATCCTTTGATGATGAGATTGAAGGCGCGGTGAGGAAAGAAACAGATGCAGATGGAAGACGGACTGAGATATTATGCAATAATTGTGATGGACACTTAGGTCATGTTTTTATTGGAGAGCGCTTTACTGAAAAAAATACTCGCCATTGTGTCAACTCCATTAGTTTAAAGTTCGTGCCTAAGTAGGAGAGTTTGTATTTGTTTTTTGGCTTTCAAAATAACTACCCCAACCAATATGTATTTCATTGATTTTTGCTTGTGACCATTTCATTATTTGATCCCTTAATTCAATCCCATCTTCATTTCTAAAGGCTGGGCCAATAGACATTTTAGATTTAGTAAATAGTTTACCAAATTGCAAAAAGAAATGTGCTACCATTTTTCTGTTATACCAAAGGTCTTTTAGACTGTAATATTCTACCACAATAGGGACTACAGGAATATTGTTTTTAGCGGCTTCGATAAAGGTGCCTGGCTTATATTCCATTAACTCAATATTTGGATTAACAGTACCTTCTGGATACACTAACACATTGGTGCCTGACTTGATTGTCTCTACCATTTTTTCTCTCACAGCCGAACGACTACTTTTAGCCTCTCTATCTACGTAAATGATACCTGTTAATTTCGCGCCACTATCCAGAATAGGAATTTTTGCTACTTCCGCTTTTGCAATGATGTTGGCATCGACTTTTGCAGCAGTTATAAGGGGGTCACTCAAACTTCTATGGTTACAGACGTATAGAGCGGCTTCATTTAAAACTTGTCCTTCAATACTTGATCTTACACCCAAAATTGGATTTATAAGGCTTATATAAAATCTTCTAAGTTTAAAGTTGCGCTCAGTAGTCCCAAATTTGAATATTTTATCCAATGGGATGTAGAGAAGTAATAAGAAAGACATGATTATAAAACAAATCAATGCTCTTAGGAAAGCTAAAAATATCGCAAGCGGATTGCCCATGTAATATCGAAACTACGAATTTTTTAGAGCTTAATCCTCATTGACTATTGCAAAGCCTAATTTTAGTTCGATTGCACCAGATCCATTGGTGTATTCTTGGAGGGAAGATACATTTATATCAAAGTTAAATCTGAAATTCCAGTTATTAGAATCTAATCCAATGTTCAATAAAACCACATCTACCATAGTTGTTTCGAAGCCATTGACAATACGTGTGCCAAGTCCTGCGACTACAGCGAATGGGTTTTCGTCATTGTCTATATCTATGGATATATTGTAAGCAGGGACAAATTGCCAAAATGAATAGTGTTTAACAAAAAGTAAAGAAGGCAAGTGGTTAAAGCTTTCTGATAGTTCAAATGAAGCTTCTGCTTGAAGCGTATATCGAGTTGCTATTGTGTGGTCTATATTTACGGTTTCTAATGTAGGACTATTGAAGTGGGCTAGAGAAAAACCTACTTTGTAAAAATTATTATCATCTAAATAGTTTTCCCACTTTAATCCAACAGTTAAATCATTATAGTCGTAAGCGGCTAATATGCCACTTTCGCCAGGGTCTAAAGTAATGTCAATTTCTTTGGAGGTTAAATTAAATTGTCTTCCAAACCAAACATTATTTATATCTGCATTGATTTGTGCAAATCCATATGAAACGCCAGCGGTTAAATATTGGCCAATAATACCTCGGCCTCCATTAAATTTTCTTGTGTATGAAGTTTGCATCTGAACATAACTTCTTTTTAAAAGGGCTGTAGATGAACGATCATTGAAGAAAAGTATGCCTGCATTCCAACCATCGATATCAGAGTTGTAGAAATTGTAATCTGCTTGTGCGATAAATGTACTATAGGTGTCTCCTTGATTGAGGCTATTCCATTGATCACGGTATTGAAGAGATGCTTCTAACTTTGTGTATCCATTTATAGGATTGAATGTGTTTGCAGGATTTAAGTACGTGCTTTTAAAATTATTCATTGACAATATAGGATCCTGCGCATAAGTATGACCCGCCCAAAAGATTAATAGTGTTATGACAATAAACTTTTTCATTATCTTATTAATATAGTTTGACCCGTTCTAAATTCCGTACGTCCACTTGGTAGTAAAAATTCAACTGTCCATACATAACTATCTACAGGAGCTTCTTTACCATTAAAATTGCCATTCCAACCTTTACTTAAATCATTCGTTTCAAAGTTGATTTCTTTGTAAACCAATGCGCCGTATCTGTTATAAATTTTAAAAGAGCTTATTTCAATATTATCGTCTCCAAAAACATGTAAGATGTCATTACTGCCATTTCCGTCAGGTGAAAATGCTGTAGGTACTTCTATGTTTCCAGAGTCGTCAAATGTTATGTTTAAGAAGTCCTCCCCGAAACAACCGTTTTCGTCCCTTACCGTCAATGTAACAGAAAATGAGCTAGTAATATTTACAATTTCAGGATTTGGGCACTCTGAACAACTAAAGATAACATCTGCAGATCCTGCGGCCCAGTTGTAAAAAATATCTCCTTGATTATTCTGAACTTGGGCATCAAGGACTATAGAAGATTCAAAGAATACAGTTGTGTCTGGCCCTAAATCAACAATTAGCTCTGGACCATCAGGCATAAAAAATTCTAAGGACTGCATGCAATTGTTTGCGTCTATAATATAAGCTACTTGATCACCAGTACCCACCATGAAGAAAGTACTGTCAAATTTAAAATTCATATTATCTAGACTATACTGAATGGGTCTTACAGCATTCCTTACATCCAGTCTAACAATACCATCTTCACCTCCAGCACAAGAGATGTCTTGAATATTAAGCAAGATTTCTATTGGCTCTTGTGGTTGTAAAATGGCAGTAGAGGCAACATGTTCGCAACCATTTCTATCTGTTATTGAAACGGTATAAGTGTTAGCAGATAAATTTGTCAAGCTATCGTTGCTAGCACCGTTACTCCAATTTATGAGATAATCACCAGTACCTCCAGATACTTCAATTGTTGTCTCTCCGGTCATGTCTCCAAAACAAAGCACGTTTCTATTGTTGAATGCTACATCTATTTCTTCTGGTTGAACTAATTCATATGATCCTTCCGAAGTACAACCATCTACATCTGTTACTGTGACTGAGTATAAGCCTTGAGGTAAATTAATGGCTACACTATCTTCCACAATTGTGGAGTTTTGAGACCAGTTGTATGTATAGGGTGGTGTACCACCTTGTGGTATGGCTTCTAATCCGCCATCTGTTCCATCATAACATGAAATAAAGTCTGTTGGTATTATGGTAATGGCTATATCTGTACCGATACCAATTTCCAATTCAAACTCTTGTGAACAGTTAGGAATATTATTTTCTGTTATTGTAAGGAAATAATTGCCAATGCATAGGTCTTGAAGATTAGTTTCTGTAGATACAAAGCCACCAGGTCCTTCCCACCTGTAAACGAAATCTCCACTACCACCGAAAGGATTTAATTCGATTGATCCATCACATTCTCCAATACAGCTTATGTCATCTATAATTGGATTTATATCAATGATTGGCGCATTGGGTACAAAGAAACAAGCTTCTGCGACGCAGTCATTACCATCTGTAACGGTAAGACAATAATTGTCTTCTCTTAAATTTTCTCTAGAATTATTAGTTGTGTTATTATCCCATAAAATTTCATATGGAAACCCAATCCCTCCTTGAACGGATATACTGATTGATCCATCATTTCCGCCAAAACAAGAAGTGGCCACAATGTCTGGAATGATTTCTATTAGTGGTGGCGAATCAACAGTTATTGTTTCTATTACAACACAACCGTCATCATCTGTTATAGTGACTATATTATCTCCTGCATGCAACAAGTTTGAGACTCTAGTGTCTTGACCATTATCCCACAAATAAGAATATGGTGCAATGCCTGCTGATGGACTGAGTTCTGCAACAGCGGAAGTGTCAGTGAAGCAAGTTAAATCTGAAACGGTAAAGTCAAGATTAAAGCCTACTCTTTGCACTACCAAAGCACTGTCCGTAATTATACAGCCTAAAGAATCCATGATTTCAAATTGTACCATACCCAGCGATTGGTTAGTTATGGTATCTGCGTTTAGTATATTTTCCCAAGTGACATTATAAGGTTGTCTTCCACCAACTATTTCTAATGTAGCAGTGCCTGTATTAGTTGCTAAACAGTTTATGGTATCTATTTGAATGTAATTATATTGGATAGGTTCAGGATTTGTAATGACAATCTGATCTGTATTGGTACATCCATCACTATCTGTAACGGTAACAGTATAGGTGCCTTCTGATAAATTGGTTAATTCATTTGAATTAGAATTGACATTGTCCCACTCAAAAGTGTTGGGAGGGCTTGGAGAATTAACCAATAACCTTACAAAAGCATCATTAGCATCATGACAAGTAATATCTTGAAATGCCTCTCTGATGATTTCAACAGGAGGCGGGTCATCGACTCTAATGGTGTCTAATGTTACACATCCTGTGCTATCAATAACTTTAAGAAAAGTAATTCCTTGCGGCAAAGCGAGAAATTCTCCAGTACTATTATCCAAAGTAAAGTTATCTCCATAGATTCTGTAGACTAATGGTTGGTCTGGATCCGATGCAATAACTTGAGCAGAAGACCTACCTTGACTATCACAAGAAGGTTGGTCTATGATAATATCCTCAATCACGGGGCTGGAGTTATCACATGGTAAAGATTGACATACTAATGTATCAGTAGCTCCAAGGCATGCACTAGCTGCTAATTGTGCAGAGGCGTTTAATCCTCTGAGTATAATTTGAATTTCTTCTTCAGGCGTTAAGCCTTCAATGATTATTTCGTTTCTATCTCCAAAGGTTTCGAAGGTATAGCCAAATCTTTGACTAACATTATCTTGGCTCGCTAGTATCCATGGAAATCTACCATTAAATCTAAATTCGTAAAGATTAGCAAAATCTACATCGTCCCATGTAATACGTACTGTAGAAGGCGAAAGTGCTTCACACATTAAATCTGGCTGCTCTGGTTGTTTTAAAACCTCAACCCAAACAGAATCTTCTTTAGAACATGAATAACTATCAGATAAAGTAACATAGTAGTATTGTGACTCTTCTATTCTTGCCGTCGGGCTTTCGCACCTAAAACAGTTTAGCCCTTCCCTTGGAAACCATTCATAATCAATTTCATAAGTAGCATTGAAAGTGATAGACCATGAAATAAGTTCGCCTTCGAATTCTCCATTATCATCTCTGATGAGTAATTCATAGGTGCCATTTGAGTTAGATACTATTGGTGAAAGCCAGCTGCCCCAATTACCTTCTGGTCTATATTTTCCCGTATAGGTGGTGTTATTTAAATTCATATCACCTTCAGTAGGGTTGCCTAGGTGAATAAAAGAAGGTGCTGAGATAACAAAGCAAGTATTTACAAAAGAATCAATTTGAGTACTGTTGCTTGGTCGATTTCCATTATCAGTAGTTAATTCTAATGCTTGACCACTAGGCGCTATTAAGAAGATATCTAGATCATTGAGTTGTGTGTGGACAAGTGTGTCGATACAAACCTCTGCAATCATTCTTGGATTTAAAAATTCCTGTGGGATATCTGTTACTTCAATAAATGACGAGACTATTGTGTCTGGTGCATTTATTTTGACACTTGAAGCACTCTTAAAAATAGCTGGCTCGTCTAGATTAATTCTGCTATCTAATGAAGTTTCAATTTGTATTTGACTTCCAGCACATGTAAAGACAGAATCTGGAATATTTACAAAATCAAGACTGTTGTCAAAAAGTGGAATTTTTAAAGTATCAACGTTACATACGTCTCTACGAATCGTGATATATATGAACTCTGTATCTTCTTCTTCATTGTCATCAATCGGCGAGAGCGTTAAACTCGTAAATGTATTTCCGGGTAGAATTGAAATGTCTCCACTTGGAGCGATGTAGTCTACATCTGGTATGGCTAAGTTTTCTAAAGTAGGATCATCTAAAACCTCATATTCAACTGGGATTTCGGTCGCAGTAGCATCTGGCAATGATATAAGGATATTGCCTGGAAGGCAGCCCTCTGATATACCCCCATTCAATCCGGGGTTATTGACATTAATATTTAAAGAACCAGTACTAAAACTTTTTTCCTCTAAGAATACAGCAGAATCTCTTTGATTGTCTTTTCCATCTCCAATAGCGATTTTTATCGTGTATTCTTGACAAGGGACAACAACAGCCTCTGCTATAAATACATCAACATAACCATTGAAAATAGGTCCATTACTAGAATTGGTTTGATTATAATATTGAGAATATCTTAGATCACAGCTTGGTGAACCTGATCCATTTGTCGGATCAATACCATCATTAACGGTATTGATTGTAACGGGAATATTTAAAAACTCACCTTGATTATTTGGATCTGGTATTAAAGCAATGTTTTCAAAATCGTAAACCCCACCGTTTGGATTAGGTCCAGAAATGAAAAATCCAAATGCATCATTTGTAACACCACACACACTTCCTTGAAAATTTGTTCCACATACTGGATCATCTCTATATTCTTCTGAAGCAAATACATATCTAAACCTTAATGTATCTGAGGTTGGAATAAAGGTGATTTCATATAGAGCAATATCTTCTAGCTTAACCCCTACAGGTAAAGTGGCCAGATTTGTTAAATTTGGACAAGCAACCGTTACACCCGATGTGCCACCTGTTAAAGTATTACATGCTGGATCAGGAATATCTCTTACTGGGCCAGTTGATAATACAATCCCTCTATTGATCCCAATATTATTGATAGCATTATCAAAAAGACCTACTGACCCTTGGCCGCCTTGAAAGTTTATGCTTGTTAATTCCACACCATTTCCAAGGAATACATTCTGAATAATGGATTCTGCAGAGTAGGGCGCTTGATTTCCAGGCTCTATCGTCATCTGACCAAGCAAATTGGTCGAAAAAAGTGTGAATAAAAGTATGTTACTTAAGAACTTAGTCATTAAAAGGTATCTTAATCTTTCGGAGTTCTTTTAAAAATATCAGCTGAAAGTCTAGGATGTGGCAATTTTCTTCAAAAATTTAAGAATTAAAGAACATATTAAACTTAAATTTAATATGAAATTACCTAATTTATAGCTTAAAACAAAGGTATAACGCCTAAATCCAAGCTTAAGAATATAAATTTGAACTAATTAAAAGATTCGAACTATTGCGACATATACTTTAACGACAAATACCTTTATTTCTGTTAATTACAATTGTCAGGTAACTGGCAATCCACATAAATAGTAGCTTACATGAAAGATTTTGTAAAGTTTCTTTTTGCCTCTTGTTTGGGGACAATTCTTGCCCTTACAGTGGGCTTTTTCTTGCTATTCTCAATCGCAAGTATATTCTCAAGCAAAGATACCTCCATAGGTTCAGATGGCGTTTTACTCTTAGAATTTGAAGGCCTTATACCTGAAAAAACGGCTAATGTTCAAAGAGGTCAATTTGATTTTGAATCTAAAAAGGCGATTGGTGTTCATCGTATAACCAAATTAATAAAGAAAGCTCAGAGTGATAAGAGCATAAAAGGCATTGTATATAAGGCCTCTCCTTTTTCTAGTGGAGGTATGGTGACTAACGCTTCATTAAGAGACGCTTTGCAAACATTCAAAGATTCTACTGATAAGTTTGTATACAGTTATGGAGACTTTTATAGTAATTCAACTTACCTTCTGGCTACAGCTGCTGATTCAATTTTTGTTAATCCAAATGGGAGTGTAGATATTAATGGATACTCTACTGCTATTCCTTTTTTAAAAGAAGGTTTGGATAAATTAGGCGTTAAGATGGAAGTGTTTTATGCTGGAAATTTTAAAAGTGCTACTGAGCCATTTAGAAGATATGAAATGAGTCCTGAAAATAAGATCCAAACCAGAGCATATTTGATGGATTATTACAATTCTTTTTTGGATGAAATCACAGAACACAGAGCTGTAAGCAGAGAGGATTTGAAAAGTGTCATTGATGATATTGAGTTTAATAATCTCGATGATTGCCTTGAAAAGAATATCGTTGATTCAAAGGCGTATTGGTATGAAGTAGAAGATAAGATTCGAGACTTATTGGATATCGATGATGGGAAAGCCATTAACTATGTATCGCTTCAAGAATATGATTCCAAAAAATATATCAGCAGTGGTTCTTCTTCAAATAAAGTTGCCGTGGTATATGCTGAGGGGGAGATTAAATATGATGTTAAGGAAAAGGGTAGTGTAAGTGAGGAGATTTATCATGAGATATTCGATGATTTAAGAAAATCTAATAATGTAAAAGCAGTTGTTTTAAGGGTAAATTCTCCTGGTGGAAGTGCCTTTACTTCTGATGCAATTTGGAGAGAGATGAAAGAACTGCAATCTCGAGGAATACCTCTTGTCGCTTCATTTGGAGATTATGCAGCTTCTGGAGGATACTATATAGCAGCGAGAGCAGATAAGATTGTGGCCCACCCGAACACACTAACGGGCTCTATAGGTGTCTTTTCAATGTTGATCAATGCAAAGGAGATGATGAATGATAAGCTGGGAATCGCATTTGACTCTGTTAAAACGAGTCCACATGCTATTCCATTTTCGCCATTTTTTGATTTGAGTCCATCTCAAAAGCAGGCGTTGCAAAAATCAACTGATGACTTATATCAAAAGTTTCTATCGCGCGTTGCAGAAGGTAGAGGTATGACAATAGATGAAGTGCATGAAGTGGCTCAAGGAAGGGTTTGGACTGGAAAAAGAGCAAAAGAGATAGGGCTTGTCGATGAATTGGGAGATTTGAATGATGCTATACAATTAGCTGCAGAATTGGCAAATATAGAAGACGATTATAAAGTGACTGAATTTCCAAAAATCAAAAAAGAATTTTGGGAAGAGTTTATAGAGCAAATGGCTGCTCAGGAGACAGCGTCAATGTCTCTATCAGCTAAGGAGAAACAGTTTTTAAAATACTATCAAGATTATAGAAATTTATTGAGCTATGACGAACCAATGGCGAGATTGCCATTTCAAATCGTTTGCGAATAATAGTCAATGATCAATTAAGGGTATGTCAAAAGTTAGCGTTGGTGATTTAGCACCTTATTTTTCTGGAGTAGACCAAAATGGTCAAACACTATCTTCGGAAGATTTATCGAGAACAGGTCCTTTTGTTTTAATTTTTTACAGAGGGTATTGGTGTAGTTACTGTATGGCGCATTTAACTAGTCTTCAAAAGATAATAGATTCAATAAATGATGCTGGTGTACAGATTGTAGTAGTTACACCTGAACAAAAGCAATTTATAAAGAAGACAATTTCAAAGACAAAGGTCAAGTTTCCTGTGATTCAGGATAGTTATTATTACATAATGGAAAGCTATGGTTTTGCTTACAAGCCTAGGTTAAATAAAGCTGGGCCTTTGTTAAGAAGAGTAGATTTAACGGAAGTCCATGAAAATGAAGAAGTTAAGCTTCCTCGTCCTTCGACTTTTATTATTGATCAGAATCGCAAGATTAGATATAAGCAGTTAGATGGAATCAACAGGAAAAAATTTAACTATAATAAGATAATGGATTTGGTTAGAGAGATTAAAGTCAACTAATTTATGTGTTGAACTACTTATGTTTCTAAGATTATCTACCGAAAAATTATTATCTAGCTTATAAAATAAAAAAGGATCGATTTTTACGTCGATCCTTTTCCTAAACAATTTAAATCAGTTAAACTAAGCTTTAAGGTAATCCATCAATCCTTTAGCATCGTCTTGAAATTTATGTCTTTTATTTTGGGCAATTTCATCTAAGTATTCTATGACTTTATTTTGGTCAACTTGTAGGTAAGAAATGGCACGATCCCATTCTGCTATATCTTGCATTTCTTGATCTTTAGTTGATTGATTTAAAAACTTGTTGTAATCATCTATGGCATCAGTATACCTACTTTCATTCATTTTTGATTTTGCTAGATAAAATAATGCTTTGCTATAATCCTCTCCAGCAGTGGCATAACTTTCACAATATGTATTAAGTGATATGGTAGCATTTTTCCAATCAGCTGATTTAAATTTTGTAATGCCGTCCATTAAATTATTAACACGTTGCTTTTCTAATTGCTCTGCCTCTAGTGCTAATATTCTTTCACCGTTGTATAATACTGTGCCTGTATCTTTTTCAGTTACCCCTCTAGAGGCCAATAATTTGGTACCTAATTGTTTAAGGTGACTATCTACAGACTCAACTTCTTTTTTATAATTATCCGCAAATAACTTATTGTAATCTGGTTCAGTATTCTGATTGAGGAACCAAAAGGCACCTGCTGCTACAAGAAAGAAAGCCGCTGCTATCGAGTACCAAGGATTTCTTCTTTTTTGAACTGTAGAATCATTCATTTTAAATGTTTTTAAGTTTTGTTTATTAGTAGTAGGTTGTTCGCTTTTGTGATCACTTGAATTGGAAATAATATTTCTTATTTTTTCTCTTTCATATTCCTTTATCCCTAAAATGAGTTTTTGATACTTTTCAAACTCTGATTTTAGACTTGCATCATTATCTAAGTCGTTCTCGAATTGTTTGGATTCAGCCTCGGACAAGACGCCATCTAGATAATCAATTATCCTTTGTTCATTCTGATTTAGTTCCTTATCCATTAGCTTAACTTGCGATAAAGTTTTTTAATTTTTTCAAACATCTGCCTTTTTTGATTCTTATAAAGTCATAAGAAAGGTCCATTTGCTTTGCCATTTCCTTTAGCTTTTGTTCCTCGTAATAAAACTTAATAAGAATCTCCTTGCAAGAATTATCTAGCTTATCCAAGCCTTTTTTAGTAAGGTTAAAAAGATCCGTTGCTAGCTCCATGTGCTCATTGGGTTCTTCATATTTCAAATCCACGAATTCCTGTTTTAGTTCTGTCGTCAACATTTTCTTTTTTCGAAGATGGTTTAATGCTTTGAATTTTGCTATTCCAATAAGATAAGTACTTAATGAAGAAGTGCTATTAAACTTTTTTAAGATGATGTTTTCTACTAAAGTTAAAACCGAATCATTATATATAGATTCGCACTCAGATTCAGAATTTAAATACTTACTAATGACGCCGATTGCAGAAACTTTATTCTGCGAATAAACACTTCTGATATGTTTTTCAGAACGTTGAGCTAAGCCTTTGATTAATTCATTATCAGAAAATACGACTTCCATTATTTAAGATTTATATAATCTTGACATCATTTACTATTTGGTGTCTGTGGATTAAAAGTGTGATCATTTAATTAAGAGCTCTATTCTATTAATACGAAACCTGCCCAACTGTATGGGTCAAAAAAGCGATCCTTCATTTCGCGTTGTGTATTGATAAATGCTTCTCTGATATTTAAATTCTGGTCTATATAATTCTCATAAAAAGAAGTCATGAATTGTCTAGTTTGTCTATCAGGGACTTTCCATAAGCTCATAATAATATATTTAACACCAGCAATTTTAAAAGCGCGTTGTAATCCAAAAACGCCTTGTAGATTACTAATGTCTCCAAGCCCAGTTTCACATGCAGATAAAATCACCAACTCAGTTCCATTTAAATCTAATTCTGCAATTTCTGCCGCAGTAAGAATATTATCATATCCATCTTCATCAGTATTTCCATTCCATCCATTATTGCCATTAGAAAGCAATAAGCCAGATCGCATCATCGGATTAGAAATATTTGAAAATATATTTTCTGAATTCCTATCTGCATTCAGAAAAAAGCCATGTGTGGCTATATGAATGATTTTTGGACTATTATCTGAAAGGTAATTGTACAATGCTTTCTCAGTGGCCAAATTTGAATCAAGTACTTTATTATTAAAATCATTCACTTTTGAAATCTCTAATATTTCTTCTACCTCTTTGGCTGTATGTTTTAAGTTCTTCCAAGTAGTTGCATTTGTTGCTCCTCTAAGTGTATTAGATGATTCTGGTAATACGCCAAAATCAATGCCGCCGATAAGAAGAATCTCTTTGCTTATGCTTTGCTTAATTGGATTTTCTAAGATCTTTCTGGTACTACCCAAGGCATATATCTGGTATTCATCTGCCAAAACTACTTCGTCATCGATTTCGATAGCTCCCAGATTAACCCGATGTAAAAATCCGTCAGGTGCATAATAAATTCTTTCAATGCCTTCTAAGTAAGGCTGTAATGGCTTTATGATAAGATTGAAAAGGTTGATTTCATCTCCCCTTGTAACTAATCCTCGATCTGCAACTGCATATAATTGGTTAACATAATTGTTTTTCCTTTCGGTAGAATTAAATGCCTTTTCAATATCCTCTTCTTTAAATAAGCGAAGAATCTTAGTTTCCTTTTTATTCGTAATATATGCGTAATAAACCTTCGAAGGAATTTGTCTAAAGTTCTCATACTCTACTTCATTAGCAATTGTAAACTCAATAGCAATATCCTTTTCATTTATTGCCCTTTGTATGTCTTCTGTTTTTATCCAATTTGGGGATATCTCTTCACCAATGCCACTAATAAGAAGTGATTTTTGAATTTCCTGAACTTCATCTTCGAGTTGTGCTACTTCATCTTGAGAAGCTGACGTGTACTTTTTATTAAGTTCTATTTTTTTATTTTTCCATTGTTCGAATAGTTCGTTATTCGATGCATTAAGGTTTTTGTTAAGCCTTGATTCTCGTTCTAGGCCTAAGCCCTTTTGTAAAAGAATTAGATCATTGAGAAGGGTAGGAATCTTTGATTTAATATTCGGATTTTGATTAACAAATGAAGCTAAACCTGTAGTAAACTGAATAAACCCCCTTGTCTCATCAATTAAGTTTTCTTGTGTAGAAATTTGAGAATTGAATGTATAAAAATCTATCAAGTCTTGAGCTACTGTTTCATAGTGATAATTTGCGAGCTCAAGATTAGGAATACCTACTGCAGTTTTACCTAGATTAAATTGTTGATTTAAATAAACAGACGTAGGTATTTTTGTTTTTAATTTTAGTGTGGGGTTTTTTATTGCAATTTCGTAGGATTTTTGAAAATCTCCGACTCTTCGTAATCCTGAGGAGTAACCATTTACTGTATATATGTAGTTTGTTGAAAGGGTATCACCCTTTTCTACGTATGTGTCAAAAGCAGTCTTAAAGTATTTGTTGGCTTCTTCGTTTTTATTAATGACATAATAAAAAGCACCAATATTGTACAATTCTAAAAGATAACCTGGGTCTGTATCTGGAACTGCTTTTTTCAAAATTTCAAAACCTGAAAGCATCATTTCTTCAGCCTTATCAATCTGTCCAATAGACCTATAAGTTTGAGAGAGATTTGAATAAGCATATGCAATTAATTCTGAATTGTCAGGTAAATAAGATTCTCTGATTTCAAGACACTTCTTCCTTTTTTCTAGAGCTTCTAGATGTCTTCTTTGCATGGAGTAAACATTGCCAAGTAGATTGTTGATTAATGATCCGGCCTCTAAATTATCCGGCGTATGTTTAGTGATCTCTTCTTGTAATTCTAGTGCTTTCTTTTCAGCGGATACAATATCACCGTTATCTGCTAGTGAATAGATTGATAGAACCCCCATTTCATATGCTTCAAGAAACTTTTCAGATTTAACATAAAGGACATATGAAGAATCGAAATAGGATTTTGATTTGACCAGTTTAGACACTTTATAATTTAGTCGACCTAACTCTTCATATATTTTACCTCTAATTGAGTGCTCCTCAGTTGTTGTATTATAAAGTAATGAATCTAGATAATTTTGACACTGTGCATAATCACTAACTGGGCATTTTATATCTTCTGTAGTGATGTCAGTCGAAGTTGATTGACAAAAGCCATTTGCGTTAAACAGGCCTATAAGAAAGCAAATGCTTAAAATTCTCATGGTATTAAGAGTAAAAAGGGTTCTTATTGCCCTCAAATTACGAATTACCAGCAATAATAAGAACTAATTACTATATGCTAACGATCACTTTTTAATTAGAAAATGCTGGTTTGTTGTACCTAGTTCTTTAATAGAAGGTTGAGTTAATTTACCACCTCGTGTATCGTTTAAGTAAGTGGCGGCTAATATCTTCTCGAATGGATGTGCATGTTCTTCCCCTCTTGTTAACGATCCTCTGGTACTCATAATTGAAGATAAATCTAATGGTTCGTTAGTAGCTATTAATTTTAGTTGTTCGTTTCCTGCCGGTTCAGCAATTTCTATTGGATAGTGAGTTGTAAATTCTTGACCCGGTTCTAGATAATATTCGGCTGCGGTATAGCCTAGATTCATGGCAGGAATTATAAGGTTGATAACATTGTCAGGTTGAATGTCTAAAACTGAAAAGTAAGCCGCTTGTGTCCCTGTGTTTTTGACTTGAAGTTTTATGCAATCTCCAATTTGCACTTCTTGATTATCAACTACTCGTATGACAGTGTCATTATTTTGACAATCTACTTCTACGAGTTTTAATTCGATTTTAAAATTATTATTGTTACTATCAAATTTTCTGATATACGCCCCCTGCATATAGTTTGTAAGTACTTTTTTTATTTGAAAAGTATACCTATCTAATCTACTATCGCGAAAAGGTTTTTGAAAAATTAAGTTGCCAAATTTATCCTTTAACGTCAATACGTCATTTTCAGATGTTATATATAAATCAGCATTTGTATTCGATTCTACAATGTGTTGTTCTGATAAAATATTATCTATTAACTCAGACCAAGGACCTATATTTTCATGATTGATGTTAAGTCTGCTTTTTATAGGAGCTATGGTTCTTTCAATGATTTTAGCTTTAATTAATTCTTCTTGACCTGCTGATATAGGATGCATTAATTTGACTTCAGAAGTGGTTAGTCCTACATTAATTATTTCTCCGTTCCCTACAACTTGAAGTTTGTCAACAGAAAACAATTCTACTTTTGAACCTTCGTACACTTCAGAAAGGGAACCGACATTAATAGTGGCATAATTATTTTTAACTTTTTCTACCTGAAATAGGATTTGTTGAGGTGTAAAATTATCACCAAGTAAATAAACATCCGTTGGTCCTTCCCATTGAGGGTTTTGATCTGGAGCCAAAGCTTTCATTTTAATTTTTACCCTTTCAAAAAGTTCACTAAATGATATGCTAGAACTTAGCTTCCCGATGATAGAGGCAAAAGAATAACTCAAACTTCCAACAGGTTGAAATTGGTCATCTAGTGTTTCATAATTCAGCTCTTTAGCTCCTGCACCGAAATAGCAAGCCATTGGTGCTAAGCTGGCATTGTCTAAGTCGAATCCTATAGTTTTTTCTTTTATGGTGGATTTAACTTTAAAATTTTCTGGGGCCATGATGTTGTCTGTACCTCTCGCAATTCCAGACCCTCGCGTACCTGTACCTGAATGGCATGAGTCTAAGATGAGTATCAATTGGCCTTGGTTGCCAATCTTTTTTCTAAGTTTTTGAGTAAGTATTTGTAGGTCGTCGTCGGTAATTAATTTTTCTCCTCTATTGTTTTTTTCATTATACTTCATTGGAGAATCTATAGGTACTATAGCTTCATCCAAGCCATCTAATTCATCACCATTATTATCAACTACTTGTTGGCCATGTCCGGAGTAATGTATAAAAATATAATCACCAGATTGAGATTTAGAAATTAAAGATTCAAGGGCATTGATTATGTTTACTTTGGTTGCATCCATATCTTTTATGACATCAATATTCGAACTATCAAATCCTAATGATCCGAAAGCTGACTGAATATGTTTAATGTCATTAGCACTCGATAATTGAGGCCATCCACTTTCAATTGGATAATCGCCAATGGCAATTATTAACCCTCGTTTTTCGCTAATCAATTGGAGTGAACAGAAAAGTAAGCCAATGCATAAGCTTAATTTTTTGAAGGAAATTAGAAAATGTTGCATATTCTTACTTTACTATGAGTGTGGTGGTATTAAGAAATGTGATCACTTTTAGTATCAGGTAATTTTTTGGCTTTTATAATCAATCTCAGTGTTTGATCGTAGGTCATATAATTCCAAAACCAATTGAGCATGACGACTACCTTATTTCTAAAACCAATCAACGAAAATAAGTGGACAAATAACCACATCACCCAAGCTATAAATCCCTTAGCCTTAACTTTTAATAAGTCTGCAACAGCCCTATGCCTGCCGATCGTAGCCATGGACCCTCTATCTTTATATTCAAAAGGTGAGGTAAATCCTTTGACGATGTTTTTGGATAAAGTTATACCTTGTTGAATAGCTACTTGAGCCACCTGAGGGTGACCATATGGATATTGTTCTGATGTCATTGATGCAATATCACCTATAGCGAAGATGTCTTTGTGACTTTGAAGTTGATTATATCTATCGACATTTAATCTTTGACCTCTTTCTGTTTGATCTTTTTCTAATCCTTTCAGAAAATTGCCTTTTATGCCTGCGGCCCAGATCACTTTATGTGCTCTTATTTTATCTCCATCTTTTGTATAAACAAATTTGCCATCAAATTGTGTGACTCTTTTTTTTAACTCGACTTTTACACCTAGTGTTTCAAGACATTTTAAGGCCTCAGCACCAGAGGCTTCCGACATACCCATTAGCAATCTCTCACCACCTTGGAAAAGATAAATATCCATTTCTTTGGCATTCAGTTCTGGATAATCTTTAGGTAAGATGTATTTCTTCATTTCAGCAAGCCCACCTGCCATTTCTACTCCAGTTGGTCCACCTCCAACAACTACGATATCTATATAGCCTTGTCTTTCTTCATAATCTGGTTCTGTTAATGCCATTTCAAGATCAGTAAGAATGGCATTTCTAAGAGACAGGGCTTCTGATATTGACTTTAAAGGAAAAGTCAGATTTGTAAAGTTTTTATCACCGAAAAAATTAGTATCTGCTCCTGTAGCTATAATCAATTTGTCAAAATAAATTTCTCCTAAATCTGTCTTCAATCTTTTCTGATCGGGAAAAACTTCTTCAGCTTTAGTGACCCTTATGTGTACGTTTTTATTTTTTTGAAACATCTTCCTGATCGGAAAACTAATAGAGCTTGGTTCCAATCCAGCCATAGCTACTTGGTAGAGTAGGGGCTGGAATTGATGATAATTATTTTTATCGATGAGAACAATCTGATATTTCTTTTTGGCTAATCTTTTGGCCAAATTAATGCCAGCAAAGCCGGCTCCTATAATAACTATGCGTTCGTATGGACTATCTGGAATATTGAGCATTGACCTTTGCTTATACTTTGTATATCAATGAGTAACTTAGATGCAAATTAGCTTATTTTTCTATGACATTTATTCCTATGTTTCCCCTGAATTTAGTGGCATTTCCAGATGAGCCACTAAATCTTCACATTTTTGAACCGCGATACAGGCAACTGGTAAAGGAATGTGTTGATGAAGGCAAATCTTTTGGTATTCCTCCTGTTGTAGATAATAAGCCTTCAGGTGTGGGAACGGCTATGAAGATTTTAGAGATAAGCCATGCGTATCCGGATGGTAAAATGGATATTAAAACCTTAGGCGTTCAAAAATTCAAAATACGGAAGTTTTTTCCTCGTGCTAAAGATAAATTTTATCCTGGAGCAGATGTGGTTATGCTTCCAGATAATAGTGAGACAGATATTGTAAAAGTAGGTAGAGTAGTAGAACTCATACAGCGTCTTTATGAGACAATGCGCATGAATACCCCCGCACCTGAGGTAAGTATGGATTTTCGAATTTATTCAGTCGCTCATAAGATAGGTCTCAACTTTGAGCAAGAAGTAGAATTACTCAATATTCATTCCGAGATGGAAAGATTGGAATATATTGAATCGCATCTCATGCAATTAATTCCAGTAGTTAATGAAATGGAAGAACTTAGAAAAAAGATTCAAATGAATGGGCATTTCAAAAACGTCATTCCACCCGATTTCGAACTCTAATTTGATTACCTTATTCCCTACACCCTAAACCTTATACCTCCTAATAATAGTCGTCTCCAATATCCAATGTCAATGAAAAAATGTGAGAGGCTGCAACACCTGAAATGGCAGCGATATTAGTAAGTGCATAATCTATTCTGAAATTCCCAAGAACAATGCCTAGTCCAATATTAGGTTGAAATTCTAATGATCTATCTGTACTAGAAGTTTCATTTATTGTTCTTTGAAGATTTCCAAATCCTACTCTTAAGAAAGCTAAATTTTCATATCCAAATTCAGCACCTACACTTGGATCAATAGAAATGTTGTTGCCACTAAATAATCCAGCTTGTGTACCATCAGTAGATAATCTGATATTACCTTCAACAAGATAGCTTATGCTATTTCTACTGTCTTCTTCAGAATGATAAGCAGCACCAATAATAATTTTTGGTAAAGCAATCTCAGTGCTAGAAACTGGGATGACATTATTTGTTCTTTCGAATACGACTTGTTCTTCTTGAGTTAATGAGAAACTCCAACTATTAACCGTAGTTGTAATATCTCTTGCCATGATACCAAATGTAAGATTGTCGGTAACATATTTGGCTCCTATATCAAATCCAAACCCTCTTGCAGATCCAAAACTTCCTATTTGTCTAAAGATTATTTTAGCAGAACCGCCAACGAATAATCCACTTCTTCTTCCGCCTACTTTTTGAGCATATGATAGCATCAACGCATAATCTGCTGCTGAGAATTCTAATACATTGTCATAGTTAATTGTCCCGTCTGGACCTATGAGATTTAATGTATTTGGAATGTTATCAACACCCATTCTAATGAGCGTAGCCGAACCATAACTATTGTTGTCGTCGTTGAATAGTTTTCCGATACCGACATAATCATAATTAGCAATGCCTCCAAACCATGAAGCGTGCATAGCTGAAATACTCATTTCAGTATCTAATTGAGCTAAGCCTGCAGGATTCCAGTATGCTGAGGTCACATCCGATGTAGATGCAGTTACAGTACCAAACATACCATGGGCTCTTGCGCCTACACCAATATTTAAAAATTCGTTGACGAATTTAGTGTCTGTCTGTGCATTTAAACTGGTACCTAAAAGAAGGACCAATAATACTTTGTACAATGCTTTATAATTCAAAAAATCCATGTTTCAAATATATTAAAAATAAGTATTATATGTTAAGTATTGATAATGAGAACAAAGGGTCTTGTCTTAATTCAACCCGAATTATGCGTTAGAACTTCGTTATGAGATCTTAAAGTGCAATAAATCAGCAACTTATATTCGAAAAGCATAGCACCGTTATGGTTTGAGAATATAAGTTGGCGAAGCTTCTGATTTGCAGCAATTTAAGATCGTAATAGATTTTCTAATGCATAGTTCGGGTTAAGCCGTATTTTTAGCATAAACTATCTTAATATATGCTAAAGAGTCTAGGTGCTGTGACAATCGGGATCATTTTAAGTGGGATTTCCTTCTTCATTCTCACGTTTATTTCTAGGAATATATTTCCAAAACCTGAAGATTTAGATCCTAATGATCAAGAGGCATTAAAGCTATATTTTTCTGAAATTCCTGCGAGTGAATTGGCATTTTTATCGCTTTCCTTTATGATCAGCGCATTTATAGGGTCTTATTTCGCTTCAAGGAATGCACAATATTATAACAAATTGATGGGCTTTGCTGCGGGATTATTCATATTCGTCTTGGCCCTTTCAATTTTTCTATATATGCCATATCCTAAGCTATATGCTTTTGGCACTTTTGGATTGATTTTATTATCTCTTGCTGCTGGAGGATTTTTAGGAAGTCGAGCTAAGAAAACAACTTAAATAAGAATTCTTGATAGATAGCCAGGCTTTTCATGCTGCGGCTATCAACGCCTTTCGATCGCTTATCCATTTCATGTAATAATAAGAATGCATTCCTCAATTCAGGAAGGGAGTATTTTGAAGCTGCGGCAGTATATTCACCAGCAAAGAAAGGGCTGATACGAAGCTTAGAAGCGATGGTCCTACTATCAGATTTGCCAAACTTTTTGACCAAAAAAAGTTTATTGAAGTAATTATACAATGCCCCTATATTCATTTGAATAGGATGGGCTTTTTCATTTTCAGAAAAGTACTTTATGATTTGATAGCAACGTGACTTATTTTTTGAGCCTAAAGCTTTCTGTAGCTCGAATACATTATAGTCTTTAGAGATGCCAATGTATTCTTGAATGTGGTCGGCGGTGACCTCTTCTCCAGCGTCTAGATTCAATGCAAGTTTGTCAATTTCATTTGAAATTTTTGAGAGATCACTGCCTAGGTATTCTGAGATAATAAAAGCCAACTTTTGATTAATAGTAATTTTTTTCTTTTTGGCTAAGTCAGATATGAAACCTGGAACTTGATTATCGTATAGTCTTTTTGTTTCTAGGATAACTGCATTTTTCTTTAAAGCATCCCATAATTTTTTCTTCCGTTTATCAAGTTTTTTATGCTTATGCGCTATCGCCAAAATAGTCTGTGGAGAAGGGTTTTGAAAGTAGGGTAGAAGGGCCTCGAATTTGGACATGTATTGTGCTTCTTTGACAATGACAACTCTTCTTTCCGCCATCATAGGATACAGCATTGCTTGATCTACAATCTGTTTGGCGTTACATTCTTTACCATACAGCACTATTTGGTTGAAGGATTTTTCTGTTTCTTCAAGAATGTGATGTTCAATTTCATTGATGACTTCATCTATGAAATAAGATTCTTCTCCTTGCAAAAAGTAGATTGGAGAGAATTTTTTAGCCTTTAAAGATTTTATGATATCAGAATGTGTCATTCGGGTTTATCCTTCCCTTCAAAGGTATCTGCAATTCTGTTGAAAATAAAATCATAAGTGATAAAAAGCATAGCAGAATAATAACTGGTATTTACGGAGTTATTCCCACTGTATGTAAATATATTTTGAGCAGTAATGTTAGACAAGTCCGTTAACTGTGGACCTCCGAATCGCTTACCATAGCCTAAGTCAATCCCAATGGAGAATATATTTTTCTTGTATTCGTACATCAACCCACCGGAAATATGAAATACATCAGGCGTGGAGCTTAATATTATGGCTTGATCATTAATAGACAAATCACTTGATTCATTAAAATCTGTTCTAAATCCAGCTAAGACAGTTAGGTTTTCAGACTTTTCATATTGCATCCCAAAACCGATATTAACTACAGATTGATTAGCCGTTTCTAAATTAAAATCGATTTCTGATGCTCCTGCGGCTATTCCTTCTAGAGGATTAGATTGTACTTCAAATAAGTCGTAGTTGTCAATTGTAGAGAAATATTCGCCAGACCAATACAATTTATATTTACCCAATTTAAAATCGATGCCGAAGCCTACTGATAGAGGTGACTTGTATTGAACTTCATCGACTTCCGAACGATCAGATATTACATCATTGGTGTTGTTTAATACATTGAAACGTTGATCATCAATATTATAAGAGCCGGTAGATCTTATGGCTCCATAATTTGGTGTAGTCAGAGTTAAGCCCAGGCCTAATTTATCATTTCGAAAAGAAAGCCCAATTTTTGAAATCCAAGCAGCTGTTAAGTTTAAGTCATAATCGATTTCTGCTCTCCAAGATTGGAATATCGATTCAGGTGATTGACTCAACAAAATTTCCTTCTTAAATCCGAAATCTAAGTTTTGATTGTGCCAAACAGAAAACTGAGAAATCCCTATTCCTAAATTATCAGTTAATTTATAACCAACTGCAATACCAAACCAATCTTCAGATTTTTTACGAACGAATTCTAAGTCGGATCGAAACACAAAAATACTTCCGTTATCAATTTGGTCTGCTACCCGATCTTCATATCTTATACCCGATTCAAAACGTGTGAAACTGGCTACACCTAAAACCAATCGTTTCGTAGGACTATATCTAAAGGCTAAAAATCCGGGTGAGAAATCAAATCCTTCATCACTGATAATGTTTCCATTACCAAGAAAATTTTCTGTATTTAAATTCGCATAGGTAGGTGAGAGAAATGAAAAAGCAAAACCTAAATTCTCATCTAAAACAATGGCTCCAGGATTATAAAAAATAGAAGTTTCATCATCTGCAGAAGATATCACCGCTCCATTAAGTAGAAGGCCTTTAGCTCCAAACTGATGCGTCCAATAGTGAGCATCCGTCTGAGAAAATGCGCCCAAACTCAGCAAGGATAAATAAATAAGGATTGATGCTTTTTTCATGTGATATAGCTGGAGGGGTTATCAAAGATAATAAGTTGACGGATAAGTTTAAGCATAAGTTTAAGCATAAGTCTAAGTAGGAACTTAAGTTAGATTTTTTTACTTAACCACTTAACCACTTAACCATCCGACGTGTAAGTCGGAATCTGCGACTCATCGTCGCGACTTAACCACTCAGAAGTTCCGATTAATAACATCGGATATCCTCGCGATTCAGTATTAGCACCTCACTAATTGTCTTTCCCTGAATAGTGTTTAGGGATTGTGTTAATTAATAATTCAATTTATAGGACATACATGAGCTCCAT
>JAHDIN010000018.1 GCA_020630775.1 Saprospiraceae bacterium | reverse complement strand
GAGTATGGGAGATTATTTATAAAGTGTTGACACACTTTTATAAATACTCCCTTTTTAATTCTTCATTCTATAATTATTCACTACCAATTTTACCCTTAAACCCTTAAACCCTTAAACCCTTAAACCTTTAAACCTTTAAACCTTTAAACCTTTAAACCTTGAAATGCTTTACCACTCCATAACTATCTTCCCAACTGACTTTCTCGACTCCAAAAAATCATGCGCTTCACCAATTTGTTCAGCCGGAAATATTTTTGAAAGGGTAGGTTTAATGATGCCTTTTTCGGAATAGTCAATAACGCCTTGAAATATCTTTTGAAATAAATCCGGTTTATGATCTGCAATCTTGAGCATATTGACGGCGACCATAGATTTACTCTGCATGAGCAATGCAATAGGGGAGAAGAAACCAAAACCTAAAGCAACCCCGAGAGTTTTAAAAATGTTACTATTACCAATCTGTGCTGCTGCTCCAAAGTAAACCATTGTGCCTCCAGGTTTTAACAACTTCCATGCTTTCTTAAATGATTTGCCGCCGATACTATCAAATACAAAATCTAGTTGATGGTTTCCGGATTTGATTTCATTGTAGAAGTCTTTGTTTCGGTAATCAATAGCATGGTCCACACCAATAGACTTTAAGTGATCTAGTTTTGAAGTGGAAGCGGTGCCAAAGACTTCACAACCATGATGCTTAGCGATTTGGACGAGAATAGACCCAACGCCTCCTGCTGCTGCTTGAATGAGAACTTTATCTCCTGTCGTCAGTGATACACTATGTACACTGCAAAAATAAGCGGTACAAGCTTGAGTCGCTAAAGCTGTTGACAAGGCCATCTCGTAGTTGTCAGGTAATTTTACTACACCAGCAGAAGGTGCGACGGCCTTTTCAGCATATCCACCGAATCTTGTTAGGGCACAAACTTTATCTCCAATCTTTACATGACTCACATTTTTACCTACCGATTCGACTGTACCTGATACGTCATATCCAAGCACAGCTGGATTTTTCGGTGCTTCAGGGTAGAGACCATTTCGTGCTACTACATCTGCAAAGTTAAGTCCGAAGTACTGAACATTTATAAGCACTTCGTTCTCTTTTATTTGAGGTGTCTCTGTTTCTCTTATTTCAAATACGTTGGCACTCTTTCCATATTTTTTTAAATAAATGGCCTTCATTACTTGGTTGTTATTTAGCAAACATTTGGTTGAGATCTTTGAATGCTTTAAACTCTAAAGCATTCCCGCATGGGTCAGTAAAAAACATTGTTGCTTGCTCTCCAGGTAATCCCTCAAATCGTATATAGGGTTCAATTATGAATTTAGTATTCGCCTCTTTTAATTTTTTAGCCAGAGCTTCCCAGTCTGACCATTCTAATACAACACCATAATGAGGTACAGGCACAGCATGGTCATCCACATCGTTGGTGTGGACTGATGCATTATCGTCTTTGGGTTTATAATGGATAACAAATTGGTGTCCATATAAATCGAAGTCTACCCATTTTTCGTCTGAACGTCCTTCAGGGCAACCTAAAACATCTCGGTAGAATGCTCTTGCTAATTGAACATCGTGTACTGGGATGGCAACGTGGAATGGTGGAATTTTTTTCATTAATTTTTTAAATTATTGGGTCTTTTAAATTCAGAACTTGGATTCCACTTAGGCCAGTCTCTATTGTTGGCTAAGTCATTTCCAATATTAAAATAGATTTGAGCGTCTTGTACGGAGCCACTCATATCCCATTTTTCCGGATCATATTGATCGGATGGTGCATGATAATTATCAGCAACATATTCGTCTTTAAATTTTTTAGCATAAGCCTTACCTTTTTCAGCGTGGTCATATCCTCCTTCTCCATATAATGCAGGTACGCCAAATTTGGCAAAGTTGAAATGATCAGAACGGAAGAAATAACCTTTCTCAGGTTCTTGTTCTCCCATCACGTATCGATCTTGTGCTTTTGCATGCTTTTCTGCATACTTGTCCATTTCTGAATGCCCAGGGCCAGTGATTGTAAAATCTTTCATCATGCCTGCAGGGTTGACACCATCCATATTTAAATTACAAACCGTTTGGTTGAGCGGGAATATGGGTTTATTGACATAATACTCAGACCCTAATAAACCCTGTTCTTCGGCGGTAACGAAAAGAAAAAGAACTGTTCTTTTTGGAGGTGCTTGCTTGAAAGCTTCTGCTATAGATAAGAGCGCAGCAGTCCCACTTGCATTGTCTAATGCACCATTATAAATTGAATCGCCATTGACAACTTTTCCAATACCTATATGATCCCAATGAGCGGTATAGGCAATATATTCATCTGGAAATTCTGTCCCTTTGATTTGTCCAATTACATTTTTAGAAATGCATTCAGTATAGGAGTTATCAAGGGAGGCAGATACCGTAGCATTTAAAGGAAAAGCTTCAAAATCCTTAGTTCGTGCTTTTTTAATTTCAGTGGTAAAATCTTTTCCGGCATCAGCGAATAATTCTCTAGCTCGATCCAAAGAGATCCACCCTTTAATACCGCAATCATTAGATCTGTCAATACCTGACAAACCTTGTTGTGGACCTTGCCAAGAACTTTGAACTACAAACCACGGATATCCAGCGGAGGCAGTTTCATGAATGAGCAGTAACCCTTCGGCTCCTTGTCTGTCGGCTTCTTCATACTTGTAAGTCCACCTGCCATAGTAGGTCATGATGTCGCCTTTAAAGAAATTGTCGTCCTCTCCTCCAAAGCCGGGATCATTAACCAATACCACAGCAGTCTTTCCTTTTAAATCAACACCTTCAAAATCATTCCATGCTAATTTATCATCCACAATACCGTAGCCACAAAAGACTAATTCCGAGTTTTCTAATCCAATAGATTTGACTTTTCTTTGAGTGTGAATAACAAAGTCTTTTCCTTTCTGCCATTCTTTCGTTCCATGCGAATTCTTAACAATCATTTTTTCTGAAATGTCACCATCTATTGTTAAAAGTGGAACATCTTGAAAGTAGGAACTTCCATTACCAGGATCTACTCCTAAAGCTTTTAACTCTTTAGCTAAATAGTTAACGGTCATGGTGTCTCCTAAGGTGCAAGGCATTCTACCCATGTAGGCATCTTTTGATAATTCGGCTAAGTGCTTTTCTAACGTCGTGCCCTGTACTTGTGGCGTACTCTTTGTTTCAGAATCTGAAGTATCACTCTGACAAGCACTAAGAAATATCAGGGTAACCCAAGTGAGTAGGTAGATGATAAATTTAAGATTATACATGAATGTGTATTTGAATGGATAAAAATAAAAAAGCCGCTATCAAATCAATGATAGCGGCTTATATAATTTGAATAAGCTCTTACAATTTGACAAAAGCTTTAACTGCTTTAATACCTTTTCCTTCAATTTTAAGAAGGTAGTGACCTGATCTATAATCTGAGATGTTTAAAATCTGATTATTAGATGGATTTTGTATTGTTTCGATTAATTGATTCAAGCTATTGAATACTTTTATTTGATTAATACTTTTTTCAGATTGTATTTTGATTTGATCAGCTGCTGGATTAGGGAATACATTTACCAATTCATTTTGTAAAACTTCTTCAGCTGAGGTACTCGGATTAAAATCTAACACAAATGGGACGATATCCGAGAAGCACTCATCTATCAGTAATTCCATTTTCCAATCAAAGAAATAATGGTAAGTATTTCTACCGAATGAAGATCTAGAAATTCTTGCTATATCTGCAACATTATACGGATAAGCCAAGTCTCCTTCTATTATTGAGAATTCTGGGTTTCTGCTTCCAAAATTAGCTGTATTCACATCCACATCAGTTTTAATCTCGAAAGATCCACCTTGGTCAAATACGAAATCCAATTGTACTTCGCTAATGCCTTGAGGTGCGAATATGATTTTATCGTGTACAGTGTCTTTAGTGATAAAGTTTTCTACGATAATTCTTCTTTCGCCAGCTGCATTAGAGTTCACACTAAAAGATTTGAGAATAGACGGTTGGTCTACCACAAACCATAAAGAACCATTTACATTTTCGAAAGAATAATTAGGCTCATTTATAGATTCTTGCATATCTGCACCACCTACATATACAGGTGCGTCTTGCTGAATTATATAGTCAAAGTAAAAAACAGTATCAGAAAATAATTCACCAGTTTGGTAAATCGGTGTAGATTCTAAAAGATCCATGCCGTTAGGATCACTATACCAATTGACTGTTTGTGCTGGTACGGTTAACGTAACACGTTCATTCCATTCTGTAAACTCTTGCTCAAATGTTCCTGGGTTTGAAGGATCAATAAACTCAATGCTGATAACATCAGAATCAATCGTATCACACTGATTTAAATTCGTTGCAAAGTATTGGCCATTATCAGAAACAACTATAGATTCTGAAACATCCCCAGTGGACCAATTCCAATCGCCTTCTTGTCTGACTCCTACTTCTAATGGTTGACCGACACATATTTTTACATCTTCTGCTAAATTGATTTGTGGCTTTTCTAATTCTTCAGGACCTCTGACTAAAATTGTTTGTGCATGATTAGGACAATTACTATTCGGGTCAAGGACTACTGTGTATAATCCAGGTTCGGTCGCTGTTAATGATAGTCCCGTATCTCCAGTATTCCAAACAGCAGAACTGAATGATCCACTAACAGTTAATTCTGTTTCTTCAGCTAAGCAATCTAGTCTTGTTTCATTAACCTCAACTTCTGCTAACTCACTGATGCATTCGCCTTCGTGTATAATATAATGGGTGTCCGCATTTATATTATCATACGTATTCTGGATACCTGATGGCCAAGTCACTCTGACAGAATCCACATTTATAAAGTCATCAATACCAAATCTTGCAGTTAATGAGTTAGTAATGCCATATCCTACGCCACTTTGAATAATTCTTGTTTGTGTTCCAATAGGTGAAAATAATTCCACCTTAGCGCCTACACCACTCTTATTTGATTCGTTGCCTACTAAAGCAAACGTTATCCAGTGATTGCCATTGTCAAGACATGTCCATAATCTATCTCTATCACCATTAACGCCCGCGCCTAATGATCTGTAAGACGCCATGATATCTAGAAAACCATCATGGTTAGCATCTCCTAATGCGAATGATTGTGTTTGAGATGTCCCAATAGGAGAGTTTCTAGCAATGAATGACTTGTTACCGTCATTTAATAGCATACGATCTCCACCACCTACGATGAGGATGTCTAAAAATCCATCATTATTAAAATCTGCAAACGAAGATTGATATCCTTGAGTAATTATCTCGTTTCCATTAGCTAGTAATGGAATTTCTTGATAGCGTTCGTTATTAATGTTTTCAAACAACTGACTTCTGTATTCATGATTGATCATAAATAAATCTTGGTCTCCGTCATTGTCGATATCTCCAAAGTTGGCTGTCCATGTTTGTGCGCCAATAGCCACTCCCCATTCTTCAGCTACTTCTCTGAAATTGCCATTGTCATTGATAAACATCTGATTGATTCTTCGTGGATCAGTAAATTCATCAACACCCAATCTGCATTTAGCGATATAAAGATCTAAATCACCATCACCATCGATATCTGTCCACTCAGATGCATAGTTACCTGAATTATCAGATACAGGGTCTGTTCTCATATCAATAAATGAAGTGTCGTAAACTAATCCTCCAGCACCATCATTTAAAAATATCTCACTGTGTCCATTGTCATCACAAATGAAAACATCTAACCAACCATCGTTATTCATATCAACAAAGTTGGAACCCTGTGCGAAGAATGTGTTTATTGACTCAAAGGTCTTTTTGTATTCTGTTGGATCATTTCCAGTTTCATATAAGGTCATGCCATTTTCGTTTCCTGCAACGAAGAAATTAGCAAAACCATCATTATCAAGATCGCCAATAGATATGGTCCAAGCATCTCCTTCAATGGTATCTACAACATAGCTTTGGAATAATTCTCCATGATTTGACTGTAAATCAACGACGATTTTAGTGCCATTAACGACTCTAACTATATCATCTCTGCAATCGCCATTAACATCTGTAAATCCTTTGCAAATAGGACCTCCAAAAGTGTTTTCAGATATAATTTCGGAAGTATTGGTGTATGCCGCAAAATCTTGGGCGTATGCATGAATTGCAAATAAGGCGACTAAAACGAACGAAAAAAGATGTCTCATCTTTAATTATCAATTTAAATATTCAGAAAATTAAATAAAGGAAATGTCAAGCAATACGGGCCTTTCCGATAGGAATAGCACTCCGGGGAAGGTATTTGTATAAAGGTATCAATAATTTGACCAAAAAATTGAAGCAAAACGCCTAAAACCCTATTAATCAACGTATCGTATCTTAATGACGACGCTTCGACTTGTCATTTTTTTGAAGGAAATTGATAAATAATAATTAAGAATGAATAATTAAGAATGAGTAATTAATAATGGATAATTAAGAATGAACAATTAACAATGTATAATTAATAATTGGTTTTTGTTTAACCTAATTCGGATTAGCGGCATAGGATGTTCACATAATGACTCATAATTAATAGCCAATAGCCAATAGCCAATAGCCAAGACCTAACTACTTCTTCCCTAGCATGCGCCTAAACATTCTTTTTTCGAAATTCCAAAAGAATTCGAATTGTCCGAAAAGGAAGCCATAGATTAAAAGGATGATGTTATAAACAGGCAAGATTAAAATATAATACAGGATAGTAAATAATAAAGGTTGTTCTCCATTCTCTGTAAATAGACCTACAATTGGTTTTTTTAAAAACATCACAGTAAAACCAGTGCAAGCAAAAACGATAAGTATAAGAATAACTTGAGTTGCAGAAACACCCCAGCGTTTCTGCAACTTAGTTAGCCAATTATTTTTTGATTCAGCTGTCACTTGACTATTTATTCTACCCAGTCAGCGATAAACAAATTCGTATCTCTTGTGCCTCCATTATTTCTGTTAGATGCAAAAACTAACTTTTTGCCGTCGTAAGAAAACATTGGGAAGGAATCGAAGGTATTGTCGAAAGTGATTTGCTCTAATCCAGTACCATCAACATTGATCATAAATAAATTGAATGGGAAACCTCTTTTCGATTTATGATTTGAAGCGAAAATGACCTTTTCTCCTGAAGGGTGAAAGAAAGGTGCCCAGTTTGCATTTCCTAAATCAGTGATCTTAGTTAATTCACTTCCATCAAGATTACAAACGTAGAGTTCCATGTTCGTCGGTTGGACTAAGCCTTGAGCTAATAAATCTTTATAGACTTTTACTTCCTCATCAGTTTTAGGTCTTGACGATCTAAAGATTAATTTCTTTCCATCAGGACTAAAGAATGCACCTCCATCATAACCTAGTTCACTCGTGACTTGCTTTACATTTGATCCATCTGGATCCATAGTATATAATTCGAGATCGCCTGTTCTAATTGAAGTAAAGACAATTTTATTACCATCAGGACTTAAAGTTGCTTCTGCATCATATCCTGGATTATCGGTTAATTTTTTTGTGATATTTCCATCTAGATCAGCAGCATAAATATCAAAGCTATCATAGATGGGCCACACATATTTACCGTCGGGACGTCTTTCTGGTGTAGGAGGGCAATTGTCATCAGCTTCATGTGTAGAAGCATAAACAATTGAATTATTTCCTTTCATAAAATAGCTACAGGTTGTTCGACCTTTACCTGTACTTAGAAGTTTGGGTTTAGTTTCTGGCGTATTTTCACCAAAAGGATCTAGATAGTAAATCTGATCGCATGATGATCCCCATTTTTCATTGGTAGCTTGAAATACGAGATATTTATCATCGTAACTCCAGTAAGCTTCGGCATTGTCTCCTCCAAATGTTAATTGTCTCACATTCTTTAAGTGCTTTTCCTGTGGATATTGTAATGATCCTTCTGGTAAAGCATTGGCTTCAGTGCTGCCATGAGGAGATGCATGTGGATTAGCTTTCTTTTCTGTGGATTCTTTATCATTGCTGTAATCGTGGTGACCGCTCTTTTGGTCAGATTTACAAGCATTTAATGACAATAAAATGACGAGTACAAGACTTGGAATACTTATTTTCATACTTTGAATTCTAAAGTTCAATTTTAAAGATGACAAACTTATCAAAATTATTATTACTAATAACTTTCATCCTTTTTGGTTCATGTAAAACTTCTACAGTTGTTACCATTTCTGATCAGATTTTTGCAGATGTGGTTGAAGATGTCCGATATCTTTCGTCCGATGAGTTGGAAGGTCGAGAAACTGGGACTAAAGGTGAAGAGCTAGCAGCAGAGTATATTGTAGAAAGGTTTAAGGAGATAGGTCTAGAAGGGATATTTAAAATAGAGGAATCTTACTATCAATTTTTTGAAAAAAGGATCAAGTCTAATCCACATGCAGAAGAACCAGATCCCAACGATCCGACTATCATCGGACGAAATGTTGTTGGGTTCATGGATAATAATGCAGATCATACAGTTATCATTGGGGCACACTACGATCACTTAGGTTATGGACCTGAAGGGTCTTTATACTCTGGTCCCCCAGCCATTCATAATGGTGCGGATGATAATGCTTCAGGTGTTGCTGCTATGTTAGCATTAGCGCAATACTTTAAAAGTAATCCACTAAAAAGTAACATATTATATATTGCATTTTCAGGTGAAGAAAAAGGCTTATGGGGTTCTAATTACTTCGTAGATAACAGTCCTATCGAAATCGATGATTATAACTTTATGGTCAATATGGATATGGTCGGTCGTCTAAATGAGGATCGCCAATTGGCAATTTATGGTACAGGGACTTCGGCGGTTTGGGAGAAGCTCATATATGGTACTAAAAAACCTTACTTTAAATACAAATTAGAAGCTTCTGGTGTGGGTCCATCGGATCATACTTCATTTTATTTAGAAGGTATTCCAGTTGTGCATTTTTTCACTGGGCAACACGAGGACTATCATCGACCGAGTGATGATTTTGAAAAAATAAATTTTGAAGGTCTCAATGATATTATTAGGTATATCTCTCAAATTATAACTAAGGCAGACAATAAGGGTAAGTTAACTTATATTAAAACTAAAGATGAGTCGCAACAAGCTCCAGATTTTAAAGTAACCTTAGGTGTTATTCCGGATTATCTATATGATGGTAAAGGCATGCGTATTGATGGTGTCAGAGATAATCGTCCAGCGGCTAATGCAGGTATCTTAAAAGGTGATGTTGTTGTGAAAATGGGTGATCTTGAAATCGTAGATATGATGAGTTATATGAAAGCCTTAGGTGCATTCAATCCAGGAGAGACTATTTCAGTTACAGTAAAAAGAGAAGGGAAAGATGTTGTGAAGGATGTCACCTTTTAGGTGATTCTTATTTCTTCTTTACATTTTTTTCGTAAAGATCAATCCAGTCTTCTACGGTTATCTTGGCACATAATTCGCCGATCAGATCATAAGGGATGTCATCCATCTTTTTAAAGCGTACACAGCTTTTGCCCATATCTAATTTATGTGACGTGTGTTTTGGGTACTCTTTAATAAACCATTTATTAATTTTTGGATCTGCATAAACACCTGAATGATATAAGGCTACATAGTTTTTTTGCGAAGCCACATTCATGAAAGGAAGGGGTAGTTTTGGATCACAATGATAGCCATCAGGATATTTACTGTGAGGCACAACGTATCCTATCATGCCATAGTTAATGCATTCTTTGAATCCTTTTGGTAAGTTCTTTCTGATTACTGCTCTAATTTTCTTGACCACTTTTTGTCTATCCTCAGGAAGTTGGTCGATGTATTCTTTAACTGTTTCTGCTTTATACTGCATAATCTATTTGGCTTAAGTGCTTAAATTTATTTAATCTTAAACAAAACACCATAAAATTTTGGAATCTGATTTAATATATATGTGTGATGAGGTAAAGGATATTCGAGACTATTATTCAGACCTTATCTCATCTTTACATGAGTCAAAGTCTTTGGGTCAATATCTAAGTACATTTGCTGAGCGATTATATGGCGCAGCTAAAGCCGATCATTCTTCTTTTATAACTTTTATTAAAAATCATAGAGTAGACCTTAACAAAGAAACATATGGTGAGCTAAAAGATTTGTTTAAGGATCGGGACTACTTGGATTTGAGTTATAAGATTCATGGTTTTAAAGCCTTAGTTGCATGGGATAGGGAAATTAGGTTTGAGCCTCGATTTGAGCAGAGTGTTGACCACTTACTATTCTCTAACTTAAAGACGTTTAAAGATTTTGTAAAATCAAATCAAAATTTACTTAATGCAAGAAGTTCTTTTGGACATAGAGCATCTTTAGCTCATTATGCAGGCAGCAATGGGGTGGAAATTTATAGACAAGTTGTCCCACATGATTTAGTTCTGAAAATGAAATTCTTGAAAGATGAGATGCAAATGAATTTTAATCTTCATCATAATATCTATGGAGGAGATTGCAATTTGAGAGATTTGATACAAACGAGTGCACATCCATTAAATGCTGGTTTAGCAAAACAGTTGTTAGATGTGATTACTTAAAAGAAAATCACCTCGCAAATATCTGCGAGGTGATTTTTTTTATTTAAACTGCTGCGAGTGTCTTTTGGTTTGGTATCACCTTGCTGATGATATCAAATGTAGTGACAATACCAACCAAGGTACCATCTTCAACTATGGGTATGGCGTGAAATAGATTTTCTTTAAAAATTTCTATAGCGACACCGATCTTGTCATTGGGTTCCAATTTGGCAATTCCAGTTGTCATGATTGACTTGGCAGTTCTTCGGTTAAGTCTTATTTTATCATAGTCATCTTCCACTTTCAAATCATTAAAACCTCTTTTGAAAAATAGGTAATCTGATTTACTGATTATGCCTACTAATTGACCCTCTTGAGTAACTGGCAGATGATGAATTTTATGACGTTTGAAGATCTTTTCTATTTCGGCAATTACTGAGTTTGGTGACACGGTAATCAGTTCGGTAGACATTATACTTTTGATAGGTGCAAGTGTATCCATCGTGAATCATTTAAGATTATGTAATGCGCTAATTCATTGACTAGCTTTTTAAATTACATTCGAGATGGCGCCAAGTGAATGTTCATAAATAAAACAGAACTAATGAAGAAATGTTTTTACAAAAGACGCATTAAGTGGGGATTATTTTACTGATTAGCTTGGCTGATTTGATTAATTATTTTTTTGTTCTTTGAGGCCAAATCTTTCAATATCTCTTCAGATGTTAATTCTCTATAATAGGCCATCCATATAAGTCTTTCCTTTAGAAGCATCGCATTCATGCACATGGCGATGGTGGTTTCTCCAAGTCCAGGTTGTGCATACTTAACCAATAGAACTGATGAATGCACATTGGGTTGATGCCAATCGTGAGAAAGTACAGAAGGTTTTCCGATTTCTAATTCGAAATTAATTTCTTTTAATTCTTCTCTTATAATTTGTTCGATATTTTTATTCAATTCTCCAGCAACAGGGAAGGCAACTTTTATTTCTTCTGCAGCTGACTTTAAGCCATCAAGATTTTGCGATTGGTCCCTTAAGCTTTTTGTTGCATAAATTTTGAAGTAATCATCGATCCCTTGCGTAAGGATCTCAGGTACTTGTTGATGGGTAGTGTCATTGACATAGAAAGCGAGTACCTCATTCATGGATACTTCAGTATTATCTGCTAGTATTTTAACATATTCATTTTCATATGATTCCACCATGCCCTCTATGAAAGGAAAACATAATTCTTGGTCGCTATATTGGAGTGTTCTAGAGCATTCCTCCTGTCCACGTAAATCATTTACTACAAGAAATACTAATAAAATGGTCATTGCTCTCATGCTATCTGATTTGGTGGTATAAAAGTAATCGACATATATCTATAAATAATATATTTGTCAAAAAATTACCGAAATGGACGTTTTAAATGGAGATGTATTGAATTGGATAGTCATGATTCTTGTTGGGGCACTTGCTGGGGCATTAGCAGCGAGAATTATGAAAGGTGATTCGTTTGGTTTTGTTATTAATACACTTTTAGGGATTGCAGGTGGAGTTGTAGGTGGATTTCTATTCGGCCTTCTTAATATTAATGCAGGATCTGGGATCGTTAAAGTTGTAGAGAAGCAATTTGATGTTACCCTTCCAGAGAATATTATCGGTATGATCATATCCGCAACTGTTGGGGCTATAATTATCTTGTTTATAGCAAAGACTTTAGGAATAGGTCGACTGAGACGCAGACGTTATGACGATTAGTATCTCAACATTCTAAAACGATATTGTTTTGCAAAACGCTTCCTTCAAGCGTTTCTTTTTTCAAATCTTCTACGCTATTTAAAATCCTCATTTTTTCTTTAGGCAGCGAAAATTATAACTGCGCGTTCTAGTAGTTTGCCCTTGCTAATATTACGCGCTTTCCCTTCTTTTAGCAAGAAATTTTTAACATCTTTTTTCTCAATTATTTTCGACTTTTCTTTTAACGAATTGGCTTGTCAGATCTATCCTAATTTGCGCTTTATGTCGTTTAAAATCAACCAATTACAAATTAGAGGTCCTTTCAAATTTGAATTTCTCTTAATACTTCGATAAGATTTTTAACAGTTTCTTTCAATGCTTTTGAGGACGCATAATTTAAACCGCTATCGTATAGGTAACTGAATTAATTAGCTGACCATTTTTCTCTCTTTATTCCTCAAAGAAAATTTTAGAAAAAATTTCAAACTTTTTTGATCATCCAATTTAGAGGCTCAAGAAAGTGATACTAAAATATGATAGCATGAAAAAAATATTTACTCATTCCATAGCATCGTGTCTATTGCTCTTATTGGCAATAAATACATTTGGCAATACAGAGCTAAAAGACTTTTGCTTGGATGCAAACTTGGAAGATGCCGATGCGCAACTTCAAATGATGTGCTTAACGGCACCTGTTATCTTTTGTCCACCTACTTTTTTTGGGTGTCCTTCAGATAATATCGATCCTTCTTTTACAGGTGAACCAACAACAATGCCAGGAGATGCAAATTGTCCTGAGCCTATCGTCAGTTATACTGATGTGGTCGTTATGGATACACCATGTTTAAAGATTATTCATAGGACTTGGAATGCGACTTATCCTGCAGGTTCTGCAAGTATTAAATTACATTCCTCTTGTCAGCAAACGATTTATCTAGAAGATTCAGAAGCCCCTACTATTAATAATTGTCCTTCTGATATGACTTTAGATTTATCAGTTGATTGTGATAGTACAGCCATCTGGAGCTTGCCTACAGCAGATGATAATTGTAATATTCAATATTTTACAACTACGCATTTTAGTGGTGCTTCTTTTCCACAAGGCACAACTACGGTGACTTATACAGCTCAAGACTATTGTGGTCTGCAAACTACTTGCAGCTTTAATGTCTCAGTAATCAATAGTTGCTGTAATGCACCAGTTATATCATGTCCTTCTAATACAATTACCTGTCCAGTAAATGGTGTGACCGATCCATCAGCTACTGGATTTGCGACCGCAGTACCAACAGATGTATCTTGTGGTAATCCTATTATCACCTATACCGATATAGTTACAAGTCAAGGTAGTTGTAATGGCGAAATGACTATCCAAAGAACTTGGACAGCAACAGACGCTAGTGATAATTCTCAAGCGAGTACGTGTATTCAAATAATTGATTTGCAAGATACCGAAGCACCTCAGTTAGTTAACATACCAAACGATATAACTGTATCAGGAAATGGAACAGGTTGTTCTGTACAAGTTTTCTGGGAACAACCGTTAGCTACAGATAATTGCGGTATTGTTACAATAAATAGTACGCACGATAGCGGCATGACTTTTAATGAAGGATCTACAGTAGTGACTTATTCAGCAGTTGATAATTGTGGTTTAGCAGTCGCTGAAACTTTCAATGTTACAGTCATTTGTAATTGTGATGCTTTACCTGTTGTCACTTGTCCTACGGATTACATCGCCTGTCCAACTGGTGCTTATCCAGAACCAGCTGATACAGGACCGGCGACTGCAGTCGCAGGGGATTCAAATTGTCAAGCGCCTGTAATTACTTATAATGATATAATTGTTTCTTCTGGACCATGTTCTTCTGAATATAACATCGTTAGAACATGGACAGCTACAGATCCAAATAATGCAGCTTTATCAGTAAGCTGTGATCAGAGTATAGAATTAGAAGATAATGGTGCTCCGGTTATAACGAATATGCCAACCGATATCACTTTATATAAAAAAGGTGTGCATTGTTTAATGCCTGTAACTTGGGCTGAGCCGACGATTACGGATGATTGTAGCCTTAGTTCTTCAGAATCAAATATTCCTAATGGAAGTATGTTCAATGCTGGTACAACTACTGTTATTTATACAGCAGTAGATGTATGCGGTAATGTTACGACTGCTTCATTCAATATAACTATAGAATGTAATACTTGTAATACACCGCCGGTAATTACATGCCCTGATACTTATGTATCATGTCCAGGTGTATTCATACCTGAGCCAAGTGTATCGGGAGATGCGATTGTCACTTCTGCAGGGGGGACTTGTGGAACACCAATAGTTTATTTCTCAGATTCATTTACAGCATTTGGAAATTGTCCAGGATCGTTTTATGTCAATAGAACTTGGACTGCTTTTGATCAGTACAACCCGAACTTAACAGCATCATGTATTCAACAAATTGTTATTGATGATACGACACCACCAACAATATCTGGAACTCCAGATGATATCACAGTTAATGCTGTTGGAAATGGTTGTCAATTAGCTGTGACTTGGGTTGAACCAACCGCATCTGATGATTGTGGAATATCAGATTTTACTGTTAATCATGCTATGGGTTCGGTTTTTAGTGAAGGTACAACTGCCGTTACTTATACAGCTACTGATAATTGTGGTAATACTATAACAAGCAGTTTCAATGTAACTGTGGCTTGTCAAGCTTGTAATACAAATCCTGTTTTGACTTGCCCTGCTGATTATTTTGGATGTCCTGGAACGAGTACTGATCCAACAATAACTGGTTTTGCGACAGCATTTAACAATGGACAAGATTGTGCAGCTCCAATTATTACATATACAGATACGAATATCAATGCACCATCATGTAATGGAGCAATAACTATAGAAAGATTATGGACAGCAACAGATCCATCGGATTCTAATTTGCAGACATCATGCTTGCAATATATTTATTTGGCAGACAGTACACCGCCAACATTTACATCTGTGCCTCAAGATATTATTTTAGCAGGTACGGGAGCGAATTGTACAATGCAGGCCACTTGGAATATTCCAACATTTACAGATAACTGTGGAAATGTTTCTTTGAGTTCTAATTACTCAAGTGGTGCTTTATTTGGTGAAGGGACAACTGTAGTAACTTACACAGCAACTGATGGTTGTGGGAATGTAAGTTCTATAAGTTTCAATATTACTGTTTCTTGTGCAACTTGTAATGTGGCACCTTTAATTACATGTCCTGCTAATGTTGTTGCTTGCCCAGGAGCAAGTACAGATCCAATAGATACAGGTAGTGCAACAGCAACGTTAAATGGTCCAAACTGTAATGCTGCACCAACATTAGGTTATACGGATGCAGTGACAAATTATAACAATTGTTCTAACAACTCAGCTCAAGTTTTAAGAACTTGGACTGCAGTTAATCCTACAAATACAAGCTTAAGTACAAGTTGTGTTCAGACTATAGAGTTGATTGATAACGTGCCGCCGACGATAAGTAATGTACCTCAAGATATCACAGTTAATGGGTCTGGTACAGGTTGTTCAGTACCTGTAAGTTGGGCAATTCCTTCTGCTACAGATAATTGTGGTGCGAGTAGTATAAGCTCAAACTATACTAGTGGTTCTAGTTTTGGAGTGGGGACAACAAGTGTTGTTTTCAATGCAGTAGATGGATGTGGTAATGTGTCTACAGCTTCATTTAATGTGACAGTAAATTGTACACCGACTTGTAATACACCACCTGCAATTAATTGTCCAACTGATTATTGGGCATGTCCGCAAGGAGGTATCCCAGGTCCTGTAGTGAGTGGTTCTGCTACTGCTACATCAGGTGGATCCCAATGTGGTGTACCAGTGGTCTCGTATACAGATTTAATTGTAGGTACAGGCCCTTGTTCTTCTTCTAAAGTGATTAAAAGAACATGGACAGCGACGGATTCAAATAATCCTTCATTGGTGAGTTCTTGTGATCAGTTTATATACTTAGAAGATAATTCAGCACCTAGTTTTACATATTTGCCTCAAGATATTACGGTAAATGGAACGGGGAATAACTGTCAAGTTCCTGTAAATTGGACAAGTCCTTCTGCATCTGATAATTGTGGTGCAGTTACAATAAGTTCTAATTACACAAGTGGTTCTTACTTTACCGCAGGCACTACAACTGTGGTTATAACAGCAACTGATGTTTGTGGTAATGCTGCAACGGCTAACTTTACGGTGACGGTGATTTGTGCAGCAGCTTGTACACAAGCACCTACAATTAGCTGTCCACCAGCTTATGTGTCTTGCCCAGTACCGGGCGTGCCAGGGCCTGCAATTTGTGGCTCAGCTAATGCTTATCCGGGAGGTCCGGATTGTGGCACTCCAATCGTGAGCTTTAATGATGTGATTGTATCTAATGGTCCTTGTCCAAATGCAAAAGTTGTACAAAGAACTTGGGTGGCTACTGATCAAGTGAATAACTTATCGGCAACTTGCGTTCAAAGTATAACGCTAGAAGATGTGGTAGCACCTTTATTAGCGAGTTGCCCAATAGATCAATATTTAATAGGTATGCCTGTAACAACAGGTAGTGGTTCAGGATGTGTTGCTACTGCTTATTGGACAGCGCCAACTGTAAGTGATAATTGTGGTGTAAGCAGTTTAGTGGCTACAGATACAGCCGGTAATGAAGTGGATAGCGGTGATGATTTTCCTGAAGGTACAAGTATTATTACTTACACAGCAACAGATGTTTGTGGTAATACAAGTACTTGTCAGTTTGAGATATTTGTTGATTGCGATGGTAGTACAGGAAATAGCATTGTATGTCCAGATGACATTGTTGTACAATGTGGCGGTAACGGTGGTTCAGTCGTGAACTGGCCTGCACCTACTTACAATGGTCAGTGTGGCAGTTGCAATGGTGATCCTATCCCAGGTTTCGTTTATATGGGCTCATGGGGAGGAAGTGAATATTATTGTTCTACCGACCCAGCGAGTTGGGCCAATGCCAATCAGACTTGTTTAGATAATGGTGGTTATTTGGCATGCATCAACTCACAAGAAGAAAATGCATTCTTAGCGAGTATATTAACCTTACAGTCTGCGTGGATTGGATTAGGAGATCCAGATAAAGATGGAGAATTTACATGGGGTTGTGGTGATCCTTTAACTTATACCAATTGGTATCCAGGTCAACCAAATAATTATGCAGGAAATCAAGACTGTGTAGAAATGTTGAATAACGGCCAGTGGAATGATCAGTATCCATATTACTTATTAGAGTTTATTATGGAGAAACCATGCTCGTTTATTCACCAAGTATCTGGACCTAAATCTGGTGACTTTTTACAAGGTGGTACTTATACCGTTGAGTATGAAACTAATGATGCTTGTGGGCCAGTTGAGAGATGTAGCTTTACAATAACTGTAGAAGACGGATTAGATTTAGTTTGTCCTGAAGATATCATAGCTTCTGCTGCTGCCAATTCATCAGGTACAGTTGTTTCTTGGAATTTACCAGAAGTAAGTTCTTGTTGTTCAGATTGTAACACAGGAGGTGGATTTATACCTGGTTTCGTTTATATGGGTAGCTTTAATGGTCACCATTATTATTGTTCTACAGGAACCGATACTTGGACGAACGCACAAGCGAATTGTGTCGCCAATGGAGGCCATCTTGCAGTGATCAATAATGCAGCAGAAAATGCATACTTAGCAAATATCTTGACATTACAATCAGCGTGGATTGGTGCTAATGATGTCAATCAAGAAGGTACGTTTGAATGGGTTAATGGCGATCCATTTGGTGGCTATACCAACTGGTATGTAGGACAACCTAATAACTATAATAACAATCAGCATTATGTTGAAATGTTGAATGATGGACAATGGAATGATCAGTATGGTTACTATTCTTTAGAATACATAATGGAAATTCCAAGTTGTCTCACTTTACAACAAATTGGTGGACCGGCACCAGGTTCTGTATTGGCACCAGGATCGCAACATACTGTTACTTATCAAGCAACAGACGGATGTGGAAATGTAAAAACTTGTTCGTTTGATATCACTGTAGAAGCAACACAGGACGTATGTAATCCAGGAGGAGACAAGTCCGACTGTCAATATATTCAGACTTGTAAGTTTGGTATCATCGACCATACAAGTGGTGATAATGGTGGTTATGCAGACTTTACAAACATTTGTACTTATGCAGGACCTACAGATCAATTGTCTTTACAGTTGGTGCCTGGATTTGGAAGTTGTGGTCCTCAAAAAGTTTACTGGACGGTATGGATTGATTTAAATCTTGACGGTGACTTTTATGATGCAAACGAGTTCGTAGCTTATGGATGCGGTCAAAATTCACTGAATGGCGTAATTACTTTCCCTAGTGCTTTGGCTAATGGGACTTCTACGATGCGCGTGATGATGAAGTTGGGTGGTTATGCCGATGATCCTTGTCAGCATTATCCTGAGGGTGAGACTGAAGATTACTGCATTGAGTTAATGGGAAGTAAAGTGTTGCCTACAAATGTTGTGGTGAATAAAAGACATGATTTAGGTCAAGTGGAATTGACTGAGGAAAGGGTAGAAGCGCCAACAATTGAAATTGATTATGCTGTTAAAGTCTATCCGAATCCAGTAAGTGAGATGATGACTATACAGTCAGCTGATTTTGATAAAGTGGTGTCAATGAAATTGTACGCATTAAATGGACAAGAAGTATTAGATATTCGTGAAGATGATATTGACCAAGAGATTAGAATTAATGTTCGCCATTTAGCGACAGGAATGTATAGTCTAAGATGCTTATTCGTAAATGGAGAAGTTAGTACTAAGAAAGTGATTATACAGAACTAAGACTGAAGTATTGTAGATTTTTGCTAGAGATCGAGTTGGGAGGCTCGGTCTCTTTTTTTATGTAAAATTATGTAAATCATCCTCCCATGAATATTCTTTATACTTGATAGAATATCCTTTTATATCTTTTTGTAAATGTTTCTGAAATACTTTTTGGATACCTTTTAATCTTCCAAAATCAAATTTGAACCAGAGAAATAATCGAGTGACATAGACAGTTTTAGTCTTTTTATCAAAGTCTGTTTCAGATTCCAAGAACGAAGATGTTGCTAAATCTAATTGAGCATCTATCTTGTGAGGATTATAAAAGCCAATAGGAGGACAGCTCTTAGCGCCACAGTTCAATGCAAAGTGGATTCTGTAGTCTAATTTATCAACAGCTAACTTTCTGACATATTTTGGGATCAGCAAGTTTGGTAGCAACCCTAAACTATACTTATATCTAAATCTCCTTAATATACCATGTTCAATATCATCTAATGAAAACATTTTTTGCCCAACACATATAGACTTAGTTGTGTAAATGTTTTCTTTAGAAATATTTTGCTCAGTTCTTAAAATTTGGTAGTAAGCATTATAAATGTTTATCCAAAATGCTTTCTTAAGATCATCATTAACTAAGCTGTGGTTTAAAGAATTATAACTTAAGACTTTTAGTTTCATTATGACTTCTTCTATTGGTTGATTTAATTTCACATTCAATAAAAGATCTTCGGAAATTTGGTTTACGGTTGTGTCCATTTTTATTTGACTATAGCTAAAACCTAACTAAGCATTAGAAAAACTATAACGAGGGTTTATTATAAAGAAACTAGGTGTTTGATTTAATAATTATAATATCAAGGATCTACATCGACAATCACCCGCACCGACTTAAGCCCATCAAATTTTTTAAGCGCTTGATTGGTTTCTAAAATCAAGTTTTTTACTTGCTTTAAAACCCCAGCATCCTTCTCCATTTTAATGATAATTTGTTGCTGATAAAATCCTCTTAATCTAGCAATGCCAGGGACTGAAGGTCCGATAACCCTATTGTTTAATTTAGATTTCAAAGATTTACCCATCCAATTGGCGGCTTGTTCAGCTATCTCAGGTTTTTTATGTTTTATAAGAATATTTATCATTCTAAAGAAAGGAGGGTATATAAATTTCTTTCTTTCACTTAACTCTCTTTTATAAAAGTCGATATAGTTGTAATGTTGGGTTTCTTTGACAACAGGATGATCTGGGTTAAAAGTTTGAATAATAACCTGACCTTTTGTTTTCCTACGACCTGCACGACCAGCTACTTGGGTAAATAATTGAAAAGCTCTCTCATTGGCTTTAAAGTCTGGAAAGTATAAAATTTTATCAGCGACTAAAATTCCTACAACAGAGATGTTGTCAAAGTCCAGACCTTTAGTGATCATCTGAGTACCCACAAGGATATTGGTGGCACCTGATTTAAAATCGGATAATATTTCTTGATAAGCTTTCTTTGTTTTAGCAGTATCAAAATCCATTCGAGCTACTTTGGCTTGAGGAAATATATGCTTTATTTCATCTTCGATCTTTTCAGTTCCAAATCCTAATTTATTTAAATCATCAGAACCACATGAAGGACAATCTTTTGGGAGCGCTTGTCTGAAGCCACAATAATGACATCTGATTTGATTAAAGTAATGATGTACTGTTAAACTGAGATCACAATTAGGACATTGCGCGTGAAAATCACATGTCTGACACTGTAGTGCTGGAGCATATCCTCTTCTGTTTTGAAAGATAAGCACCTGTTCGTTACTGGCTAATGCCTTATCAATAGCTTCTTTTAATGGTTGGCTAAAAAGCGACTGCATGAGCTTGTTCTTATATTGATTTTTTAAGTCAACAACATGTATGTCAGGAAGAACGGCATCCCCATGTCTTTCTAGTAATTTAACCAATCCATATTTTCCAATAGATGCATTGACGTAAGTCGAAAGGGCAGGGGTGGCCGTGCCAAGAAGAACTTTTGCTTTATATAGTTTTGATAAATAAATGGCTGTATCGCGTGCATTATATCTTGGCGCTGGGTCTGATTGTTTGTAAGAAGGATCGTGTTCTTCATCAATAATAATGAGTCCTAAATTCTTGAACGGAAGAAATAAGCTTGATCGTGCGCCCATAATTAAGCTCTTCCCATTCAGGCTTGCATTCCAAAGTTCGACCCGTTGGTTATTGCTCATTTTACTATGGTAGACGCCTATGTCTCCATCAAAGATGTGCATTAGTCTGTCAACGATTTGAGTCGTTAAGGCGATTTCAGGTAAAAGGAATAATACCTGTTGTCCTTTTTCAATTGTCTCTTTTATAAGGTCTATGTAGATCCTAGTTTTGCCACTTCCAGTGATGCCAAAAAGTAAAACCTGATCTTTGGTTTCGAAGAGTGTTTTAATTTCTCTCTTCGCTTTTATTTGATGTGGATTGAGCTCAGGTAAGGCTTGAGTGCCAATAACCTTATTCGAAATTCTGCTAACTTCTTTAGCCTCTTTTAAGAAGATATCTTTCTTTATTAAAGCATTGATAACGGAGGTGTCTACATGAGCTTTATTATAAATATCCTTCTTTCGTACCCAAGGATCATCTTGTGCTAATTGAACGTAACTCAATAAGGCTCTTGTCTGCTTTTCACTTCTTTGAGCAAGATCGAAAGCTTTATTCATAGAATCATCCTTCAAGCTATATCCATCTGTCAATTTTATAAAGTCTTCAACTTTGGCTTTGAACTTTTCTTTTAATTCTTCTTTGACAAACAGTATCTCTTTATCTAGAAGAGATTTTATTATGGGATAAACTGTTTTTTGGTTGAGGATATCCTGGACTTGATTGATGGTTAGTTCGTCTTGGATAGAAATGGCTTCTGCTATCAAATATTCTTTTTCAGATAGTTCGACATCTACTAAGTCTACATGATTTCTAATAACCAATTTTGTCTCACTGTTGAGTTTTAAAGCAGTGGGTAGGGCGACATTCATTACTTCACCCAGTGTAGCCAAATAGTATTTTGACATCCAGGTCCACAGCTTATATTGTTCATCCGTGATGATGCTTTCATTGTCTATGAAAGCTCTAACCGTCCTCAATTGATGAAGTGTATCCGGTTTTTCGATTTCTTCGATGATAATGGCAGAATAGAGTTTATTACGCAAGGGTACTTCGACACGTTTTCCAAATTCTATAAGATCCCAATGTTCTTCTGCAACTCTATAGCTATATACCTTAGGGATGGCTAAGGGTAAAATAACGTTGATATATTTATAGGTGTTCCGCAAAATTTAAAAGTAAATATTTTGAGCTTCTCTATAAGTATTTGCGTGGGCTTCGATTATATCTGTTAGTTTTTCAGAATAGCCACCACCCATAGAAACTGTTACGGGGATATTATTTTTATGACATTGCTCGAATACAAATCGATCTCTCAATTTGCAGCCTTCGAGACTTACAGAAAGTCTGCCCAATTTATCATTTTCCAAAATATCTACCCCTGACTGGAAAAAAATAAGTTCTGGTTCTACTTCATCAATCAATTTGGGCAGGGTGTCATAAAGTAATTTAAGATAAGCTTTATCCTCAATTTTGTCAGGTACAGGAAGATCTAGGTTCGAGGTTTCTTTTCTTAAAGGATAGTTTTTGGCTCCATGCATACTAAACGTAAAAACTCTTGGATCATCTTTAAAGATATAGGCATTACCATTGCCTTGATGTACATCTAAATCAATGAATAGAATTTTTTTAACTCTACCTTCTTTCAAAAGAAGATTGGATGCGATAGCCATGTCATTAAATACACAAAAGCCTTCACCTCTATCAGCATACGCATGATGTGTGCCACCTGCAATATTTAAACTTACACCATATTGCATAGCAAATTGAGCGCATTCGTAGGTGCCGTGAGAAATAAACTTACCTCTTTCTATAAGCGATTTTTTGACTGGAAAACCAATGTTCCTTTCTTCCTTTCTTGTAAGGTTTAATTGTTCTAACTTATCCAAATAGGTCTTGGTATGTGTTAATAGGATCTGCTCTTCCGTTAACTGCTGAGGATGAAAAAAGTTGTCTTCTTTTACCGTGCCTTCATAAAGTAATTGTTCGGGTAGCAGCTCATATTTAATCATAGGAAACCTATGGCCCTCAGGCAATGCATATTTATATATATCTGAAAAGGCAATTTTTAGCATCTTAAGAGCTGTAAAAGTAGAGGCTTTAAAACAAAAAAGCTCTCCCGAAGGAAAGCTTTTGTCTCATTATAATTAAAGGGGGTAAGTGCTAGGTTTCATTCAATGCTCACTTACCGTGCTAACTAATAGCCTCATTTAGACGTAAAAAGGGAGTTTCGGTCACAATTTGTGGATATTTGATTTGTTTTCAAATTATTACGCATTATCTAAAAATATAATGTTATTACAAATGCGAAGGAAGTTTCTTAACCAAGAATTTTAAAGTTTACTGATAAGCTTCGCTGTGTCCAAAAATAGAAGTCTTCGATTTCAGTTAAATATCTAAATTAATTCCAAAGTTAGCTGTAAACACCTGAATGTTATCGGGTCCTTTATAAGGAGCAAGTGGTATATAAAACTTAAAACTCCAACCCTTTTTCTTCCCTTCTTTCCTATTGTGAGCTACATACATTAATCCATAACCTATGGCAGTGTTGCTCCCTTCATCCTCCAATAATGTTTCATTTGGACTAATATAACTACCGCTATATTTTCTATAATCAGGACCAATGACAAAGCTAATTCCTTTACGTTTGGTTTTGTTTTTATCATTGACTTTGTCAACAAACCACCAAGTGAAACCAAACTTTTGTGTTAGTGACAATTGATTGGAGGATTCAATGTTAGACAGTCCATTTGTCTGAGCTGCAAAATCATTCACCATTACACCTAATGCAGTGTAACTAGTTAAAGAAAACCTGTTATTTAGATTATAATAAATACCTGAAGATGCTCCTAACTCAATGAATGCATTTATAGAAATAGATGGATCAATAGTTATTTTCGAATTTTGACCAGAAAGATTAAATGCAATAAATAAGAATATAAAGCTGTATAAATAATTTTTCATACCTATCTAGATTATTGATTGTCAAAATAGAAATTAAGAGATGCTATGGTACTTTCTTCCTTTGAAGATGCGTGGCTTTCATTTTGCACTATATTCTTATCATAAATTGTATTACTGTAGAACTCTATAATACGGTCTTCGAAAGCTTGAGTAGGTAAGCCCATTACGATACCTTCCATTTCTCCATAGGATATAAACAATAATTGTTCATTATCTTTTATATCATTTCTCTTACTTTCTTCTTTTTGGAAAACAACCTGATCATCCCACCACAATGAAGGACTTAGAAGAAAAAAATTACCGAAATGATCATTGAAATCTAGGAAAGCAACTGCAGAAGTAAGACCACCAAGAGAGTGCCCCATAAAACTTTTTTTGCTTCTATCAGAAGATACTCTAAATCTAGATTCTAATTCAGGAATTAATTGCTGTGTGATAAATTGCAAGAACTTGTCATTGCCACCACCGCCATTACCGTCTAGGTCAGGAGTCGTGTAATTGTATTTCCTACCTTCGAAACTAAAATTCATAATCCCAACTACAATGACATTCTGCTTTGATTTTTCATTACTTACTGAGTTCGCATGAAAAGTAAGCAATTCAAAACAATCTCCACCATCTAAAACAATTATGAAGCCGTAATCATCATTGCTAGTATCATAATCTTCTGGCAAGCCAACTGATATTTCATAGGTTGATTCTTCAAATTGAGAAGCTAATTCGAATTCCTCAACTCGATTTTCTTCAATATTAAAACTATCACCACAACTCGCCAGTAATAAGAGTAAAATGGAGTAACATATATATTTATACATATCTATCATTAAAATTATTCTACAATAATATCTACTGTTTTCTCAGCTTCAAAATCATCACTATCTACGGCTGTAACCTTGATTGTAAATGTTCCTTCCATTGTTCCAACATTGATGTTTTCATTAATATCTACATCGTCATCATCATCGTCATCTAACCCTGTAATTTCGAGAACTTGCCCATTACCAAGATTGATTTCAATGCTTTCTAAGTCTATATCATCAGTAACTTCCACTCTTAAATTCATCACTTCGGACTTATCAAATCTATCTCCGTCGGAAGGAGAGATGATTTCAATATCTGGACCTCTATCTATTTCACAAGAATAAACACAACATATGACCACAAGCAAAAATGAGCAAGAAAAAAGGTACTTCATTTTATATTATTTTACTCAAAAATACATTTAAACTTAATCGTAAAATTGTATAATTCTTACCCTTAACAAAGCCAAAGAATATCTTTATGCTTCGATAAGTTCTTTTTCGATTTTAATACTTTAGGTGTGAGATTCGATATTTTCTTTAGTTCACGAATCATATGCGCTTGATCATAAAAGCCAACTGAATGACTTAAGTCAGATAGCTTTATAGGATTTTCCTTTAATACCTTAACAAACCTGTTTATACGTTTAAAAGAATCAGGTGTTCGTCCAACATTTTGCTTAAATTTTTTAGTTAGATTCTTACTTGATATTGAAAGCCTATCCGCCAGTTCGTATATTTTAATCTGTGGATTTTTTTCAATTTCTTCTATCGAGTTCTTTACTATTGGATCTACTTCATCTTTATGTAACTCAATAATAGAATCTTCTATTGATCCCAACTTGTCTTTCATATTCTGATTAGAATTTATGATCTCTTCGATATTGTGCCTCATTGATTTATTAAAGAAAAAGTCAGAATATACTAGGTCCTCAGTAAATTCATTATTCTTATTCAAGAAAGAATTTATCCGATACGAAGGAAAGCAAACTGAAATTAAATTTACATCACTCTTGTAGTTAATCTTGTAAGGATTATCGAAAGGGTTTACAAGTAAATATTTTATACTAGATGCATTATCTTTTTCGAGGATTACTGTGTTCCCGCGCTTTGAAACTTTAGAATTAATAAGAATGGTCAACACACATTTATTATTGGGGAACAAGGTGTACTCAAACGATTTTTTTACATCATTTAGATTATACAAAAAGTCAATACCTAGTTCTCGAGAAGTTAATGTTGTTTTTTTAGTTACGTTCATATTTTGATTTTGTATTAGACGTTAGTCTTTTAAATGATAGACTTGGGTTATACAATATGGCATTATCGCTATAAGGAAGAAATAATTTTTTCAAATTGAAGGAAATAGCTTTAAAGCAATATTTCCAGCGCCCATTATCCGATTACGACACGTATTATTTCTAAAACATGTCTGAAATATCAAATTCAATATAATTCACATCGTTCGATTGTGAGGGCTGTAAAATCCCATTTTCATTTTTTGAAGAAGATGGGGACAAATAGATATTCTATAAGTTAAATGGATAACTTAACCTTTAAGAAAACCTGCGATGGTGTCTTTTGCAAAAGGGGATAGCACTAGGCGACCACTTGTTTCAGCTCTAGATTCCAAAACTGTATTCCAGTCTTGGGTGCCTTCCCAAAATATTTTTTTCAATCCTGAAAGTGCTTCAGGATTCATGCTTATAGTAGTGGCGATAAATGAAGATATGTATTCATCCATTTGCTCAACAGTTGGGAATACTTCTTGGAACAAACCCATGGATTTTGCCCATTCTGCAGTTTGCCATTCTTTAGCATTAATGGCCATGTGGCTGAAAGCGGCTAAACCAACTTTCCTTTGGACAGCAGGACCTATAACAAAGGGTCCAATGCCCACAGCTAGTTCGCTAAGTTTGACGGAGGCCCATTTGGTAGCAATGCAATAGTCGCAAGCTGAGGCTAAACCTACTCCGCCGCCTACAGCTTTACCTTGGACTCTTCCGATAACAATTTTACCACAGGTTCTTATAGCATTAATCACGTTAGCAAAGCCTAAGAAAAAGGACTTCCCTTCTAATTCATTTGATATAGAAACCAATTCGTCAAAACTGGCGCCGGCACAGAAAGTGCGATCTCCGGAGCTCTTTAATAAGATTAAAATGACCTCTGGATTGGCTCCGCAATTGGATATGGATTCAGCTAATTGACTTAATAATTGGGAGGGTAATGAGTTATGTGAAGGATGAAAAAATTCAATAGTGGCGAGGCCATTTTCAATTTCAACGTTAACATATCCAAGCTGAGTCTTATCCATATTTTTCAGTTTAAAACTTAAAGGTCTACTTTTGTAGCGAATAACTCGAATATGGCAGAGCAGAATTTTGTTGATTATGTTAAAATATGTTGTAGATCAGGAGCTGGCGGAGCTGGGTCTGTTCATTTTTTTAGAGATAATAAAACAGCTAAAGGAGGTCCTGATGGCGGTGATGGTGGTCGAGGAGGCCATATTATTTTAAGGGGAAATGCTCAATTATGGACATTATTACCTTTAAAGTATCGTAAACATGTTATTGCTAAAAATGGAGTTAACGGTTCTAGTTCACATAAAACAGGGGCTCAGGGTGAAGATGTAATTTTAGAAGTACCTCTCGGTACTGTGGCAAAGGATGTTGAAACTGATGAAAGACATATCGAGATCACGGAAGATGGTCAAGAATATATTTTAGTATCTGGAGGACGAGGTGGTTTGGGAAACTCGAATTTTAAAAGTTCAACCAATCAAACACCACGTTATGCGCAGCCTGGAGAATCAGGAAAGGAAGAGTGGAAGATTCTAGAGCTTAAAGTGTTGGCAGATGTTGGTTTGGTGGGTTTTCCAAATGCTGGAAAGTCGACTTTGCTTTCTGTTATTACAGCTGCAAAACCAAAAATCGCTAGCTATGCATTTACTACTTTGATACCCAACTTAGGTATTGTCAAGTATAGAGATCATAAGTCTTTTATAATGGCAGATATCCCGGGTATTATAGAAGGTGCACATTCGGGAAAGGGATTAGGTCATCGCTTTTTGAGACATATAGAACGAAATGCAGTATTACTATTTATGGTATCTGCTGAATCTGAGAATATTCAAAAAACCTATAAAGTGTTATTGGATGAACTTGAAAAGTATAATCCTGAGCTCATTGATAAACCAAGATTATTGGCCATAACGAAAGCTGATTTATTAGATGAGGAATTGAAAGAGATGATAGAGTCAGAGTTTGATTTTCAAATTCCTTATTTATTTATCTCATCTGTAGCACAGATTGGTTTGGATCAATTGAAAGATAAGATTTGGCAAATGATGAATGCTTAATCTTTTATTTTCGCCAAGTTGATTTTATATTTTTTCTAAATCATGTTTGGTCAGTTCATGCTCTACTTCCCCAGTATGTTTAGTGTTTCGTGGCTCAAATAACATCAACCACACTTCTTCATGAGCAATAGGTTTATGTTCAACACCTTTTGGAATAATGGTCATATCACCCTCATTTAATGTAATCGACTTATCTCTAAATTCGATTATTAGCTGTCCTTTTAGTATGTAGAATAATTCATCTTCGTCTATATGATCATGCCAGATGAACTCTCCTTTTACTTTGGCAATTTTCACTGCTTGACCGTTGAGTTCTCCAATTATGCGTGGATGCCAATGATCATTAAATAGATCAAATTTCTCTTTGATATTTATCACTTCCATGTCTTAAATTTACAATATGGATTTGAAGAGTTTTAAAATTACTTCAGATAATGAATTGTCAAGTTTAGCCAAGTCCAAGAATCTTCATGATTTGAAGAGCTTAGTTAGTTGGTTAAAACACTTAGATTATTATCGGATTTCTGACAAACAGAACTTGAGTTTGGTTTTTGAGGAGGCTAGGGGAACATGTAGCAGTAAACATGCAGTTTTAAAAAGTATTATAGATGAGAATGGATTTTCAGATTTTCAATTGATCATCGGTATCTATAAGATGAATCCGATAAATACGCCGGGAATTAAAAATGTTTTAGCAAGGACACGATTAGATTATATACCTGAAGCACATTGTTACATAAGACATGTCTCTCAAACTATTGATGTAACCTGGCCTACTTCTGCTTATGATAGAATAAAGCATGATATTATTAAAGAAATAAAGCTTAGTGCAAAAGAAGTGGTTCAGAATAAATCTGACTTACATAAAGCTTTTATAGAAGCATGGAAAGAGAATAAAGATATTGATATGAGTACTGAGGCATTGTGGTTAACTAGAGAGGCGTGTATTGAAGCACTGATGGATGCGTCTTAATTAAAACACTTGGAAGTCCTGAATCCCGATCTTAACGAATTCAGAACTTCCGAGCTCATATATTATTCACATGTATCTGCTACATGCTGTTCTTCTTCTAATGTTTTTTCAATCTTATTTTTTTCAAAACAATAATCATATGCCTTGGGCGCTTCTTTCGCAGAAGCATTATAATCGCAACCGTATCCCGTTGATTTACAACTCGTTAATCCAAGCGAAGCCATGATGAATAAGAATCCTGCTAGATTTATAATTTGCTTTTTCATGATATGATATTTATTGAGTTAATAATTAAAAGTTAGAGTTGAGCATTTGTTCAAAAGAGCCGTCTATTTTAATCTTCTCTTAAGACTTTAGAGTAATATACCTAAACCGATACTCAAAGTATTTGGCGTCGTTTGCATTTTAAATGGCTCTCCGTTGTAGGTATAATTGTCGCCGACTCTGTGGAAGTTAATCTCTCTTTTAATATCTAAGTGAATATGATTATTGATAATCATTCCAGCTACCAATTGGAATCCCATATTGATTTTCTTCGATCGGCTTTCAATGCCATCAACGAAGTCTAAGGCGTTTTCTTCTCCGAGTCTATAATTAAGGATTGGACCTCCACCTAATTTAAAATTACCTATGACTAAGCCAGCAGCTACAGGCAAACTTAACTCTGTTTGGCTATAAGTAAAGTCCCTGATTGACTCGTCTCTTTGAAAATTGCCAAGTCGATTTGACATTGTGAATTCTTGTGAAGACTTTGAATAGAGTAATTCGCCAGAGAAAAAGACTCTTTCGTTTTGGTCGTGTAGCATCAAACCATAAGAGAATTTATTAGCGTTACCTTTGTATTCTAGGTCAAGTACCTCCATTGGTTCTAATTGAACTAACTCTTTGATCTCAGACGTAGATGTAGAAATTGAGTAATTGGACCTTACTCCGAATGCTAGTTGAGAAAATCCAGCTAAAGCCAAGCATAGGAATCCCATTGATAAAATTATACGTTTCATCGCTTAATGATTGTTGTTGAAAAAATAAGTATTATCTAAGTGGGTAAGCTTGATTCAGATTTTCCGATTTTGTTATCCTTAAACTGATTTGGTTACCCTTTTATTATGTTCTTCTGTTATATATAATGAGATGAGATGCGATTTCGTAACCAAGCAAAATGTTAAACCTTATTAAGTAAGTGTTATCGTTGGTAGCGTAGCATAGGTCATGCCTTTCTAAATTCACTATGTAATTTGTTGGTAGTCAATCAACTAGTACAATTTAATTTCCAATAAGATCTAAAATTACTTTACAATTTTTGATTCGTTAAAATTTTATAAAAATTTAAAGTAGTCACTTGATTCCATAAAAAGGAACATAAAAAAAAGCGATGAATAATTAAATCCATCGCCTCCATAATAGGTTTTAAATTTATTATGGGATGAGACTGAGTTCTACCTTTTTTTCTAATTCAGAAACCAAATCCTTAAATATGGTATCCGTATCGATAAGATCTCTCACTGTATTTATAGAATAGATTACAGTACTGTGATCTTTTCCGCCAAAATTGGCACCAATAGCTTTTAGAGAATCTTTAGTATAATTTTTAGCTAAATACATGGATAACTGGCGCGCAATTACAACTGATCTTTTTCTTGTCTTTGAACTCAGCACCTCTACAGGTACATCAAAGTGGTCTGCAACAAGTTTAGCAATGTTTTCTATGGTAATGCCTTTGTTTTCATGAGAAACAAATTTTTGAATCACCTCTTTTGCCAGATCTATATCAATTTCTTTGTTATTTAAGTTGGCTTGAGCCATCAAAGAAATTAAAACACCTTCCAGTTCTCGAATGTTATTCTTGATATTGAAACAAATGTATTCTAAAACATTTTTAGGAATTTCTTCAACATCAGGACCTAACTTATCCTGAATGATGGCTAAGCGTGTTTCAAAATCTGGAGACTTTAAATCAGCCGTTAAGCCCCATTTGAATCTGCTTATCAATCTATCTTTAACACCTTCAAGGTCTTTGGGAGGCCTGTCGCATGTTAATATGATTTGTTTATTGGTTTGTTGAAGTTGGTTGAATATGTTAAAGAATATATCTTGAGTTTTCTCTCTTCCAGAAAGAAATTGTATATCGTCTACAATTAAAGTATCAATCAACTGATAAAAGTGGATCAAATCGTCAATGGTGTTTTTTCTGATTGCAGAGACAATTTGATTAGTGAAAGTTTCTGTAGTTAGGTACACTACGTTATAGTCAGGATTCAGTTTTTTAATCTCATTACCTATAGCATGAGCTAAATGCGTTTTGCCTAATCCAACACCTCCAAATATCATTAAAGGGTTGAATGCTGTTTTTCCTGGCTTTTTAGATATGGATATACCAGCTGACTTACCTAGTTTATTACAATCACCTTCTATAAAATTATCAAATGCATACTTTTTGATGAGATTTGAATCAATGCTCACCTTTTTAAGACCCGGTATAACAAACGGGTTTTTTATTTCTTTTGAACTAAGTTGTTCTTTCGAAGGGTTATTGGGATAATCTACAAGAATTTTGTATTCGAGCTGGCCAGTTGGACCTAGTACCTGATAAATAGTTTTTTTAAGTATGTTGAGGAAATGCTCTTCTATGTAATCATAGAAAAAACGATTAGGAACTTGAATCGTTAAAGTATTGCTCTCAAACTTAATGGGTTTAATAGGTTTGAACCAAGTGTTGAAACTTTTTTCATGTATGTTTTCTTTTATCGTAGACAGACAACTTCGCCAAATAGACTCATGGGATTCTATCATCAACTACTGTTTTTTTAACGTTTACTAATTAAGACCTCAGCTTTGGATAATCGACCTTTGGAAAATTGGTTTTTGATTACTCTAACTTTGAGCGGGAGACAAATATTGGAAAAATTATTGTGAGTGAGGAAACAATTAAAACATTTTTTCTAAAAAGTTTTAAGCAGATAAAAAGTTGTTACGAACAACAAATTTTTGATGTAGGAAATGATAAAAATTAATCATAAATTTTTCGGTTAGGAGACATATTTATTCGTACAACTTACACATCTGCCTTTTTTATTTTTTTCAAAATAAACATCAATTTGTCCGAGCATAATTCCAGCCCATCCAGCTTGGTTGATGATAACTTGCTGACCTTCAATGTTTCTTCTTTTATCTGCTACACGCATAAATGTATGTGTATGTCCTCCAAGTATCAGATCAATGTTCTTTGTGTTTTGTGCAACCGTAACATCTGATATTTTTTCACCATTATATTTATACCCTAAATGGGATAAGCAAATGACATAATCACATTTCAAATCTTTTTTTAGAAGTGTTGCATACTCATTCGCTTTGGCAATGGGATCTAAATAAACGGTCTCTTTGTACAGTGTCGGTGGAACCAATCCCTTTAATTCTATCCCTAAACCAAACAATCCAATTTTAATGCCGTCAACTTCCATCACTTTATAGGGCTTTACCTTTCCATTCAGCACTGTATTCCTTAAATCATAGTTAGAATTTATAAAGGAAAAATTGGCATGTTTCAATTGCCTATCTAGCCCATCGATACCAGCATCGAAGTCATGATTGCCTATGGTAGCTGCATCGTACTGCATTTTAGACATCAGTTTGAATTCTAATTCTCCTCCAAAGAAATTGAAGTAGGGTGTCCCTTGAAATATATCGCCACAGTCAAGTAACAGGACATTTTTCTCTTTAGCTCTTATCTGCTCAATCATCGCCATCCTCTTAGCAGCTCCGCCTAGGCCTTCGTTCCTTGAGCCATCCATAGGGAATGGATCAATACGACTATGCACATCATTGGTGTGTAGAATTGAAATTTTAGTAATTGCTGGATCATTGGCTAAAGCCCTCAAAGGAAATTGTGAGGAGGCTATAAGAATAGAACCATTAAGACTGTATTTTAAAAAACTTCTTCTTAGCATAATTAAAATATTCTTTTGGATTCGTCAATGTCAATGGCAATACCTTCCGATTGCAATTCAAGTAAATGATCGATGACTGCATCTCTTATCATCTTCCCGCTTTGGACTTGTTCAATCCCAATAAGAAAATCTGCATCGCCTCCACCATTAGCTACATAATCAGGTAACGCAACTAAATACGTTTTTTGGGTAGAGAACGCTTGACCATTAATTTTAATATTTATTGCTTTTGAGTCTTCAATACCTAAACTCAAACCTTTGCTAATTGGCCAACCACCATCAGAGGCAATCAAATCGCATAAAGCTTGAGTCTGTTGTCCCGTTAATTCTAAAATGACCAACTGATTATCGAAGGGCATCAGTTCATAAATATTTCTTTTTGTGATAGGTCCCTTTGACAATGAAGGAATTCTAAGCCCACCATAATTTTGAATAGCAAAGGCTATAGGTTTGTCAGAAAATTCTTGAGCGATATCATGCAGCATATCAGCAAACCAATTACCCATCTTACTATTGGGCCTTTTCTTAAATACGTCAACAGGCAACTCTCCAATCATTTGGTCCATTTCTGCATTGACCTTTTCCCTGTAAGGAGCAATGATTGATTCAATTTCACCTGTTGATTTTTCGGTTGATACTTTCGTCCTGTGGTAGCTTACTTGGGTGTCTGTAATATGTTGCTTTTGAACAGAACAACTTCCAAAGAGTAGGGTAGTTATAATGAGTAGTCTATACATCCAAGATTATTTTTGCTTCTTCTTTTATAGCTGTGGTTGCAATCTGTATTGGATTCTTTTGCATCGAACTATACTTTTGCATAAGCTTATTGGCCAAAGATTCAGCATTTTCTTGATTGCTGAGTCCTTCGGCTGATGAAGTAATCAAACTAATAGTATCATTTTTGGCAAGATGTAGAATCTCCCATAATTTATTGCTGACATATAACTGCTGAGCCATATTGTGTTCAAATTCCTTTTGAACCGAGATCATCATAGCAGCTTTGAGATCATCGACAGTCATATTTCTTGTTTTGAGTCTCAATAACAAGTTGGGAATGGATATTCTGTCACAGAAAAGTAAAAGCCTTTCATAGGCTTGAAGCTTTAAAGGAATAGCATCTTTCGAGTATTTACCTTTCAGCTCAAGTGCTTTTAGTGCGTATTCCTTATTAAAAAACTGTTTTATGAGGAAATAGCAGGTGGCAAATACGACTAAACTAGGAATGATGTATTTCAATATCTCTAAAAAGGTAGCCATCATATTTTAAGAAATTTAGAACTAATGATCGAGACTGTTCGTTGCAAAGTTATAATTATAACTTAACTTTGAATAAGGACAATAATTAGAATATGACTTCAAATGCTAGTATAGATACATCAGCGCCGATAAAGATTACAGATTCTGCTCAAGTACAGCTTAAGCGTTTGTATGAAGAGAAACATGTACCTGAAGGGCATGGTCTAAGGGTCGGTATAAAAGGCGGAGGGTGCAGTGGCTTTTCATACATCCTTGGCTTTGATGAAAAAAAAGAAAAAGATGATGAATACCAGATCGGTGAATTAACTGTGTATATGGAGAAATCGCATGCCCTCTATCTTATTGGTATTGAAATTGACTGGCTAGACGGCTTAAACAACAGAGGGTTTATTTTTAATAATCCTAATGCTAAAGAAACTTGTGGTTGCGGAACTAGTTTTTCTGCTTAAGCTCTTTAAATATATAGGAAAGGCTCGGTAAGTAGATTATCGAGCCTTTTTTTGTTTTATTCATAAGTATAAATTCATACTTAAATGATATAGTAAAATATCCCATACCTAGTTCTGAAAGTTTTTGTTTTATTAGCATTGAAAATATTTGGGTTGCTCACATTATAACTTATGTTTCCAAATATTGATAGTCTCGGAGAAACAAAGTAGTCAATATTTAGGTCTGAGCTACTGGAGAATACATCTGATCCATCAATCCAAATTTGATTAACGAATTGACTAAATGTTATTCTGGTTCGAGCTGATGGTAAGTAGCTTAAATTGGCGCCAAAATTTAAGGCTGTCCGTCCTTCAATCATTTTAGCAAATCTAACATTTGAGTATAAATGCCAAGTGTCACTTAATGCATTGGCCCATGCGGCTCTTGCAGTGAAATCCAATTCAGAATCTGAATTAGTTATGCTAAACTCTTTTTGAATACCTATTGAGATTTCATAACCATGTCTTAGGTCAAATGGTCTTTCAAATCTATATTGATCTAAGGCCTGAACAATGCTTAAATTATTCGACAAATCATATCCCGTACTTTCAAGATAATTTAGAAACGCCGTTTCATTTTCTATATTTCTCATTCTGGTATCCAATTTATTGTTGTATTCCAAACTTCTAATCATATCAGCCATTTCAAATAGTCCACTTTGATCTAAACTTCTATTGTATAGGGTTTTATTAAATCTTGAGGCTTGATAAACGGTCGCCACATTCTCTAATCTTCCGTATCCAAATGTTAGTCCTGGGGTATAACTATCTACATTATTCCAATCAGTGTCACTAACCTTATTTAAAGAAATTAATGTGCCCAATTCACTTTGAAAATAGAAGCCTCTTCTTTTATTGAGATATCTTCTGTGGGTGAGAAATCCTGATGTGTTTTGTACAAAACTATTATTTGCGGGTAACACATCGTTTGATCTTTTATTGTATGAAGATCGATTACTTAGTGTAATATTTGTAATTGTGCTTTCATTCAGAGCGTTGTATTGGTAAAGACCATCTAAAAGAAGGAAGGTGTTTTTTGTAACTCTATCATTCCTGTTTTCAGATGTAAAATTTAGTTGAGGGTTAATCCATAGACGACTAAAGCTTCCATCTGGTTCTTCATATGCAGACCAATCTATTTTTTGACCGTTCACTAACAGGAAGGGTAGTGTAAATATTAATGAAATAACAATGCGCTTCATGATTTAAAATTTAAAGTTGTTCGGTAGCTTTAAGTTCATAAATTCATTCTTATTATTTCTCTAATTATTGTTAAAGGAAATTTAAATACCGACTATGTTATATACGTAGAAATAAAAAAGCCCAAGATAAATTACCCTGGGCTCTATTATTTTGGAATATGTAATGATTACATATGCTTGATGATCTCATCCCCAAACTCAGAACATTTCAATAAAGAAGCATTCTTCATAAGTCTTTCGAAATCATAAGTTACTCTTTTAGCTTTTATAGCTCCTTTCAATCCTTTCTCAATTGTCTTTCCTACTTTTTTCCAACCCATATAATTAAACATCATAACACCGGAAAGTATCACCGAACTTGGATTCACTTTATCTTGTCCAGCATATTTAGGAGCAGTACCATGTGTCGCTTCAAAAACCGCCACACCTGTCTCGTAATTAATATTTGCACCTGGCGCAATTCCGATACCACCAACGATAGCTGCTAAAGCATCAGAAACATAATCACCATTAAGGTTTAATGTTGCGATCACATCATATTCTGCAGGTCTCAATAAAATCTGCTGTAAAAATGCATCTGCAATCACATCCTTGACGATAATCTCTCTGCCTTTACTATCAATAACTTGCCATGGTCCACCATCTAAGTCTTGAGCACCAAATTCTCTTTTCGCTAAAGCATAACCCCACTCTTTAAATTTACCTTCTGTAAATTTCATGATGTTACCTTTATGCACAAGAGTAACAGATTTTCTCTTTTCCTTAATAGCTGTATTAATAGCTGCTCTTACCAATCTTTCAGTACCTTCTACTGAAACTGGCTTGACACCAATAGAGGCTGTCTTTGGAAAACGGATACTTGTAGCACCCATTTCGTCAATCAAAAATGATTTTACTTTTTCATTTTCCTCAGTGCCATGTAAATACTCAATACCAGCATAAATATCTTCAGTATTTTCTCTATAGATAATCATGTCTACTAAGCCAGGCTTCTTTACAGGTGAAGGCACACCTCTGTACCATTTAACTGGTCTCACACAAGCATATAGATCTAACCTTTGTCTGATCGCTACATTCAATGATCTAAATCCACCACCAACTGGCGTTGTTAATGGACCTTTAATAGCTACTAAATGCTCTGCTATAGTGTCTGTAGTTTCTTTTGGTAACCAGTCTCCGGCTTTTCTTGCATTAGCTTTTTCGCCTGCATAAACTTCCTTCCAGTGCACTTTTCTATCTCCTCCAAATGATTTTTCTACAGCTGCATCAAATACTTTCTGAGCTGCAGCCCATATATCCGGCCCAATGCCATCTCCTTCGATATAAGGAATTATAGGGTCTTTAGGTACGACCAATCGGCCTCTTTTAGTCTTTGTAATCTGAGTCCCACTCATAATTTTTAATGATTTTGGCGCAAATGTAGCTAAAAAGGGCTTAAAACACTCAATTCTATGGTTGTTTGATTAGCTTGGTGATATTTAATTTAAGCATTTCTTGAAATAGGTTAAATGGTATAATCTTTTGCATATTAGAACTTTGCATCTGGTTGAAATAGGTTGTCAAATACAAAACCAACCTTTATTTCAGATATTAATCTGAGATCGTCCCTTCTTGGATTGAAGTTATTTTCGTATACATTTTTCGCAATTCCTAAATCCAAGTCTATATACATATTTCTTAAAAATTCTTTTTGATAACCGAAGCCAATCGCAAAATCAAGTAGCCTATCATTATTTTGTTTCAAGTTAATTTCTCCATTTAATACTTCTAAAGATTCGTAATTTTCTATTGAAAATATGCTGCCTATATTTAAGTAGAGGCCGGATAGGTTGTTGCCTGATTGACCTTGAAGAATTCTTTTCTTTTGACCAACATAATATCTTAACTCACCATGTAATTCTAAGTTTAAATATTTCAATTCAAAACTCGTGTTTTCATAAAAAGAACTATTTGAAAAATTAATTTGTGAATCAAAGTCCCAATTCATACTAACCATGGATCCAAATAACTTTTGCTCATGACTTAAATTTGGATTTAAAAAAAGACTAGTAATTGTTCTGTCCCCTGGAAATTGGTTATTGGCAATAGTTAATCTTGTAAATCGACGCAAATTTATTTTCCAACCACTATATCGGTCTTGATGACATCTCAGAATGGGGCACTTAGTACCTTCATTTATTTTATAGTTTTTGCCAAATCCTATTGCCGCATCCATGCCTGTAGAAATTGAAATCGTTCTAAAGTCAGAGAGTGTTCCCGAAATTGGACTAGGCTGCTCGTAGTTAAAATCTGAAATTGTTATTGAAAAGTAATTGTCAAAGTAGCCATAATTCAAGAATCGTTTTTGAGTTCCTGCTTTGATGCCATAGCTAAAGTTGTCAAATAAATTTGAAGACCCCAGACCTGTAAGTATTGAAATATACTTGCCCGACAGATTTGATGCTTGGAGATTTTGCTTGATCCGCTTTTTCATTTCGAAGAAATATCTTAATTCTAAGTTTACATTGTATGAATTAAGTTCTTCAAAATTGTTTGTGTAATTAAATGTTATAGTAGGAGTAATTGAAAATGCTTTACCTATCTTCTTTTCTATTCCGATTGTAAATACCTTCTGGTCAATAAGACTTTCAATACCTGATAAAACAGGATTGAATTTTATTAGGTAATTCGTTTTTTTGTCAATCATGAATGCTTCATCTTCTGCAGTTAAATAATTTATACTATCAGATGAGACAGTTGATAATTGGCTGGATGCTCTCAAGGAAGTAAATAACAAAAGCATCATTAATAGTAGCTGTTTCATATTAATTAAAGTTGTTCTTATTTTGATTTAAAATAATTGATCAAACATAATACCCACCTTCATACTTAAGCTCAAGTAGTTGCTGCTTGACCTATTCTCTTCAAAACTTTCAATAAATTTTGAATAACCGAAATCGACGTCTATATACATTTCCTCAAATAATTCCTTTTGATACCCAATACCTATTAATCCAAATATTTCGGTATAATCAGCTGAAATTAGATATCTGATTCTTGGTCCTGAAAAGGCATACACACCTGAAAGATTGTTGCCAGATTTGCCTTTCAAAATATTTTGCTTTTGTAAAAAATAATATCTCAGGGTTGGTGAGTAATAAATATTGTTAACTTGGAATTTTACATCACCCTCAAAACTTGTAAGCGACAATCCGGCCACTGCAGTATGATTTAAGCTAAATGAAGAGGTGCTTATTTTATGCTCATATGATAAATTAGGGGATAGAAATAAGTTGAGTTCAAGTTCATTATCGTCATCTCGTTTTTTATTGTTTAAAGAAAGTCTTCCTAATTGACTTATATTGATTTTCCAACCCCGATATCTATCCGTATTACATCCTAAAACAACACATTTAGCATTATCACTTATGTCATACTTTTTACCAAAAGCCAATGAGATATTTGAGGAGAATCCAATGCTGAAATTTTGGAAATAACCACTCTGATTGAATGCTGTAATTTCTGAATCTAATAAATCTCTCCTGAAATAGCTAAATGAGAAAAAATTATTAATGGTCCCATAATTTAAAAAACGCTTTTGTGAACCCCATTGAAAATCAAATCCATTTAACTTAATGTTCCTATTGTCTGTATAGAAGGTGCCAAAAGAAATATACTTTCCTGTTAAATTATTTGCCTGAATGCCAGCTTCGATGCGACGTTTCATATGGTAATAATACCTCATATTCAGACTGCTACTAAATCCCAAGTCGGTATCTCCTAGAAATTCATTTCTTGCTACTGTTACTGAAGGAAGAATTGAAAATGCCTTACCAATCTTCTGCTCAAAAGTAAAAGCACAAAATTGTTGATTAGAGAATTGAGAAAACAATATACCAAATGGTGTTATTTTAAATAGACTTTTAGTCTCTTTGTCTATCATGAAAGCTTCTTCATTGGGTGTCAAATAACGTACACTATCTTTATTGAATTCTGTATTTGATTGACCTTTTAAACTTGTAATAAGACAAAGGGCAAAGAGTAGATTTAAAAATTTAATCATGATTAGTTGGATTGTTCGTTTGTGAAAATGATTTGAATATCTTCTAATTGACTTTTTACCTTACCGATATTGCTACTCGAAGAATTTAATAGTGCTTCATATTTTTCATCTATGTTAGATAGCATTAGAAGGTCACCTGAACCTACTTGATGGATCTTGCAATCAAAACATTCAAACTTGATCTGATTTTTAAATTGTTCATTCAAGTAAAATTTGATTGGCGTAAATTCTGCTTTAATCTCCTTGATCAAAGATTTAGACATAAGGTAAGCATCCAAATTGCAGTATTTGAACTCTCCAGAAATTGAGCCTTTAATATCAGATAAGAATGCTTCAGATCTGTCCATATTCAATTCTAATGAACCGCTTATGTTCTCTAACTTAGCATCACCCATTTTGCTGGTTACTTTCACTTTTGAAGAAAAGCTCTTCAGCTCAAGACTAGTAAATTCGAGATTCATATCTAAAGAATTTAAACTACCTGTGCCTTTGACTTCTCCAAATTTATTTTTGATGATCAAATTAGATTCATCAGGTATCCATAGCGTTAGGTAGACCTTTAAATTCGATTGGGGCTTATCTTTTGGGGATTTTATTTTGATTGAATTGCTGTAAGTGATTTTTTTTGATTGTCTCTGAAAATGGATATCAATTTTCTCTAGATCTGCTTGAGCTTGCTTCTGGTCTGCATGCCTCGCTACTATTTCTATATCCGCTTGTACTTTGTTGTTTGACCAAGTATTGATGGTGATAAAGGTTCTTTCTCCAAGTATTAGGATGTCGTCTTTTGTATTCCATTCTTGACTTAGACTGGTGGATTTTACTTCTTTAAAACTCTTTTGTTGAGCCGACAAAAGACCACAAATAAAAAGCAAAAATATGGTTGTTGTGTATCTATAAATCATGTTCTATTAATCATTGATTTAAGTAATTTGGCTTTAGTGCGTTCTAACTGTGCAGTCTGTTTCTCCAATTTGCTATCCGAACCATAATTTTCCTTAATGGTGTTTAATTCTTCTAAGGCTTTCATAATGTCATCAAGCTCTTTCTTATAACTTTCTATTTGTTGATCTGTAAACAAAAAAGCGTTGGACTCTATAAATGATGTCGCTTCATTTAATGATAAATCAGAAGGATTTGAAGTGCTTTCTGTAGTTGTTTGGTATTCAATATTAGAAGTGTAAGCAAATTGTTGTTCTTCAATTTTTTCTTGAGTCGTTTGGATATTAAATGCCGTATAAATCGATATTAAACCAAAAAGAATAAATATCATCCAAAGCAAAGATCCTTTTCTGTATTTATTATGATCTAAAGATGTCTCTATATTATCCCATACTTTTTCATCTGGCTGATACTCGAGCATCATTTGAGTGACATCAGATAATTCCAAATCATCCTCTATCACGACCCACTGGTCAGGAGCTTCAAAAGTATGAGACCTCAAAAGGTCTATCCACTCATTATATGTCCGCTTTTCAGGTTTCATGATATATATGGCCTAAGCCATTTCTTTAGTTTTGTTTTTGCAAAATTCAATTGAGATTTTGAAGTACCTACAGAGATATTCATTGCCTCAGAAATCTCCGAATGTGAAAAACCCTCAACCTCTGCCATTACAAAAACAGCTCTGCTTTTGTCTGGCAAAAGTTGAATGGCCTTCTCGATGTATTCCACATCGAATGCACTATAATGATTGACTGGTGCTTGAAGTTGTTCTATATCTTCACTTTCTGTTCTGCTTTTTACTTGAGCGTAGGCCTTCCTCACAAGAATAGTTCTGATCCATCCATAAAATGCATTGGCCTCATTAAGTTTATGCAGCTTCTTAAAGCCCTCTATAAATGTTTCTTGTAAAATGTCATTAGCTAATTCAAAATCACCACAAATTCTATATGCCAATGTGTATAAACGATCTTTGTAAGTACGGTACAAAAGCTTCTGCGCCGACCTGTTGTCTTTAAGCGCTTCCGATATGAGCTTTTGTAATTCCATAATTGACTATTCTGCTTTGTTTACCTATAAGTGCCTTCAAAATCAGAAAAGGTTGGAATGGAGGATGATTTTTTTTAATTAAAAAATATATTTAAATTAATGTAATGTGTTAATCTCTGATTTGTATTGGTTTAGAGGTGTAACTGTTTGAAGGTGTAAAGGTGTAAAGGTATAACGGCATCGCGGTTTAAAGGCATCAAGCCGTAAAAGACCAAAGACCAAAGACCAAAGACCAAAGACCAAAGACCAAAGACCAAAGACCAAAAATAACCAGTCGCTTCTTCATACAATGTAGTCAAATTGATAGCCCTTCCTATACCCCTAATCCCTTGAACCGCTATTCCCATGAACCTCTCAATTCATCAGGTAAACTAATTACTAGTCTCCAATCTCCACTTGCAACCTTAGGTCGCAGATCATCTAGCTAACGACCGCGAATCAATCAATCCATGGAAAAATAAAGCATTCGCAAATAACTTACTCCCGCCTAACCAATAGCCTCTAAAATTAGGATTGTCAACCAATGATATGATTTGACCTGAACCATGTGCAGAACATATAATACCTGCGGCATTTCTTGCCTTCTCAATATTCTTATCTGATGTATAACCAGATAGAAGTGGTTTTGATGCATATCTTAATGGCGTAGCCAATGTGTTCTGTACTTCATAGAATTGTGTCCCTCTTTTAAAAATAGGGAGCATCTCATCTTTGTATCCATAGAAAAGTGGGTGATTAAGATCAATGACTGACTGATATATAGCACCACCAATAACTTGAGCACCGCGATAATTACTCAAGGTGGTGTATGAAACATTTTTCTCTTTCTCTGCTGCATTCTTCTTATTTACATACTTTGTCATGCCCATACGATCAACAAAATTAATGGCACGTCTCATAGCAATAAGCGTTCCTCCGTCATTGACCCAGTTTTTAATTTTATCTGCGTTTTCGTCGGTCGTGCTGTAAGTTCCATCAGGTAGGATAATAACATTGAAAGTGCTTAAGTCTGCTCTGCGTATTTGATTTTTATCAATCATAACTACAGGCATCTCCATGCGCTGGTCCATTTGATGCCAGGTGGCTCCGGCTTCATAAGCATTAACGCCTTGGCCAATAATCATGGCTACACGAGGCTTTTCAATAGCGTTTTGCTGTGGGCTTCCAAGTGACTTACCATCAGGAGAAAAACCGGTGTCAATAACATGACTATTTAGTTTGTATTCAGATACATTGCTTTCAATCCAATTGACTAAATCAGTCCTGTCCAAAGGTTGGTTAGATAAAGGAATAATGAGTGTCCCCACTTCAAAATCTTTGTAGCTACCTTCGGATTGAAATTTTGTTTTCTCGGTAACAACTTTGACTTTGATGTCTTCATCGAGCAGTTTGTAAAGAAATGTCGGCGCCATATAATTATACCACTCAATAGCAATAGCGTAACTTTTTGAGTCAACAGTTTTAGATTTTTGACTGTAAGCGACACTAGAAATTTTATTTAAACTGATGGCATCAAACCCTGTATTGGATTCTGCATATTTCATGTCAAATGCTAAAGGCAATGTCCATGCAGATACGTCATAAAATAAGCTGTCTCTAAATGTATTTACAGTTTCAAAAATGGTCTGTACCAATGTTGTTTGTCGTTGCTTTTTAGGAACGATAAAGCTTATGTCTTTAGAAAAACTTTGGCCGCCAATGCTCATGTCTTTAGGATTTTGATAGACATCTATTTGATGCCTATTCATCAATTCAACAAAAAAGTTAGCCTTATAATGATCCGCTTCTTCAAAAATGAAATAGCCGTTATCAGCTTTCTCATATCTATCCTTGAAGAAATCCCTTTTGTATTTCAATAAAGTGCTTTTCATATTTAAGCCAGCTTTTTGAGTAGATAGCGCAGTTACAAATTGATTTCTGATCGTAAAAGGAAAGCTCAATAAGCCATTACTTGTTTGTCGCAAATGCCCACGTGAACTGGCTTGTTCAAATAAGATTCCAATGGCACCTTGGATGTCAGGATAAGTAGATCCTTTGCCATAATAAAAATCATCAAAGGATTCTTTGGAGTAATATAAAGAACCAATAGAATCCAAAGCCGTTGCATGAAAAGTACCAATCTCTTCAGTTAAATCCTGATTAATTTGCGGCGTGTTAGGATTGGTTCGACTTGGGATGCCTGGTTGAAAAAAGAATGTTCTATTAGAACCCATTTCATGATGGTCAGTTAAGATATCTGGTTTCCAATAATGGAAGTTTTTAATTCTAGCCTTGCTTGATGGATGTATATTAAAAATCCAATCTCGATTTAAGTCAAACCAATAATGATTCGTTCTTCCGCCTGGCCAGACTTCATTGAATTCTCTTCCAATTGGATCAGCAACCAGATTTAAATGTTTATGACTGTTTGCCCATGTACTAAATCTTTGCAGTCCATCAGGATTATAACAAGGGTCTATAATCACAATTGTTTCATCCAGTAATTTTTCTAAATGTTCAGATTCCCCTGCAAGCAAATAATAGACAATCATAGGGACGGCATTAGAACCACTGCTTTCATTGCCGTGTACTGAATAGCCTTGATATAAAACCAAAGGGACTTCTTCAATATTTACGTCTTGCCCTTTTGTCGGGTCTGTAAGTTGGTTGTGTTTTTTTCGTAAAGATTCGAGGTTTTCGATATTGGATTTAGAACTAATAATTAGATTAACCAAAGGCCTATTTTCATGTGTGCGCCCAATTTCGTTGAATACGCAGTTTTCTGATTTTTCACACAAAGTCTTCACTGTGTAATACAATTGGTCATGTGTGATATGCCATTCACCTATCTGGTATTTGAGAATAGATTCAGGATTTGGTATATCTGTATTGTACTTAATATCAGGCAGATAGTAAGTATCCTCTACTTGGCCATAACTATTGAGTTGAATTACAGCAAATATTAATAATAGAATATGTCGAACAGGGCAATTAAAAGAATTAGCTTTATGCACAGATATGGGCTTTACTTTGAAAATATCATTAATCATGTCTTACTTAGTTATTCCGATAGCAATCTTGTTGCTATTCGTGAATCTATTTCTAAGATTAAAAATCATCAAAAGTTACAAAAAATTAAAAGCCTTTAATATCGATTTGGCACCAGACATGGTTTTTAAGTTTAATAAGGCCAAAGCATTCCTATCCAAAAAGTATCCTGAACATGGTCCTTTGGCAATAAAATTTCTTGGGCAAATTAGAACTTTAGTGTTTATCACATTTGCGGCATTGGTTTTAATTTCGATCATCTTTCTCGTTAATTATATGGACTATAGGTCCCTTCAAAACTAAATATGGATCATCAAGATTTGAAGGTGGGTGTATTTGGACATGGACATTTGGGTAAAATCCATTTAAAATGTCTAGAGCAGACGCCATTCAAAGTTGTGGGCATTTATGATCCAGCATACGTTAGACAAGAGATGTACAATGACATACCGTTTTACGAAAATGAAGATGCATTAATTCAGTCATGTGACGCTTGTATTATCGCCTCTACTACAAGTACACATTTCGAATTAGCGGATAAAGCAGTGAGAAATAAGAAGCATATTTTCGTAGAGAAACCTATGACCAGTACAGTTGATGAGGCGCAAAAATTAAAAGCCATCTGTGATGTGCATCCAGATATAGTATCTCAAATTGGGTTTGTTGAAAGATATAATCCCGCCTATAAATTTGTAAACCAGAAAATAAGCGATCCTAAATTTATTGAAGTACATCGCTTAGCCACCTTTAATCCTAGAGGGGCTGATGTGTCAGTTATTTTTGATTTAATGATACATGATATCGACCTCACGTTGAGTATGATGAAAAGTGAAATTAGAGAGGTTAAAGCGCACGGTGTTAAATTAATCACAGACCATCTCGATATATGTAATGCTAGACTAGAATTCAATAATAACACTGTTGTAAATTTGACCTCTAGTAGAATGAGCATGAAAAGCATGCGTAAGTTTAGGATATTTCAAGAAGGTGCTTATTTGAGTATGGATCTAGATAAAAAGCAAGCAGAGTTGATTGAGATCAAAAAAGAAGGGAGTGCAAATGATATGAAAATATCAATGAATGGGAAGGATAAGTATTTCTCCTTTTCGTCTTCTGGAGACCTTAATGGAAATGCAATTGTCGATGAACTCAATGATTTTTATAATTGTATCGTTAATAATAAACAAGCAGTAATTAACTGTGCATCTGCCCTGAAAACCAGTGAGTTAGCAGATTTAATTGAAAAAACAGCTATTGAATCATCTAGTATATGAGACTATTATCTTTATTATTTCTTTGTTTCATCGTAAACGCATGCGGATTTTTAGAAGGAACAGGAGAAGAACCCATGTTTATTGAAGTGAATGATGTAAATTTTAATATTAATCCTGACCAAGGTGCTGCAACGTTTGATATTCAAGATGTTTCAGTTTATTCTGATGGTTTTAATCGTGGCTTATTTCCAGTACCAACTAAAGTCCCAGTCTTAGAACCCGCCAATTCAGATGAGATCTTAGTAAGAGCTGTAATAAGAAATAATGGCCAGCAAAACAATCCAATTGAGTACCCATTTTATCAAGGTGTTAGGACAGACGTTCCTTTTCAAGCGGGCTCTACAGTAAATTTGAATCCTACTTTTAATTATAGACCAGAGACAAAATTTTTAATGGTTGAAGATTTTGAACTTGGGCATAACTTCAGAGCTAATCTCGATAATGAAACAGAAAATAGTATCGAGCTTGTCAGTGATGCACTTTCTGGTAATTTTTCTGGTTCAATTGCGGTAACAGACTCCTTTCCATTTTTCGAAAAAGCGCATTTTGAACTTTTTGAAACAACAGGTTTAGAAGCTACACAATTGTTTATGGAAATGGATTACAAGACTGATGTTGAGCTGCGTGTAGGTATAATAGGTTATCGAGGTACCGTAGGTAAACGTGTTTATAAAATAATTCTAGTTCCTACAGAAGATTGGACTAAACTGTATTTAGAAATCTTACCTGAGGTTTTAAGCGAACAATTCGAAAGTTATCAAATTGTTTTTTCTAGCTTGCCAGGATCCGCTTCAAGAGGAAATGTAAGTATCGATAATGTCAAACTATTGACCTTCTAAACTTCTTTGACATCTCTTGAAAAACCAAAGACATATAGAAATTCTATTTTATAGAATTCTGGATTGGTTCTCAGCAGCCATAGCTTGGTTTCTTTTTTTTAAATATAGATTAATTACAGAGGGCTTAGAACCATCAAATTCTGAGATATTATCCAATCCGAAACTACAAATTGGCCTACTCGTTATTCCATTAGCCTGGGTTTTGCTTTATGCATTATTTGATAAATACCAGGACATATATAGGTACTCTAGATTAGCTACCTTAATTAGGACTTTTGTTTTGTCATTTATTGGTGTCATGTTGCTATTTTTTACAATTATGATTGATGATAAAACCTCTCAATATACTTCCTACACAGAGCCCGTTTTTCGACTATTTATTTATCATTTTGGTATAACAGCATTTTTGCGAATGTTTTATCTGACAGTCGCAAAATGGCGCGTAAAATCTGGTAAGGTAAAATATAACACCTTACTCATTGGGTCTGGACCGAATGCTGAATTAGCGTATAAAAGGATTCAAGAAGGTGGGAAAGCTGCGGGTTATAATATAAAGGGATATGCAAAATTAGATGGAAATAATTACGCCGCTTTTTCAAATAATATACAACGACTGGGTTCCATTAATGAGATGGGAACAATAATAGAAAAACAAGGAATAGAAGATGTCATTTTAGCACCTGAAGAAAATCAATTTCATAATGTAAATGATATTTTAGAACAATTATATGAACATCGAGATAGCGTTAACGTAAAAGTAGTACCCGAACTATATGATGTGTTAATTGGAAAAGTGAAAATGAATCATATCAATGGTAGTCAATTGATAGAAATTGATCAAGATATGATGCCAAAATATGAGAAATTTTTAAAGCGTTTATTTGATTTATGCATATCGTTTTTGGTTGTATTTTTATTCTGGCCAATTTTTTTATTGGTAGCCATATTTGTGAAGTTGTCATCTAACGGTAACATAATATATAGCCAGCAGCGAATTGGTAAGAATTTTCGAAAATTCAATATCTATAAGTTTCGATCTATGTATACCAATGCTGAAAATAGGGGCCCCCAATTAGCTAATGATAATGATAGTAGAATCACGCCTTGGGGTAAAACAATGCGGAAATATAGATTGGATGAACTACCGCAATTTTTCAATGTTATAAAAGGGGATATGTCACTTGTAGGGCCTAGACCAGAAAGAGAATTTTTTATCGACAAGATTGTGTGTAAAGCACCAATTTATAAGAAATTATTACAGGTACGGCCAGGTATTACCTCATGGGGGCAAGTAAAATTTGGTTACGCTTCATCCATAGATGAAATGATTGAAAGGATGAAATATGACTTCATGTACTTAGAGAATATGTCAATTATTTTGGACTTAAAAATCCTATTTCAAACAATAAGCGTTTTAGTAAAAGGTAAAGGAAAGTAATGCATATGAGGCAATTTGGTTTGATAGGTTTTCCGCTTACACATTCTTTTTCCCCTAAGTATTTCAAGGCTAAATTTGAAGCTGAAAATATCCAGCAGGTCAGCTATAAATTATTTGAGTTAGCAAGCATAGAAGAAGTCAAAGCATTGAAAGAAATAGGGGTTGATGGATTCAATGTAACAATTCCATACAAGGAGCAAATATTGCCTTATTTAGACGGTCTTTCAGACGAAGCTCAATCAATTGGGGCCGTAAACACTGTGAAGCGAATTGGTTATAAATGGTATGGACACAATACGGATGTGTATGGTTTTGAGGAAAGTATCTTGCCGCATTTGGCATTAAATTCTAATAATAAAGGTGCATTAGTTTTAGGGACAGGTGGGGCCTCAAAAGCAGTGTCTTATGTCTTAGATAAATTAGGATTCAATGTATCTTTTGTTTCAAGAACCGCAGGTGATTTTAATTATGAAGATTTGAATAAAGAAATCATTGAAAATCAATATGTTATAGTCAATACAACACCCTTAGGTATGTCGCCCAATATAGAAAAGGCACCTTTTATTCCTTATGAATATTTATCTTCAAAACATTTAGTTTTTGATCTTATTTACAATCCTGAAAAAACACTATTTTTGAAAAAAGCAGAGGATCAAGGTGCGCTCATTAAAAATGGATTAGAGATGTTAGAATTGCAAGCTGAGAAGTCCTGGATGATCTGGAATGAATAAAAATATCAAATGGAACCAGAACCCTTTAGTCAACCTGACTTTAGAAATACTGAAATAGCCTTTAGCTATAAATCCGATAAAGAGTTAAAGGAGCTCAAATGGCTCTTTTCTATGATGAATAAAAAAGGATTGGTATCCTTGGGATCAGCATTAACTCCCTTCCTTTTAAAAATTAACTTCCCGCTCGTAAAACCCGCAGTTAAGAGAACGATATTTAAGCAATTTGTAGGTGGCGAAAATTTATTGGATACCCAAAAATCCATAGATCTCCTATACCGATATAATACCTTAACCATTTTAGATTATGGCGCTGAGTCAAAAACTGACGAGCAAGATTTAGACGAGGTAGTCAAAGAGACGACTAAGGCCATAGAGTTAGCCGCTTCTAATAGCTCAGTGCCTGTAGTGAGCACAAAAATAACTGGATTAGCAGATAATGATTTACTTATCAAAATTCAAAAAGGTCAAAGTCTTTCAGAGGGTGAATCTTATCAGGAAAAACAATTGTTTAGAAGATTAGATACCATTTGCAAGCGGGCCCATGATTTAAAGGTCGGTATTATGGTAGACGCAGAAGAAAGTTGGATGCAAATTGCAATGGATAATTTGGTAGAACAAATGATGGAGTCTTACAATAAGTCTTCTGTAATTGTGTACAATACTTTCCAACTATACCGACATGACAAGTTAGATTATTTGAAAGCATCTTTTGAAAAATCTCAAGAGCGTAATTATATGCTTGGTGCGAAATTGGTAAGGGGTGCTTACATGGAAAAAGAAAATAATTATGCCGAAGAGAAGGGTATACCTACAGTTATAAATCCCAGCAAAGAGGCAACTGATAAGATGTATAATTCGGGTTTAGAATTCTGCGTTAATCACCACGATAAAATTGCTTCTGTTTGTGCCTCTCACAATGAAAAAAGCAACTTACTTCAAGCAAAATTGATTGAAGACAACCAAATAGAACGGAATCACCCACACCTTAATTTCTGTCAACTTTTGGGCATGAGTGATAACATCACTTTTAACTTGGCTCAAGCAGGTTATAATGTGGCGAAATATGTGCCTTATGGTCCATTAGATGAAGTGATTCCATACCTAATAAGAAGAGCTAAAGAGAATACCTCTGTTACGGGCGATATGAGCAGAGAGCTGTCTCAAATTTCAGCTGAAATTAAACGAAGAGGCTTGGCTTAAAACCGGATTAAGGGTTAGAAGCTCCGTTATGGTTAGATTTTCTAATGCATAGTCAGGGTTAAAAACTTCCTGTGCTTAACATCACCAAGGTACACGCATTCAAGCATTCTATTCCATTTTTTTCTAACTGCGATTTTAAAATGGCGTTTTCAGCACCAGGATTGAAAATGACTCTTTGCGGTTGGAGACGCTTAAAGTATTTGAACAGCGTATCTTGTAATTCCTCTCTTATGTAAATGCTAACTGTGTGTATGTTTTCAAAGTCTCTGTATTGAGTTTCTATTTCGATATCGCCAATTTTACCGGGATTTTTACCTAAAGCGATAGCTTCTATGCCAGCTTTTACCAATCTTTTAACAGCTTGATGAGCATACCGAGTGGATGTGGTTGAAGCACCAATGACCAAAGTTTTTTTCATAAGATTAGTTTAGGTATACATTAAATTAAGCAATGGCAAAATTGAAATTCTATTTATTCAATTTCGTTGATTCCAATGGGAGAACCAGTGGATTTATTTATATTGTATATTAAAATAATTAGAATAAGCTTAATGCGCTTCTAACTTCATTACAATAACGAAAAGCATAAATTAATGTTTAAATATTTGATATTCACAACTCTATTTGTCTGTTCTCTATTGGCTTGCCAAAATCAATCTGAGGGCGTCATCGTTAAATCCGGAGATGGCCAATCAAAAGTCATTGAGGACGCCAATTTAGATTTCAACGCAGTCTACAAAACTCATGGAAATTCGAAATTACTATCTAAGTATATTCCCTTTACGTTGAAGACAGACTTAACTAAGTTAAGTGAATCTGAGAAAAAGCTTATCACCAAATTAATTGAGGCTGGTCAGATTATGAATGAATTGTTTTGGTATGAGTCCTATGGCTCAAGAAATGAATTGCTATCAAAAATCGATGATAAGCCAACGCAAATATTTGCTGATATTAATTATGGACCTTGGGATAGGCTTAATGGGAATAAGCCATTTGTTGATGGCGTTGGCGAAAAACCTTTAGGAGCTAATTATTACCCAAAGGACATGACTAAGGAAGAATTTGAGTCTTGGGATTATCCTGGAAAAGACAGCTTATATACATTCATTAGAAGAGGCGCAGATGGTACATTAATAGAAGTGCCTTACTACAAACAATTCATCAACCAGACTAAAAAGGCTTCAAAACTATTAAAAGAAGCGGCTAAATTATCTGATAATCAGGCGCTTACAAAATATCTTAACCTAAGGGCTCAAGCACTTTTAGATGATAAGTATCAAAAAAGCGATATGGCGTGGCTAGACATGAAGGATAATCATATCGATGTCGTTATTGGTCCAATAGAAACTTATGAAGACCAGTTATTTGGATATAAAGCAGCTCATGAAGCTTATGTTTTGGTAAAAGATATGGATTGGAGCAAAAGATTGGAGAAGTACGCAGCTTTTCTACCTGACCTTCAAGCAGGATTGCCAGTTTCAGACAAATACAAACAAGAAGAACCAGGCAGAGATACTGAATTAAATGCTTACGATGTAATTTATTATTCTGGGGACTGTAATGCCGGTAGTAAAACAATTGCCATTAATTTACCAAATGATGAAAAGGTACAATTAGCTAAAGGCACTAGAAGATTGCAGTTGAAAAATGCCATGAAGGCTAAATTTGATAAAATCTTAATGCCTATTTCTGAAGAATTGATCGATCCAGAACAAAGAAAACATATCACTTTTGATGCCTTTTTTTCAAATACTATGTTTCATGAAGTTGCACATGGTCTAGGCATCAAGAATACAATTAATAACAAAGGTACAGTTCGAAAGGCCCTTAAAAATCATGCCTCAGCAATAGAAGAAGGCAAAGCTGATATGTTAGGCTTATACATGATTAAGCAATTACATGATAGGGGAGAGTTGAAAGAAGATCTTATGGATTATTATGTGACTTTCATGACAAGTATATTTCGATCAGTAAGGTTTGGTGCTTCTAGTGCGCATGGAAAAGCCAATATGATTCGATTCAATTTCTTCGATGAAAAAGGTGCTTTCACCAGAAATGAAAAAGGCCTTTACACAGTGAATAAGGAAAATCTAGAAAAAGCAATGTATGATCTTTCAGAGATTATATTGACACTTCAAGGTGATGGAAATTATACCGAAGTAGATAAATTAGTTAATAACTACGGCTTAATAAAAGACCAATTAAAAGGTGATCTTGATAAACTAGCAAATGAAGGTATTCCAATTGATGTAGTTTTTAATCAAGGCATTGAAGTGTTAGGATTATAATTTTCAAAAAAGGATAGGGGTAGAATAAATTTATCCTGTCTCTATAATAAGAGAGAATGAATATCATTCTTAAATACGATAGAATAATTAAGTGTTAAAGTAATAAAGCCTCCTCATTGAGGGGGCTATTTTTTTTTTCGTGTGTTTATGTGTTTCGTATGGTGTTCTAGCTGAGTATAATACACATATGAAAATAAAAATGTAAAATAGTTTACATTTTCATAGGGGTGACTCCTCAAAAATATGTCTTAATAATAGCGCTTCAATAGTGCTATAATGAGAATGAAACCGAGTCTTTTAAAGACGCAATAGATCTACTAACAATAAGCAACCTCCGGTTAATTTAAATCGGGGGTTTTTTATTTTAAATGCTTAAACGAGTAGGGGTCAGCCTTTAAATACTTGTCTGATTATTGGAGGTTAACCATCTCTACCCATAACCACTTACCAGTCTGATTGCAATTAGAGACTTTTTTATGTAGTCTACTTTACATTTTAAAAATTGTCTTGACAACTACTTTACAAAGCTATTTTAATAAACGCTACTTGACTCAATATTTGAGTCACAAGAAGTGAATAAAATGCAAATTGCGAATCGAATTGATGACCAATGTCATTAGTTCAAAACCTTTGAATGAGAATTACGAAACCGATTTATGCTATGATTCATCATGTGAACCTTGTGGTGAAGCATGCCTACATCTGTATCTCATCTCTTAGGCAATCATTATTATTTCCATTTTACTCAATAAGGTATTTAGAAGTTAATTAAACCATATAAAGTCCATGCCTAAAGAGGTAAGGACAAAACTCCATTTTCTGTCTTATTACATTAAAAACCTTTTTGTTGAGAAAATTTTACACGAGAATGAAAAATTTAAATGACGTTGGCGATTGTTGCCAAACCAATTTTTCATCATCAATGAAGTCCACTTTAAACCTGGGTGGTCTATTATTGATGATTTTCTCCTTTATGGCTATGTCATCATTTGATCTTCAGGCCTCAACTTCTGAAGATGATTGTAACCCTAGGGTTAGAATTAATAATGATGGTCCTTGCCCAGTCCTTGTTTATCATTGGCTGCCAAAAGGAGATGTCTATCTGGATCAGATAGATGCTTACAAAGTGAAAACATTTACTGCAGCCGCTGATGGTGAAAAGTATCGAGTAATCAATACTAACGCCCAGGACTGGAGTAATTTGGAGTTTGATCACCATTACATGGTGTCTGGTTGTGCTGATCAGGCATTTAGTGTAAATACAAACTATTGTAATGTATGTCGAGAAGACGTACGTATAGAAAACAACGGTAGTTGTGAAACTTGTATTTACGAATGGCTGCCCTCTGGGGATGTATATCTAACGACTATACAGCCTGGGCAAAATTTTATAGTTCAAGATGTTTTTAAAGGAGCTATGTACAGAGCTACTAATTGTAAGTGGGGTGCTGATATGGTCTATGATGAGCACTTTACCAAAACAGATTGTACAAAGAAAGTGGTTTGGAATCTCAATCCAACTTATTGCAGTAGTAATGTTCAGCTACCTCCAAAGACTACTTGCGCTTGTCCTGACTCCTATAATTGGGATGCTAACATTCAACTAGTTAATGGTAGTTATGAATCAGGTTGTAAATTACTCTGCGGTGGAAAGACAGAAACACATTTAATTGACTTACCTGCTATTTTTCATAGCGGGAATATGAATGTAAACATACCTGAGTATGTTTCAGCTGATGGATATGTAGGCAGAGCCTCTAGAAATCAGCCATGTGAAATTTGGAAAATTGAATTTTATAAAAATGGGACTAAAGTAGCAGAGTCAGGCTCTACTGCAGATGTGCCTGAAGGTCAAGACTATGCTTGGGTAACTGGTTCTTTAGGAACCGTTAACTTGCAAAATGGTGCTGACCAATTTAAAATTGTACATACAGGATGTGATTGCGGTGGTGCACAAAGTGTACTGCCTTCTGGTGTTTGTTTCTGTAAAGAAGACTTAACTCCAGAATGTAATATTACTTGTCCTGCAGATATCACAATTAATTGTGATGAATCAGGTGATCCAGCAAATACAGGATATGCAACAGTTAATGGTAATAATTGTGATAATCCAACTATTACTTTTGATGATCTTTACAATAGTAATAGCTGTCCTCAAACAATAACGAGGACTTGGATGGCAACTGGAGAGGCAACGACTAACTCTTGCTTTCCGCAAACTATTGCCTATTGGGACTTTACTGGTCCTAAGACGGGTAACCTATGTGGAGACTTTGGTGGTAATCCTTTATCTGGAAATGGAGTTCCAGCTATAAGCACACCTTTCTTAAGTTGTTCTCCGAATTTCCATCCTGGAAATGTTACTAAAGACGGCAAAAGTTCTTGTGTGCAAGGTGCATTAGGTACTCCTGAATCTGCGGCATGTGTAGGTGGTCAAGATTCTGGAAGTTTTGTTAATAATGATAGCGATGCTACTGAGTTTACATTAAACTTCAGCAATGGAGATAGTGGCCAATTAACAGAGTTCTGCTTCTATGAAAGAGCAATAACCACTAATGAAAACTTCGGAACTAACTACCCACCATCAAAGTATGGTATTAGAGTATTGAAAAACGGTACTGAAATTTTCAAGTCTACAAATAACAATACAACTTCAGGATGGACGCAGGAATGTTTTGATTTTTCTAGCGATTCCGATTTTGCATACAATGGTGCTACGCAATTTAAATTCGAATTATTAGGTTATGCACCTTCATTCGACTCTAAAGACGATGACCAAAATATTTGGGAGATTGACGAATTTACAGTAAATGCTTGTTGTGCAAGTTCTACAACAACACCAATTACTGTATCATGTAGTCAAAAAATTACAATTGTAGATAATGAAAACCCTGTAATAACAGGAGTTCCTGCAAACGAAAATGTAAAATGTCCTTTCGATGTGCCAGCTTATCCAGATGATTATAATGTATCAGCAAGCGATAACTGTAACGTACAAACGGATTTCACAGAAACTATAACTGGAAATGAACCATGTGATTATACGATCACAAGAACATGGACAGCTACTGATGATTGTAATAATTCAGTTTCTGAGACACAGGTGATTAATGTAAAAGATGATGTTAATCCAACTGCAAGTAATCCTGCAGCGATTAATGTACAGTGTTTTAGTGATATCCCTGCACCAAATCCAAATGTGGTGACAGATGAAAATGATAATTGTTCTACACCAACTGTAACTTTCGTAAGTGATGATGTAACTTCTGTTCCTTGTGATGGAGGTCAAGATCCAACAGTTGTGACAAGAACTTATAAAGTAGAAGATGCATGTGGTAATTCAATAAACGTACAACAAACAATTACTGTTGATGATACGACTGCGCCTACAGCTTCAAATCCTTCTGATATTAATGTAGAATGTTTCAGCGATATCCCTGCTCCAAATCCAAATGTAGTAAGTGATGAAGCTGATAATTGTGAAGGAGCTTTAACAGTAACTTGGGTTAGTGATGATGTGACTAGTGCTGTGTGTGATGGTGCAAAAGTTACCGTTAATAGAACATATCAAATCGAGGACTGTGCCGGTAACAGTTCTACGGTTGTTCAAAAAATTAATGTCGAAGATGTAACACCTCCACAAGGTAGTGCACCTGCTGACTTAAACTTCGAGTGTTTCAATGAAATACCTGATCCGGATCCTTCTCTCGTAAGTAATTTATCTGATAACTGTGACATCAATAATGATCTCGAAGTAACTTGGTTAAGAGATGATGTGACACAACTTGATTGTGACGGCGGAGACGCTGATCCTTCAAGAATCAGAAGGACATATCAAATCAAAGACTGTGCTGGTAATACAACTGAAGTTGTTCAAACAATTTCAATTGAGGATGTGACACCTCCAACTGGTGAAACAAAACCTACTTCTCCTCTTCAGTGCTTTGATGACCTTCCTGCTTCAGACATTTCAGAAGTTATCAATTTAGATGACAACTGTCTTGATGCAGTGACGGTTTCTTTTGTTTCAGATGATATCACTTCAGTACAATGTAATGGAGGACCTGAAACTGTAACAAGAACGTATAAAATTGAAGATTGCTCTGGTAACGAAACTTTCGTTACTCAAGTATGGCAAATAGAAGATACTGAGGCTCCTGAAATCTTAGGTGTTGGACAAGGTGGAAATCACAATTGTAATACTGACGCTGCTCCTAATTTCAGCCAACCTACAACTTCTGATAACTGTGATGATGATGTTGAGTTAACTTTCGTTGATACAGTTGATGGAAGATGTACGACAAGAACTTGGACAGCAACTGACTGTACAGGAAATCAAACAACAGCTACAGAGACTTTCTGCGAATTACCATGTGTAAGTATTGGTGGTGTTTTATACACTGATAATAACAACAATGGTTTCCAAGATCAAGGAGAGCAATCTCTTGGATTAAAAGGAAAAGCAGTACAAGTTGATTTATATAGAGCTGACGGTACATTCGTAAGGTCTACTACTTCAAGTGATAATGGAAGTTACTACTTCGATAACCTTGATGAAGGAGATTACTACGTTGAATTTATTGCTCCTAGCAGCTTACCTGTTTCATCAACTACTACAAGTACAAACGATGATCAAGTTGATGGTGATGACAACGGTATCCAACAAGATACGAATGGCGATGGTGTAACAGATGGTGTTATTACTTCTCCAGTTATCACTTTGATGGATAATCAAGAACCTATCGAAACTGAGAAGAAATCTGACTTAGATTCTGCAGATGATAATAATGGTGACGTAACAATCGATTTCGGTTTAGTTCCATTAATGTCTATTGGTTCTACAGTTTGGTATGATGATAATGATAACGGTATCCAAGATGCTGGTGAAGAGGGTGTTGATTCAAAAGGTAAAACTGTTACACTTGAATTAATCGATGTAAGAACTGGACAGGTTGTTCAAACTACCCAGACTACTACTAATGGTAGTTACTTGTTTGAAAACTTAGTGCCAGGTGAGTACATCGTTCAATTTGATGCTCCAGACTCTGCTCCTGTTTCATCTACTACAACAAATGATAGTGATGATCAAGTAGATGGTGATGATAATGGTATTCAGCAAGATACAGATGGTGATGGTCTAACTGATGGCTTAATCACTTCTCCCGTTATTACTTTAAGAGCTGATGATGAGCCTACAGGAGAGCCAGGAACAAATGGCGGTAAAGACGGATCAAACGATGAAAACGGCGATATGACTGTGGATTTTGGTTTAGTAAGATTGGTAAGTGTTGGTTCTACAGTTTGGTTTGATGATAATAATAACGGTATCCAAGATGCTGGTGAAGAAGGTGTTGATTCAAAAGGTAAAACAATCACTTTAGAGTTGTATGATGCTGATGATAATTCATTGGTGGCAACGACTTCAACTAGTGCTGATGGAAGTTACCTATTTGACAATCTTCTTCCAGGTGATTACTACATTGAATTTGTAGCTCCTGATTCTGCGCCGATTTCATCAACTACTACAAATACAAATGATGATCAAGTAGATGGTGATGATAACGGTAGTCAAGTGGATACAGATGGTGATGGCCTTACTGATGGTCTAATTACTTCTCCGGTATTTAACTTAACACCAGATACAGAGCCTACAAATGAGCCTGGAACTAATGGTGGAAAAGATGCTGGTGATGATGACAATGGTGATATGACTATTGACTTCGGTTTAGTAAGAACTGTAAGTGTTGGATCTACTGTTTGGTTTGATGATAATAACAATGGTATCCAAGATAATGGTGAGTTAGGTGCTGATGCAAAAGGAAAGTCAATTGTTTTAGAATTGGTTGACGCAGCTACAGGAAATGTGGTAGCAACAACACAGACGACTACTGATGGTAGTTACTTATTCGATGACTTATTACCTGGTGATTACTTTATCCAATTCATGGCTCCTGAATCTGCTCCAGTTTCATCTACTACAGATGCTTCAGCAGATGATCAGGTGGATGGTAATGATAACGGTACGCAACAAGATACAGATGGTGATGGCCTTACTGATGGTATGATCACATCTAATGTATTCAACTTAACACCAGATACAGAGCCTACAAATGAGTCAGGTTCTAATGGTGGAAAAGATGGTGCAGATGACGACAATGGTGATATGACTATTGACTTCGGTCTAGTTCAATTATCTAGCGTTGGTTCAACTGTATTCTTAGATGATAATAATAATGGTATTCAAGATGCTGATGAAGCTGGTTTGGATTCTAAAGGAAAGACTGTAACACTTTCATTGTTTGATGCAGCTACTGACGAATTAGTAGCAACTACAACAACGACTGCTGATGGGTCTTACTTATTTGATAATTTATTACCTGGAGATTATTACATTTCTTTTGAAGCGCCGGATTCCGCTCCTGTTTCTTCAACTACTGATGCTTCTAATGATGATCAAGTAGACGGAAATGATAACGGTACACAACAAGATACTGATGGTGACGGCCTAACAGATGGTCTAATCGTATCTAATGTATTTAATCTTCAACCTAATACAGAGCCTACAAATGAGCCTGGTTCTAATGGCTCAAAAGACGCGGCTAGAGATGACAATGGTGATATGACTATTGACTTTGGTTTAGTGAGATTGGTATCTGTAGGTTCTACAG
>JAHDIN010000061.1 GCA_020630775.1 Saprospiraceae bacterium | reverse complement strand
TATACATGATGATTATTGTAATATCTTAATTTTGATTCTATTACAATACTAAAGGCAAACCGAGCCACCGAGCCACCGAGAAAACCTACCCGCCAATCTCCTCCATCGCCTTCTCAATCCGCAAATGAAAGCGTATCCACTCTGAAGCTCTAATACCTTCTAAATCTAAACGGTCTCTGAGAATGCCTTTAGGTCCAGATAAATGGAGCTTGATATGAGCTTTGCGTAACATATGGATAAGGATCTTGAAGTTTTTTACGCCTGTGCTGTCGATGTTAGACACTGAAGACATATCTAGTATCAAATGTGTAGCCGATGGCTTTGCTTTTAATGCATTGGTGACAGAGTCATAGAAGTGATCGGCATTACCGAAGAATATATCATCATCGTATCTGAATATAAGTACATGATCATTGGTATAGGCGTCGCCGAATCTGTCGATATTCTTGTATATGCCAGAGTCAATCTCTCCAAGGATAGCTGTTTCGGGCTTGGAAACCTTTCTTAAGATCAAAATAAACGAAAGGATAAGGCCTGTAAAAATGCCTAATTGGATACCCATTAATAAGGTGCTGAAGAAAGTAATCAACATTAACCAAAAGTCAGATCTGTCGGTGGCGTAGAGATAACGCATTTCTTTAATGTCTACCAGTTTGATGACTGACGCTATGATGATAGCTGCTAATATGGGATAGGGGATATAGTAGAATAGCTTTGTTAAAAAGAGTAAAGCAATGACTACTAATATGGCTGCGAAGATGGATGACCATCCTGATTTGGCACCTGAGGATTCATTGACGGCACTTCTAGAAAAGCTACCGGTGCTAGGCATGGATTGAAAAAATGCGCCAAATATTTTTGATACACCTAGGGCTAAAGTTTCTTTATTGGAGTCGTATCGATGCACGCCATGCCTGCTGCCCAAGGCTTTGGCTATGGCATAGCTTTCGATAAAACTGATGAGAGCAATGACAAAACATAATGGCAATAAGGAGATCATCAATGCCTTGTCTAGTTGTAATGGATCATAAAAGCTTGGTAAACCACTGGGTACTGAACCAATTAATTTGACTGAATCAAGTTTTAAAAAATGTACAAGTACACTCGCTAATACTAAAATGAAGAGTGCTGATGGAAAGCTCTTTTTTACCTTTTTTAGAAATAACATACCTACTATTGCTGTACCGCAAATAATCATGCTCCATAGATCACAGTTATTAATGTCCTTGCAGACATTGGTAAACATGCCCATAGCAGTCTGGCTGCGTTCTACTTCTAGGCCAAAAAAATGCTTGAGCTGACTCGAAATGATAATTAATGCAGCCGCAGAAATGAACCCTGTCAAAACAGGCTGGGATAGGAAGTTGACAAGGAATCCTAATCTGAAAATGGCAAATAGTACTTGCATCATACCTGCTACTAAGCCTACGAAAATGCCAATCTTAATGTATTCTGCAGTTTGAGGTTCTGCGAATTCTGCAAGTCCCGATAATAGGATAACCGATAAGATAGCAACAGGACCTACTGAAAGAAATTTTGACTTACCAATCAGTGGGTAAATGGCTAGCGGTAGCAAACAAGTATATAATCCATATATGGGTGGGAATCCAGCCAATACAGCATAAGCCATCGCCTGTGGTATGATCATCACCGCTACAGTAAAAGCAGCAATTAAATCTGATGTAAGGACCTCTTTTTTATCGCCCTCTATTATTAATGAATCAAATGTTAAACGCACAAATATTATTCTCTATTTCTACCCATGAATACATTGACTCTTGGGTCTAAGGGGTTGCCCGCGGCTCTTCGGTTATATACAATTTGTCCAACGTGATAAATGGCATCTGCTAATGGGCCATTTAATGTATTCCAAATGGGATAAGCGGATGCGTTGTCGCCTCTCTTAAAGACCATTGATAATTGTGCAATTTCTTCATCTGTAAGACTTTTGGCTTTATCGCTTGCTGTCTTAATATTGAGCAATGTTTCTTTACGTAAGGCTTCCCAACTAAGATTTAATTCTGGTCGAGGACGTATGTTAGGTTCGCCAATAAAGAAATTTTTAATGACTTCTGAAAGACCATGTAGATGTTCAAGCGTGCCCATGTTTTCTCTTGAATCTTCACTGGCCTTATAATTTAAAACAGTATCACCTATGCCTTCAGTAGCCCAGTAATATCTGTAGCCCAAACCATCTACCATTCGTGCCAATATTTTACCTTGCGTGATTATGCTATCATATTCTGGTATGAATGCGTATGGCAGATCCATATCAATTTCTGAGTCTAGTATGTTTTTTTGAGCGGTACAGGAGCTCGAAAGCAATCCTATTATTGCAAAAGTTATTATTACAATCATTTTCATCTTAAAAGTATTTTATTGTCAAGCCAGGATGGCTCCACATATGATTTCTTAATATAAGGTCAGCTTCAGGATTAAGCTTTCGGTAATGGACACTCTCTTTAAGTTCTTCAATGCCGTAACTTTCTAAATCTATCTCAATATATCCGTAGCCTTGGAAATGCCCATCTTCCACTAAAAATACACATCGTTCGTCCTTATGGCGTCCTTCATCCAAAATAATAAAGTTTTCTTCAAAGATACGGTTAATGGATTCCATGCTGTACTCAAATCGTTCATTGTAGGTGATAGGAAACTCATCGCCTATACACGCACCCATGCATTTGTCAATGCCGTAATTAAAGCAACTTGTCTGTCCTTTGTCCAACCCATTGACTTTCATACATAAGCCATGCACTTCAGTAATTTGTTCGATATGTCTCAAAGCGCTTTTTCTAGAGTTGTAATATGAAAGGGCCGATTCTGTTTTGTCTGCTTTTACAACATCGTATTTGAAATAGCCCGATTTGTCTTCGGCTTTCACAATGGCATAAGCGTAATGTCTGTTCTTTTGAATCTTATTGACCTCAGGCATTACTTGTTTTATCTCATATGATTCCTTTATAAGAGAGGCGAGTTCGTTGCCTGTAAGTTCGTAAGAGATATCAGCTACTTTTCTAAGTAGTTTGTTGGCTTTTGTATGATCTTTGGAAAAATGTTGTTTGATGCGTTCTTGGATATTGATGCTTTTGCCAATATATATCACGCGACCTGAGTCATCAGACATGTAGTATACACCACAGCTTTCGGGTAAAGACTCTACCATCTCAGGTGTGATGCCTTGGGGGAGTTTAGTGAGCTTAATGCCCTCACGGACCATATCACTCACTTCTTTCTTTGTTGTCTGTAAGTCTAAAATCTTACCTAGTATAATGGTTGTTGCCCATGCATCATCATAAGCCCGGTGTCTATTATTAACCTCAATTTTGAAATACTTAATAAGACTCCCTAATGCATAAGATCGTAAACCAGGAAAAGCTTTTCGAGATAAACGGACAGAACAGAGTTTTCTTTTTGTGAATGTAAACCCTAGGCTTCTGAATTCTTCACGAATAAATTGATAATCAAATCTGACATTATGGGCAACGAATATGCTGTTTTCTAGGATATCGATCACATCCTTGGCAATCTCATAAAATTTAGGTGCATCCTCCACCATTTCATTGGTAATGCCTGTAATTCGGGTAATATGAGGGGGAATGGACCTTTCGGGGTTGACAAGTGATTGAAATTCGTCTATAATTTCTTTCCCATCATAAATAATGACAGCAATTTCAGTGATTTTATCCCTTTTGGGAATGCCACCAGTGGTTTCGATATCTACAACTGCATATTTTTGTCGACTCATATTCAAAAACTTAGGCAAAGTCTTTGCGATGTAAATATGAGAAATAATTTACATGTATATCATCACTCAGTTTTCTAACTTTGATAAAATGTTACTCATGCGATACATTTTATCGGCTTTATTGCTTTTAGCTTGCAAATCTGAACTGCCACAAGTCACCAATCCAGATAAGAATGATGATGGAAGGATTATAGTAGGTGCAGAAAGCGTAGAAGATTATATAGAGGATATCGCCTTCAAAAATGTGGCTATGGTGGTAAATCAATCAAGTCATGTAAGTAAAAAACATCTCGTGGATGTGCTATTGTCAATGGGCGTTACCGTCTCAAAAATATTTGCACCAGAGCATGGTTTTAGAGGTAAAGCTGATGCTGGCGAAAAAATCAATGATGGAAAAGATTCGAAAACAGGTTTAGATATCATCAGCCTGTATGGCAAAAAGAAAAAACCATCTGCTCAAGATTTGAAAGGTGTTGATATTATTCTTTTTGATATTCAAGATGTGGGCGTGCGTTTTTATACCTACTTATCGACACTGCATTACATCATGGAGGCAGCAGCAGAAAATAATATTAAAGTCATCGTTTTAGATCGTCCTAATCCCAATGCGCATTACGTCGATGGACCTGTATTAGAACCCTCATTTTCTAGTTATGTAGGCCTGCATCCTGTCCCAGTTGTATACGGTATGACGATAGGAGAGTATGCTCAAATGATTAATGGCGAAAAATGGTTAAAAGATGGTGTAAAATGTGATTTGAAAGTGATCCCTTGTAAAAATTATAATCATAACATGAGTTATGTTTTGCCTATCAAGCCATCACCTAATTTGCCCAATGCAATGGCTGTGGGGCATTATCCTAGTTTATGCTTTTTTGAAGGGACGACATTGTCCGTCGGTAGAGGCACGGCATTCCCTTTTCAGGCTATAGGTCATCCTCAAGCTATGGATGTGACATTTAAATTTGAACCGAAACCTACTGAAGGCGCTAAACATCCTAAGCATCAATTTGAAACCTGCTATGGTTTGGACTTGAGAAATAAACTTCCGCGAAAAGATAAATTAGACCTCACTTATTTGCTTTACTTCTATGATATGTCTAAAGAATTTGATTTTGAATTCTTCAATAAGGATGTGTTCTTTGATTTGCTTGCAGGAACGGATAAGTTGAAGAAAATGATCTTAGCAGGTAAGTCTGAATCTGAGATAAGAGAGAGTTGGCAAGCAGGTCTTGATCATTTTAAATCTGTCAGAGACAAGTACCTCATTTACAGCGAAGAGATGTAGGTGCTCTGTACCCATTTATTCATAACTAAAAGAAATACATCTTTTCGGAATTATTTTAATATCTTACTAAGAAGAGTAGGTGGTTGTCGCCACTTAACTTAACCCCAAGCATGTATATTTGAATAATTCGCTTAAAATGAAGATGCAATTCACATTCATTGCTTTTATAGTTTGTCTATTCTCTGTTAGCTCCATATCTGGGCAAAAAAAAGTATTCTTAGATAAAAATGAGTTGGATGATTTTGTGATTCAGCAACTGGAAGAACATCAGAAACCTTTCGATTGGAATGCATATAGTGACTCCATAGCATTTAGTGCTGCAGTTGCGAGTGATTCATTGATAAGCATCGGGTTTAAACCTGATATTCCAAATTGGACATTAAATGATTTACATAAAAGTGCGTTTGATACTGATGAATGGAACGTCCAGCGTTCAAAAATTCTAAACATAATCAGAGAGCACTATGGCGAAAACTATTCTGAAGCATACATCTTCCCTTGGGGCTCTGAAAGAAAAAGACCCAATGTATTTTGTAGAATTGACGACTACAGTTTAATAGCCAAGTTAAAGGCGTTAGATTGTATTCGATACATAGAGCCTCTAAGCTATCAAATTGGGAGAGATAATTATAAAAGTACTTCAGGTTGCAGTCCCGTCAATACGCCTATTGATGCAACAGATACGACAGCTACAACTCCGGCGTCGGTCATTTCATGGCACAATATCAATCATAACATAATCAATGCTTGGCCAAAGTGCAATAAAGGGTCTGGCGTAAACCTAGCGATTATTGATACTGGAATTTCTCCGACTCAAAGTAAACTAAATGGTGATTTTGATGAAGGCGAATCAGCAGGCCGAACTGTTTCAAAGTATGGGTTTTTTGCGCCTACTCCTGGTGGTGCTTATGATGGTTGGGAAGATCAATGTGGTCATGGTACATCTATGTCTGGATTGGCTACGGCACCCAAAGGATTTGACAATACAGTTTGTGGCGCCGCTTATCAAGCTAACTTGATTTCGTATAGAGCAACTGAAGATGTTGTCATCAATACGGCATCAGAAAAAGATGGTGTGGCAGAATCATTATATCATGCAGCTGATACAACCGTGCATATTGTCAGTATTTCCTTAGGGGATATTAGCTACAGTTATACTGTTGCTGATGCAGTTATTTATGCTGAAGGCAAAGGTGTTTTAATTTTTGCAGCTGCAGGCACCTCAACCTATTGGACGTCTGGATATGGAGTTATTTTTCCTGCATACATGAACGAAACTATTGCTGTAACTGGAATAAAAGAAGGTAATGCACCATTTACACGATGTGATGCATGTCACGATGGACCTGAAGTGGATTTTGTGGTTGAAATGGAAAAGACATCCAATGCTTCAAGACATGGCGTCACATTAGGTGAACCAGATTTAGAGATTTCTTATGTTGGAGGTTCGTCTTGTGCGACAGCTACAACTGCTGGGCATGCTGCTTTAATTTGGAGTGATGATTTGTCGATGAATAAGTCTCAAATTCTTGATAGAATGATGCGTGCCGCTCATTATTTTCCGACGCGAGATGCAGATCATGGCTGGGGAACAATAGATTTATGTGAAGCGGTAGAGCTGGAATTATTCGAAGTGTGCGATGATTCATTAAGCTATGAAGTCACCATGGAAATTACGAATATTTCCTTCCCCTCAACTTCAGATGGACTTTTCAACTCTACTGCAGAATGGGTAATAGAAATAGCGGGAAGTAGTTTCTTTTTTGAAGTTGATGTTAATGGTCAATCAGGAAGCCCAGCTGAATTTTTAAACAATAGCACTTGTGGCTACTATCCAATGATTATTGACATTGGCAACAATATGTGTGGACAAAATTTTTTGACAGTAGATGTCACAACATTTGAAGATGATGGTTTATTCAGTGATTGTGGTTATGATTCTGGAGATGATGATTTTACAATGACCAATGAGACTATATCGTTTTCTGGTAATTCATTCACACATAGTTCTTCTGCAGGAAACTTCGTCTTTACATACAGCTTGTATTGTACACCTAAAGATATCCCCACTGCCAGCATTACTGGGGATATTACAGTTTGTCATGGTGCTTCAGCGACACCAATTACTATTCAAGCATCAGGTTCAATAACGCCATATATGCTTCATTATAATGTGAATGGAAGTAATGCTTCTTCTATCACCACCGATAATAATGGGAATGTCACAATTAATCATGATCCTATTGCAGGAGGCAGCTTTGTTTATTACTTTACTGAATTAGAGGATGCTAATGGTTGTATAACGCTTCTCTCAGATACGATTACAATTAATGTAGTGCCACCCAATTACCAAACTGGATCATATGGGCCGCTTACAGGAATAGAAGCGGGTGTTGCAGATTATGAGACGGATGGCATCTTAGACTCATATCAAATTATAGAATCTACAGGCTATGTGGATTATGATTCAGGTACAGAAATAAATTTACTTCCAGGTTTTGAAGTTAAAATGGGTGCTGTATTTTATGGTTTTATAGATGGATGTAATAATGGTGCGGGAGGATTAAATGTTGGTGAAGAAATAGGGGAGGCGGATAAGAAGTAACATCATGACTTTAAATTCATATCGAGGATGTTGAACATGGACATCCAAGTTTGTCATTTGTTATATAGCTCGATATTCCTTAGTAGATCAAAACTTAAATCCCATTCCTAGATTCAATCCTACAGCATCATACTTAGAACTGTATCCTTCTAAAGCATAGGCATTTCGAATACCTTTTGTGTATTGAATGCCTCCTAAAATTGACCAATTGTCATTTATGTTGTAAACGCCATTAATACCAATCTCAAGTTGCGCTAAGCCAATATTGTTGTTGTATAGCACGTCTAAAGTCTGAATGTCTTGAACTTGTAGATTAGTTGCAATGGCTTTACCTGTTCTGAATGTAAGCATATCTATATCTGCACCCGCCCAAAAATCTAAAGAAAAATGATTCAACGGTAAGCGATATCTTAATTGTATCGGTATGGAAATAGATGTAAATCTATTCGGGGTTAAAAAGCGCGTGTTTTCAATAATCGTCTGATTTAATTCACCAGGAATTGGCGTCGCATTAATAATTAAAGCAGTATCAGAAGCCACTGTCGTTTCAGTAATTTGAGTCTCTGTTGATTCCAGTATTTCAACTGTTTTTCGAATACCAATCCCACTGTTAATAAATAGATGCTTTGTAAGGGGCAATGAATAAAGAATATTCAACTCTACAGTCTCTTTGATTGACTCATTATTGTTTTTAAGTTCTAGCCATTCTTCGGGACCGGCTACGTTTCTAGATGTCAATCCGTAGCCAGTAATAACCAACCATTCAGCACCTCCAATCGCATGGTTACTTGAAAGTGGTTCTATGGATGGATAAGGCGTAACGGAAGGCAAGTCAAGCGTCAATGAAGTATTAGATTCGACTTGAGTAGTAGGCGGCGATAGTAGAATTTCAAAAGCAGAGACTGATCTGGGACTAAGTTTTACCTCATTGTTAATTAAGCTATTACTCTGTTTTGCAGTTGCATAAGCCGTCTTGTCTAAAGCATTGCTTGATGAATAATTATTTAGGGTTTCAATAATGCCGGCTGTTGGTTTTATAAATTCTATGGATTTTCTACTCGTGTTGGCTACTGTATTTGATATGGGCGATTCTGAATTAACAGACGTTACGGCTGTACTTTTTGATTTGTTATTTTCTGTGGTTGCAGTCTGTTCTTTCTCTGATTGGGATAATCCTTTTGCTAAATCTATTGAAGTGGCCTTAGAGTTTATGTCTTGGGTTTGATTAACGTTTAACTCCTTTGTAATGGTGGCGGCATCCGATAGTTCTGTAATGCTCTCATTAGCTGATCTATTAATTAATAATCCTGCCGTAGTACCTACGATAAAAAAGAGCCCAATCCACATCCACATAAATCCTTTGTCAGACTTTTTGTCCAGTCTTGATTCGATATCCAACCATACCTCATTGTCATCCCAATCAGGAACTTGGACATCTAATGCATTCTTTATTTTGTCATTCGTATTCATAATGTGGGTACAGCGTTTATTTTCTTCCAAGTCATAATCAAATGTTTTCTAGCTCTTGCTAATTGAGATCTTGAAGAAGACCTTTTAATGCCTAACATTTTAGAAATTTCTTCATGATCATATTCATCAAAATAGAACAAGTTGAGAATCACTCTGTCTGTTTCAGACATTTTATCGATAGTCATTTTGATCTCTTCTACAGTCATTGAGGTGAGTAGATCTTTGTCTTCTAAGATTAAGTTTTCATGGATTTCCGTGTTGATAATCTTCTTTCGTCGAAGATGTTGTAAAGCCTCGTTGACTGCAATTCTTGCCGACCAACTTTTAAATTGACCTTTATTGGAATCGAAGTTTCCGAGGCTTGTAAATATTTTGACAAATGTTTCTTGCAATACATCTTTTGATATTTCAATATCCTTGATGTAACGGTACACGATGGACATCAATCTGTCTTTGTGTTCCTGATAAAGCGCCTTTTGAGCAACTCTATCGTTTTGCAAACATTTATGTATGAGCGTGCTAATGGATTCTAATTTATGTTAATTCTTAATTGGCCAGTGATCGTCTGTGTGCCTAATTCTGTAGTTTCTACCTCACCCGATAAGTCGGCATTTATAAAGCCATTACTTATGTCAGTCACTTCTGCCCTTATTTCAGTAGAACTAAAGTCATATGGTAATTTATCATTTCCTAGCGAGACGATGGATAAAAAGTCCAATCTATTTTCGCCGATTTGCGGTTCAACGAACCATAGAAATACCGATCCGCCCTCTATGAGTGTTGTGCTATTTATTGAATAAGGTGCTTCTAATTGAGGATGGAAAAATGTGATATCATCCAATACGACATCATTACCTATCTGTAAGTCAAGTGTTGTCGTCCTTATGTTTAAATCTTCGCATGCTCTGATGACGTCTAGATTTAAAGTGCCTTGATTGGATGTGGTAAATGAATCTTTGTATCCAAATCCATTGCTTAGTCTTGCTTCAACCTCAAATTTTACTTCTTGTGTTTCGCATAAGGTAAATGGAATTTCAAAATTTCCATCAGCATCAAATTCTTGAGTTAAAAAAGTTTCTCTAACCAATTCTCCTGCTATAAAATATTCAGCCTTGATTTTAATTTCTGCATCACTAACCGGAGTATTATTGCAATCCAATAAACGACCGATAACCTCGTAGTCAATTTTTTCAAAACTCAAATTGGGATCTTCAATGACCTCTGTGTCTTCTAGAACTACGCCTAGGTTATCAAATGGAAAAACTATAGTCGTATCTCTTTGATTTAAGAAATTCCAACATTCGTATGCTTCGTCTCTAGCGTCGACGACACCCAAAAAGAATACTTCTTTTTCTCGAGGTACGAGAACTTCAAAGTAGCCATTTTCATCCGTTGGTTCGAATACATGCTTGATATTGAGCGTCCCCATAAATATTATTGGATCGTACCCAACTATTGCGGCTGCACCAGATACTGGCGTACCATACTTATCAGTAATCGTCCCAAAAACTTTAACTAATTCCAATGACCCAGGATTCTCAACTTCTTCAGGTATGCCTAATGTACTATTGTCAGCAGAGAATAATTTCAAATCAACATCCTTGTATACTATATCGTCTGATTCTAATCTTCTATATTTTTCTATAAAATTTTCTTCTCTAACCGCAAATGTTACTTGTGGACCCACCTCTAATGTTATATCTACAGTATTGTAAAAACCTTCCTCTGTAGTTTCTATTTCTCCTTGTAATGCACCATTTTGGTACACTTCTACTGTAGCTTGGTAGCCTTGTCCGTCTTTATTAATTACTTGTCCGCTAAAAAATGCCCCTTCTAATTCTGTTGGTGGTTCTGTGATGATAATGGGATCATCGATAATGACTTCTTCCTTTCGACAGCCAATTGCTAGAAGCAGCCCTAATGATAGTATTGTTATATAAAAATTCTTCATCGTTAATTCTTGAAAACGTTATTAATTGCCGGCTTTCAATGTTATTATGCAGAATGGGAGGGGAGCGCTGCGGTGGTAAGTTGAAGTTGAAGATGAAGTTGAAGAATAGAACGACTTTTTGTTAATGAAATTATTTCTATAGCCCTGATTGTCAATTGTTTAATCTATTCTAGATGGACTGATAAAATAATTAGAAATTTTATTATTTCTGTTTAACAATAGCTCATTTGACCTCTATTTTTTAATCTTTAACCGTTGTTGCCTCAACTTCACCTTCATCTTCACCTTCAACTTAAAACGCCCACCTCACCTGCATCTTCACCTCAGTCCTTGTATTCCCAATAATTCTCTCATTACCCGAACTGAGTGCATCAATAAAATAGACAGAGTCAGGATCTCTGATTTGATTGGCTCGTGTAAATTTGGAGCGGGCGATTCTAAATTCGAGCGTGAGGTTTTTGATGAAATCGAATCTTGTATTTAAATAGTAGCGTATCCCTTGATCGAAATAGGGTGGAATTGTAAATTCATAAAGCACAGTATTTTCAAAGGCGTAAATTCTGGAATTATAATCATCGGTATCAAAGAAGGCGATACGACTAGAAAACGAGAAGGGCATTAACGCAGGATTATAGATAGCGTCAAAATATAAGAGATAACCATTTTCTACAGCAATAGGATTGGCAAATCTTGAGTACTCAACTCTCGATCTTATTTTGAATCCTTTACTAACAATATGCTCTAAGTGTAATCTAATACGATCTCTACGTTGAAATCCAGTTTGTCTGATGGCGAATGATGAGGAATAGTCTGCTTCTTTATTTTCTTGAGTGTATTGTAAGTAGATGAGGTGGTCTCGTTTTTTTACATAATCTAATCTCACAAGAAATTCATTCCCTGACGAAGGTTTACTGATCCCGAATTTTAACCAAGGGTGATCCCATAAATCGAAGTAACCCCTTAACGTCCAGTTTCTAGAAATATTAAATATTAAACCCGTATAAAATCCTCTTTCATTATTGCCGACTACCGATTCGGCAAATGCATTTGGTTGAAATGCATTATAGGTTTTGTCATAGTTTCTATATACCAGCACACTAGACAACCTTCTGCTGAGACCAACCAAGGCACCATAGACATGAGCTGATCCGCCAGTTGAAGCCAACGCACTCTCTCCAAAAAAATTGACATTCCTAAATCTATAGGATGCATCCACGCTGGCATTATGGAGGTGATCGCCTTCAAAGCGATATAGGTTATAGAGCTGATCTCCACGATTCAAACTGCCATCGAAGAAATTAGCCATACCGTTTAATGACAGTTTAAAGCCCTTATCTCTATAGGATACCACCGCCCCATAGGTTTGCATGCCAATGGCGTTCTTGTCTTCAATCTCACTGAGGGTTCTATGATTACCTGTTATTTGAAATGATGAAAATTCTGATGGCAAAGGGTTTTCTGGGTCTATATTTTCGTTGTTAAGCACATTGCCATCTCGATTAGCTCGGCTAGCAAATAGTGTTGTCTGAATTTTATCTGTTAAGCCAAGCGTTACGCCTATGCCTCTTTGAAATTCTGATTCGCGCAGACTATTGTAAGGTCTCAAAACTTGACCGCCGCGCTTTACATTTGAAATCAATGCCGATTTACCAGATCCAAAATTATTGTGTGCAATCAATCCCTGTCCCATGCTTACAGTATAGTCTCCTAATGCGACAGTCTTTAAAAATGAGGAATAGTTCTTTAAATAAACATGAAAGGTTTGATAATCAAATTGTGTCAAGCCATTGTCCGAGCTAAAGGCTTCTCCTGGGTCTTTTTCTAAAATAAAACCCATTCTCAAATTATTAGAAAAGGTATTACGCCATCTTACGAATACGCGATTTGGATCGCCTTGGTAAGGGGCTTCTCTGGTATCAGTGCTTTGATAACCTCGTTTTTCTTCTAATACTTGGCTGACCTTAAAGAAGAGCT